>NZ_CP092827.1:4930000-5530000 GCF_022533585.1 Pseudomonas sp. LS.1a
AGCAAGCTTGGGAAGCACCCGCGAAACCACAGGAACCCGCAACGCCATTAACACAACACCAATAAAGGCATAAACAGCCCACTCCCGCAGATCCGAGCGCACGATCCACAGAAAATGCAGCAAACCCAACCCAAGTATCACGTACACCAACCGGTGCAGCTTCTTCCACCTCGCCCCCAACCGCCGCTGGCTATACCGATTCGAGGTAACCGCCAGGGCCAGCAACCCGAGAAACCCAAGCGCACCCACAATAATGTAAGGCCGCTTGCGCAACTCCACCGCCAACTGCCCCCAATCCAGCCCAAGGATAAAGAACAGATAAGCCAGGATGTGCAGCACGATATAGGCAAACACCCACAGACCCAGCTGCCGGCGCACCACGATCCAGCCAGACCAGCCCGTCAGTTTCTGCAGCGGGGTCATGCTCAAGGTAACCAGCAGAAAGGTCAGCGCCCCGAGCCCAAGGCGGTCCATCATGATCTTCCCGGGATCAGGCCCCAGCAGATTCATCGCTGCCTCATACAACCACCACACCGGGAACAGGCATCCCACGACAAAGATGGCCAGACGAAACCAGGGGTAACGCATCAATAGTTCTTCCGCAGATCGAGCCCGGTATACAGCGACGCCACTTCATCGGCATAGCCATTGAACATCTGGGTTTCCCGCACATTGGGACTGAACAGCCCGCTGGGCAGCCGCCGCTCGCGCGCCTGGCTCCAACGCGGGTGGTCGACCGTCGGGTTCACATTGGCATAGAAACCGTATTCATCCGGCGCCAACCCTTCCCAGGTGGTGCCGGGCTGGTCGGCCACCAGGCTGATACGCACGATCGACTTGATGCTCTTGAAACCATACTTCCACGGCACCACCAGCCGCAACGGCGCACCATTCTGACTGGGCAGCTCCCGGCCATACATCCCGACCGCCAGGATCGCCAACGGATGCATCGCCTCGTCCAGGCGCAAGCCTTCTCTATATGGCCAGTCGATCAAGGCGAACCCCGAGCGCTGCCCCGGCATGTGCTCCGGATCCTTCAGGGTTTCGAAGCGCACATAACGCGCCCTGGAAGTCGGCTCGACCTGCTTGAGCACCTGCGCCAACGGAAAGCCCAGCCACGGAATGACCATCGACCATGCCTCTACGCAACGCAGCCGGTAGATGCGCTCCTCAAGCTGGTACGGTTTGACGAAGTCCTCCAGCGCATAGCGCCCGGGCTTACCCACTTCACCATCGACCACAACGCTCCACGGTTCGGTTTTCAGGCTGTCGCCATTGGCCGCCGGGTCGCCCTTGTCGGGCCCGAACTCATAGAAGTTGTTGTAGTGGGTGGCATCCTTGAACGGCGTGATTGCCTCCCCCTTGACCGTTACTGCCTGCCATTGCGTGGCCGCGAGCTTTTCATTGAACCAGCCCGGCGCCTTGCCCGCCTCGACATCGGCGTAACGGCTGGCCTCGGCCGCGCGCGTCATGCCCGGCAAAGCGCCCAGGGCCAGGCCGGCCAACGAGCCACCCAGCAGGGTACGACGGGAGAGGTAGATGCCTTCGGGGGTGATCTCCGACGCCTTGCACTCGGAAGACCTGGGTAGCTTGATGAGCATGAGCGGCTCCACAGCACTGGATAACGGATGTACCAGTAAGACTATGGAGCCGGCGGGTTATTCCAGCATTAAATGATTGTCACGCTTTGCGACGACGTGCCTTCAGCAGGAACTGGATCGGCCCCGAAGCCGCATAGGCAAGGAAGATCAGCAGCAGGATACGCGGCGGGTCGCTGAACACCACGGCAAACACCAGCACCACGGCCAGGATCGCCACGAACGGCACACGGCCCTTGAGGTCCAGTTCCTTGAAGCTGTTGTACTTGATGTTGCTGACCATCAGCATGCCGGCAGCAGCCACCAGCAGTGCCACCAGGAACGACAGCTTGGAGCCCTGGATGCCGTAGTCACTGAACGCCCACACGGTACCCGCGACCACGCCCGCGGCAGCCGGGCTGGCCAGGCCGATGAAGTAGCGCTTGTCGGCGGTGCCGACCTGGGTATTGAAGCGTGCCAGGCGCAGTGCTGCACCGGCCACATAGATGAAGGCGACCATCCAGCCGACCTTGCCCATGTCGCCCAGCGCCCAGCCAAAGGCCAGCAAGGCCGGAGCCACACCAAAGGCGACCATGTCCGACAGCGAGTCGTACTCGGCACCAAAGGCGCTCTGGGTGTTGGTCATGCGCGCGACACGGCCGTCGAGGCCGTCGAGCACCATGGCCACGAAGATGGCGATGGCAGCAAAGGCAAAGTACTTGCTCGCCTCGCGCGGGTCACCGGCGCTCAGGGCGCTCTGCGCGCTCATCGAGCTGATGATGGAATAGAAACCGGCAAACAGGTTGGCGGTGGTAAACAGGTTGGGCAGCAGATAGATGCCGCGATGGCGCACCTTGCGCCCTTCGGCGTCATGCCCTTCTTCAACGTGCTCATCGACAGGTAGCAGGCTTTCGGCGTCGGAGGGCTTGTTCGGCTCTTCGGGACGTTCGCTCATGGAGGGTACCTTGCAACAGGATGGAAAATGTTCGACACGGGCCTGCAAAACAGGTTCTGACGGCAAGCCACTGGTCTGCTTTATACCAGAAGCTGACTGCCAGAACGAAAAAACGCGGCCGAAGCCGCGTTTTTCATCTTTCGACAAGACTTAGTTCTTGGTCTTGTCGACGATTTTGTTAGCCGAGATCCACGGCATCATCGAACGCAGTTGCTCGCCGATGATTTCGATGCCGTGAGCGGCGTTGTTACGGCGCTTGGCGGTCATCGATGGGTAGTTGGTAGCACCTTCGGAGATGAACATCTTCGCGTACTCGCCGTCCTGGATGCGCTTCAGGGCGTTGCGCATGGCCTTGCGGGATTCTTCGTTGATGACTTCCGGACCGGTTACGTACTCACCGTACTCGGCGTTGTTGGAGATCGAGTAGTTCATGTTGGCGATGCCGCCTTCGTACATGAGGTCAACGATCAGCTTCAGCTCGTGCAGGCACTCGAAGTAGGCCATTTCCGGCGCGTAGCCAGCTTCGACCAGGGTCTCGAAACCGGCCTTGACCAGCTCGACGGTACCGCCGCACAGAACGGCCTGCTCACCGAACAGGTCGGTCTCGGTCTCGTCCTTGAAGGTGGTTTCGATGATGCCGGTACGGCCGCCACCTACGCCCGAAGCGTAGGACAGGGCGACGTTCTTGGCGTTGCCCGAAGCGTCCTGGTAGATAGCGATCAGGTCAGGGATGCCGCCGCCCTTCACGAACTCGGAACGCACGGTGTGGCCAGGGGCTTTCGGCGCGATCATGATCACGTCGAGGTCGGCACGCGGAACGACCTGGTTGTAGTGGATCGAGAAGCCGTGGGAGAAGGCCAGGGTAGCGCCCTTCTTGATGTTCGGCTCGATTTCCTGCTTGTACAGCTGGCCCTGGAATTCGTCCGGGGTCAGGATCATGACCAGGTCGGCAGCAGCGACGGCAGAGGCAACGTCGGTCACTTTCAGGCCGTGGGCTTCTGCCTTGGCAACGGTGGCCGAACCTTTACGCAGACCGATGGTGACATCCACACCGGAGTCCTTCAGGTTGCACGCCTGAGCGTGGCCCTGGGAACCGTAACCGATGATGGCGACTTTCTTACCCTGGATGATGGAAAGGTCGCAGTCTTTATCGTAGAAAACTTTCATGAAAATACCCCTGGTTATATCTCGGCCCCTGCGGAGCCATCGCTAATTTTTGAATTTAGATGCTGAGCACTTTGTCGCCACGGGCAATGCCGGTAACGCCGCTGCGCACGGTTTCGAGAATCGATGCAGTGCCGATCGCCTGGATGAAGCTGTCCAGTTTGTCGCTGGTGCCGCTCAGCTGTACGGTGTACACGCTGGCGGTCACATCGACGATCTGGCCACGGAAGATATCCGTGGTGCGCTTGATCTCGGCGCGCTGGGCACCGGTGGCCTTGACCTTGACCAACATCAGTTCACGCTCGATGTGAGCGCTTTCCGACAGGTCGACGAGCTTGACCACTTCGACCAGCTTGTTCAGGTTCTTGGTGATCTGTTCGATCACTTCGTCATGGCCAACGGTGGTCAGCGTCAGACGCGACAGGGTCGGGTCTTCGGTCGGCGCCACGGTCAGGCTTTCAATGTTGTAGTTACGCTGGGAGAACAGGCCGACCACACGGGACAACGCACCTGGTTCGTTTTCCAGCAGCAGGGAAATGATGTGCCGCATATCAGGTACGCTCCGTCTTGCTCAGCCACATGTCACGCATCGAGCCATCCTTGATCTGCATCGGATAGACGTGCTCACTGCGGTCAACCGCGATGTCGATGAACACCAGGCGGTCCTTCATCGCAAACGCTTCTTCCAGCTTCGGCTTGAGGTCCTTCAGGCTGGTGATGCGGATACCCACATGGCCATAGGCCTCGGCCAGCTTGATGAAGTCAGGCAGCGACTCGACGTACGAGTGCGAGTGACGACCGTTGTAGGCCATGTCCTGCCACTGGCGGACCATGCCCAACACACCGTTGTTCAGGTTGACGATCTTCACCGGCAGGCCGTACTGCATGCAGGTGGACAGCTCCTGGATGTTCATCTGGATGCTGCCTTCGCCGGTCACGCAAGCAACGTCCTGGTCCGGGAAGTTGAGCTTGACGCCCATCGCCGCCGGGAAGCCGAAGCCCATGGTGCCCAGGCCACCGGAGTTGATCCAGCGGTTCGGCTTGTTGAAGCGGTAGTACTGCGCCGCGAACATCTGGTGCTGGCCCACGTCGGAGGTGACGAAGGCATCGCCATTGGTCACTTCGCACAGGGTCTCGATGACTTTCTGCGGCTTGATGACATTACCGTCGCCCTTGTCGTAGGGGAACAGCTCGCCATTGCCACGCCATTCGTCGATCTGCTTCCACCAGGCATCCAGCGCCGCCTTGTCAGGCTGCTCGCCGATTTCCTTGAGGATGCCGAGCATTTCGCTGAGCACGCTGTCGACCGGGCCGACGATTGGCACATCGGCCTTGATCATCTTGGAGATCGACGCCGGGTCGATGTCGATGTGGATGATCTTGGCGTTCGGGCAGAACTTGGCCGGGCCGTTGACCACGCGGTCGTCAAAGCGGGCACCGACGGCGAAGATGACGTCGGCATGGTGCATGGCCATGTTGGCAGTGAAGCTGCCGTGCATGCCGAGCATGCCGAGGAACTGGCGGTCGGTACCCGGGAAGCCACCCAGACCCATCAGGGTATTGGTGACCGGCAGGTTCAGCGACTTAGCGATATCGGTCAGGGCTTCGGAGCCACCACCGAGAATCACGCCGCCACCGGAGTAGACGATCGGGCGCTTGGCCGCCAGCAGCATCTCGGCCGCCTTGCGGATCTGGCCGGAGTGGCCGCGTACCGCCGGGCTGTAGGAGCGCAGCTTGACCTTTTTCGGGTAGACGTATTCGAACTTCTCGGCCGGGTTGGTCATATCTTTTGGAATGTCGACCACGACCGGACCTGGGCGACCGGATTGCGCCAGGTAGAATGCTTTTTTCAGAACTTCGGGGATTTCGCTGGCATGTTTGATCATGAAGCTGTGCTTCACGATCGGCCGCGAAATACCGATCATGTCGGTTTCCTGGAAGGCATCGGTCCCCACCATGGTGCTAGGCACCTGGCCGGACAGAATGACCATCGGAATCGAATCCATGTAGGCGGTGGCAATACCGGTAATGGCATTGGTCGCGCCCGGGCCGGAGGTTACCAGCACCACGCCGGCCTTGCCGGTGGCGCGGGCGTAGCCGTCCGCCATATGGGTAGCTGCCTGCTCATGACGAACCAGGATGTGCTCGACTTCCGGTTCCTTGAACAGCGCGTCGTAAACATGCAGGAGAGCACCACCAGGGTACCCGTAGATGTGCTTAACGCCTTCGTCACGCAAGAAGCGGACGACCATCTCAGCGCCAGATAAAAGCTCCACGTTGTTCACCTCTAAAACGCCAGAATACCGCCCTCACTGGACGGGTCTTAATAGGTTTACTGCCAAGCAGAGCATGAGCGAACGTCAGCACTGACTGAGCAAGTATTGGGAGCGCCCCAGAGTGTTGCGGGGTTTTCCCACCCAGCGCGAGGTAACGCGTTGCGGGGTGTAACAGGTCGGCGCGGGTGTGCGCCTCATGATCTGCTTAGCGGGTCTGCTTCTGGCAGTCCCTCTACAGCGGAGATTGGATTCTTCTGATTCGGCGCCAACAAGTCAAGAAAAATTATTGCCAATTTTTCCCCAAGATGAATTCCTGCCACCACTAAAAATCGCTTCAGCAGCAGAATTAATAAGATTTCCATAAAAAAGGGCCACAATCTGCGGCCCTTGAAGGAAAAACTGAAGAAATCAGGCGGAAGGAGCAATCAATTGGTCAAATGCTGCCAACAGGCGGCGCAGCTCACGACTTTGCTCTGGCCGGTCGGTAAACACGGTTTCGGCCATGACCAGGATGCCGGAGGCGTTGGGCAGCGGCTGACCCAACTCGATGATGATCTTCATGCGCGGCAGGAAGATCCATTGCAGCCACTGCTCGAAACTGAGGGTATCGACAGCGAAAGGCACCGTACTGGCCAGTGCCTCATCGCTGGGTGGCTCGTCACCCCACCAGCCTTGCACCTGCAGTTCACGCTCGATCAGCATCAGGTGGTCGGCAATATCCAGAATACGCTGCTCGATCATCACGAATTGACCCGGGCCTTTTGCCGGGCCAGGGCGGCGCCAGCGCTGTCACCCTGCTTTTCGCGGGCCTGGGCGATGGTGTTCCACAGCTCGGCCTGCAGGCTCGGGCGGCCGTTGGCGTAAGTCAGGGCGCGACGCGCCAGCTGCTCGGCCTGCGGCGCATCACCTTGCGACAGGCGCACCTGGGCCAGGCGGTACAGCACCTGTGGCTCGCGCGGGGCAATGCGCTGGGCGCGCTCCAGGCTCGAGGCGGCACCGTTGAAGTCACCACTGCCCTGCTGCGTCTTCGCGGTAGTCAGCAGCGCCAGCACCGGGCCGTCCAGTTGCTCATCGGCCGACAGGCCACCCGCAGCAGCGCTGCTACGTGGGATACCGGTTGGCGCACTGGTGCTTTGCGAAGCGCTGTTCATCGCCGCGATGTCGAAGGGTTCGTCGGCGATCGGGTTGGGGTTGGTGGTCATCGGTGCCGAACCGACCGGCGCTGTAGTGATCGGTCCGGAGGTGATCGGCCCCGGGGTAATCGGCGAGGTGCTGATCGGCGCCGCGCCATTGGCCGCCGGGAACGTCTGGATGCCCGAAGCGCCAGCGCCCTGGGGGATCATCACGGTGACGCCGGAATCCTCAGGCAGCGTTTGCGCCTGCGCGGTGCCCGCGTTATAGCCACCCGCAGAGCGGTTGGCCGTCACGCGTTCACTGTTGGACACGCGGGTGCTCGAGTCGACCACCGGAATATTGCCGCGCGGGACGCTGGCGCACCCCTGGAGCACCGCCAGCGCCGTCACGGCAGGAAACAGCCACTTGTTCACGTCACACCTCATCAATGCAGCCTGTGCTTAATTCATCCAGCCCTTGACCCAGTCCATGACCGATTCAACTGGATCCTGCTCGCCGCCACAGGTCGCGCCGGCGGGCGGTTCACTGCCGCGAATATACGGCATCTGCACCGCTCCCGGACAGCTGCCATCAGACCCATGGCCACTGTATGGGTCGATCCAGGCCTGCACCACGTTATCCGGTTGCGGCATGTCCAGCGGCAGCGGGTCGGCCTTTTTCATGAAGCTGGTCCACACTTGCAGGGCACCGGTGGCGCCGGTAAATGGCGTTTTGCCGTTATCGTCACGGCCCATCCACACCACCGCCAGCAGGTCCTGGCTGAAGCCGGAGAACCAGCTGTCGCGCGAATCGTTACTGGTACCGGTCTTGCCCGCCAGGGTGAGGTTGCGCGGCAACGTGTTGTATACCGAGCGGCCGGTGCCCTCGCGCATCACCCGCTGCATGGCGTTCTGCACCAGGTAGATGGCCCCCGGGTCGAAGGTTTGCTGGATCTGGAACGGGTAGCGCTTGAGCGGCTCACCTTCGGCGGTGAGCACGCTGCGGATACCGCGCATCGGGGTGTTGAAGCCGCCGTTGGCGATGGTCTGGTACATGGTCGCGACCTGCATCGGCGACATGCCGCCGGCACCCAGCAGCATGGCCGGGAACGCCGGCCAGTCGACATTCACGCCCAGCCGGCCAATGGTCTTGATCACGTTGGGCACGCCCACTTCCAGGCCGATCTTGGCAGTCGACAGGTTGTAGGAGTTGGCCAGACCCTGATACAGATAGATGGTGCCATGCGGGCGGCGGTCATAGTTTTGCGGGCGCCAGACCTGGCCATCGGCACCTTTGACCGAGAACGGTTCGTCCTGCACCCAGCTGGTCAGGGTGTACTTGGTCGGTTGCTCCAGCGCGGTCAGGTACACCGCCGGCTTGACCAGCGAGCCGATCGGCCGCACGGCATCGATGGCGCGGTTGAAGCCGGCGAAGCCGGCCTGGCGGCTGCCGATCAGCGCCTGCACTTCACCGGTTTCCGGGTTGGTCACGACCATCGCCGACTCCACCTCGTCAGCGCCCTTGCGGCCCGCCAGGCGCTTGAAGGTCTCGCTCATCGAGGTTTCGGCCTTCATCTGCAGGATCGGGTCGAAGCTGGTGAAGATGCGCAGGCCTTCTTCGGTCAGGTCTTCATCGCGGTAGTCCTGGCGCAGCTGACGCTTGACCAGGTCGAGGAAGGCCGGGAACGAGCTGTCGGCCAGGCTGCCACGCTTGGTCACGCCCAGCGGCATCTTCTTCGCGGCATCGACTTCTGCCTGGCTGGCCACGCCCTGCTCGGCCACCAGATCGAGCACCAGGTTGCGGCGGGCCAGGGCGCGGTCAGGGTAGCGACGCGGGTTGTAGTAGGACGGCCCCTTGACCATGCCCACCAACAAGGCGATCTGGTGCAGTTTCAGCTCCGACAGCGGTTGGCTGAAGAAGAACTGGCTGGCAAGGCCGAAGCCGTGCACCGCACGCTGGCCATCCTGGCCGACGAACACCTCGTTGAGGTAGGCCTCGAGGATCTCGCGTTTGTCGTAGTGCAGTTCCAGCAGCACGGCCATCATCGCTTCGGTCAGCTTGCGGCTGAGGCTACGCTCGCTGGTGAGGTAGAAGTTCTTCACCAACTGCTGGGTCAGGGTACTGCCCCCCTGGCGCATGGAACCTGCCGAGGTGTTGACCCACATGGCGCGGGCGATGGACTTGGGCGACACCCCGAAGTGGCTGTAGAAGTCGCGGTCTTCCGTCGCCACCAGGGTTTCGAGCAGGTACGGCGGCACCTGGTCGATCTTGATCAGGATGCGGTCTTCGAGGTTTTTCGGGTAGATGCCGCCGATCATCAGCGGCTCCAGGCGCACTACGTCGAGCGTCTTGCCGTTGGCGCCGGAAAGGCCCGCCACGTAATCGCCGGAGAAGCGCACACGCACGAACTGCGCCGGCTCCATGCCCTCGTAGAACTGGAAGCCGCGGGTATTGAGCTCGACGGTATTGCCGTTGACTGCCGCCGCCCCCGGGCCGTTGGCCGCGCTTTCACGCCGGTAACCGAGCGCGTCCAGCTCGGTGAGGAAGTCGTTCTTGCTCAGTTTCTGGCCGGTGAACAGTTCCAGCGGCCGGGCATACACCTTGGCCGGGATGGTCCAGCGCTTGCCGGAAAACTTCTCCTGGACGATGGCATCGAGGTAAACCGCGAAGCCGGCGACGATCACCAGGCCGACCAGGCTGAGCTTCAAAGCCCAGCCCAGCCAGGCGCGGGAGCGGCCGGTCGGGCGTTTCTGAGGGGTACGGGGATTTCGGGTTCGGGTCATGACGGCGGATTATACGCACTTTATAAAGGCTGGGCAGACGCCCCCGGCGGTAGGCAGGGACGGCACCATTGACCATAATGGCGCATTCGAATTCCCTGCCCCCGGAAGGATTTCCCGTGAGCCAAGCCCTTATCACTGCGTTGCAGAACCCAGCCCTTTACCCTCACCCCGTGGATGGGTTCCAGCTCATCGAGACGCATATCTCCTGGGTATTGCTCACCGGCGAGTATGCCTACAAGGTCAAGAAACCGATGAACTTCGGCTTCCTCGACTTCACCAGCCTGGACCAGCGCCAGCATTTCTGTAACGAGGAATTGCGCCTGAACCAGCGCCTGACCGACGGTCTGTACCTGGAAGTGTTGCCGATCACCGGCAGCGTTGACGCACCACAGATCGGTGGTGAAGGCGAAGCCATCGAATACGTGCTGAAGATGCGCCAGTTCCCCCAGGGGCAGATGCTCAACACCCTGCAGGCCAATGGCGAGCTGAATGCTGCGCACATCGACCAGATGGCCCGGCAGATCGCCGAATTCCATCTGCAGGCCCCGCGTGTGCCGGTGGAGCACCCACTGGGCACACCAGACAGCGTGATGGCGCCGGTGGAGCAGAACTTCGAGCAGATTCGCCCGTTCCTCAGCGACAAGGCCGACCTGCAACAGCTCGACGCCCTGCAGGCCTGGGCACGCAGCAGTTTCGAGCGCCTGCATGGCCTGCTGGAAAAGCGCAAGGCCAATGGTTTCATCCGTGAATGCCACGGTGACATCCACTTGGGCAACGCCACCCTGATCGATGGCAAGGTGGTGATCTTCGACTGCATCGAGTTCAACGAACCGTTCCGCCTGACCGACGTGTATGCCGACACCAGCTTCCTGGCCATGGACCTGGAAGACCGTGGCCTGAAATGCCTGGCCCGGCGCTTCATCAGCCAGTACCTGGAACTGACCGGCGACTACGAAGGCCTGGAACTGCTCAACTTCTACAAAGCCTACCGCGCGCTGGTGCGGGCCAAGGTGGCGCTGTTCAGCATGCCGGCCGATGCCGATGGCGTGCAGCGCGCCACCACCCTGCGCACCTACCGCAACTATGCCAACCTGGCAGAAAGCTACAGCGCCATCCCGTCGCGCCTGCTGGCCATTACCCACGGTGTTTCGGCAGTGGGCAAAAGCCACGTGGCCATGCGCATGGTCGAGGCCCTGGGTGCCGTCCGCGTGCGTTCGGACGTCGAGCGCAAGCGCCTGTTCGGCGAACAGCAGCAGGCTGACGCTGGTCAGCTGAGTACCGGCATCTATGACCAGGACGCCAGTGTCGCGACCTACCAGCGCCTGCACGAGGTGGCGGCGACCGTGCTGCGCGCCGGCTTCCCGGTGGTGCTGGATGCCACCTACCTCAAGCGTGAGCAGCGCCAGGCCGCAGCGGACATCGCCAGCCAGACCGGGGTGCCGTTCCTGATCCTCGACTGCCATGCGCCGGATGCGGTCATCGCCAGCTGGCTGGAGCAGCGCCAGGCAGAAAACACCGACCCGTCGGATGCCACCCTGGAAGTGGTCAAGGCCCAGCAGGCCAGCCGTGAGCCGCTGGATGCACAGGAACTGGTGCAGAGCACCCGCGTCGATACCCAGAATGCCGGTAGCATGGACCAGGTGATCGAGCAGATTCGCCAGCGCCTGCCTGGCCTGTAAGCTCAGCGTTTTCCTGGGCCGACCTCTTCGCGAGTGAACCCGCTCCCACAAGGTTATCTGCAAGCCTCACGACTGACGCAGTACCTGTGGGAGCGGGCAAGCCCGCGAAGAGGCCGGCACAGGACATCTCGTCGCCCCCGATGGCAAAAGGCCGCGCATTTCCTAACCCCCGCTACACTCCTCTCTGACCTGCTCGCGATTTATCCCCCAATCCCCGTTCAGCCATCGCAAGGAGGCTCGATGAACGATGAATTGCAGCATCTGAAGAACCTTGGCAAGACCTCTGCGCAGTGGCTGCATGCAGCCGGCATCCACAGCGCATCGGATCTGCGCCGCCTGGGCGCGGTGGGTGCGTACCAGGCCGTGAAGACACGAGGGTTCCGCGCATCGAAGGTGCTGTTGTATGCCATTGAAGGCGCCCTGCTGGACATGCACTGGAACGATTTGCCGCTCGAACGCAAAGAAGCGCTCAACCAACAACTGGATGCGAAAAGCCCTGCGCAAAAAAATAAAAAATAATCACAGGAAAGGGATTGACACCGAAATGAGAATCGTTATGATTATCACAACTGGTCGCGAGACTGGTTGGATAAGCTAAGAGCCCCTGGTTCGGACTCTCAGATTATCTCCTCATCAGGCTAATCACGGTTATTGACCCGGCAATTTGCCGGGTCTTTTTTTGCCCTTTGCAGCCCTGTCACCGCAGTTGCGCGCAATAGTCCTGCTCCGGCATCGCTGCTGTGTACCACACATAATCAGCCTCGCCCGTGTCGACCTGCTCACCCACCTCGGCCAGCAGCAGTACCTTGCTCTCCCCTTGTGCTTGCAGGTCAGCCAGGTGCAACGGCCCCCCCAGGTCCTTGCGCACGTGATAAGCCCCGGCCAACAGCAGTGCCGGCTGCGGCGCCGCCAGCAAGCGCTCGGCCATGCGCCGGTCGCGCTGCTGCTGCACGGCCAGCATTGCCGGCAACTGGCTTTCTGGCAGCATCCCGCAATGCCCCACGCGCACCTGCTCCAGCAGGGCGGCCTTGACCGCCGGCGCATTGGACCGTTCTCCCGGTAACGAAGGCGGCTGTCGATAGGCCTGGCGCATCTCGCCGGGTGAGAGGTTGGCGGCCAGCAAAGGCACCCGCTGCTGCAAGGCTTCAGTCACGATTGGTCCGTACAGCTGCCAATCCCAGCCATCCTGCCAGGCCAGGGCCTTGGGCAGGTCTGCCGGCCAAGGTTGCCCCGCGAGCTTGTCCAGCAGCGGTTGCTGCTCGGGCTGCAGCATTTCCAGCAGCAGGCTGCCCTGCGCGCGTTGGCCTTGCAAGGCGCGCAGCAGCCACAGCTGCAGCGCGTGATGGTCGGGGTTGTCGTGTTTCTCGCCGACCAGCACCCGGGGGGCGGCAGACAGGTGCTGCACCAGCTGCTCAGGGCTGATCAGCTGGCCACTGGCAAGATCGACGATATGTCCCAGCTCGGCATGGCTGCGCCCTTCACTGCTCTGCCAAGCGGGCAGCGGTGGCAGGCTGGCCTGGCAGCCCCCCAGTACCAGTACCAGGCCAAGCGAGAAAGCGGACAGCAGCGGATGTCGCATTGGGCAGTACCTCCATGTCATTCAACAATGTATAGGCCTGCACCAGCTCTTGTGGGAGCGCACGCCTCGGCGTCTTGAATACCCACATCAACGGGTGATGATCAGCGGATGGCCACGCTCCGGGTGCGCCTGAACCAGTACATCGATCCCGTATACCGCCTTCAACGCCGCCGGCGTCAGCACGGCTTCGGGCGCTGCAAAGGCATGGCAGCGCCCCTGCTCCAGCAGCAGGATACGGTCACAGTAGCGCGCCGCCAGGTTCAGGTCATGCAGGATCACCAGCACCGCGGCGCCACGGTCGGCAAAGCGGCGCACGGCTTCCAGGGTGGTGTGCTGGTGCAGCGGGTCGAGCATCGAGGTCGGCTCGTCGAGCAGCAGCGTAGTGCCTGCTTCGCCCGGCCACAGCTGCGCCAGCACCCTGGCCAGGTGCACCCTTTGCCGCTCGCCGCCAGACAATGCCAGGTAACTGCGCTCTACCAGGTGCCAGGCATCCGCCGCCCGCAAGGCCGCCTCGACGATTTCCGCGTCGCGCCGCTGCCCGGTGCCATGGGGCATGCGCCCCATGCCCACCACTTCCTCGACCCGGAACGAGAACCCCAGGCTGGACACCTGCGGCAACACCGCCAGGCGCCTGGCCCGTTCCGGCCCGGCCCAGTCGGCCAGTGGCCTGCCCTGTAGCGTCACCCGCCCGCGATCGGGCGCCAGCTCACCACACAGCACACCCAGCAGGCTGCTCTTGCCGGCACCGTTGGGGCCGAGCACGCCTACCACCTGCCCCGGGCTCAGCTGTAGATGAATGTCATGCAGCACTTCGTTGCTGCCCCGCCGCAAGTGCAGGCCCTCGGCTTGCAACATCAGCTGCGTCCTCGTATCAGCAAGAAAAGGAAGAACGGCGCACCGATAAAGGCCGTGACGATGCCAATCGGCAGCTCGGCAGGCGCCAGCAGCAGCCGCGCCGCCAAATCGGCGAACAGCATCAGCACGCCGCCGGCCAACAAGGAAGCTGGCAGCACCACACGATGATCAGGCCCGGCCAGCAGGCGTACTAGGTGCGGCACCACCAGGCCGATGAAGCCGATCAGCCCGGCAGCGGCCACCGCCGCACCCACACCCAGCGCCGTGCAGAACACCAGCTCGCGCTTGAGTCGCTCCACATCGATGCCCAGGTGGCGCGCCTCCGACTCACCCAGCAGCATGGCATTCAGCGCCTTGGCCCGGCGTGGCAGCCATACCGCCACACCCGCTGCCACCAGCAGCAACGGCCATAGCCGCTGGTAACTGGCACCGTTGAGGCTGCCCAGGTTCCAGAAGGTCAGCGTACGCAGGGTGGCATCGTCGGCCAGGTAGGAAAACAACCCCACGGCAGCACCGCCCAGCGCGGTCATGGCCACACCGGCCAGCAGCATCGTGGCAACGTTGGTCTGGCCGTCGCGCCGCCCCAGGCGATAGACCAGCGCAGTCACACCCAGCCCGCCGATGAAAGCGCACAGCGACAACAGGTAAGGGGCAAGCATATCCGGCATGCCGCCCAGCCAGCTGCCGCCAACGATGGCCACCGCCGCGCCCACCGCCGCACCGGCGGCAACCCCTACCAGCCCGGGGTCGGCCAACGGGTTACGGAATAGCCCCTGCATGGCCACCCCGGACAACGCCAGCACCGCGCCCACCGCCAACCCCAGCAAGGTGCGCGGCAGGCGGATCTGGCCGAGGATCATCTCGGCCTGCTGCAGGCCATCAGCGGCGATGGGCAGCCCGAGCAGGCGCAGGCCGGCACGCAGGGTATCGAACAGCGGCAGGCTGACCGGCCCCAGGGCCAATGACAACCAGACCGCCAACAGGCACAACAGGCTCAGGCAGATTAACAGCGTGCGTGGCTGGACCCGCTGCTTCATTGAGCGAGGCTGGCCTTGGCAGCCGGGTAGAAGGTGGCCGCCAGCGACTGCAGGGTTGCCGGCAGGCGCGGCCCGAGCCCGCCGACCAGCAGCGTCGGGTCAAGCGACACCAGGCGCTTTTCGCGCACGGCGCGCGAGGCCGCCAGTGCGGGGTTCTCTTTCAGCAACGCCTGCAAGGCCTGCTCATCGGCCAGCGCCCGGTCGGAAAACACGATCACATCCGGGTCCAGCGCCGCCAGTGCTTCGCTGGAGAAATTCCTGTAGCCCTGATGTTCTGCCAGGTTGCGCCCGCCTGCCTGGCTCAGCAGCCAGTCACCGGCGGTGCCCTGCCCGGCGATCAGCGGCCTGGCCCCGGCATGCCCGACCAGTAGCAACACCCCTGGCGCCTTCTGTCCGGCCTGGGCCTGCCTGACCTTGGCCTGCAAGGCATCGAGCTTCTGGTGGTAGCCCGACGCCAACACCGCGGCTTGCTGTTCGGCGCCCAGCAACTGCCCCAGGTGCTTGAGGTTTTCATCCACCGCCGCCAGTTCGGCCTTGCTGGAGAACTGTTCGACCCGCACGCCAGCCTTGCGGATTTGCGCCAATACTGGTGGCGGGCCCATTTCCTCGGTGCCTACCAGCACATCCGGGCGCAGGCTGAGAATGCCTTCCGCCGACAGCTGCCGCTGGTAGCCAACGCTGGGCAGTGACTTGAGCGATGACGGGTGCTGGCTGGTGGTGTCCACCCCCACCAACCGCGCCTCACCGCCCAACGCGCTGATCCATTCGCTCAGTGCGCCACCAGCGCTGACCCAACGCTGCGGCGTCTCGGCCGCCAAGGCCTGGTTGGAGAGCACAAGGCTTGCGCACAGGACGAGCAAGGCGACAGGATGGCGCATCATCGGGTTCCTTCTGCAGGCGGGCCGCACGCCTTGTGGCGGGCGACGGAACTGCGCACCATAGGCAGCCGGGCGCAGCGAATGCGGGCAATTTGATAATTATTCGCATTGATGCGTCAAGCCACCCCTTGTTTCACGAGTCGTCGTTGCCATGCACTTCCTTTGTACCTCCCACGGCCTGGCCGAAGGCCAAGGCCGCGCCTTCAGCGTAGACGGCATCGAACTGTTCGGTGTGCGCCGCCAGGGCCAGGTGTATCTCTACCGCAACCGTTGCCCGCACCGTGGCATCCCGCTGAACTGGGCAGAGGATGCGTTTCTCGATGACAGCGCCAGCCTGATCCATTGCGCCCATCATGGCGCGCTGTTCCTGATCGAAAGCGGCGAATGCGTGGCCGGGCCGTGCGAGGGCGAGCAACTGCAGGCCCTGGGCTGCCACGAGGACAGCCAGGGCATCTGGTTCAAGGGGTCAGCAGCACCGGCAGGCGGCGGTCGATGACGATGCCTTCGGCGTCCAGGCGCGTACCGTAGGCCAGCACCTCCACCCCTTCCGCCACCGCCGCGCGCAGGGCCTGGGCATAGGCCGCATCGATTTCCTCGGCCGGGCGCACGGCGTCGACAGCGGTCAGGTTCACGCAATACAGCTGCACCGCCCGTACGCCCTGCCTGGCCAGCTTCGCCAGCTCGCGCAGGTGCTTGGCACCGCGCTGGGTCACCGCATCAGGGAAGGCCGCGACCGTGCTGTCGGGGTAACCCAGGGTCACGCTCTTGACCTCGACATAGGCCGGGGCACCGTCGAACTCCAGACGAAAGTCGATGCGGCTGCCCTCCTCACCGTAAGCCACCTCACGCCTGAGCGCGCTGAAACCGGCCAGTTCGGCGATGATGCCGGCACGCAGGGCCTCTTCGACCAGCGGATTGGCCCGCCCGGTATTCACACAGGCCAGCCGCCCCTGCGGGGTTTCGCTGATTTCCCAGGTGCCCGGCAATTTGCGCCTGGGGTCGTTGGAGCGGCTGAACCACACCTGCCCGCCTTCACGCATGCAGTTGAGCATGGAGCCGGTGTTCGGGCAGTGAATGGTCAGCTGCTCGCCGCCGGGCAGTTCGATATCCGCCAGAAAGCGCTTGTAGCGGCGCAGCAGGCGGCCCTGTTCGAGTGGGGGATGGAATTGCATCAGCCTTGCCAGCTCCGCAGGCCGCGGGCAATCCGCTGCACCGCCTCTTCCAGGCGCGGCAGGCTCTGGGTGTAGGCAAAACGCACATGGTGCCCGGCCAGGTGGCGGCCGAAGTCCAGGCCCGGGGTGAAGGCCAGGTGCTCGGTCTCCAGGAAGTGCCGGCAGAAGGCGAACGCGTCACCGCCAAAGGCACTGATGTCGGCATACAGGTAGAACGCCCCCTGCGGCTCGACGGCAATGCGGAAGCCCAGTTCGCGCAGGGCGGGCAACAGGTAGTCGCGACGGCGGGCGAACTCGGCGCGGCGCTCCTCGAAAATGGCCAGGGTTTCGGGCTGGAAACACGCCAGCGCGGCATGCTGGGCCATGCTTGGCGCACTGATGTACAGGTTTTGTGCCAGCTTCTCCAGGTCGGCCACCGCGCCAGGGGGCGCTACCAGCCAGCCGAGGCGCCAACCGGTCATGCCGAAATACTTGGAAAAACTATTCAGGACGAATGCCGAGTCGTCCACTTCCAGCACGCTGGGTGCGTCCATGCCATAGGTCAGCCCGTGGTAGATCTCGTCCACTACCAGGTGGCCATGCCGTTCGCGGGTAGCGTGGGACAGGCTGGCAAGCTCGTCACGCCCCAGCACGGTGCCGGTCGGGTTGGCCGGCGAGGCGACCAGGGCACCGACCGTGTCCTTGTCCCAGTAGCGGTCGACAAGGTCGGCGGTCAGCTGGTAGTTCACATCCGGGCCCACCGGCACCAACTGCGCCCCGCCCTCGACCAGGCGCAGGAAGTGGCGGTTGCACGGGTAGCCCGGGTCGGCCAGCAGCCAGTGCTTGCCCGGGTCGACCAGCAGGCTGCTGGCCAGCAATAGCGCACCAGAGCCACCCGGGGTGATGAGGATGCGTTCAGGGTCGATACTCAGGCCATAACGCTGACCATAGAAGCCGGCAATGGCTTCGCGCAGCGCCGGCAGGCCGCGTGCGGCGGTGTAGCGGGTGTGCCCGGCGGCCAGTGCCGCCTGGCCGGCGGCAACGATGGGCGCGGCCGTGGTGAAGTCCGGTTCGCCGATTTCCAGGTGAATCACGTCGTGTCCGGCCGCCTGCAGCTCGTTGGCCCGGGCCAGCAACGCCATGACGTGGAAGGGTTCGATGGCGCGGCTGCGCGCACTGTAGGGGTGGGCCATGACCTTCTCTCAAATGGGTCTAAACTGGAGATTCTACCTCTGCACGCTACCGAACGTGCGGCTCACGCCGCTGTCAATTACCAGGATAGGGCGGGGTAGCGCACCCCTGATCTATCTGGTAAGTTCGGCGGCTCGCAGTCGCAGGGCCGGCGGGTGCCGGAGATGGAGCAGCCTGCGCATTGGATCAGATGAGTGAGAGGCGGTCTATTCATGTCCACCGTAGAAAAGCAAAAAGCCCAGACCATGTACGGTGTCGAGCCCTACGTAGAAACCAAGGGTGAAGAGTACATGGGCGAGCCCATGAAAAAGCACTTCACCAAGCTTCTCGGCGCCTGGAAGCAAGAGCTGATGAACAGTGTCGACCGCACTGTGGACCACATGAAGGACGAGGCAGCCAACTTCCCCGACCCGGCCGACCGCGCCAGCCAGGAAGAAGAATTCGCCCTGGAGCTGCGCAACCGCGATCGCGAGCGCAAGCTGATCAAGAAAATCGACAAGACCCTCGACAAGATCAAGGCCGACGAGTACGGCTGGTGCGAATCGTGCGGCATCGAGATCGGCCTGCGTCGCCTGGAGGCACGCCCTACCGCCGACCTGTGCTTCGACTGCAAGGAAATCGCCGAGAAAAAGGAAAAAACGGTCGGCAAAGGCTGATCTTTCTTTCCACCTGAACGGGGCGCATCATGCGCCCCGTTTCATTTATATGCCCAGCCTGACCATGACCGACTCCAGCTACATCGGGCGTTTTGCCCCCACCCCCAGCGGCTTCCTGCACTTCGGCTCGCTGGTCGCCGCCCTCGCCTCCTGGCTCGATGCCCGCGCCGTCAACGGCCGCTGGCTGCTGCGCATGGAAGACACCGACCCACCCCGGGAAATGCCCGGTGCCCGTGATGCGATCCTGGAGACCCTGGAGCGCTACGGCCTGGAGTGGGATGGCGAAGTGGTGTTCCAGAGCCAGCGGCACGATGCCTATGCCGCTGTGGTCGACCGCCTGTTCAACATGGGCCTGGCCTACGCCTGCACCTGCTCGCGCAAGCAGCTGGAGGGTTACAACGGTATCTACCCAGGCCTGTGCCGCAACGCCGGGCATGCCCGTGAAGGTGCGGCAATCCGCTTGCGCGTGCCGGAGCTGATCTACCGCTTTACCGACCGGGTGCAGGGCGAGTACCAGCAACACCTGGGGCGTGAGGTGGGCGACTTCGTCATCCAGCGCCGCGACGGGCTGTATGCCTACCAGCTGGCGGTGGTGCTGGACGATGCCTGGCAAGGTGTTACCGACATCGTGCGTGGCGCCGACCTGCTCGACAACACCCCGCGCCAGCTGTACCTGCAAGAGTTGCTGGGCTTCTCGCAGCCGCGTTACCTGCATATTCCGCTGATCGTGCAGCCGGACGGGCACAAGCTGGGCAAGTCGTACCGCTCGCCGCCGCTGCAGGCAGACCAGGCGACACCGCTGTTGCTGCGGGCGTTGCGGGCGCTGGGGCAGGAAGCAGACCCCGAGTTGTTGCTGGCAACGCCGGCTGAAGTGCTGGCGGTGGCGCGCAAGCAGTGGCGGCCCGAGGCGATTGCGCAGCGGACCACGGTGCCAGAGGCTGATTTGCGCTGAGGCAGGCGCGGCCCTTTCGCGGGTAAACCCGCTCCCACAGGGTCCTCACCAAACCTGAGGAAAGCGCATTACCTGTGGGAGCGGGTTCACCTGCGAAGAGGCCGGCACAGGTAGCCCACCCCTCAAAAACAAAAGCCCAATAAATTCAACCTCTTGGCGAACCCCATGGATTCCCGCTAGCATCCCCCCAGCCATTTGCGCCAATAATAAGTCCAAGCCCGCAGCGCCCAACCATCGAGGCCAGCATGTACATCTATCGTTTGGTCCTGCTTCTGGTCGTGGGGATCTACCTGTTCTCCCCGGCCATCATGGACTGGTGGATCGAACCGACCGGAGCCTGGTATCGCCCTTACCTGCTCTGGCTGATCCTGATCGTCGTCACCTTCATCCTGCAGAGCCAACGAGATGCCGATGAGCTTTAGCCTGACCCAGATGATCCTGATCAGCGCCGCGTACCTCATGGTGCTGTTCGGCGTGGCCTGGATCAGCGAGCGGGGGCTGATCCCGCGTTCTATCATTCGCCACCCGCTGACCTACACCCTGTCGTTGGGCGTGTACGCCAGCGCCTGGGCCTTCTATGGTTCGGTGGGCCTGGCCTACCAGTACGGCTACGGCTTCCTTGCCTGTTACCTGGGGGTGTCCGGCGCGTTCCTGCTGGCGCCAGTGCTGCTCTACCCGATCCTCAAGATCACCCGTACCTACCAGCTCTCCTCGCTGGCCGACCTGCTGGCGTTCCGCTTCCGCAGCACCTGGGCCGGGGCGCTGACCACCATCATCATGCTGATCGGCGTGCTGCCCTTGCTGGCCCTGCAGATCCAGGCGGTGGCCGATTCGATCAGCATCCTCACCGGTGAGCCGGTCAAGGCCCGGGTGGCCTTCGCCTTCTGTACGCTGATCATCCTGTTCACCATCTTCTTCGGCTCGCGGCACATCGCCACACGCGAAAAGCACGAAGGGCTGGTGTTCGCCATTGCCTTCGAGTCGGTGATCAAGCTGCTGGCCCTGGGCGGTATCGGCCTGTACGCCTTGTATGGCGTGTTTGGCGGCCCGCACGAACTGGAAGTGTGGCTGTTGCAGAACCAGACCGCCCTGGCTGCCCTGCATACCCCACTGCAGGAAGGCCCATGGCGCACCCTGCTGCTGGTGTTCTTCGCCTCGGCCATCGTCATGCCGCACATGTACCACATGGCCTTCACCGAAAACCTCAACCCGCGCTCGCTGGTCAGCGCCAGCTGGGGCCTGCCGCTGTTCCTGCTGCTGATGAGCCTGGCCGTGCCGCTGGTGCTGTGGGCCGGCCTGCGCCTGGGCGCCAGCACCAACCCCGAGTACTTCACCCTGGGCCTGGGCATTGCCGCCAACAACCAGGCACTGGCACTGCTGGCCTACATCGGCGGCTTGTCGGCCGCCAGCGGGTTGATCATCGTCACCACCCTGGCGCTGTCAGGCATGGCCCTCAACCACCTGGTGCTGCCGCTGTACCAGCCGCCGGCCGAAGGCAACATCTACCGCTGGCTGAAGTGGACCCGCCGTGCGCTGATCGTCGCCATCATCACCGCCGGGTTCATGTTCTACCTGACCCAGAACAACCACCAGAGCCTGGCCAACCTGGGCATCGTCGCCTTCGTCGCCACGTTGCAGTTCCTGCCGGGCGTGCTGTCGGTGCTGTACTGGCCGACTGCCAATCGCCGCGGCTTCATCGCCGGCCTGCTGGCCGGCACCCTGGTGTGGATGGTGACCATGCTGCTGCCGCTGCTGGGCAACCTGCAGGGCTTCTACATCCCGCTGCTGGACATGATCTACGTGCTGGACGACACCAGCTGGCACATGGCGGCCATCGCCTCGCTGGCGGCCAACGTGCTGTTGTTCACCCTGATTTCGCTGTTCACCAACGCCAGCAACGAAGAGGTCAGCGCCGCCGAAGCCTGCGCGGTGGACAACGTGCGCCGCCCGCAACGCCGCGAGCTGCATGCCGCCTCGCCACAGGAGTTCGCCACCCAGCTGGCCAAGCCGCTGGGCGCCAAGGCCGCGCAGAAGGAAGTGGAGCAGGCCCTGCGCGATCTCTACCTGCCGTTCGACGAGCGCCGCCCCTATGCCTTGCGCCGCCTGCGCGACCGCATCGAGGCCAACCTGTCCGGCCTGATGGGGCCAAGCGTGGCCCAGGACATGGTCGAGACCTTCCTGCCGTACAAGTCCGGTAACGAAAACTACGTGACCGAGGACATCCACTTCATCGAAAGCCGCCTGGAAGACTACCACTCGCGCCTGACCGGCCTGGCCGCCGAGCTCGACGCCCTGCGCCGCTACCACCGCCAGACCCTGCAGGAACTGCCCATGGGCGTCTGCTCGCTGGCCAAGGACCAGGAAATCCTGATGTGGAACAAGGCCATGGAAGAGCTCACCGGCATCGCCGCCAAGCACGTGGTCGGCTCGCGCCTGGTCACCATCGACGAACCTTGGCGCGGCCTGCTGCAAGGCTTCATCAACGTGCCCGACGAGCACCTGCACAAGCAGCGCCTGGCGCTGGACGGCCAGCCGCGTTGGCTGAACCTGCACAAGGCCGCTATCGACGAGCCGCTGGCCCCGGGTAACAGCGGCCTGGTGCTGCTGGTGGAGGACCTTACCGAAACCCAGGCGCTGGAGGACAAGCTGGTGCACTCCGAGCGCCTGGCCAGCATCGGCCGCCTGGCCGCCGGCGTGGCCCACGAGATCGGCAACCCGATCACCGGCATCGCCTGCCTGGCGCAGAACCTGCGCGAGGAGCGTGAGGGCGATGGCGAAATCATCGAGCTATCCAGCCAGATTCTCGAACAGACCAAGCGGGTATCGCGCATCGTCCAGTCGCTGATGAGCTTCGCCCATGCCGGCGGCAGCCACCAGAACAGCGAAGAGCCGGTATGCCTGGCCGAAGTGGCGCAGGACGCCATCGGTCTGCTGGCGTTGAACCGGCGCAATTTCGAAGTACAGTTCTTCAACCTCTGCGACCCGGAGCACTGGGCCGAAGGGGACCCGCAGCGCCTGGCCCAGGTGCTGATCAATCTGCTCTCCAACGCCCGCGATGCCTCGCCGCCCGGCAGCGCCGTGCGCGTGCGCAGCGAAGTCAGCGAACACACCGTCGACCTGATCGTCGAGGATGAGGGCAGCGGGATACCGAAGAACATCATGGACCGCCTGTTCGAACCCTTCTTCACCACCAAGGACCCGGGCGAAGGAACCGGACTGGGGCTCGCTCTGGTCTATTCCATCGTGGAAGAGCATTATGGGCAAATCACCATCGACAGCCCGGCCGATATCGAACGGCAACGTGGCACCCGGATCCGCGTGACCCTGCCCCGGCATGTCGTAGCGACGTCCCCTGAAATTCGAGACCGTCGAGAGAATTGAATCAATGCCGCACATTCTGATCGTCGAAGACGAAACCATCATCCGCTCGGCCTTGCGTCGTCTGCTCGAGCGGAACCAGTACCAGGTCAGCGAAGCCGGCTCGGTGCAGGAAGCCCAGGAACGCTTCAGCATTGCCACCTTCGACCTGATCGTCAGCGACCTGCGCCTGCCAGGCGCGCCCGGCACCGAACTGATCAAGCTCGGCCAAGGCACCCCGGTGCTGATCATGACCAGCTACGCCAGCCTGCGCTCGGCGGTAGACTCGATGAAAATGGGCGCGGTGGACTACATTGCCAAGCCCTTCGACCACGACGAGATGTTGCAAGCCGTGGCGCGCATCCTGCGCGATCGGCAGAATGCCCCGGCCACCGCACCGGCGGCCGAGCCACGCGCCACCAATGGCAAGGCCGCCCCGGCCGACAAAGGCAGCGCGGCAGCCGCCAATGGCGAAATCGGCATCATCGGCTCGTGCCCGCCGATGCAGGACATGTACAGCAAGATCCGCAAAGTCGCGCCCACCGACTCCAACGTGCTGATCCAGGGCGAGTCGGGCACCGGTAAAGAGCTGGTCGCACGCGCCCTGCACAACCTGTCGCGCCGGGCCAAGGCACCGATGATTTCGGTGAACTGCGCGGCTATCCCCGAGACACTCATCGAGTCCGAACTGTTCGGCCACGAAAAAGGCGCGTTCACCGGCGCCAGCGCCGGGCGTGCCGGCCTGGTGGAGGCCGCCGATGGCGGTACGCTGTTCCTCGACGAAATCGGCGAACTGCCGCTGGAAGCCCAGGCCCGCCTGCTGCGCGTGCTGCAGGAAGGCGAGATTCGCCGGGTAGGTTCGGTACAGTCGCAAAAGGTCGATGTGCGCCTGATCGCCGCGACCCACCGTGACCTGAAGAACCTGGCCAAGGCCGGCCAGTTCCGTGAAGACCTGTATTACCGCCTGCACGTGATTGCCCTGAAACTGCCTGCACTGCGCGAGCGCGGCAGCGACGTAAACGAGATCGCCAGCGCCTTCCTCGCACGCCAGAGTGCGCGCATCGGCCGCGACGACCTGCACTTCTCGGCCGAAGCCGAGCAGGCCATTCGTCACTACAGCTGGCCGGGTAACGTGCGAGAGCTGGAAAACGCCGTTGAGCGTGCGGTGATCCTCAGCGAGAGCGCAGAAATTTCCGCCGACCTGCTGGGCATCGACATCGAACTGGGCGACCTGGAGGACGACGAAATCCTCGACAACGCCCTGGCCGTGGCCAGTGCGGCCAATGCCAGCCATGAGCCGACCGAGGACTTGTCGCTGGAGGACTACTTCCAGCACTTCGTGCTCGAGCACCAGGACCACATGACCGAGACCGAGCTGGCCCGCAAGCTCGGGGTCAGCCGCAAGTGCCTGTGGGAACGTCGCCAGCGCCTGGGCATCCCGCGGCGCAAGAGCAACGCTACCAGCGAGTAACTCAACCTGCCCGCCACCGTACGCCGCAGCCTATGTGGCGCCTGTGAGATCGAGCGCCGCCCGCGCGGCGCTTCGCGGGGCAAGCCCGCTCCCACATCTGTTTCGGGCCAATCATTCCTGTGCCAGATGGGTTGCAGCCTTGGTGCATGGCTGAAGATTGATGAAGAGCTGTCGCGCCCCCCCCTTGATATCGAATGGAACAGACAAGGCGGGCAGAGGAGACCTCACAGGAGTGACTGGCCCGAAACAGATGTGGGAGCGGCCTTGTGCCGCGAAGCGCCGCGCGGGCGGCGCTCGATCTCACAGGCGCTGAACGTGTCACGGCGAACACCCAGGTAACACCTCAGTCCCCGCAAAAATCTGTTACCCACCCTTTCCGCCGTAACAGTTCCCGAGGCGTACGGTAACGAAATTTCGACATTTTCGACCCCTGAAAAACTGCTCACCACCTCCAACCCATTGATTTTACTGGGTTTGCAAAAGTTGGCACGGCACCTGCTATATGTCTGGTACAAGAACAATAACAAGCACTGCAACTCAGAATAAGAACAAGACGAAACGGCTCACGCACAATAAAAACAAGACGGCGGAGGCGCAGCTAACTGATTCTTTTGGAGAGGATGCGTGTTTGGGGCTTGCCCCACAACCAGGCAGAGAACAACAAAAACTGCACTAAAAAGCAGCGCCTGAACTGGTTGGATCGACAGATCAACGTGACATCAGCGACCAAAGCAATCCGTTTGCTCTTAACCCCTGGATTGGGGGTCGTCCACAAGCTTCGAGATTTGTGGACAGGGCACTCAACAAAAACAAGAAGCCCAGCAAAAAAACAATAAGAGCACGCAACGACTTCTTGGGGAGCTTAGGCTCCCCTTGTCGTTTCTACCCTTCCGGCAGGCATCCCGCTACCCGCCTACACCATTCCTTGAGTAAATGCTAGAATCCCCGCCCATCATGCGGCCATTCTCCTATTCTTGGCCGAACATTCCTTCAAACAGTGCATCCCATGCTGAAGAAGCTGTTCCAGTCGTTTCGCCCGCCCGTACCGGGCCCGCACCACAGGCGCACCACGCCTGAGGTGATCAACAAGAGCCAGCACTCGCTGCAGCGCCACCAGTTCAGCCGCCACGCGGTGAACATCGTGGAGCGCCTGCAGAGCGCCGGCTACCAGGCTTACCTGGTCGGTGGCTGTGTCCGCGACCTGATGCTGGGCATCACGCCGAAAGACTTCGACGTCGCCACCAGTGCCACCCCCGAACAGGTCCGTGCCGAGTTCCGCAACGCGCGCATCATTGGTCGCCGCTTCAAGCTGGTCCACGTGCATTTCGGCCGTGAGATCATCGAAGTCGCCACCTTCCGCGCCCACCATTCGGAAGACGACCAGGGCGACAGCCACCGTTCGTCGCACAATGCCAGTGGCCGCATCCTGCGTGACAACGTATACGGCACCCTGGAAGAAGACGCGCAACGTCGCGACTTCACCATCAATGCCCTGTACTACGACCCGGTCAGCGAGCGCATCCTCGACTACGCCAATGGCGTGCACGATATCCGCAACCGCCTGCTGCGCCTGATCGGTGACCCTACCCACCGCTACCAGGAAGACCCGGTGCGCATGCTGCGCGCGGTGCGTTTCGCCGCCAAGCTCGACTTCGGCATCGAAAAGCACACGGTCCAGCCGATTCGCGAACTGGCCCCGCTGCTGCGCGAGATTCCGCCAGCGCGCCTGTTCGAAGAGAGCCTCAAGCTGTTCCTTTCCGGCCAGGGCGCCATCGTCTTCGAAATGCTGGTCGACCTGCAGTTGTTCGAGCCGCTGTTCCCGGCCAGTTCGCATGCCCTGGACGAGCGCCCGACCTACACCCACACGCTGATCAGCCAGGCGCTGAACAACACCGACCTGCGCGTGAAGCATGGCAAACCGGTAACCCCGGCGTTCCTCTTCGCCGCGCTGCTGTGGCCAGCCCTGCCGGCCCGCGTGCTGCACCTGCAGAACCAGGGCGTGCCGCCGATCCCGGCCATGAACGGTGCGGCCCACGACCTGATCGCCGAGCAATGCGCGCGCATCGCCATCCCCAAGCGCTTCACCCTGCCGATCCGCGAGATCTGGGACATGCAGGAGCGCCTGCCACGCCGCAGCGGCAAGCGCGCCGACGTGCTGCTGGACAACCCGCGCTTCCGTGCCGGTTACGACTTCCTGCTGCTGCGGGAAAGCGCCGGGGAAGAAACCGACGACCTCGGCCAGTGGTGGACCGACTACCAGGATGCCAACGACAGCGAGCGCCGCGAGATGATCCGCGAGCTGGGCAGCCGCGACGAAGGCACCGGCGCCGGCCCGCGCAAACGCAAGCGTAGCGGTGGCAAACGCAAGCGCAGTGGCGACGAGGCGTTCGAGTGAGTACCCGCGCCTATATCGGCCTGGGCAGCAACCTGGACGCACCTGCCGAGCAGCTGCGCAGCGCCTTGCAGGCCCTCGACCAGGTCGAAGCCACGCGGCTGGTGGCTGCCTCGGCCCTGTACACCAGCGATTCGCTGCTGCCCGGCCAGCCGCGCTATACCAACGCCGTCGCTGCGCTGGACACTGCCCTGCCGCCGCTGGCCCTGCTCGATGCACTGCAGGCCATCGAGAACGGTCAGGGCCGCGTGCGCAAGGAGCGCTGGGGCCCGCGCACACTGGACCTGGACATCCTGCTGTTCGGCGACCAGGTGCTCGACGAGCCGCGCCTGAAAGTGCCGCATTACCACATGCATGCCCGGCCTTTCGTGCTGTACCCACTGGCCGAACTGGTACCGGGCGATTTCCGTCTGGCCGATGGCCGCGCCCTCGCGCAACTGCTCGACAACTGCCCGTTCGTCGGCCTGGAACGCCTGTAAACCGGGCGTTCCAGCCTTGCACACTGGCGCGGTAACGCCAGTAACACCCTGATCGTAACAATGCGGTAACAGGGTGATTGACTTCCCCCACCTCGCTCACGACTATAGGCGTCCCGTGTGGCACCAAAGTGCCGCATACCCGTATTTAGGCCCGGACGGACCTGTGCCCCAACATCACGCGCGATGATGTGCCGCTCCGGAAGATGACTACACGCGTTGAATGCAGTCGTTTTTTACAGCGCCTGAACGAGGAATTTCCTACATGCCTGAAGTAACCCTGACCACCCTCAATGGCCTCAAGGCCAAGGGTGAAAAAATCACCATGCTGACCTGCTACGACGCGACCTTCGCCAGGGCCGCCAGCCAGGCCGGTGTCGAAGTGTTGCTGGTGGGCGACTCGCTGGGAATGGTCCTGCAAGGCCACGACAGCACACTGCCGGTGACCACCGCGGACATGGCCTACCACACCGCCAGCGTCAAACGTGGCAACGACGGCGCACTGATCCTCGCCGACCTGCCGTTCATGGCGCATGCCACCCCGGAGCAAGCCTTTGCCAACAGCGCCACGCTGATGCAGGCTGGCGCCCACATGATCAAGATCGAAGGCGCTGCCTGGCTGGCCGAGACCATCCGCCTGCTGGCCGAGCGTGGCGTGCCGGTGTGCGCACACATGGGCCTGACCCCGCAAACTGTCAACGTGCTGGGCGGCTACAAGGTCCAGGGTCGCCAGGAAGCCCAGGCCCGGCAGATGCGCGCCGACGCCATCGCCCTGGAACAAGCCGGCGCGGCCATGCTGCTGCTCGAATGCGTACCCAGCGAACTGGCGGCGGAAATCACCAATGCCGTGGGCATCCCGGTGATCGGCATTGGCGCCGGCAGCGGCACCGATGGCCAGGTACTGGTCCTGCACGACATGCTCGGCCTGTCGCTGAGCGGCCGGGTACCGAAGTTCGTGAAGAACTTCATGCAAGGCCAGCCGGATATCCACAGCGCCCTCGTCGCTTACGTCGAGGCAGTCAAGCAGGTCAGCTTCCCAGGCAGCGAACACGGGTTCAGTGCATGAATACAGTCAAGACCGTCCGCGAACTGCGCGCCGCAGTCGCCCGCGCCCGCGGTGAAGGCAAGCGCATCGGCTTCGTACCGACCATGGGCAACCTGCACAGCGGCCATGCCGCCCTGGTGACCAAGGCCGCGCAGCGCGCCGATTTCGTGGTCGCCAGCATCTTCGTCAACCCGCTGCAGTTCGGCCCCAACGAAGACCTCGACAAGTACCCGCGCACCCTGGCCGCCGACCAGGAGCGCCTGCTTCAGGCCGGCTGCAATTTGCTGTTCGCGCCTACCGTCGAAGAGATGTACCCCGACGGCATGAGCGTGCAAACCCGCGTCAGCGTGCCCCACCTTTCCGAAGGCCTGTGCGGCGCCAGCCGGCCCGGGCATTTCGAGGGCGTGGCCACCGTGGTCAGCAAGCTGTTCAACATGGTCCAGCCCGACCTTGCCGTGTTCGGCGAAAAGGACTTCCAGCAGCTGGCGGTGATCCGTGCCATGGTGCGCGACCTGAACATGCCGATCCAGATCATCGGCGAGCCCACCGTGCGGGCCGAGGACGGCCTCGCGCTGTCGTCGCGCAATGGTTACCTCACGCCTGAACAGCGTGCTACGGCGCCAGTGGTGTACCGCACCTTGCAGCAGATCGGCGAGGCTATCAGCCATGGCCAGGTTGATTTCCCGGCGCTGACCGAGCAAGGCAAGGCGCAGCTGACCGCTGCCGGCCTACGCCCGGACTACCTGGAAATTCGCCATGCGTTGACCCTGCGCCCGGCAAGCTTTGGCGACCGCGACCTGGTGATCCTGGTGGCGGCCTACCTGGGTAACACACGGTTGATCGACAACCTGTACCTGCATCTGGAAGAGAAGACCGCGTAACGGCCTGGGGCTGCCTTGCAGCCCATTCGCCGGCAAGCCAGCGTCCACCTCGAGCGCATCGGTCTCGAACCATGCGCTATCCCTGTGGGAGCTGGCTTGCCAGCGATGAGGCCAGTACCGGTAACACAAAGACCACTGCGCCCCCCAAATTCCCCCGCCTACCCATTCCCTGCAAGTGGCCTTTGCCTATAATGGTGCCAGCCTGAACCCGGCAATGGCTGCCGTGTCCAAGGCCTCATCACGCACCAAGGGAACCCCGCGCAATGGCGTATTACCGTACACCCCACGATGTGACGGCCCTGCCCGCCTGGCAGGCGCTCCAGCAACACCGCGACGCCATGCAAGGTTTCAGCATGCGCGAAGCCTTCGCCGCCGATGCCAAGCGCTTCGACCAGTTCTCCCTGAGCTGCTGCGGCCTGTTCCTCGACTATTCGAAAAACCTGATCACCGAACAAAGCCGCGACCTGCTGGTCAACCTGGCCAACGAAGTGGGCCTGCAGGACGCCATCAAGTCGATGTTCAGCGGCGAAATCATCAACGCCTCCGAAGGTCGCCCGGTACTGCACACCGCCCTGCGCCGGCCGGTAGGCGACAAGCTCAGCGTCAACGGCGTGAACGTCATGCCGGAAGTGCACAAGGTGCTCAACCAGATCACTGAACTGGTCGGCCGCATCCACGACGGCCTGTGGCGCGGCTACAGCGAAAAACCGATCACCGACGTGGTCAACATCGGCATCGGTGGCTCGTTCCTCGGCCCCGAGCTGGTCTCCGAGGCGCTGCTGCCCTACGCCCAGCGTGGCGTGCGCTGCCACTACCTGGCGAACATCGACGGCAGTGAGTTCCACGAGCTGTCGGCCAACCTGCGCGCCGAAACCACCCTGTTCATCGTCTCGTCGAAGTCGTTCAACACCCTCGAGACCCTGAAGAACGCCATGGCCGCGCGTACCTGGTACCTGGCCCAGGGCGGCTCGGAAGCCGAGCTGTACCGCCACTTCATCGCCGTCTCCAGCAACAAGGCCGCCGCCGTGGCCTTCGGCATCCGCGAAGAAAACATCTTCCCGATGTGGGACTGGGTGGGCGGGCGCTACTCGCTGTGGTCGGCGATCGGCCTGCCGATCGCCCTGGCCATCGGTACCGCCAACTTCAAGGAACTGCTGTCCGGTGCCTACACCATGGACCAGCACTTCCAGACTGCGCCGTTCGACAAGAACATGCCGGTGCTGCTGGCCCTGCTGGGCGTGTGGTACGGCAACTTCTGGGGCGCCCAGAGCCACGCGATCCTGCCGTACGACCACTACCTGCGCAACATCACCAAGCACCTGCAACAGCTGGACATGGAGTCCAACGGCAAGAGCGTGCTGCAGGACGGCACCCCGGTGAAGACCGATACCGGCCCGGTGATCTGGGGCGGCGTCGGCTGCAACGGCCAGCACGCCTACCACCAGTTGCTGCACCAGGGCACCCAACTGATTCCGGCCGATTTCATCGTGCCGGTGGTGAGCTTCAACCCGGTGGCCGACCATCATCAGTGGCTGTACGCCAACTGCCTGTCGCAGAGCCAGGCGCTGATGCTGGGCAAAACCCGCGAGGAAGCCGAAGCCGAGCTGCGTGGCAAAGGCCTGAACGAAGCGGACATCGAAAAGCTCGCCCCGCACAAGGTGATCCCGGGCAACCGCCCGAGCAACACCCTGGTGGTGGAACGCATCAGCCCCCGCCGCCTGGGCGCGCTGGTGGCGATGTACGAGCACAAGGTCTTCGTACAGAGCGTGATCTGGGGCATCAACGCCTTCGACCAGTGGGGCGTGGAACTGGGCAAGGAACTGGGCAAGGGCGTTTACCAGCGTCTTGTAGGAAGCCTGGAAGACAGCGCCGAAGACGGTTCCACCCAAGGCCTGATCAACTACTTCCGCGGCCGTCACCGCGGTTGATCTGAAACCTTCGACCGCTTCTTCGCGGGCTTGCCCGCTCCCACAGATACTGCACAGGCCTCAAGAACTGTTTAGTACCTGTGGGAGCGGGCAGGCCCGCGAAGAGGCCGGCACAGGTTGAACACCTCTCCCAGCTACACTGTCCTATCGAATAGCCGTTGCAGTCCATCGCCCCTTACAAGAGCAGGACCACCCGCCATGTTCGATATCCGCAACTACCCCCAGGCCCTGGCCGTCAGCCAGTCCGCCGCCCTCACTCCCGACGAGTACCGCCGCCTCTACCGCCAGTCGGTGGACGACCCCGATACCTTCTGGGCCGAACAAGCCAAACGCCTGGACTGGATCAAGCCCTGGTCGAGCGTGCAGCAATGCGACCTGAAGACCGGCAACGCCCGCTGGTTCGATGGCGGCCAGCTCAACGTCAGCTACAACTGCATCGACCGCCACCTGGCCCGACGCGGCGAACAGACCGCCCTGCTGTGGGAAGGCGACGACCCCAAGGATTCCAAGGCCATCACCTACCGCGAACTGCATCGCCAGGTCTGCCGCCTGGCCAATGCGCTGAAAGCACGCGGGGTGAAGAAAGGCGACCGGGTGTGCATCTACATGCCGATGATCCCCGAGGCTGCCTTCGCCATGCTTGCCTGCACCCGTATCGGTGCCATCCACTCGGTGGTGTTCGGCGGCTTCTCGCCCGACGCCCTGCGCGACCGCATCCTGGATGCCGACTGCCGCACGGTAATCACCGCCGATGAAGGCGTGCGCGGCGGCAAGCGCATCCCGCTGAAACAGAACGTCGACAAGGCCCTGGCCAGTTGCCCTGCGGTCAGCAGCGTATTCGTGGTGCGCCGCACCGGCGGCGATGTTGCCTGGGCCGAGGGCCGTGACCTCTGGTACCACGAGGCAACGGAAAAGGCCGGCGACGACTGCGCTGCCGAGCCAATGGGCGCCGAAGACCCGCTGTTCATCCTCTACACCTCCGGCAGCACCGGCAAACCCAAGGGCGTGCTGCACACCACCGGCGGCTACCTGCTGCAGGCAACCCTCACCTTCAAGGTGGTGTTCGACTACCGTGAAGGCGAGGTGTTCTGGTGCACTGCCGATGTCGGCTGGGTCACCGGCCACAGCTACATCGTCTATGGCCCGCTGGCCAATGGTGCGATCTCGCTGATGTTCGAAGGCGTGCCCAACTACCCGGATACCTCGCGCTTCTGGCAGGTGGTGGACAAGCATCAGGTGAACATCTTCTACACCGCCCCGACCGCCCTGCGTGCCTTGATGCGCGAAGGCGACGGGCCACTGCAAGGCACCTCACGGCAGAGCCTGCGCCTGCTGGGCAGCGTCGGCGAGCCGATCAACCCCGAAGCCTGGGAGTGGTACTTCGAGGCTGTCGGGCAGCAGCGCTGCCCCATCGTCGATACCTGGTGGCAGACCGAAACCGGCGGCATCATGATCACCCCGCTGCCCGGCGCGCAGGTGCTCAAGCCCGGCTGTGCCACCCAGCCCATGTTCGGCGTGCAACCGGTGCTGCTGGACGAAAAGGGCAAACTCATCGAAGGCCCCGGTGCCGGCCTGCTGGTCATCAAGGCCAGCTGGCCCGGGCAGATCCGTAGCGTCTATGGCGACCATCAGCGCATGGTCGACACCTACTTCAAGCCGATGCCCGGCTATTACTTCACCGGCGACGGTGCCCGCCGCGATGCCGATGGCGACTACTGGATCACCGGGCGTATCGATGACGTGATCAACGTTTCCGGCCACCGCATCGGTACCGCCGAAGTGGAAAGCGCGCTGGTGCTGCATGACAGCGTCGCCGAAGCGGCCGTGGTCGGTTACCCCCACGACCTCAAGGGCCAGGGCGTGTATGCCTTCGTCACGCCCATGAATGGCGTAACACCGGACGACGCGCTCAAGGCCGAGCTGCTGGCGCTGGTCAGCAAGGAAATCGGCAGTTTTGCCAAGCCCGAGCTGATCCAGTGGGCCCCGGCGCTGCCCAAGACACGCTCTGGCAAGATCATGCGGCGTATACTGCGCAAAATCGCCTGCAACGAGCTGGAAAACCTGGGCGATACCTCGACCCTGGCCGACCCCAGCGTGGTGCAGGGCCTGATTGACAAACGCCTCAACCAGTAACCGGCGGCCGCTGTTCATGGCCGCCCTGAACCACAGGTCGCCATGGAAGCCCTTCGCCGTCGCATCGAAACCCAGGTCATGAGCCTCACCGGGCTGGCCCTCGGCCAGCTCGACCTGGAATCGCCCAAGGGCGACCCCGGCCTGTTCGGCCCGCACAGCATCAGCTGGCAGGTACATGGCGACTTCCCGAGCATGCTGGTCGGTGGCATCAGTGCCCTCATGCTGCAGTTGCTGCACCCGCTGGCACTGGCCGGGGTGTGGGAGCATTCCAACTTCCGTGAAGACCTGCTCGGCCGCCTGCGCCGCACCAGCCAGTTCATCTCCGGCACCACCTTCGGTGCCACCCGCGATGCCGAGTGGCTGATCGACAAGGTGCGCACCATCCACCTGCAGGTGACCGGCACCGCGCCGGACGGCCGCCCGTATGCGGCCAGCGACCCGGACCTGCTGACCTGGGTGCATGTGGCGGAAGTCAGCAGCTTCCTCGCCGCCCACCTGCGTTACCGCAACCCGCACCTTGCGCGCGCCGAGCAGGATGCCTACTACGCCGAGATCGCGCTGATCGCCGAGCGCCTTGGTGCCCGCGACGTGCCGCGCTCGTGCCAGCAGGTCGAGGACTACCTGCAGCGCATGCGCCCGCAGTTGCAATGCGATGCCCGTAGTCACCAAGTGGTCGACATCCTGCTCGACGCCCCGGCTCCCAGCCGCCTGGCACAGCCTGTGGGCAAGCTGATGCTGCACGCCGGCATCGACCTGCTGCCGGCCTGGGCCCAGGCCATGCTCGGCCTGCAGCACGGCCCTTTGCAGCGGCGCATGATCCGCCTGGGCCTGCAACGCACCGCACCGATACTGCGCTGGGCGATGCGCGACGGCTCGGCACACCGGGCCAAACGGCGCATGGGTATCGAATGAGATCAAATGGTCGCCTCAGCGGAACTGATTTAACGTGCCATACTCCAAGCTCTCCTGCTTAGACAGACGAAGCGACACATGTACAAAGGATTGACTCGCGCCGCTGGCGCACTTCTGGCCCTCGTAGCCCTCTACAGCCTTCTTGGCTTTCTCATACTCCCCGGTGTCGCGCTGCGCATCGCCAACCAGCAGTTGGCCCAGTACGCAACCGTGCCTGCCCACCTCGAACGGATCGAGCTCAACCCCTTCAGCCTCGAGCTGACGCTGTGGGGCCTGCAGATCGGCGAGCCGGGCAAGGAGCAGGTCGGCTTCGACCGGCTGTACGCCAACCTCTCGCTCGACAGCCTGTGGAGCGGTGCCCTGCACCTGGACGCAGTGGAACTGGTCAAACCACGCAACGAAGTGCTGTTCGCCAAGGACGGTACCCTCAACCTGACCCGCCTGTTCAAGTTGCCCCCAAGCGAAGCCAAGCCCGACGAGCCGCCCAGCGACCCGTTCCCGCTGCGCATCGGCAGCATCAAGCTCAGCGACGGTTACCTGCACTTCGAGGACCTGCGCCCGAGCGAGCCGATCGAGTTCCTCTACGACAACATGAACCTGGAGCTGAATAACCTCAGTACCTTGCCCAACGACAATGCCGACATGAACCTGGTGGCCATCGGCCCCAACGGCGGGCGCATCGACTGGAAAGGCACCCTGAGCCTGGCGCCGATCGCCTCTGAAGGCACACTGAAGGTCACCGACGGCAACATGAAGGCGTTCTGGCCCTATGTACGCGATGCCGTACCACTGGTGCTGGAAAACGGCGTGGTCAGCCTCGACACCCACTACAAGCTCAACCTCGCCAAGCAGACCGAACTGTTGCTGGACAACGCGTCGGTGCGCATTGCCCCGTTCGCCATCAAGGCTCCGGATGGTCGCCCGCTGGCGCGCCTGGCCAGCCTGGAAGTGAGCGAGACCTCCGTCGACCTGGTCAAGCAACTGGTCACCGTGGGCAAGATCCGCAGCGAAAAACTGGAAACCTGGGCCGCACTGGAAAAGGACGGCCAGCTCGATTGGCAGAAGCTGTTCGCCAGCCAGCCGGCCAAGGCCACACCGAAGGAAAAGGCCGAGCCGGCCGCCGCCGAGCCCACACCGGAACAGCAAGCCGCCAAGGAGCCGGGCAAGCCCTGGCAGGTGCTGCTCAAGGACGTGCAACTGCGTAACTATCTGGTGCACCTGGCAGACCGCACCCAGAAAGAGCCGGTGGCCCTCGACGTCGGCCCGCTCAACGCCGACCTGCAAGGTTTCGACAGCCTCAACCAGTCGCCCTTCACCCTCAAGCTCGATACCGGCGTGGGCAAGCAGGGCAAACTGCAGGCGGCCGGCCAGGTCAACCTGGCACCCATATGGGCCAAGCTGGACGTGAGCAGCCGCGACATCGACCTGCGGGTGGCCCAGGCCTATATCAGCCCGTTCATCCTGCTGGAGCTGCGCAGCGGCATGCTCGCCAGCGACCTCAAGGTCGACCTGAAGAACACCGCACCGCTGGCCTTCAGCATCACCGGCAAGGCGCAGGTCAGCCAGTTGCACACCCTCGACACCATCAAGAGCCGCGACTTCGTCAAATGGCAGCAGGTGAACGTCGATGGCCTGTCCTACGTGCACGGCGATGCGCTGTCGATCGACAAGGTAACCCTGCTGCAGCCCTATGCGCGCTTCATCATCAATGAAGACCGCACCACCAACATCAATGACCTGCTGATCCCGCAGCCGGCCGGCGCCCCGGCGACCAGCCAGGCCAGGCCGACCGCAGCCAGCAACGACAAGCCGCTGGGTATCCACATCGGCCAGATCGACATCAACGACGGCTCGGCCAACTTCGCCGACCTGTCCCTTACCCCCAACTTCGCCACGGCCATCCAGCAGCTCAACGGCCAGATCGGCACCATCGACAACCGCAAGCCGGTGCCGGCCAAGGTCAACGTCAAGGGCAAGGTCGACCGCTATGCGCCGGTCACCATCAAAGGCGCCCTCAACCCGTTCAACCCGCTGGCCAGCCTGGACATCGCCACCAGCTTCAAGCGGGTCGAGCTGACCACACTGACACCCTACTCCGGCAAGTTCGCCGGCTTCCGTATCCGCAAGGGCCGGCTCAACCTCGACCTGCACTACCTGATCACCAACGGCCAGCTGAAGGCCGAGAACAAGGTGGTGGTGGAGCAGTTGCAGTTGGGCGAGAAGGTCGACAGCCCGGACGCTGTGGACTTGCCGATCCGCCTGGCGGTGGCGCTGCTGAAGGATACCGAAGGCAAGATCTCGATCGAGCTGCCGGTGTCCGGCGACCTCAACAACCCGCAGTTCAGCGTGATGCCGATCGTCTGGCAAACCCTGCGCAACCTGGTGTTGCGCGCGGCACAGGCGCCGTTCAAGTTCATTGGCGGGCTGGTTGCCGGCAGTGGCTCGGAAGACCTGGGCAACGTGGCCTTCGCCCCAGGCTCCAGCGAGCTCAGTGGCGACGCCCAGGCATCGCTGGACAAACTGGCATCGGCCCTGAAGGAGCGCCCGGAACTGCGCCTGGAAATCGAAGGCACCAGCGCCCAGGCCAGCGATGGCCCGCTGATCGCCCAGCAGCGCCTGGAGCGTGAGTACCAGGCCACCTGGTACAAGATCCTGCAACGTCGCGGTGACAAAGTGCCGGCCAATGCCTCGATGCTGGTGGTCGACGACAGCGACAAACCGGCGATGCTCGAAGGCATCTACCGTAACCGCCTGAAGCAGCAGCCGCCTGCCGAATGGGAGCAACTGGGCCGCGACGAGCGCACCGCCAAGCTGCGCGAGGCGGTGATCAAGTCCTGGGCCGAGAGTACCGCGCTGCTGCGCACACTGGGCCAGGAGCGGGCCAGCAGCATCAAGGATTACCTGGTGGACAAGGGCCAGCTGGAAGATGACCGGGTGTACTTCATCGATACCAACCTGGGCCAGGCCGAGAGCGATGGGCGGGTGGTGACGCCGATGCATCTGGATGCCGAATAATCTCTACCAGCAGGTCTGGCCTCTTCGCGGGTAAACCCGCTCCCACAGGGAATGCGCCCGCCTTGAGCTGTGCGCTATCCCGGTGGGAGCGGGTTCATCGGGGCGCCGAACCGCCGCGAATAGGCCGGTACAGGCTTCACACCAACCGCTGCCCCGACACCGCCGGGTGATACAACGGCTGCACCTTGTTCCCCGCCGGGTCCAGCAGGTGGAAGCTGCGCGCCCCGTCACCATGGTTGAACGGCCGGTCCAGCAAGGTCACGCCGTGCGCCTTGAAGTACTGGTACCAGGCCTCCAGCTCCTCCACGCTATCGACGATGAACCCATAGTGGTCCAGGGTCTGCAAACCATTGGCCGCCCCTGCCCCGCGCCCCAGCGACAGGTTGTCGTTACCACAAGTGAGATACACCAGGTCTTCGTTGGCGCGGTTCAGCACCTCCATGCCCAGCACATCGACATAGAAGCGTTCGCACTCCTCGAGGTTGGGCACCAACAAGGCAATATGACGCAGGCCATTCAGGCGACCAGGGCGTGCAGGCAATTCGGACATTGGCGAGGCTCCATTTTTGTATACAATTCACAATAGAATTTAAAACAAAAGGAGAGCCTTGTGTATAGCCTGTTCATCAAGACCCGTGTGAAGCCCGGTTGCGCCGAGGGTTTTCTGACCGCGATCAAGGTCAATGCCGCTGCATCCGTCGCCACCGAACCTGGCTGCCTGGTGTTCGATGTGTCGCAGGACCGGGTCGACCCGGAGGTGATTTACCTGTACGAGATCTACCGTGATGATGCGGCGTACGAAGCGCATACCCAGACCGCGCATTTCCGCGACAGTCGGCCGTTGGTTGAGCCCTTGATCCTTGAGCAGGAATGCTTCGAGAGTGATGTGATTGCGCGGAATCCGGTGTTTTAAGTGAAGAGGGGCTGCTGTGCAGCCCCTTCTTGAATGGGTGGCCAAATCCGTTTGGCCGACGGGACATTCCTTATTCGGACTTCAGGCCATCAGCCGACACGGCCTGCACGCCCTTGATCTTCTTGGCGATGGCAATGGCCGCCTCTTTCTGTGCTGCGGTCACCGCCGTGTCAGAAGACAGCGACACGACACCCTTGTTGGTTTCGACCTTGATATCGCCACCAGGCACACCTTTCTCGGTCATCAGGTCAGCCTTTACCTTGGTAGTGATCCAGGTATCGGAGGCTGCTTCCTTGGTCTTGGTCACCTCACCGGCCGCCAGCGTCATCGGGGCCTGGGTGGACTGCTGGGCGAATGCCGCGTTAGCCATGGTCAGGGTCAGAGCGGTAGCAGTAGCGGCAGCAATGGCGAACTTCTTCATAGGGATCACTCCTGTTTTTCGAAAGGTCTGCGCCGTACATCCTGGCGACAGGTATGAGGATAGCTGCATGCGCTATGCCAGCTATTCCCTTTAGTCTTTTTCCTTTTAAATCAATTACTTAGCAAACAGCCAGCATTCCCGGAGTCGTGCATTTTGCAATCCGCACGATAATCCTGCATGCAAGATGCAAGTCCGCAAAAGGTTCCCTTTCACCCATGAAAAAAGGGCCCCGAAGGGCCCTTTTCCTGTTGCGTGGCAGTCGCTTAGACGCCCGAGGCCTTGGCCGCGGCAACGTCCTTGATCGACAGCTTGATACGGCCGCGGTTGTCCACGTCCAGTACCAGTACTTCGACTTCCTGGCCTTCCTTGAGGATGTCGGTGACTTTCTCGACGCGAGCATCGCTCAGCATGGAGATGTGCACCAGGCCGTCCTTGCCAGGCAGGATGTTGACGAAGGCACCGAAGTCGACGATGCGCTCGACCTTGCCGACGTAGATCTTGCCGATCTCGGCCTCGGCGGTGATACCCAGGATGCGCTGCTTGGCAGCATCTGCCGCTTCCTTGGTTTCGCCGAAGATCTTGATCGAACCGTCGTCTTCGATGTCGATCGAAGCCTTGGTCTCTTCGCAGATGGCGCGAATGGTGGCGCCGCCTTTACCGATGACGTCACGGATCTTGTCGGTGTCGATCTTCATCGCGATCATGGTCGGCGCGTTGGCCGACAGCTCGCTACGCGACTGGGCGATGATCTGGTTCATCTGGCCGAGGATGTTCAGGCGCGCTTCCAGGGCCTGGCCCAGGGCGATTTCCATGATCTCTTCGGTGATGCCGTTGATCTTGATGTCCATCTGCAGCGCGGTAACACCCTTGGCGGTACCGGCTACCTTGAAGTCCATGTCGCCCAGGTGGTCTTCGTCACCCAGGATGTCGGTCAGGACGGCGAACTTGTCACCTTCCTTGACCAGGCCCATGGCGATACCGGCAACCGGTGCCTTCATCGGTACACCGGCGTCCATCAGGGCCAGGGAAGCACCGCAGACCGAAGCCATGGAGCTGGAACCGTTGGACTCGGTGATTTCCGAGACCACGCGGATGGTGTACGGGAAGTCGCTGTCGCTCGGCAGCATGGCCTGCACGCCACGACGGGCCAGGCGGCCGTGGCCGATTTCACGACGGCCGGCGCCGCCCATGCGGCCGCACTCACCCACCGAGAACGGCGGGAAGTTGTAGTGCAGCATGAACGGGTCTTTCTTCTCGCCTTCCAGGGTGTCCAGCAGCTGGGCGTCACGGGCAGTACCCAGGGTCGCGACGACCAGGGCCTGGGTTTCGCCACGGGTGAACAGCGCCGAGCCGTGGGTCTTCGGCAATACGCCAACTTCGATGTTCAGCGGGCGCACGGTGCGGGTGTCACGGCCGTCGATACGCGGTTTGCCGTTGACGATGTTCTCGCGGACGGTGCGGTATTCCAGCTCGCCGAAGATCTCTTTGATGGCACCGGCGGACGGGCCGGTCTCTTCGTTGCTCAGACGGGCAACGGCCTCGTCACGCAGCTGGCCCAGGCGGTTGTAGCGGTCAGCCTTCTGGGTGATGGTGTAGGCCTGCGAAACGGCTTCGCCGAACTCGGCGCGCACCAGGTTCATCAGCTCGACGTTGGCCGGGGCTGGCTGCCAGTCCCAGGTCGGCTTGCCGGCTTCGGCGGCCAGTTCCTTGACCGCCTGGATCACGGCCTGGAATTCGTCGTGGGCGAACAATACGGCGCCCAGCATCTGGTCTTCGGTCAGCTCTTTGGCTTCCGATTCAACCATCAGTACAGCCGATTCGGTACCGGCAACGACCATGTCCAGGCTCGAGGCAGCCAGTTGCTCGTAGGTCGGGTTCAGCAGGTAGCCGGTGCTTTCGTGGAAGGCAACGCGAGCGGCGCCGATCGGGCCTTCGAACGGAATGCCGGAGATGGCCAGGGCAGCCGAGGTACCGATCATCGCAGCGATGTCCGGGTCGGTCTTCTTGCTGGTGGAAACCACGGTGCAGACGACCTGCACTTCGTTCATGAAGCCTTCCGGGAACAGCGGACGGATCGGACGGTCGATCAGGCGCGAGGTCAGCGTCTCTTTCTCGGAAGGACGGCCTTCACGCTTGAAGAAGCCACCCGGGATCTTGCCGGCGGCGTAGGTCTTTTCCTGGTAGTGAACCGACAGCGGGAAGAAGCCCTTGCCTGGATCAGCCTGTTTGGCGCCTACCACAGTCACCAGCACGGTGACGTCGTTGTCGACGGTAACCAGCACGGCGCCGGTTGCCTGACGGGCAATGCGGCCCGTTTCGAGAGTAACGGTCGATTGACCGAACTGGAAAGTCTTGATTACCGGGTTCACGGTTTCCTACCTTTTTCAGTGGCTCTTGGGGGAACTGGTTTCTTGCGAATTCTTGGGCAGAACGGGGAATCGGCCCCATTGACCGTCCAGATACAACACGAGGCTGGGAGCCTGGCACCAAGCGGAAAAACCGCTCAGCATTGCCAGGCTGCCAACCTCGAAGATACGCGTGGCGTGTCCAACGGCAGCACTGCAAAACAGCCCTGTCGAAGCCTGCGACACGCCATGCACACCACTGACCAGGCCGCTATTAGCGACGCAGGCCCAGGCGACCGATCAGGGCGCTGTAACGAGTGGTGTCTTTGCCCTTCAGGTAGTCCAGCAGCTTACGACGCTGGTTGACCATACGGATCAGACCACGACGGGAGTGGTGGTCTTTGTCGTTGGCCTTGAAGTGGCCTTGCAGCTTGTTGATGTTGGCGGTCAGCAGAGCAACCTGCACTTCCGGGCTACCGGTATCGCCGGCGGCTTGCTGGTATTCGGCAACGATCTGAGCTTTTTCTTCAACGCTGAGGGCCATGTGGCTTCTCCTGATAACGGATCCCGCATGCGGGGTCCAATAGGCCAGGGACTGATCCCTGTATTAATAAAAAAGGTGTGACCGTGCCTACTGACAGCCACCCTTGGTGCCGTGGGGTTCGGCAACTGCCTGGCCCCCCGGTTTCGGTCATTCCGACCGAATCAGCCGACGCGGCGCAATGCGCCCGTCTTCGCTCACTTCACCGATACCGATGAAGCGTGCATTGTGATCCTGTACCCGGACCATGCCAAATTGTGGCGCGTCCGGTGCGCGTACCGCCTGCCCATGCAGCCAGTAGAACGCGCTGTGCTCGGACAGGCACACCAGCGGCCAGTCCTGCAGGCCGCTGTCCGAGGGCATCAGGAAGCGGTCGAGCGCTTCATTGCCGCCTTCGGCGTGGGCCTGTTCAAGTTCCTCGAGGGTGACCGTCTGTGCCAGCGCGAAAGGCCCGGCCTGGGTCCTGCGCAGCTCGGCAACATAGGCGCCGCAGCCAAGGGCCTCGCCAATATCCTCCACCAGGGTACGGATATAGGTGCCTTTGCTGCATCCTACGCTCAACCGTGCACGGGTGCCTTCGCACTCGAGCAACTCCAAGCGGCCAATAGTAACAGAACGCGCCTCGCGCTCCACTACCTCTCCTGCACGTGCCAGCTTGTACAGCGGCTGGCCGTCACGCTTGAGCGCCGAGTACATCGGCGGTATCTGGCTGATCTGGCCACGAAAACGTGGCAGCAGGGCCTCGATGTCGGCGCGACCAACGGTCACCTCGCGGGTCTGCAGCACCTCACCTTCGGCATCGCCGGTGTTGGTCGTCTGCCCCATCTGCATGACCGTTTCGTAGCCCTTGTCGGAATCGAGCAGGTACTGCGAAAACTTGGTCGCTTCGCCAAAGCACAGCGGCAGCACGCCGGTTGCCAACGGGTCGAGGCTGCCGGTGTGACCAGCTTTTTCCGCATTGAGCAGCCAGCGCACCTTTTGCAGGGCGGCGTTGGAGGTGAAGCCCAGTGGCTTGTCGAGCAGGATGATGCCGCTGACGTTGCGGCGGATACGTTTGACCTGGGCCACCGCTTACTCCTCGGCGTCCGGCTGGTCGGCATCCTTGTGCTGACGGTCTTCAGCGACCGCGCGCTCGATCAGTGCCGACAGGTGGGCACCACGGCTGACGCTCTCGTCGAAGTGGAAATGCAGTTGCGGCACGCTGCGCAGTTGCATCACACGGCCCAGGTGCAGGCGCAGGAAGCTCGCGGCGCTGGTCAGGGCCTTGAGGGTCTGCGGTACGGCGTCGGCGCCGTCCTGGCCCATCACGGTGATGAATACCTTGGCGTGGCCAAGGTCGCGGCTGACGTCGACGGCAGTGATGGTCACCAGGCCGACGCGCGGGTCTTTGACTTCACGGCGGATCAGCTCCGACAGCTCGCGCTGCATCTGGTCGCCGATGCGTTGGGTACGGCTATATTCTTTTGCCATTCTTGCTACCTGTAACTTAAAGCGGCAAACGCCCGGTCAAGCTGAAGCCTGACCGGGCGCTACCTTCAGAGGCGCTGCCAGCCGCCCTGGGGCGGGGCCTGCACCACGCTCGCCCCTTACAGGGTACGAGCCACCTGGACTTTCTCGAAGACTTCGATCTTGTCGCCGACCTTGACGTCGTTGTAGCTCTTCACGCCAATACCGCACTCCATGCCGTTACGCACTTCGGAGGCGTCGTCCTTGAAGCGACGCAGCGACTCCAGCTCGCCTTCGAAGATCACAACGTCTTCGCGCAGTACGCGGATCGGACGGTTGCGGTACACGGTACCCTCGATGACCATACAGCCAGCGATGGCGCCGAACTTCGGCGAACGGAACACGTCACGCACTTCGGCGACACCCAGGATGTTCTCGCGAACATCGCTGCCGAGCATGCCGGTCAGGGCCTTCTTGACGTCTTCGATGATGTCGTAGATCACGTTGTAGTAACGCATATCCAGACCTTCCTGCTCGACGATCTTGCGCGCGCCGGCATCGGCACGCACGTTGAAGCCGAACAGTACTGCATTCGAAGCCAGCGCCAGGTTGGCGTCGCTTTCGGTGATACCACCGACGCCGCCACCGATCACGCGCACCTGAACTTCGTCGTTGCCCAGACCCGACAGCGAACCCTGCAGTGCTTCCAGGGAACCACGCACGTCGGTCTTGAGGACGATGTTGAGGGTCTTCTTCTCTTCCTGACCCATGGTCTCGAAGATGTTTTCCAGCTTGCCGGCGTGAGCACGGGCCAGCTTGACCTCGCGGTACTTGCCTTGACGGAACAGGGCAACTTCACGGGCCTTCTTCTCGTCAGCAACCACGGACAGCTCGTCACCGGCTTCCGGGGTACCGTCCAGGCCGAGGATTTCGACCGGGATCGACGGGCCGGCTTCCTTCACAGGCTTGCCGTTCTCGTCGAGCATGGCGCGCACGCGGCCATAGTTGGAACCGCACAGGACCATGTCGCCCTGACGCAGGGTACCGTCCTGAACCAGGATGGTCGCCACCGGGCCACGGCCCTTGTCCAGACGCGATTCGACAACCACACCACGACCTGGGGCGGTCGGGGTAGCGGTCAGCTCGAGGATCTCGGCCTGCAGCAGGACCGCTTCGAGCAGTTCGTCGACGCCGGTACCCATCTTCGCCGAAACCTTGACGAACGGAGTGTCACCACCCCAATCCTCGGAGGTGACGCCTTCGACGGCCAGCTCGTTGCGGATGCGGTCGATGTCTGCACCCGGCTTGTCGATCTTGTTCACCGCGACCACCAGCGGAACGCCAGCTGCCTTGGCATGCTGAACGGCTTCGCGGGTTTGCGGCATCACGCCGTCGTCCGCCGCCACCACCAGGATGACGATGTCGGTAGCCTTGGCACCACGGGCACGCATTGCGGTGAACGCAGCGTGGCCTGGGGTATCGAGGAAGGTGACCATGCCGCGGTCGGTTTCCACGTGGTAGGCACCGATGTGCTGGGTAATACCACCGGCTTCGCCAGCGGCAACCTTGGCACGACGGATGTAGTCGAGCAGCGAGGTCTTACCATGGTCAACGTGACCCATGACGGTAACGACCGGCGCACGCGATTCCACTTCACCTTCGAACTTCAGCGATTCGGCCAGGGAGTCTTCCAGGGCGGTATCGCTGACCAGGGTCACCTTGTGGCCCAGTTCTTCGGCGACCAGCTGAGCGGTTTCCTGGTCGAGCACCTGGTTGATGGTGACCGGGGTACCCAGCTTGAACATGAACTTGACCACTTCAGCGGCCTTGACCGACATCTGCTGGGCCAGTTCCGAGACGGTAATGGTCTCGCCGATGGTCACGTCACGGATGACTGGACCGGTCGGGTTCTGGAAGCCGTGCTGGTTGCGCTTCTTCAGCTTGCTCTTGCCACCGCGGCCACGGCGTACGCCATCGCTCTCTTCATCGGTGGTGCGCGGCGCGGCACGTGGAGTCGGGGCCTTTTCCTTCTCCTTGACCTTGACCTTGATCGACACGCGCGGGGCCTCGCCACGACGCTCGCCACCACGACGGTCTTCGTCACGGGTGCGGCCTTCGTTGCGACGGGCTTCGTCCTTCTTGCGCTCGGCAGCGCGGGCTGCGGCATCTTCGGAGGCCGGGGCGTCGGCAACTACCGGAGCCGGGGCAGCGGCAGGCGCCGCCGCTGGCTTGGCGGCAGGCGCAGGGGCTACAGCAGCGGTTTCGGCAGCCTGACGGCGAGCCTGCTCTTCGTTACGCTGGCGAACTTCGGCCTCGACCTTCTCGCGAGCGGCATTTTCAGCCGCGCGGCGCTCTTCCAGCTCACGCTTCTGCTCAGCCTGGATTTCTTCCGGGCTGCGCTGCACGAATACTTTCTTCTTGCGTACTTCTACGCTGATGCTCTTGCTACCGGCGACACGCAGGGTGCTGGTGGTTTTGCGCTGCAAGGTAATCTTGCGCGGCTCTTCCGCCTTGCTCTTGTGGCTGCTCTTCAAATGAGTCAGCAGGGTCTGCTTCTCATTGTCGGTCACTACCTGACCGGCGTCGGTGTGCGGCAGACCTGCCTCACGCATCTGCTGCAGCAGGCGCTCTACCGGTGCCTCGACCTCTTGGGCCAGTTCTTTCACCGTGACTTGCGTCATGCACTTCTCTCCTCAGGCCGCGCCTAATTACTCGAACCAGTGGGCTCGGGCGGCCATGATCAACTTGCCGGCACGCTCTTCGTCGATGCCGTCGATGTCGAGCAGATCGTCTATCGACTGCTCGGCCAGGTCTTCGCGGTTAACCACGCCGCGCACCGCCAGTTCCGCCGCCAAGTCCTTGTCCATGCCCTCAAGGGAGAGCAGGTCTTCAGCCGGATGGGCGTCTGCCAGTTTTTCTTCGGTAGCGATGGCCTTGGTCAACAAACGGTCCTTGGCTCGAGCGCGGAGCTCGTTGACGATATCTTCGTCAAAGCCATCGATGTTGAGCATTTCTTCCAACGGTACGTAGGCAATTTCTTCGAGGCTGGTGAAGCCTTCGTCGACCAGCACTTGGGCCAGCTCCTCGTCGACTTCCAGTTCATCGATGAAATTGCGCAGGATGTCACCGGTTTCGGCCTGCTGCTTGGCCTGGATGTCCTTCTCGGTCATCACGTTCAGGGTCCAGCCGGTCAGCTGACTGGCCAGGCGAACGTTCTGACCGCCACGACCAATGGCCTGGGCCAGGTTGTCCTCGGCAACGGCGATGTCCATGGCATGGGCATCTTCATCAACGATGATCGCCGCGACTTCAGCCGGCGACATGGCGTTGATGACAAACTGCGCCGGGTTATCGTCCCAGAGGACAATATCCACACGCTCACCACCCAACTCCCCGGATACAGCCTGGACGCGCGAACCACGCATGCCGATACAGGCGCCTTGCGGGTCGATGCGCTTGTCCTTGGAGCGGACGGCGATCTTGGCTCGCGAACCCGGATCACGGGAGGCAGCCATGACTTCGATGAGGCCCTCGGCAATTTCCGGCACTTCGATGCGGAAAAGCTCGATCAGCATCTGTGGCGCGGTGCGCGACAGGATCAGCTGAGGACCACGGTTTTCGGTGCGAATTTCCTTGAGCAGCGCACGCAGGCGCACGCCAACACGGAAGGTCTCGCGCGGAATGATGTCTTCGCGGGCCAGCAGGGCCTCGGCGTTGTTGCCCAGGTCAACGATGACGTTGTCGCGGGTAACCTTCTTGACGGTACCGGAGATGATCTCGCCAACGCGCTCGCGGTAGGCATCGACCACCTGGGCACGCTCGGCCTCTCGGACCTTCTGCACGATGACCTGCTTGGCGGTCTGGGCGGCGATACGACCGAACTCGATGGACTCGATCTTCTCTTCGATCACGTCACCAACCTTGGCATCAGGGTGGGTTTCGTGAATCTTGCTCAACCAGGTCTCGATCGCCGGATCATCAAGATCGGCTTCGTCGACCACGGTCCAGCGACGGAAGGTCTCGTAGCTACCGGTGTGGCGGTTGATTTCCACACGCAGGTCGACTTCGTCTTCAAAACGTTTTTTGGTTGCAGTGGCCAGTGCCACTTCCAGCGCTTCAAAAATGACGCCGGGTGGTACACCTTTTTCGTTGGATACCGATTCAACAACCAGCAGTACTTCTTTGCTCATCGTACGCCTCGCCTTGCGCAAGCCATTGGGCCCGGATCGTCCGCCGGGCCCGGCACGTCTCAGTCAAAACTGGGAATAATATTGGCCTTGTCGATCGAGTCGATCGGCAACAGGAACTCTTGATTGTCCACCTGGACCACCACGTCCTGCTCCTCCACACCGCGGAGAAGGCCCTGGAAGTTACGACGACCCTCGAAGGGTGAGCGCAGCTTGATCTTCACTTGTTCGCCGGCATGCGAGGCAAACTGTTCCAGAGTGAACAGTGGGCGATCCATGCCTGGAGAAGACACCTCGAGGGTGTATTCACTGCTGATCGGATCTTCCACATCGAGAATTGCGCTGGCCTGACGGCTGACCGCTTCGCAGTCGTCCACCAGGATGCCGCCTTCCTTGTCGATGTAGATGCGCAGTACCGAATGCTTACCCTGGGAAACGTATTCGATCCCCCAGCACTGATAGCCCAGACCCTCGACAACCGGGGCCAACAAGGCCTGCAACTGTTCTAGCTTGCTCGACACCTGAACCCCCTCGTGCATGCTGTGCAAATAAAAAATGGGCGAAGCGCCCATCCCTGAAAGCGCCGTTGGACAACGACGCCGAAAACTGTTCGGTTAGCAAAAAGCCCCTGAAAAGGGGCTCCGCTGAAGCTGGTTGCGGGGGCTGGATTTGAACCAACGACCTTCGGGTTATGAGCCCGACGAGCTACCAAGCTGCTCCACCCCGCGACAAAGCTGGGGCAAAAGTATAAGACCGAACCCTGCTGAGGGTCAAATCCGAACCTTCACCTGCAAGAAAGCCCGCTAAAGCGGGCTCTCAAGCTTTAATTGGTACCGAGAAGGGGACTCGAACCCCTACACCCTATGGGCACAACCACCTCAAGGTTGCGTGTCTACCAATTCCACCACCTCGGCAATACTACTACTTGAAACCCGTTACTTCTGCTCTTGTGCCGGAGGAGGTACATCACCCGTGTTAGGAGTGGTTTCGCTCTTCTGCTGCTGGAGCACCGGTACATCATCATTAACTGCCGGTTTCTGCGGCTCTTTCACTTCTAGCACTGCTGGATCCGGAAGACCCGCTTGGCTAAGCTGGTGAGCTTGTTGCTTCGCGAAGTATCCTAACCCAAGTGCTGTCAAAAAGAAAGTGGCAGCGAGTATAGCAGTTAATTTACTCAGGAACGTTGCAGAGCCCTGGCTCCCGAACACGGTATTTGAAGCACCCGCGCCGAAAGATGCACCTGCTTCCGCACCCTTACCCTGTTGCAACAGAACCAGCACTACAAGCGACAGCGCTGCCAACAGATGAAAAACAACGATGACTGTTTCCAGCATTTGTTCAGTTTCCTGCGGCGCGACAAATTGCACCGAATTCGTCTGCGTTCAGGGAAGCCCCACCAATGAGCCCCCCATCGATATCCGGCATGCCGAACAGTTCGGCCGCATTGGCCGCCTTCACGCTGCCGCCGTAGAGCAACTGCACCTTCGCAGCCACTTCAGCATCTTCTGCCGCCAGCTGGCCGCGGATGGCTGCGTGCACATCCTGGGCCTGCTGTGGCGTGGCCGTAAGGCCGGTGCCGATGGCCCATACAGGCTCATAGGCAATTACTGCATTGGCAAAAGCCTTAACACCGAATGCTTCGATGATACTGCTTAGTTGACGCCCGACAACTTCGAGCGTTTTGCCAGCCTCGCGCTCTTCAAGGGTTTCCCCGATGCAAAGCACTGGCTTCAAACCTTTGGCCTGGGCCGCTGCAAACTTGCGATTGAGCACTTCGTCGGTTTCACCAATTATCTGGCGACGCTCCGAATGACCAATCAACACCAACTTGCAACCTGCTTCAACCAGCTGTTCCGGAGCAACTTCTCCGGTCAGCGCACCCTGTTCGGGTTGTACTGCAGAATTCTGTGCGCCGACAGTAATTCCCTTACCTGCCAGACCATCGATCACTTGATTGATGAACAAGGCCGGTGGAAACACTGCGACTTCCACTCCGCTCGGCAAGGCCAGATTTCTCAAGCCTTCGGTCAGCTCAGCGACGCTAGCGCGGGTACCGTGCATCTTCCAGTTACCAGCTACCATAGGGCGACGCATGCTTTACCTCGTCGGTCAAAGTGGGCGCAGATAGTACCCAACCCTATCTGCGCTGGCAAGCGCCTTCAGACACAAACTTCGCCGACCAGTTTGGCCAGCGCTTCTGCATGCGCACGCACCTGGCTTTCGTCCTCGCCCTCGACCATCACCCGCACCAACGGCTCGGTACCGGATTTACGCAGCAGCACGCGGCCGCGGCCGGCCAAGGCCTCGGTCACCTTGGCACTGGCTTCCTTGACCGACGGGTGCTCCAGCGGGTCGACCTTGCTGGCGCCATAGCGCACGTTGATCAGCACCTGCGGGCACTTGCGCAGGGCCTGACGGGCCTGGGCCAGGGTTTCGCCACGGCGCTTGAGCGCCATCAGCACCTGCAGGGCAGCGATGATCGCGTCACCCGTGGTGGTGTGGTTGCAGCACACGACGTGACCGGAGTTTTCACCACCGACCAGCCACTCACGCTCCAGCAGTTCGGCCATGACGTAGCGGTCGCCGACCTTGGCCCGCACGAACGGGATATCCAGGTCCTTCAGCGCAAGCTCCAGGCCCAGGTTGCTCATCAGCGTGCCCACTACCCCGCCCTGCAGCTTGCCACGGTCCTGCAGGTCGCGGGCGATGATGAACAGCAGCTCGTCACCATCGACGATGGCACCGGTATGGTCGACCATCAACACGCGATCGCCGTCACCGTCGAAAGCGATGCCCAGGTCGGCATGGCCCACCAGCACGGCAGCCTGCAGCGATTCGATGTGGGTCGAGCCGCAGCCTTCGTTGATGTTCAGGCCGTCGGGCTGAGCGTGCAGCACGGTCACCTCGGCACCCAGCTCGCGGAACACGCTTGGCGCAACCTTGTAGGTGGCACCGTGGGCGCAATCGACAACCAGCTTGAGGCCGTCGAAGCTGGTGCTGGTCGGCACGCTGCTCTTGCAGAACTCGATATAGCGGCCGGCGGCATCGTTGATGCGCGAAACCTTGCCCAGCTTGCCCGACTCGACAACGGTCATCGGCTGGTCGAGCAACTCCTCGATCATCAGCTCGACTTCATCCGGCAACTTGGTCCCCTGGCCCGAGAAGAACTTGATGCCGTTGTCATCGTGCGGGTTGTGCGAGGCACTGATGACGATGCCGGCTTCGGCATGGAAGGTACGCGTCAGGTAGGCGATGGCCGGTGTCGGCATCGGCCCGAGCAGCATCACGTCGGCACCCGCCGCGGACAGGCCGGCTTCGAGTGCGGACTCGAACATGTAACCGGAGATACGCGTGTCCTTGCCCACCAGCACCCGGCAGTGGCCTTGCTTGCGGAAGGCCATGCCGGCCGCCCAGCCAAGCTTCAGCATGAAGTCAGGCGTGATCGGGTATTCGCCGACGCGGCCACGAATGCCGTCGGTACCAAAGTATTTTCTGCTCATAGGGGCTCCAATGTTCTTATTCGGCGTTTTGCACCGCAGCGATCATGCGCACTACATCAACGGTTTCGGCCACGTCATGGACACGAAGAATGCTCGCCCCCTTGGTCATGGCCAACGCCGCCAGCGCAAGGCTGCCGTACAAGCGCTCGCCGACCGGACGTTCCAGCGTCAGGCCGATCATGCTCTTTCGTGAAACACCCACCAGCAGCGGGCGCCCAAGGCGATAGAGCGCTTCCATGTGCTTGAACAGGCTCAGGTTGTGCGCCAGTGTCTTGGCGAAACCGAAGCCCGGATCAAGAATGATTCTGTTAGCGTCGATGCCCGCCGCTGCACAGGCGGCCATTCGCTGCTCAAGATAACGCGTAACCTCGACGGTCACATCTTCGTAATGCGGGTCGTCCTGCATGTTACCCGGCTCGCCGCGCATGTGCATGAGGCACACCGGCAGGCCGGTATCCGCGGCCGCGTCCAGGGCGCCATCGCGCTCCAGGGCTCGCACGTCGTTGATCAGCCCGGCACCGAGGCGCGCCGATTCACGCATGACCGCTGGCGTGGAGGTATCGACCGAGATGACCACATCGAGGCGGCTGTTGATCGCCTCGACCATGGGTGCCACCCGCTCCAGCTCCTCGGTCACCGATACCGCGCGCGCGCCCGGCCGCGTGGACTCGCCGCCGATATCGATCAGCGTGGCGCCTGCAGCAACCATCGCTTCGGCATGACGCAACGCCTCGTCGCGCTGGTTGAAGCGCCCACCATCGGAGAAGGAATCAGGGGTGATATTGAGAATACCCATGACATGGGTACGCGACAAATCAAGAACCCGGTTGCCGCAAGGCAACCGGGTCGGGTACTGCACTGAGCTCATAGATGCCCTTAGTGTTGAGCCGCTGGACCGCCGATCGGCGATTCTGGGCGATCACCCTGGGCGGCAGGCTTGCCCGAAGCAGAGTCATCATCCCAGTCGCGCGGTTCGCGCGGGGTACGGCCGGCCATGATATCGTCAATCTGCTCGGCATCGATGGTCTCGTACTTCATCAGCGCTTCGGCCATGGCATCGAGCTTGTCACGGTTGTCGGTGAGCAGCTGCTTGGCCGTGGCGTAGCACTGGTCGATGATGCTGCGCACTTCCGAGTCGATCAGCTTGGCGGTTTCACCGGAAACGCTGGCGTGCTGGCTGGCAGCACTGCGGCCCAGAAACACTTCGCCCTCTTCCTCGGCATACATCAGCGGGCCGAGTTTTTCGGAGAGGCCCCACTTGGTCACCATGTTGCGGGCGATCTGGCTGGCACGCATGATGTCGTTGGACGCACCGGTAGTGACACCGTCGAAGCCCAGGGTCATTTCCTCGGCAATACGGCCACCGTACAGCGAGCAAATCTGGCTGATCAGTGCGCGCTTGGACAGGCTGTAGCGGTCCTCTTCGGGCAGGAACATGGTCACGCCCAGGGCACGACCACGCGGAATGATCGAAACCTTGTAGACCGGATCGTGCTCAGGCACCAGGCGACCGACAATGGCGTGGCCAGCCTCGTGGTAGGCGGTGTTCTGCTTTTCTTTCTCGGACATGACCATGGTCTTGCGCTCGGCGCCCATCATGATCTTGTCCTTGGCCAGCTCGAACTCTTTCATTTCGACCAGGCGCTTGTTGGCGCGCGCGGCAAACAGCGAGGCCTCGTTGACCAGGTTGGCCAGGTCTGCGCCGGAGAAGCCAGGGGTACCGCGGGCGATGACCGCCGGATTGACGTTCTCGCCGACCGGTACCTTGCGCATGTGTACCTTGAGGATCTGTTCGCGACCACGAATGTCCGGCAGGCCAACCACCACCTGGCGGTCGAAGCGGCCGGGGCGCAGCAGCGCCGGGTCGAGCACGTCCGGACGGTTGGTAGCAGCGATGACGATGATGCCATCGTTCATCTCGAAGCCGTCCATCTCCACCAGCAGCTGGTTGAGGGTTTGCTCACGCTCGTCGTGACCGCCACCCATGCCGGCGCCACGGTGGCGACCAACGGCGTCGATCTCGTCGATGAAGATGATGCACGGGGCGTGCTTCTTGGCCTGCTCGAACATGTCGCGCACACGGCTGGCACCGACACCGACGAACATTTCCACGAAGTCCGAACCGGAAATGGTGAAGAACGGCACCTTCGCCTCGCCGGCGATGGCCTTGGCCAGCAGGGTCTTACCGGTCCCGGGCGGGCCGACCATCAGCACGCCACGCGGGATACGGCCACCCAGGCGCTGGAACTTGCCCGGATCGCGCAGGAACTCGACCAGCTCGCCAACCTCTTCCTTGGCTTCGTCGCAGCCTGCAACGTCGGCCAGGGTGGTCTTGACCTGGTCTTCGGACAGCAGACGCGCCTTGCTCTTGCCGAAGCTCATCGGCCCGCCTTTGCCGCCCGCACCGCCCTGCATCTGGCGCATGAAGAACATGAACACGGCAATGATCACCAGGATCGGGAAGCTGGCCACCAGCAGCTGGGTCCAGATGCTCTGCTGCTCAGGCTGCTTGCCTTCGATGATGACGTGGTTGTCGACCAGGTCGCCGATCAGGCCGTTGTCGGTAATGGCCGGGCGCACGGTCTTGAAGTTGTCGCCGTCGGCGCGCTTGCCGGTAATGATGTAGCCGTCGACGGTCACACGCTCGACCTTGCCATCCTTGACCTGCTGGATGAAGTCGGAATAGTTGAGGGTCTGCGGCTCGTTAGGGCTGGAGAAGTTGTTCATCACCGTCACCAGGACAGCTGCGATGATCAACCACAGGATCAGATTCTTTGCCATGTCGTTCAATTCGCTACCCTCTGAGGTCGGCGCACGACGCAGCCGTTCCTCGCATGATATTCATCGCCCTAACTTACTACATTACCTACGCAGCCGCAGGCACCGTCTGTAACCCTTTGTGAAAGCTAGACTACACGAAGTTCGGACGATCCTGACGCAGCGGCCGATTGGAAATAACTATCGGCCACCCCGCTTCACGCCTTTCACGCCCCTTTGAAACCCCTGCCCAGCAGGTACTGCTCGCGGGAACGGTCACGCGACGACGACGGTTTGCGCATCTGTACCTTGTCGAACTTGCTGCGCACGTCCTTGAGGTACACGTCAAAGCCTTCGCCCTGGAAAATCTTGATCAGGAAGTCGCCGCCGGGCTTTAGCACGCGGGTTGCCAGATCGAGGGCCAGCTCGCAGAGGAACATCGCACGCGGCATGTCCACTGCGGGCGTACCACTCATATTGGGGGCCATGTCGGAAATCACAAGGTCTACGTGCGAATCGCCGACCGCCTCGAGAATGCGCTGCAGCACCTCATCATGGGTGAAATCGCCCTGGATGAAGGTCACATCCGGGATCGAATCCATTTCCAGGATGTCGGACGCGATCAGGCGGCCCTGGCCACCAATCAGACGACTGGTCACCTGCGACCAGCCACCAGGAGCCGCACCGAGGTCGATCACGCTCATGCCTGGGCGGATCAGCCGGTCCTTTTCCTGGATCTCCAGCAATTTGTAGCTCGCACGCGAGCGGTAGCCATCCTTTTGTGCCTGTTTCACAAAAGGATCGTTGAAATGCTCTCGCAGCCAGTTTGCGCTGCTTTTGGAACGTTGTACCACGGGGCACCTCGATGATATGCGTCGTGATTGACTGGGCGGAGCCGGTGGCCCTCGGGTAAAATGCCGGTCAATTTTACAGAATCAGACGGAAAGGGTCAGATTATGCCGCTCAATAACGAGCAGAAGAAGCAATACAAGTCCATTGGTCATGACCTGAAGCCGGTCCTGATCGTTGCTGGCAACGGTTTGAATGAAGGCGTCATCGCCGAACTGGAGCGCGCCCTGGTCGACCATGAGCTGATCAAGGTCGAAATTCGCTCGGAAGACCGCGAAGAGCGGGCCGAGACCATTGCCGAACTGTGCAAGGCCGGCCGTGCCGAGCTGGTGCAGACCATCGGCAAGAAAGCGCTGATCTACCGCAAGAACCCACAGCCGAACAAGCAGCTGTCCAACATCCACCGTTACAAGTAACGGCAAAGGGGCTGCTGCGCAGCCCATCGCGACACAAGGCCGCTCCCACAGGGATTGCACCGACCTGCGGCACAACGCAATCCCTGTGGGAGCGGCCTTGTGTCGCGAAAGGGCCGCAAAGCGGCCCCAGCGATCTCGAGCCGTTTAGCGGCGCATCTTGACCGGCACCGGCTGGGCCACCAGCACGATGCCGGAAAAGCCCAGCACCAGGAAACAGAGCAGCTGCCAGCGTTCGCCAACGGATATTCCGTAGCGCAAGGTGTAATACCCCACGCAGGCACCGAAGCCGAGCAACAGCATCTGGCCACGGAACTGCCGCCACCAGGCCGCCAGGCCGTCCACCCTCGCCAGCACTGCCAGCTGGGTCAACAAACCAAGCAACGCCACGCCGATCAACCAGCGGTCGATCTGCCCGGCGATGTCCTGCACCAGCAGCGGTGCCAGGCCACTGACCTTGAGCGCGGGCACCAGCCCCACGTGAAACACCCACAGGCCACCGACCCAGAAAACCTGAGCCAGCTGCCAGAGGATCCCCTCGAGGGATGGCGCCCGCAGGCGCCGGTCAGATGTGCTTGACTTCGACAATCTCGTACTCGACCGTGCCGCTAGGCGTCTTGACGACGACAGTATCACCTTCTTCCTTGCCGATGATGGCACGGGCAATCGGTGCTCCGCTCGAGAGCTTGCCCTGTTTCACGTCGGCTTCATCCTCGCCGACGATCTGGTAGCTCACCTCTTCATCGGTTTCGGTGTTGGCCAGTACCACGGTGGTACCGAAAATCACCTTGCCGGTGTGAGGGATAGTGGTCACGTCGATCACCACCGAGTTCTGCAGGCGGCCTTCGATATCACGGATACGCGCCTCGACCATGCCCTGCTCCTCACGGGCAGCATGGTATTCGGCGTTTTCCTTGAGGTCGCCCAGCTCGCGCGCTTCACCGATGGCCTGGCTCAGGCGCGGGCGCTCGGTCTTGCTCAGGAACAGGTGCTCCTCTTCCAGGGCGCGGGCGCCCTGGACGGTCATCGGGTACTTGGTAATGCTCATGCTTTCAGTCCTGCATGCAGATCCTGCAGGCGACGAACGGTCTTTTCCGGACCGAATTTCAACGCCTCGCAGATGGCTTCACCGGCCGCAATGGTGGTAGTGCAGTAAATCTTGTGCTGCAGCGCATTGCGACGAATCGAGTAGGAATCGGCGATCGACTGGCGGCCTTCGGTGGTGTTGATGATCAGCGACACTTCGTCGTTCTTGATCATGTCGACCACGTGCGGGCGACCTTCGGTCACCTTGTTCACACGGCGCACTTTCAGGCCAGCCGCTTCGATAACCTTGGCGGTGCCGGCAGTTGCAACCACTTCGAAGCCCAGGGCGATCAGGTCGCGGGCAACGCCAGCCACTTGCGGCTTGTCGTCGTCACGCACGCTGATGAACGCGGTACCGCCGGTTGGCAGCACTTCGCTGGCACCCATCTGGGCCTTGGCGAAGGCTTCACCGAAGCTGTCACCAACACCCATGACTTCACCAGTCGATTTCATCTCAGGGCCGAGGATCGGGTCAACCCCCGGGAACTTGGCGAACGGGAAGACGGCTTCCTTGACGCTGTAGAAGTTCGGGATGATTTCCTGGGTGAAGCCCAGCTCTTTCAGGGTTTTGCCGGCCATGACGCGAGCCGCGATCATCGCCAGGGAGGTGCCGATGCACTTGGACACGAACGGTACGGTACGCGAGGCGCGCGGGTTGACTTCGATCACGTAGATCTTGTCGCCCTGCAGGGCCAGCTGCACGTTCATCAGGCCGACCACGCCCAGTTCCAGGGCCATTTTCTTGACCTGTACGCGGACTTCGTCCTGCACTTCCTTGCTCAGCGAGTAAGGTGGCAGCGAGCACGCCGAGTCACCGGAGTGAACGCCGGCCTGTTCGATGTGCTGCATGATCGCGCCGATCACCACGTCGGTGCCGTCGCACACCGCATCCACGTCCATCTCGATGGCGCAGTTGAGGAAGTGGTCCAGCAGTACCGGGCTGTCGTTGGACACCTGTACGGCTTCACGCAGGTAGCGCTTGAGCTCGTCCAGTTCGTAGACGATTTCCATGGCACGGCCGCCCAGTACGTAGGACGGGCGCACGACCAGCGGGTAGCCGATGCCGCCAGCAGCGCTGATGGCTTCTTCTTCGCTGCGCACGGTAGCGTTTGGCGGCTGCAGCAGGCTCAGGCGCTGAACCATCTGCTGGAAGCGCTCACGGTCTTCGGCGCGGTCGATGGCATCCGGGCTGGTACCGATGATCGGTACGCCGGCTTCTTCCAGGGCGCGGGCCAGTTTCAGCGGGGTCTGGCCGCCGTAGTGGACGATCACGCCTTTCGGCTTCTCGACGCGGCACACTTCCAGCACGTCTTCCAGGGTCAGCGGCTCGAAGTACAGGCGGTCGGAGGTGTCGTAGTCGGTGGAGACGGTTTCCGGGTTGCAGTTGACCATGATGGTCTCGTAACCGTCTTCACGCAGCGCCAGTGCGGCGTGTACGCAGCAGTAGTCGAACTCGATACCCTGGCCGATACGGTTAGGGCCGCCACCCAGGATCATGATCTTGTCGCGGGTCGACGGGTTGGCCTCGCACTCTTCCTCGTAGGTGGAGTACAGGTAGGCGGTATCGGTGGCGAACTCGGCAGCGCAGGTGTCGACGCGCTTGTACACCGGGAACACTTCCAGCTTGTGGCGGTGACGGCGCAGGTTCTTGTCGGTGATACCCAGCAGCTTGGCCAGGCGCTGGTCAGAGAAGCCCTTGCGCTTGAGGCGCAGCATGTAGTCCTTGTCGATCGACGACAGGGCCAGGGTCTTGACCTTCTCTTCTTCCTTGATCAGGTCTTCCATCTGCACCAGGAACCACATGTCGATGCCGGTCAGGTCGAAGATCTGCTCGCAGGTCATGCCGGCGCGCATGGCGTCAGCCACGTACCAGATACGCTCGGCGCCCGGTACGGTCAGCTCGCGCTTGAGGATGCTGTTGGCTTCCGGGCTGGCCAGGTCGACTTTCGGGTCGAGGCCGCAGGCGCCGACTTCCAGGCCGCGCAGGGCTTTCTGCAGGGACTCCTGGAAGGTACGGCCGATGGCCATGACTTCACCCACGGATTTCATCTGGGTGGTCAGGCGGGCGTCGGCTTTCGGGAATTTCTCGAAGGCGAAACGCGGCAACTTGGTGACGACGTAGTCGATCGACGGCTCGAAGGACGCCGGGGTGCGGCCGCCGGTGATGTCGTTCTGCAGCTCGTCGAGGGTGTAGCCGACAGCCAGCTTGGCAGCGATCTTGGCGATCGGGAAGCCGGTGGCCTTGGAGGCCAGCGCCGAGGAACGCGAAACGCGCGGGTTCATCTCGATCACGACCATGCGGCCAGTGTTCGGGCAGATACCGAACTGCACGTTGGAACCGCCGGTTTCAACACCGATTTCACGCAGCACCGCCAGCGAGGCGTTGCGCATGATCTGGTATTCCTTGTCGGTCAGGGTCTGTGCCGGGGCAACGGTGATCGAGTCACCGGTGTGCACGCCCATCGGGTCGAAGTTCTCGATCGAGCAGACGATGATGCAGTTGTCCTTCTTGTCGCGGACCACCTCCATCTCGTATTCCTTCCAACCGATCAGCGATTCGTCGATCAGCAGTTCCTTGGTCGGCGACAGGTCCAGGCCGCGGGCGCAGATTTCTTCGAATTCTTCACGGTTGTAGGCGATACCACCACCAGTGCCGCCCATAGTGAACGACGGACGGATGATGCACGGGAAGCCCAGGCGCTCGAGGACGGCGTTGGCTTCTTCCATGCTGTGGGCGATACCGGAGCGCGGGCACTCCAGGCCGATGTCCTTCATCGCCTTGTCGAAGCGCGAGCGGTCTTCGGCCTTGTCGATGGTGTCGGCGTTGGCGCCGATCATTTCCACGCCGAACTTTTCCAGAACGCCGTGGCGCTCCAGGTCCAGGGCGCAGTTCAGTGCGGTCTGGCCACCCATGGTCGGCAGCAGTGCGTCCGGGCGCTCTTTCTCGATGATCTTGGCCACCGACTGCCACTTGATCGGCTCGATGTAGGTGGCGTCGGCCATGGCCGGGTCGGTCATGATGGTGGCCGGGTTGGAGTTCACCAGGATGACGCGGAAACCTTCCTCGCGCAGGGCCTTGCAGGCCTGGGCGCCGGAGTAGTCGAATTCGCAGGCCTGGCCGATCACGATCGGGCCAGCGCCGAGAATCAGGATGCTTTTGATGTCTGTACGTTTTGGCATGGTTGTCACTCAAATCCGGGGTCAGTCGGCAAGCCGCTTTGAACAATCTGGGTCAGGCGCTTCCGGGCGCGGCGCAAGCCGGCCCGGGGCCTTGAAGCAGGATGCTCAGCGGCGCTTGGCCATGGCATCGATGAAACGATCGAACAGTGGCGCGACGTCGGTCGGGCCTGGGCTCGCTTCAGGGTGGCCCTGGAAGCTGAACGCGCTCTTGTCGGTACGCTCGATACCCTGCAGGGTGCCGTCGAACAGCGACTTGTGGATGGCGCGAACGTTGCCCGGCAGGGTGGCCTCGTCAACGGCAAAGCCGTGGTTCTGGCTGGTGATCATGACCACACCGGTGTCCAGGTCCTGGACCGGGTGGTTGGCACCGTGGTGGCCGTGGCCCATTTTCACGGTCTTGGCGCCAGAAGCCAGGGCCAGCAGCTGGTGGCCGAGGCAGATGCCGAATACCGGGATCTCGGTGTCGAGGATTTCCTTGATCGCCTGGATGGCGTAGTCGCACGGCTCGGGGTCACCAGGGCCGTTGGACAGGAACACGCCGTCCGGGTTGAGTGCCAGCACTTCGCTGGCCGGGGTCTGGGCCGGCACCACGGTCACACGGCAGCCACGGGCAACCAGCATGCGCAGGATGTTCAGCTTGACGCCGTAGTCGAAGGCGACCACGTGGTACGGCAGGTCAGCGGCTTCGATGGTCGGGTGGCTGTCGGTCTTCAGCTCCCACACGCTGGAGCGCCACTCGTAGCGTTCCTTGGTGGAAACGACCTTGGCCAGGTCCATGCCCTTCAGGCCCGGGAAGGCGCGGGCAGCGGCGATGGCGGCTTCTTCGCTGATGTTGTCACCGGCGAGGATGCAACCGTTCTGAGCGCCCTTTTCACGCAGGATTCGGGTCAGGCGACGGGTGTCGATGCCAGCGATGGCGACAACGTTGTTGGCCTTGAGGTACTCAGGCAGCGACTGGGTGTTACGCCAGTTGCTGGCCAGCAGCGGCAGGTCACGGATGACCAGGCCAGCGGACCAGACACGGTTCGACTCGGCGTCTTCCGGGGTAGTACCGGTGTTGCCGATGTGCGGATAGGTCAGGGTAACGATTTGCTGCGCGTAGGAAGGGTCTGTAAGGATTTCCTGGTAGCCGGTCATAGCGGTGTTGAATACCACCTCACCAACGGTCTGACCGTCGGCACCGATAGCTTCACCGCGGAAAATACTGCCGTCGGCAAGGGCGAGTATGGCTGGCTTTGTCAAGAAGACCTCCCGTAAATCAAGCATGAAAGGGCGATCGCAGGTTGCAAAAAAGCGGAGTGACGTATGGACACGTCACCCCGCTTTCATGTGCTGAATTCAATTCGCTGCGCGCTTTTAGTGGACACACTAAAGCTGTAGCTTACAGAAAAGTGCGTTTTCGGTCTACCGCAGATGTGTCTCTAAAACATATCAATGCGACAGGCTGACATCCGCGGCGCCTGCTTCGCGGGTAAACCCGCTCCCACAGGGACCGCGCAAAGCCTGAGCCCTGCATAATTCCTGTGGGAGCGGGTTCACCCGCGAAGAAGCCAGCACCGCTCCAACGGCTCAGCGCAGCTCGAGCACATCCTGCATGTCGTAGAGGCCAGGCTCGCGCCCGTCCAGCCACAGCGCCGCTCGCACGGCCCCCTTGGCAAAGGTCATGCGGCTGGAGGCCTTGTGGGTGATCTCCACGCGCTCGCCTTCGGCGGCGAACAGCACGGTATGGTCACCCACCACATCACCGGCACGCACGGTGGCAAAGCCGATGGTCTGACGCTCACGCGCACCGGTCTGCCCTTCACGACCGTACACGGCCACTTCCTGCAGATTACGGCCCAGCGCCTGGGCAACCACTTCACCCATGCGCAGCGCAGTGCCCGACGGCGCATCGACTTTGTGCCGGTGGTGCGCCTCGAGGATCTCGATATCCACATCGTCACCCAGCACGCGCGCTGCGGTATCCAGCAGCTTCAGGCACAGGTTGACGCCGACACTGAAGTTGGCGGCGAAGACGATCGGGATTTCCTTGCCGGCTTCGGCCAGTTGCTGCTTCTCTTCCGGAGTGAAGCCAGTGGTGCCGATAACCATGGCCTTGCCGGCCTTGCGGCAGAACGCCAGGTTCTTCAGGGTCACCGAAGGGTGGGTGAAGTCGATCAGCACGTCGAACTCGTCGACCACCTTGGCCAGGTCGTCGGAAATCGGCACACCGATACGGCCCAGGGCCGCCAGCTCACCGGCATCAGCCCCCACCAGCGAGCTGTCCGGGCGGTCGATCGCCGCCGTCAGGCCCGCCTGAGGTGCCTGTTGCTGCACGGCTTCGACGAGGGTCTTGCCCATCCGCCCTGCCGCACCCATCACTGCAATACGTCGCATAGCCATTTCCTTGTCAGAGATCGCCGAAGAAGCGCTTCACGCCATCGAACCAGCCACTGGCCTTGGGCGAGTGGGAGCTGTCGCCTTCCAGCGAATCACGCAGCTCTTCGAGCAGCTCGCGCTGGCGGCGGCTGAGGTTGACCGGGGTTTCCACCGCCACACGGCACAGCAGGTCACCCGCACCACCACCGCGCACCGGGGCAACACCCTTGCCGCGCAGGCGGAACTGCTTGCCAGTCTGGGTGCCTTCCGGGATCTTCAGCTTCACCCGGCCATCGAGGGTCGGCACTTCCAGCTCGCCACCCAGGGCGGCATCGGTGTAGCTGATCGGCACTTCGCAGTACAGGTGCTTGCCATCACGCTGGAAGATCTCGTGCTCACGCACGCTGATCACCACATACAGGTCGCCAGTCGGGCCACCGTGGGTACCGGCCTCGCCCTCGCCCGACAAGCGAATGCGGTCGCCAGTATCGACACCCGCCGGCACCTTGACCGACAGCGTCTTGTATTCCTCGACACGACCTTCGCCGTGGCACGAGGTGCAGGGGTCGGTAATGATCTTGCCCTGGCCGTGGCAGCGCGGGCAGGTTTGCTGCACCGAGAAGAAGCCCTGCTGCATGCGCACCTGGCCGATACCACCACACGTCGGGCAGGTGGACGGGGTCGAGCCTTTCTTGGCACCGGAGCCGTCGCATGGCTGGCAGTTGACCAGCGTGGGCACGCGGATGCTGACCGTGGTGCCACGCACCGCTTCTTCCAGATTCAGCTCCAGGGTATAGCGCAGGTCGCTGCCACGCTGGGCGCCGCCACGCGAACCACCACGGCCACCACCGAAGAAGTCGCTGAACACATCGCCGAAGATGTCGGAGAAGTTGGCACCGCCGAAACCGGCACCACCGCCACCCATGCTCGGGTCTACACCCGCATGACCGTACTGGTCGAACGCCGCACGCTTGCTGGCGTCAGACAGCACTTCGTAGGCCTCGTTGGCCTCCTTGAACTTGTCTTCCGACTCTTTGTCGCCCGGGTTGCGGTCCGGGTGGTACTTCATCGCCAGGCGACGGTAAGCCTTCTTGAGGTCTGATTCGCTGGCGCCGCGCTCGACACCCAGTACCTCATAATAATCACGCTTGGACATAGGTCATTTGCACCTTGTTGGGCGTCTGGCATCTACGCCGCGCCATCAGCACCCGCCGCTTGCCCACCCGGGCCACTGACAGATGCTGTAAAAATTCTCGAATTCCAGATACGCCAACGCGGGAGCAAGCCCCCGCGCGGCGACATCCTACCAGCTCACCGCCAAACGACGGTGAACCGGCCGACAACATGCAGGGATTACTGCTTGTTGTTGTCTTTTACTTCTTCGAACTCAGCGTCAACCACGTCATCGTGCTTGGCTTCCGGTTCGGCCTGCTGTGCGCCGCCCTGAGGCTGTTCAGCCGACTGCTCGGCGTACATCTTCTGGGCAACCGGCGCCGACACCTTGGACAGCTCTTCGACCTTGGCGTCGATGGCAGCCTTGTCGTCGCCCTTGACAGCGGCTTCCAGGGCGACAACGGCAGCCTCGATGGCGGTTTTCTCTTCAGCGGTAACCTTGTCACCAGCGTCAGCGACCATCTTGCGGGTCGAGTGAACCAGCGCGTCACCCTGGTTACGGGCAGCGGCCAGCTCTTCGAACTTGCGGTCTTCCTCGGCGTTGGCCTCGGCGTCACGCACCATGCGCTCGATTTCTTCGTCCGACAGGCCGGAGTTGGCCTTGATCACGATCGACTGCGACTTGCCGGTGGCCTTGTCTTTGGCGCTGACGTGCAGGATGCCGTTGGCGTCGATGTCGAAGGTTACTTCGATCTGCGGCACACCACGCGGAGCCGGCGGAATGTCAGCCAGGTCGAACTTGCCCAGCGACTTGTTCTGTGCAGCCTGCTTACGCTCACCCTGCAGCACGTGAATGGTCACGGCGCCCTGGTTGTCGTCGGCAGTCGAGAATACCTGCGACTTCTTGGTCGGGATGGTGGTGTTCTTCTCGATCAGCGAAGTCATCACGCCACCCATGGTTTCGATACCCAGGGTCAGCGGGCTGACGTCCAGCAGCAGTACGTCCTTCACGTCACCAGCCAGCACGGCACCCTGGATGGCAGCACCCATGGCCACGGCTTCGTCCGGGTTGACGTCCTTGCGCGCTTCTTTACCGAAGAAGTCGGCAACGGCTTTCTGCACCAGCGGCATACGGGTCTGACCGCCGACCAGGATCACGTCGTCGATCTTGCTGGCATCGATGCCAGCGTCTTTCAGGGCGATGCGGCAAGGCTCGATGGTACGGTTGACCAGGTCTTCGACCAGCGACTCCAGCTTGGCGCGGGAGATCTTCACGTTCAGGTGCTTCGGACCGGTAGCGTCTGCAGTGATGTACGGCAGGTTGACGTCGGTCGACTGGGCAGAGGACAGCTCGATCTTGGCCTTTTCAGCGGCTTCTTTCAGACGCTGCAGTGCCAGCGGATCGTTCTTCAGGTCCATGCCGGACTCTTTCTTGAACTCGTCGACGAGGTAGTCGATCAGGCGCATGTCGAAGTCTTCGCCACCCAGGAAGGTGTCGCCGTTGGTTGCCAGTACTTCGAACTGGTGCTCACCGTCGACTTCGGCGATTTCGATGACCGAAACGTCGAAGGTACCGCCACCCAGGTCATAAACGATGACAGTGTGGTCGCCCTTGGCCTTGTCCATGCCGTAAGCCAGTGCAGCGGCAGTCGGCTCGTTGATGATACGTTTTACGTCCAGGCCAGCGATGCGACCGGCATCTTTGGTGGCCTGACGCTGGCTGTCGTTGAAGTAGGCCGGAACGGTGATGACCGCTTCGGTAACTGGCTCGCCGAGGTAGTCTTCGGCGGTCTTCTTCATTTTCTTCAGGACTTCAGCGCTGATCTGCGGTGGCGCCATGTCCTTGCCGCTGGCCTGCACCCAGGCGTCGCCGTTGCTGGCCTTGACGATCTTGTAAGGCACCAGCTTGATGTCTTTCTGCACCACGTCTTCTTCGAAGCGGCGGCCGATCAGGCGCTTCACTGCGAACAGAGTGTTGTGCGGGTTGGTGACCGCCTGACGCTTGGCCGACTGGCCAACCAGGATTTCGCCATCGTTGGCGTAGGCCACGATCGACGGGGTGGTACGCGCACCCTCGGCGTTTTCGATGACTTTGACGTTACCGTTTTCCAGCACAGAGACGCACGAGTTGGTGGTCCCCAGGTCGATACCGATGATTTTACCCATGTTAACTCTCCCGAAACTTGAATTTGGTAGCAGCGACTACTTTGGCCAACTGCGGTAATACTTGAAGGCTTGACACCTAGATGGGGATGCCCCGAAAGATTTCAAGCCTTCTCATTGATCGAGGGTTGTGGCGCGCTCGGCGCCTTGCTGACCACCACCATGGCGGGGCGCAGCAGACGGCCGTTGAGCAGGTAGCCCTTCTGGAACACGTTCAGCACGCTGTTAGGCTCTACTTCGGCGTTTTCCTGCATGGCCATGGCCTGGTGGTGCTCCGGGTTGAACGGCTGGCCGTGCGGGTCGACTGCTTCGAGGTTGTAGCGCTTGAGGGTGTCCTGGAACATCTTCAGGGTCAGCTCGACGCCTTCGCGGATCTGCTTGACGTGTTCATCGTCGGCACTGGAGTGCGCCAGGGCCAGTTCCAGGCTGTCGATCACCGGCAGCAGGTCGCCCGAGAACTTCTCGAGGGCGAACTTGTGGGCTTTCTCGACATCCTGTTCGGCGCGACGGCGCGCGTTCTGCACGTCGGCAACGGCGCGCAGCGCCTGGTCCTTGGCGGCGGCCAGCTGCTCCTCGAGTTCCAGGACACGGGCGTCGGCAGCGTTACCTGCACCGGTCTCTTCGACGTTAAGGTCTTTCTCGTTCAGCTGTTCGTCAGCCATGGGGTCTCTCCTGCGCAATTTTGTGGACTGCGAGCCAGGCTCGCCTTGGATGTCGGCTATATGGGGCCGGAAAAACCAGCTTCAAGGGGCAAGGTGGATTTCCCGGCCGCAACAGAATCTGCCGAGGGGCATTGGCAGGCCTGAAAAAAGTACTGTATAAATAACCAGACCTGACTTTCGGGAGCCGCCCCATGCTGGTGCACCTGTCCATTCACAACTACGCCATCGTCGAGCATCTCGACCTCGAGATCGCCCGCGGCATGTCCGTCATCACCGGCGAGACCGGCGCCGGTAAATCGATCATGCTCGACGCCCTCGGCCTGGCCCTGGGTGACCGGGCCGACAGCGGCGTGGTGCGCCCCGGCACGGACAAGGCAGACATCCTCGCCACCTTCGACCTGGTGGATATCCCCGAGGCGCATGCCTGGCTGGCCGAGCGCGACCTGGACAACGACGGCCTGTGCATCCTGCGCCGGGTGATTACTGCCGAAGGCCGCAGCCGCGGCTACATCAATGGCACGCCCTGCCCGCTCGGCGACCTCAAGGCGCTGGGCGAACTGCTGATCGACATCCACAGCCAGCACGAGCACCAGTCACTGCTCAAGACTGATACTCACCGCCGCCTGCTCGACGAGTACGCCGGTGCCGTCGACCTGGCCCGCCAGGTGCAGCTGGCGGCCAAGCGCTGGAACCAGACCCGCCTGGAGCTGGAGCGCCTGTCCAACTCCGGCGATGAGCAGCGCGCCCGCCATCAGTTGCTGAGCTACCAACTGGAAGAACTGGACAACCTCGGCCTGGGCGAACACGAGCTGGAGCAACTGGAGCAGGAACACAAGAACCTGACCAGCGCCGAAGCCCTGTTCAGCATTTGCCGCCAGGTCATCGACCAGTGCAGCGAAAGCGATTCGGGCAATGTGCTCAGTGCCCTCACTGCCAGCCTCAACCGCCTGGGTGCCGCCACCAACTCACCAAAGGCACTGGGCGAAGCGGCCAACCTGATCGCCAGTGCGCAGATCCAGGTCGAGGAAGCCGTGGGCGAACTCAATCGCTTCCTCGACAACTTCGACGCCGACCCCATGCGCCTGCAGGCACTGGAAGAACGCCTCGACACTATCTACACGCTGGCGCGCAAACACCGCGTGCACCCCACCGAACTGCCCCATCTGCAGCAGCAACTGATGGAAGAGCTGGAAGGCCTGAACGCCAGTGACGAGTCAATCGAGCGCCTGGGTGAAGAACTGTCGGCCTTTGCCCAGCACTATAAAGAGAAGGCTCGCGAGCTGAGCGCACTGCGCCAGCAGGCTGCCCAGCAGCTGGCGGTGGCCGTCGAGCAGGAGATCCAGCGCCTGGGCATGCCCGGCGGGCGCTTCTGTATCGCGCTCACGCCCAACGAGGGTGCCGACCTGTCGCCTCATGGCCTGGAGCAGATCGAGCTACTGGTCAGCGCCAACCCCGGCCAACCACTCAAGGGCCTGGCCAAGGTGGCGTCAGGCGGCGAACTGTCGCGCATCAGCCTAGCGATCCAGGTGATTACCGCTCAGACCTCGCGCATCCCCACCCTGGTGTTCGACGAGGTCGACGTCGGTATCGGCGGGCCTACTGCCGAAATCGTCGGCCAACTGCTGCGCCGCCTGGGCGAACGCGGCCAGGTGCTGACCGTAACTCACCTGCCGCAGGTCGCGGCACAGGGGCATCACCATCTGTTCGTGCACAAGGTGCGCAACAGCGACACCACTCACACCGCCGTGGCCAGTCTGGGCAAACGCGAACGGGTCGAAGAGGTGGCGCGGATGCTGGGTGGCATCGACCTGACCAAGGAATCCCTGGCGCATGCGCGCAAGATGGTTGTAAGCGGCAAGGCCTGAGCCCTCCATTTTCAGGCCTCTTCGCGGGTAAACCCGCTCCCACAGGATATTCACCGGCCCCGAAACCTGTGCAGCACCTGTGGGAGCGGGTTTACCCGCGAAGAGGCCTGCACAAACGACACACCTCTCAGCCCCAGAAAGCACAAAGGCGACCCGAAGGTCGCCTTTGCTATCCATAACGATAAGAATCGTTACTTCTTTTTACGCACGTACAGGACCAGATTGTGGTCCACCAGCTCGTAGCCATGCTCGGCCACGATTTCGCGCTGGCGTTTCTCGATTTCGGCATCCATGAACTCGATGACTTCACTGGTCTCCACGTTGACCATATGGTCGTGGTGACCGCCATCGGCCAGTTCAAACACCGCATGACCGCCGTCGAAGTTGTGGCGAACCACCAGACCCGCTGCTTCGAACTGGGTCAGTACGCGATAGACGGTGGCCAGGCCCACGTCCTCGCCAGCTTCCATCAGCGCCTTGTAGACATCCTCGGCGCTCATGTGACGCTGCTCGGTGGAGTCGAGCATCTGAAGGATCTTGACTCGAGGCAGGGTCACCTTGAGGCCGGCTTTGCGCAATTCGCTATTTTCAACCATGGTCAGCTTTCTCGCCGATGCTGCTTCGCAGCTTCTCTTAATACGGGTATGATCGGGGTTTACGTTGTCCAGCCAAGATAGTGGAAGTCGCCCACCGATGCAAAACACCAAGCTCTTGCTAACCAGCCTCACCCTAGTGGGACTGCTCGCACTCGCCGGTTGCTCGTTTCCCGGGGTTTACAAAATCGACATCCAGCAGGGCAATGTCGTTACGCAAGACATGATAGACCAATTGCGCCCCGGAATGACCCGCCGGCAAGTAAGGTTTATCATGGGCAACCCGCTGATCCAGGACACCTTCAACACCAACCGTTGGGATTACCTGTACAGCCTGCAGCCAGGCGGCGGCAAACGCCAGCAAGAACGCATGAGCGTGTTCTTCAACGAAAGCGACCAACTGGTCAGCCTGTCTGGTGACTTCATGCCAGGCGTCAGCCGCGACCAGGAAATCCTCGGTGGCAGCAGCGACACCACGGTCAGCCCGGCCAACCAGGCAGAGCAGCCAACCGTGCAGCCTGAAGAAAAACCGGCCAAGCCAGGCTCGGTCGAAGAATCCATCCAGCGCGAGATCGACACCATCGAGACCACCCCGGTCCCGACGCCGGCTCCGCTGGAAACCTCGCCTCAGTAAGCGGCGAGCAGATACAAAAAGCCCGGACCTGGTCCGGGCTTTTTGTTGCCGCTTTTTCAGTCAGGCATTCAGCTGCTTGGCACGCTGGCAGAACGCATCCACCAGCGTATTGGCCGCCTGGTTGAACAGTGGCCCAAGGGTTGCGCGCACCAGCGGACCGGCATAGTCGAACGACAGGTCCAGGCTGATCTTGCAGGCCTTGTCACCCAGCGGTTTGAACACCCACAGGCCATGCAACTGGGTAAACGGCCCCTCCTCCAGGTTCATCTCAATGGACTGCCCCGGCACCAATACGTTGCGCGTGACAAAGTGCTGGCTCATGCCGCCCTTGGCCACTTCGAGCTTGGCGCGCATGTGCGTGTCACTGGCTTCGATCACCGTCGAGGCCGAGCACCAAGGCAGGAACTGCGGGTAGCTGGCCACATCGTTGACCAGATCGTAGAGCGCCTGGGCAGGGTATGGCAGCAGGGCGGAGCGTTGAATATGGGTAGTCATCCAGGCGTCACTTCCAAGGCTGGGTGGCGGCGCTTCACAGCGTGCCGAAAACAGGTACTGTCCCCAAGACAGGGGCTGTATTGTCCGGTATTCATTGCAGTGGCTCAAGCACACCGAAATCCCGTAGCCGACAACGCGGCGACTGCCTATAATGCCGCCCCTATGGCTAAGCAAAAGAAACATCCGACCGGGACCATCGCGCAGAACAAGAAGGCGCGACACGATTACTTCATCGAACACAAGTTCGAGGCCGGGCTGGTCCTGTCCGGCTGGGAAGTAAAAAGCCTGCGAGCCGGCAAGGCGCACCTGACTGACAGCTACGTGCTGCTGAAGGACGGTGAAGCCTGGCTGTTCGGCAGCCACATCACCCCGCTGACCACGGCCAGCACCCACGTCATCGCCGACCCCATCCGCACCCGCAAGCTGCTGCTGAACAAGCGCGAGCTCGAGCGCCTGGAAGCGGCCGTGGCGCAAAAGGGCTACACCTGCGTGGCCCTGGCGCTGTACTGGAGCAAGCACCTGATCAAGTGCGAAATCGCACTGGGCAAGGGCAAGAAGGAATTCGACAAGCGCGACACCATGCGCGAGCGCGATTCCAACCGCGAGCTGCAGCGGGCGGTGCGGAACAAGGGCAAGGAAGAGTAATACCTCTTCTTCAGCCTGCTCCGGCCTCTTCGCGGGTAAACCCGCTCCCACAGGGTTAACACTGAGTTCAGATTCGGTGCCATCCCTGTGGGAGCGGGTTTACCCGCGAAGAGGCCAGCATTGCCAATACAAATCTCAACGCCCGCTACGCCGCTCCGCCCGCGCCACTCGCTGCGCTTCTTCGTGCGCCTCCTCCAGCACCTCCTGCACATACAGAATGTGCCGGCTGGACACCTCCCGCGCATCCTCCGCCCTGCCCTCGACAATCGCCAGGTACAGTTCCCGGTGCTGACTGATCAGCATGTCCCGGGTCTCGGTCCGTTGCTGGTACATACCACCAATGTTGGTCACCACGTTGCGCTTGAGCAGGTCGAACAAGCCCCGAATGGTGTGCAGCAGCACGGCGTTATGGCTGGCCTCGGCAATCGCCAGGTGGAAACACGCATCGGCGGCGCCCTCCTCCGCCCGGGTCACTTCGTCAGCCCTGGCATAGCAGTCCTGCAGCGCATCGAAGGCCGCCTTGAGCCGCGCCCGGTCCGGCTCGGTGGCGCGCCGAGCCGCGTAGTAGGCGCAGGACGCCTCAAGGGTATGGCGGAATTCGAGCAGGTCACGCTGCGCCTCGGCACTGTGCTCGAGCAACTGCAACAACGGGTCGCTGAAGGTGGACCCCAGGGACTCGGCGACAAAATTGCCCCCACCCTGGCGGCTGACCAGCAGCCCCTTGGCCACCAGTTTCTGGATCGCCTCACGCAGTGACGGGCGGGACACGCCGAACTGCTCGGCGAGGACGCGCTCGGCCGGCAGCCGCTGCCCCGAGGTCAGCGTGCCTTCCAGAATCATCCCTTCCAACCGATCGACGATGTCGTCGGACAGGCGCCGTTGGCGGACCTGATCAAAAACCATCACATGCTCTCCACAAACCCCCGGCAGATTTCAGGGGGCGTCTATTCTCGCCGATCCAGGCCGCGCAAACACCCATCAGGCAACGATTTTCCCAGCCCATCAGGGGCCCGCTCATCGGCACGCGACCAAAGTTTTGCACAGGACAAATTGACACACCCACGGAGACGCTTTTAACCTAGCGACCAGCCATTGTAAATTGGTCTTACCAATTATCCAATGCCAGTGCCTGACCAACAACAATTAGGGGCCACCCCATATGCAAACCTGGCAACAACTCTATAGCCCGCTTGGTAGTCTTGGCCTGTCCGCACTGGCGGCGGTCATTCCCATCGTCTTCTTCTTCCTTGCCCTCGCCGTGTTCCGCCTCAAAGGCCACGTGGCCGGCAGCATCACCCTCGCGTTGTCGATCCTGGTGGCAATCTTTGCCTTCCAGATGCCTGTCGACATGGCATTCGCCGCCGCGGGTTATGGCTTCCTCTACGGCCTCTGGCCGATTGCCTGGATCATCGTTGCCGCGGTGTTCCTGTACAAACTCACGGTCAAGAGCGGCCAGTTCGAAGTGATCCGCAGCTCGGTGCTGTCGATTACCGACGACCAGCGCCTGCAAGTGCTGCTGATCGGCTTCTGCTTCGGCGCCTTCCTGGAAGGTGCGGCGGGCTTTGGTGCACCGGTGGCAATCACTGCCGCGCTGCTGGTGGGCCTGGGCTTCAACCCGCTGTACGCCGCCGGCCTGTGCCTGATCGCCAATACCGCGCCAGTGGCCTTCGGCGCCCTGGGCATCCCGATCATCGTGGCCGGCCAGGTCACCGGTATCGACGCCTTCCACATTGGCGCCATGACCGGTCGCCAGCTGCCGCTGCTGTCGCTGTTCGTGCCGTTCTGGCTGGTGTTCATGATGGACGGCCTGCGTGGCGTGAAGGAAACCTGGCCTGCCGCCCTGGTCGCCGGCCTGAGCTTCGCCGTCACCCAGTACTTCACCTCGAACTTCATCGGCCCGGAGCTGCCGGACATCACCTCGGCCCTGGCCAGCCTGATCGCCCTGACCCTGTTCCTGAAAGTCTGGCAGCCCAAGCGTTCGTTCGCCGAAGCCAAAGGCAGCGTCGGCGCCGCCGTGGTGCAGCCAAGCGGCAGCCAGCCAAGCCCCTACAGCTTTGGCGAGATCTTCAAGGCCTGGTCGCCGTTCCTGATCCTCACCGTGCTGGTGACCATCTGGACCCTGAAGCCATTCAAGGCGGCCTTCGCCCCGGGCGGCGCGATGTACAACTTCGTGTTCAACTTCGCCATCCCGCACCTTGACCAGCTGGTGATCAAGAGCGCACCGATCGTCGCCGCGCCAACCGCCATGCCAGCGGTGTTCAAGCTCGACCCGATCTCTGCCACCGGCACCGCGATCTTCCTCTCGGCGCTGATCTCCATGGCGGTGCTGAAGATTAACTTCAAAACTGGTCTGACCACTTTCAAGGAAACCTTCTGGGAACTGCGCTGGCCCATCCTGTCGATCGGCATGGTGCTGGCCTTCGCCTTCGTCACCAACTACTCGGGCATGTCCTCGACCATGGCCCTGGTGCTGGCCGGTACCGGTGCCGCGTTCCCGTTCTTCTCGCCGTTCCTCGGCTGGCTTGGCGTGTTCCTGACCGGTTCCGACACCTCGTCCAACGCCCTGTTCAGCTCGCTGCAGGCCACCACCGCACACCAGATCGGGGTCAACGACACCCTGCTGGTAGCGGCCAACACCAGCGGCGGCGTGACCGGCAAGATGATCTCGCCGCAATCGATCGCCGTGGCCTGCGCCGCCACCGGCCTGGTCGGCAAGGAATCCGACCTGTTCCGCTTCACCGTCAAGCACAGCCTGTTCTTCGCCACCATCGTCGGCCTGATCACCCTGATCCAGGCCTACTGGCTGACCGGCATGCTGGTTCATCACTAAAGTGAAAGGGGCCGGGCGCCATCGCGCGCCCGGCAATCCCCACACGCAACGCTGCGAGAATCCATGATCATTTCTGCCTCTACCGACTATCGCGCCGCGGCCCAACGCAAGCTGCCTCCCTTCCTGTTCCACTATGCCGACGGCGGCGCCTACGCCGAGCACACCCTGCGCCACAACGTCTCGGACCTGGCCAGCATTGCCCTGCGTCAGCGCGTGCTGAAGAACATGTCCGAGCTCAGCCTGCAGACCAAGCTGTTCGACGAAACCCTGAGCATGCCGGTGGCCCTGGCCCCGGTCGGCCTCACCGGCATGTACGCCCGCCGTGGCGAAGTGCAGGCGGCGCGCGCAGCGGCGGCCCACGGCATCCCGTTCACCATGTCCACTGTGTCGGTGTGCCCGATCGAAGAAGTGGCCCCGGCCATCGACCGGCCGATGTGGTTCCAGCTGTACGTGCTCAAGGACCGCGGTTTCATGCGCAACGCCCTGGAGCGGGCCAAGGCCGCCGGGGTCAAGACCCTGGTGTTCACCGTCGACATGCCAACCCCAGGCGCCCGCTACCGCGACGCCCACTCTGGCATGAGCGGCAAGAACGGCCCGCTGCGCCGCGTGCTGCAAGCCATGACCCACCCCGAGTGGGCATGGGATGTCGGCGTGATGGGCCGCCCACACGACCTGGGCAACATTTCCACCTACCGTGGCAACCCCACGGGCCTTGCCGACTACATCGGCTGGCTGGCCAACAACTTCGACCCGTCGATCTCCTGGAAAGACCTGGAGTGGATCCGCGAGTTCTGGGATGGCCCGATGATCATCAAGGGCATTCTCGATGCCGATGACGCCCGCGATGCAGTCAGGTTCGGTGCCGACGGCATCGTCGTGTCCAACCACGGCGGCCGCCAGCTCGATGGCGTGCTGTCCAGCGCCCGCGCCCTGCCGGCGATTGCCGATGCGGTCAAAGGTGACCTGAAGATCCTCGCCGACTCCGGCATCCGCAGCGGCCTCGACGTGGTACGCATGATCGCCCTGGGTGCCGATACCGTACTGATCGGCCGCGCCTTCCTCTACGCCCTTGCCGTGCACGGCCAGGCCGGGGTGAAAAACCTGCTGGAGCTGTTCGAGAAGGAAATGCGCGTGGCCATGGTACTGACCGGCGCCAAGTCGATCAGCGAAATCACCCGCGACTCGCTGGTACGCGAACTGGGCGCCTGACCGCCCGCAAGAACGACCGCCTGATTGACCCGGGGCATGTGGCGCACAGACGCCACGGCCCCGCGAGGAGACTGCATGAGCCTGCCCGCCGCGTTCCTGCGTGATGCCGAGCGCCTGATCCCCGCCGAACGCCGTTTCGACGACCCCACCTCCACCCTGGCCTTCGGCACCGACGCCAGCTTCTACCGCCTGATTCCCAAGCTGGTGGTGCGCGTCGAGTCCGAGGACGAAGTGGTCGGCCTGATCAAACTGGCCCAGCGCGAGCGCGTGCCGGTCACCTTCCGCGCCGCCGGCACCAGCCTGTCCGGCCAGGCCATCAGCGACTCGGTGCTGATCGTGCTCGGCGATAACTGGAACGGCCGCGAAATCCGCGGCCAAGGCGAGCAGATCCGCCTGCAACCCGGGGTCATCGGCGCCCAGGCCAACGCCTGGCTGGCGCCTTTCGGGCGCAAGATCGGCCCCGATCCGGCCTCGATCAACGCCTGCAAGATTGGCGGCATCGTCGCCAACAACGCCAGCGGCATGTGCTGCGGCACCGCGCAGAACACCTACCATACCCTGGCCGGCCTGCGCCTGGTGCTGGCCGACGGCACGCGCCTGGACAGCGAAGACCCGGCCAGCGTCGCCGCGTTCGAGGCCAGCCACGCCGACCTGCTGGAAGCACTGGCCCGCCTGGGCCGCGAGACCCGCGCCAACACCGCACTTGCCGAGCGTATCCGGCACAAGTACCGGCTGAAGAACACCACCGGCCTGTCGCTGAACGCGCTGGTGGACTACGACCAGCCGCTGGATATCCTGCAGCACCTGCTGGTCGGTTCCGAAGGTACCCTGGGCTTCATCAGTGCCGTCACCTACGACACCGTGCCCGACCACCCGCACAAGGCCAGCGCGCTGTTGGTGTTCCCCAGCGTGGAAAGCTGCTGCCGTGCGGTGACCGTGCTCAAGCGCCAGCCGGTTTCGGCCGTGGAACTGCTCGACCGCCGTAGCCTGCGCTCGGTGCAGGACATGCCTGGCATGCCGCTGTGGGTAAAAGGCCTGTCGGACAACGCCTGCGCCCTGCTGATCGAGTCCCGCGCCGCCAGCCAGAGCCTGCTGCATGAACAACTGCAACAGGTGATGGCCTCGATTGCCGACTTCCCACTGGAACAGCAGGTGGACTTCAGCGAAGACCCGACTGTTTACAACCAGCTGTGGAAAATCCGCAAGGACACCTTCCCCGCCGTCGGCGCCGTGCGCCAGACCGGCACCACCGTCATCATCGAAGACGTGACTTTCCCCATCGAGCAACTGGCCGAAGGCGTCAACCGCCTGATCCAGCTGTTCGACAAGCACCGCTACGACGAAGCGATCATTTTCGGCCATGCCCTGGAAGGCAACCTGCATTTCGTCTTTACCCAGGGTTTCAACAGCGCCGAGGAAGTCGCCCGCTACCAGGCCTTCATGGACGACGTGGCGCAACTGGTGGCGGTGGAGTTTGGCGGCTCGCTCAAGGCCGAGCACGGCACCGGGCGCAACATGGCGCCATTCGTGGAGCTGGAGTGGGGGCAGGATGCCTACCAGCTGATGTGGAAGCTGAAGCGCCTGCTCGACCCAAACGGCATTCTCAACCCCGACGTGGTGTTGAGCGAAGACCCGGACATCCACCTGAAAAACCTCAAGCCGCTGCCCGCTGCCGACGAGATCGTCGACAAGTGCATCGAGTGCGGCTTCTGCGAACCGGTGTGCCCGTCCAAGGGCCTGACCCTCAGCCCGCGCCAGCGCATCGTCATGTGGCGTGACATCCAGGCCAAACAGCGCGCCGGCATCGACACCCGCGAGCTGATGCAGACCTACCAGTACCAGGGTATCGACACCTGCGCCGCCACCGGCCTGTGCGCCCAGCGCTGCCCGGTCGGCATCAACACCGGCGAACTGGTGAAGAAACTGCGCAGCCAGGCCGCCGCACACGAAAAAGCCGCCGACTGGCTGGCCGAACACTTCCACACCGCCCTGGGCGGCGCGCGCCTGACCCTGACCGCCGCCAACACCGCGCGCAAGCTGCTCGGCGCCCCACGCCTGGGCCGCCTGAGCGCCGCGCTGAACAAAGCCAGCAAAGGCCGCCTGCCGCAGTGGACCCCGGCCATGCCACAACCCCTGCGCCCGCTGGACTTCGGCCCGGCCAGCAACGACGCCCGCCCCCGCGTGGTGTACCTGGCTGCCTGCGTCTCGCGGGTGATGGGCCCGGCCTATGCCGACCGCGAGCAGAGCTCGCTACTGGACAAGACCCGCGCCCTGCTGGAAAAGGCTGGTTACCAGGTGGTGTTCCCCGACAACGCCGACAGCCTGTGCTGCGGCCAGCCGTTCGCCTCGAAGGGCTACCCCGAGCAGGCCGAACACAAACGCCAGGAACTGATCGCCGCCCTGCTGCACGCCAGCCGCGGCGGCCTCGACCCGATCTACTGCGACACCAGCCCCTGCACCCTGCGCCTGGTGCAGGACCTGAGCGATACCCGGCTGGACCTGTACGACCCGGTGCGCTTCATCCGCACCCACCTGCTCGAGCGCCTGGAATTCACCCCCCAGGACGAACCAGTGGCCGTGCACGTGACCTGCAGCACCCAGCACCTGGGCGAAAGCCAGGCACTGATCGACCTGGCGCGGCGTTGCAGCAAGCAGGTGGTAATCCCGGAGGGCATACACTGCTGCGGCTTTGCCGGTGACAAAGGCTTCACCACCCCTGAGCTCAACGCCCACTCGCTGCGCAGCCTGAAGGATGCGGTGCAATATTGCAGCGAAGGCATCTCCACCAGCCGCACCTGCGAGATCGGCCTGTCCAGCCACAGCGGCATCGACTACCACGGCCTGGTCTACCTGGTAGACCGCGTCACCCGCCCCCGCAGTATCTGACCCTGTGGGAGCGGGCATGCCCGCGAACACCGGCGCAGCCGGTGCCATGCACCGCGCTGCCTGTTTCGCGGGCACGCCCGCTCCCACCGGTACTGCACATGCCCGAGCCAACCCAATTCCATGTGGGAGCGGGTTCACCCGCGAACACCGGCATAGCCGGTGCCATCCCCACCATCATCTCACGCCGCCACCATCTCGATTGAACCCGCGCCAATCCCCCGCAGTCCACCCTTACAGGCCCACCTTCCAGAGGCCCAGAAGGAGACTCCCATGAAAGGTACCGCGCTTTCGGCCCTGTTCGCGGCCGCCACCATGCTGGCTTCACCGGTGTTCGCCGCCGAAGACCTGTGCACGGCCAACCTGCAAAAGATCGACGACAGCATGGCCACCGCCGGCGCCACCTCCGAAGGCCTGGACAAGGCCATCACCGAGCACGTCGACAAAGCCAAGGCTGCCCAGGCCTCGGGCGATACCAAGGAATGCATCGCCATCACCAGCAAAGTCCTCGAGCGCCTGGAAAAAACCGAGAAAGGCAGCGGTGGTAGCGGCACGTGAGCCCAGCGGCGGGCGACCGGTCCGGCTGTCGACGTCGCCCGCACAATGGCGTATACTCGGCCTCACGTACCGTAAGGTGCGTTAGCCAAGAGCTAGTGTGGGGCCGATCAGGATTCGACGCCGGTAGCGAAACTCTAGGTGCATGCCGAGTTGGTAACAGAACTCGTAAATCCACTGTTGCAACTTTCTATAGTTGCCAATGACGAAAACTACGAGGGCTACGCTCTCGCTGCGTAAGCAGCTGAGCCCGCTCTCCTGGTAGCTTCGGCTCCAGCAATCATCAGGGGATGCCTGTAAACCCGAAATGATTGTCATACAGAACAGGATCGTCGTGTAGCACGTTGGGGGCAAAGCGACTAAAACTTACCCAACTCGTCCAAAGCACCCTGCCCGTCGGGCGGCTGCGGATTAACTCAGTAGACACGGCTAAGCATGTAGTACCGACAGCGGAGTACTGGCGGACGGGGGTTCAAATCCCCCCGGCTCCACCAAATCCCAAAGAAGAAGACGCCCTCGGGCGTCTTTTTTTGTGCCTGGACTTTAGGGTGTGCGAGCCCCAAAAATCAGATTTCACCCCTTCCGTGTAGGCCGTTTCCCAAAGATACTCCCTGCGCCTGTTTTCCGTTGCGGTCGTTTTTTCAGCGTTCTAGGCTCGGTGGGTCGTTGCACATCAACGACCAGCTTTGACAGGCTGATGACGACCAAACACACGGTTTTTTGCCTATGGCGGCTGTGTGTGGGGCACCTCGTGTGCGCCGGTTTGGTCTTCACCGGTCTGTCAACCCATACACGGCTGCCACCACCCGTTTGACAGCAAGCGCTGGTCGCTCCACTGAGGACCAAAATATGCTGAAGATTGTCCCCGCCCCACCATCTCCATTCCCTGGAAGACACGATCATGCTGGCCCCGGACTCTGTGGGAGCGGGCATGCCCGCGAAGAATCCAACGCGGTGTATGGCACCGGCTGCGCCGGTGTTCGCGGGTAAACCCGCTCCCACAGGGCCCCGCCAAATCAATGAGTTATGTGCAGTTCCACGAAAACCCGGCTTGCCGGACACAGGGCCAGCACAAGCACCTGCTACACGAGGGAGATCGATCAATGGCCACCGAAGACACCCAATGCACAGTCGGTAAAACCATCTTCTACCAAGGTGAAAACCAGACTCACCCACTCTTTCGCATCGAGGCCGGCATCCCCTGCCAGAGCGCCCGTGAACAAGCCTCGGAACTGATGGGCTACGCGCGGGACCTGACCATCGACGGCTTGATGGAAGACAAACCGAAGCTGATCTGGGCCGCGCACTACCTCTGCGCCTTGGGCAAAGCGCTGCTGGATGACGCCGAACTCGGCATGATGCGCTGAACAGCGCACCACCCTACCCCGTGCAGGACCAACCTCAAAAACGGACTTTGACCAACAGATACGGGGGGCAAAGGACGAATGGTCGAAATGTGTCAGGCACGGGGAATTGCAGAGAGTTTTTTGCCACTACAGGCGCTTCCATCAGGCGCGTTCGTCGTAGTGAAGTGAACTTCACTTTTTCGGCGTGTCAGATCAGGTCCTTGTCAAGCGAACTTCAGTAGAGGTACAGCCTTATGAGCATGGCCACAATTGTAAGTGCCGTGATTTCCAGTCTCGCACCCAGTGTCTTTGACCATAACAGCCTGCAAGAACCCGGCGCGCATGTCTCTGCCGTTGAATACCACTATGGTATGAACATCGATGTGAAACGGGTATTGCAACGCACCGATACATCCGACAAGACCGGCGTGGTACCGGTGATCGTAGTGTATGAAGACAGCAACGGCGAAATTCATAAAATCCGTTTCCTCGAATGGGGTGGAAGCCCCGCCGCCCCTACTGGCATGGCCTGATCCGCCCAACGTTAAAGCTCCCCACAGAAGCGGAAGTCAAACCTCATACGCACTCAGTGCAGAGGATGTTTTTATTACCTGAACCCGGACATGACCGAATGATTAAAAGTTCATTCGCGAAAAACACTATTGCCTTGGCAGTCTAACGCTGCAAATTAATAGACAGTCATCACTGAAATGCAGTTACAGCCAATAACAGCACGCTCTAGTCAATTCGTGCCGGGTGTAATGCTGAGCAGTTCACAAAGTTTTACTTGAGGATACCCAAATGAAAACCATGAAAGTTCTCTTCGTTGCCGCCGCCCTGACCGCTTCTTCTCTGGCGATGGCCTCCGGCGGTGGCGATCGGACCTTCGCACGCATGGAGTCAGCCCGCAAAGCCTCGATGCAGGCGTTGCAGCTTGCACAGAAACAAAAGGCAGAAGCCGCTGTGGCTGAAAGCAAAGCCAAACCAGCCAATGACGCCAAAGGCTGATCGGTGTAGCGCGTCCTCCAGCCTGGCCAGATAGCAGGCGTTTTCATTGTTCAGCGCTTGAAGTGTTCAGTTAATGAAGGCGCGCATACTGTCGGGGTATCGCGCCCATTAGAGGGAAAACTCCCCCCGAACTCGGTGGCAAGCCATCTACGCTCGAGTTGTGCCCCACTATGAAGCCGTAGTCTCTATCGTGCCTGCTGTGCTGGCGACCACAAGCGCGACGATACAAGCCAGCAAAGCGAATGCCGTGAATACCGCCATCACATGCATGCATGGCATGACATGATTCCAGGCTCTAGCTACCCCCAGGAAAGCGGCGAACAGCCAACCACTCATAGAGAACGCGCCCAAGAGTGCAAGGCGTCCGCGGTCGGAACCCGGTAACAAGACGAAAGGGGCTTTTTGCAACAACGGGAAGCCGACGCAATGCAACAGACCACCGTTCAGCGTCAGCAGCGCGACAACCGCAACCTTGGCCCAGAGCTTCTGGTTGAGCAAGTACACTGTGCCCTCCAGGAGATAACCCTGAAGTATCAACAGCAGACCACTGCCCCAAAGGGCCAGTAACGCGAGGGTGGCGATTTTCCGGGTTTCTTCCAGGTACTCATGCTTTGCCTGATCCAGCGCTTCCTTGCGCCAACTCCAGAGCTTGTGATCGGCAAGCAATACCCTGCCCAGGGCAATGCAGGTGGCGAGCAGATGAACATACACGAGGAGCATTTTCAGCATTATTTTTTGACCTTGTTTTTATATAGACGATGCGCTCCCTGCGTCATGAAATTTAATCTTAATAATACCTATTATCTCTTGCAACGTAATGTTTCAATTCATCGCACCAGTATCTGGACAGGTGGTTTTCCTCGGTCGCTGCACAAACGCAACGCGTGGCCTTCATCGTGCTCAGCTCCCCGGATAAACCAGCTCGATCTGCTCATCGAACTCCCCGCCAACTCCGCAATACTCCCTCGGAACGCGCTCAATATCTTCGGCCACCTGTGTAATCACCTGGCGCAGTTCCAGGCGTTCGAGCCAACGTGGAGGAATAGCGGCGGCACCATATTGCGCCCCCAGCAAGTGCCCGACGACCAGCCCGGTGCTACTACTGTCGCCGCTGTGATTCACCGCCATGGCCACCCCTTCTTCGAGTGACCGTGCTGTCAACGCACACCACAACCCAACCGCCAGCACTTGGTCAGCGACCCAAGCAGCGCCAAAATCGTCAATGCGTTGCGGGGTGGGTGTATAGCCCTCGTAATAGAAGAACAGCACGCGCTCGATCAAGCTGCGCGTTTCTTCCATGCCAGGCACCTGCCCGTACCTGGCCAAGCTCTGAGTCACAGCGTGCTCCAGGCTATCCTGTCGATCAACAACACGCTGGAGAATGTCGGCGAACAACCCTGCCGCCAGGTAACCGGTCGGATGCCCGTGTGTCAGTCGCCCGGACTGGGCCGCGTAGTCAAATGCATGGGCAAAGAATGCACAGGGTGCAACACGTACCAAGGCGCCGCAGCCCTTGCTGCTGTTTTCGGCAACCGCACCCAACCGCCCGCTGCCCTTGAGCGCACTCAGGCAAGTTGCATCGGGGGCACGGCGCGACCAGAGCCCCAGGTGCTTGATCAGCCAGCCATCCGTAGCCACCGGTATCGTCGAGGGGTAATCCTGTGTCGCCAGCCAGCGCAGCAACGCATGGTGAATAATGCTGGGGACATGACATGGCTGCCGTGAACTCCCCAGCACATAAGCCCGCAGCAAGCCTTCTGCGGTAAACAGCATCATCTGCGTATCGTCGCTGATCGCACCGGTGATGCCGTAAGCCGGGGCAAGATCAATGATGCCCTGCGGCCCGAACCTGGCCTTGATCACAGGCCACTCAAGAAACTCCACGGGGGCGCCAAGCGCGTCTCCGACAGCGCCACCCAGCAGGCAGCCTTTGATCCGTTCAAGTCTGTTCATGCCTTCCCTTATCACTCTTCTGCAGAGACCAGGTTCTGCAAAAGCACCAGCTTGCTTTGCAGCTGTGCGATTTGCGCTTTGTCAGCACGCTGCGCCGAGCGTAGCTCCCGGTTTTCCATCTCCCATATCCGCGCCCAACGCGCGTCCTGGCGACAGGCGACAGCCAGGTGCCAGATTTCCCGCAACCTCAGGTACTGCATCAAGAGCACCACCAGGATTACCCCGATCAACACCAACGCCCCTGTCGAAACCACTTCAGACATAGTCATGTCCACTTCCTTTCCTGGCTTCAAATCATTTCGAAGACAGCGACAAGATATGTAGTGATTTGCGACAGGTCTAGAATGTAGACTTATACAGGTAAAGTAATCGCGCACATGGAGAGGGTATGAAACGCAAGCAATCCATCGAGCAGGTACGCTGGGACCTGGCACTTCGCTATCGCTTGATCGAAACCGTTGCCTGGTGGGAAGGCCGGCTGACCACGGGCCACCTGATGCAGAGCTTTGGCATCAGCCGCCAGCAGGCGTCCAAGGACATCAATACCTACATCACCGAACATGCGCCCAAAAACTTGACATATGACAAGCAGCTCAAGGGCTACGTGCCGAGCAAGCAGTTCAAGCCGCTGTTCATCGACGACAGCGCCAGCGCCTACCTGCACCTGCTTTATCAGAACAATGAGCGGGCCCCGCACATCGACGGGCTGGCACTGGCCTATGCGCATACCCGGGTGCTGGAAGTGCCTGACCGGCCTATTCGCCCGGAGGTGCTGCGCCCCTTGCTCAAGGCCTGCCGTGAAGGCCTGCGCCTGGAAACCGAATACGTGTCCTTCAATACCCCCAACGTGGAGGTTCGCCTCATCGCCCCACACACGCTGGTCTACACCGGCATGCGCTGGCACGTGAGGGCTTACTGCGAGAAGAATGGCCAGTACCGCGACTTCGTCCTCAGCCGCCTGCGTGGGCAGCCAGACTTGCTCGACCAATCACCGAACACGCGCGAGCAGGATGAAGACTGGAATGTCGAGGTGCCGGTCATCTTCGAACCTGATGGGCGATTGAACGCGGCGCAGAAGGCAATCATCGAAACCGACTTCGGCATGACGCAGGGACAATTGGTGGTGCCCAGCCGCAGGGCACTGGTGAAGTACGTGTTGCAACGCTACCAGATCGACCACCGCAACCTGGCAGTGCTCCCCGAGGCGCAGCAACTGGTGGTGAGCAACCTCAAGGAACTGAAGCCGTGGCTGTTGAATGACTGAATGTCGAATCCCGCGACGAGGGGCTTGATGCCCCGAGTCGCTTTGTCCAGATGCACCGCCGCCCGCTTCATGATTGCCCCTCAGCCAGCAACCCCTCCGGCATGGCTGGCAACGGCCGGCTCAGCAACACGCCGACCAGCACCGCAAACAGCAGCGCCGCCACACCCGCGACCTGCAACACGGCTTCGAAGCCTCCGATGAACGCCTGACGGGCCAAGGGGGCCACCGTTTCCCGCAACCTGGGCTCAAGCAATGCCAACGCCGCGTGCAAATCACCCGCAGCAACCCGCGTGGCCATCGCGGCAACCTGGCCCGATTGCCCGGGCGCCACGGCAGCCATGGATTCATGCAGCAACTGCCCACTACGTGCAGCCAACACACCACCCAGCCCCCCGATGGCCAGCACGATCGCCCCGAACCGCGTGGTTGTACTCAACCCCGAAGCCATGCCCGTGCGCTCACGCGGCACGCAAGCCATGATGTTCTTCTGCGTATCGCCATTCAGCAGCCCGGCACCAGCGCCCAGCACCAGGCTGGCCAGGGCGAATGCGCTATAGCCGCCATGGCCCGCAGCCCAGGCGCACAGCAGGTTACCCGCCCCCACCAGCACCAGCCCAAGCGCGAACACCTGCGCCGGGCTCAAGTGCGCAGCCAGGCGCATGCCCAGACGTGGCGTCAGCAGCATGGCCACGGCAAACGGCAGCATGCCCGCCCCTGCAGCCAGGGCCGACAACTGCAGGCCGTTCTGCAAGTAAAGCGGCAGCAGGGTCATCATCACCTGGGCGCAGGCGGCGTAGGCGAACATGCCCAGCAAGGCGCCAACGAAGCGCCCGCTACGCATCAGCCGCAGGTCTATCATCGGCCGTTCCTGGCTGCGCTCGACCATGACGAACAGGCCGAACAGGAAGGCACTGATCACCAGTCGACCGAGGGTTTGCGCGCTGCCCCAGCCCACCTGGTTGGCATCGATCATCGCCCAGATCAGGTAACCCAGGCTGCCGGCGAAGGTCAGGCTGCCCCACGGGTCGAGCCGGGCCGCAGCGCTGTCGCGGGACTCCTCGACACTGCGCAGCACCATTACCGCAAGCAGCGCCACCAACGGCAAGTTGATGTAGAAGATCCAGCGCCAGCCCAGGGTACTGGCGATCACCCCGCCCAGCAGCGGCGCAAAGGTGATGGTGGCGCCCATGCAGGCGCCCCAGAAGGCCCAGGCGCGCATGCGCTCCTGGGGCTGGTGGAAGCGGTTGCCGATCGCAGCCAGGGCCGAGGTCAGCAACAACGCCGCACCAACGCCCTTGGCTGCCCTGGCCAGGTCGAGGAACAGCAGGTTGGGCGCCGCGCCGCAGGCCAGTGAAGCAAGGCCGAACAGGGCCAGGCCGAGCAGCAGCATGCGGCGACGGCCAAAGCGGTCGGCCAGGCTGCCGGCGGGCAGCAGGCAGGCGGCGAAGGCCAGCAGGTAGGCGCTGACCACCCATTCGATATCGGCGAACGAGCCGGACAGGTCGCGGGCGATGCTGGGCAGGCTGACCGCGACGATGTTGGTGTCGAGGATGATCAGGGCGCAGACCAGGGAGGCGGTGAGCAGGGTGAAACGCGCAGAGGGCATGGTGAGACTCCGGATGCAGGGCTGGTTGGATTTGGCGGTGTTGTTGGCTTGCAAGATCGCCGGGGGCTGCTTTGCAGCCCATCGCAGGCAAGCCAGCTCCTACAGAAACCGCACCGCCTTCGAGGATTGCGCAATACCTGTAGCAACCCCCAGGCAGCCTTTGCCGCCAAGCCACCAGCCTTGTAGTGTTGGCCTCAACATAACGCCGCCAGCCCCCAGGCTTGTTAGCCCCGGCGGCCCGCGTCATTACCCTGTAGGTAACACCCATGGAAATCCGCCATTTCCGCTACTTCCTCTGCGTCGCCCGCCACGGTCACTTCACCCGCGCCGCCGAGCAACTGGGCATCGCTCCGCCCACCCTCAGCCGGCAGATCCAGGACATGGAGCGCGAACTGGGCGTGCGCCTGTTCGAGCGCAACCAGCGCGAGGTCAACCTCACCGCCGCCGGCCAGGCGCTGTTGATCGAGGCCGAACATGCCGTACGCCAGTTCGACGCCGCGCAACTGGGCGCGCAACGGGCCGCCCGAGGCGAAAGCGGGCGCATCGAACTGGGCTATGTGGCCTCGGCCGCTTACTCGGGCATGCTCCAGCAGCAAGTCAGCCGCTACAGCGAAACCTGCCCCGGTGTGCGCTTGAACATTCGCGAACTGCCCATGACCGAACTGCCCGGCATGGTCCGCGATGGCCTGCTCGACCTTGCCTATGTGCGCTCGCCGATGGAGCTGCCCGGAGAGCTCGAAGCCATCGCCTTGCACCAGGAAGGTTTCGTCCTGGCCCTGCCCGCCAGCTCGCGGATCAATGAAGTTCCGCAGATCCCGGCTTCGCGCCTGGCCAATGAAACCTTCATCCTGCCCGAGCAGATCTCCGGGACGCTGGAGGTAGCAGCACAAGGTGGCTTCGTCCCGAGGCTCGGCCCACAGCCGGGTAGCCTGGTGGCGGTGATCACCCTGGTGTCACTCGGCCAAGGCATCGCAGTGGTGCCGGAATCGGTGGTACAGCGCATCAGCCTGCCGCAGGTGAACTACCGGCGTATTGTCGACTGCCAGGCCAGCTCGTGGCTTAGCCTGATTCACCGGCGCTTCGAGAAAGCGCCAGCGACAATCAGCTACATCAAGATGATGAAAGGCTGAAAAAACAAAGGGCACCCATCCACTGGTGCCCTTTGCCCTACCGCCAGGTGAACTCAATCACCCCATCGAACGCACCGCCACGGGTTGCGCATGGCCCCGCGTGGTCACGATCCCCAGGAAGGAAATCACGATCGCCAGGCCCAATGTCGAGCTCACTTCTGCACGGTGTTCAGGCGTGAACATCATGACCGCCAGTGCCCCGCCAATGAACAGGATCACCGCCCAGGTCAGGTACGGGAACAGCCACATGCGGAACTTCAGCTCGGTGTTCTCCCGCTCCAGGCGGTGGCGCATGCGCAGCTGCGAAATGGCGATGACCATGTACACCAGCAAGGCAATGGCCCCGGAGCTGGCCAGCAGGAACTCGAACACGCCCTTCGGCGCGAAGTAGTTGAGGATGGCAATGGCCGCGCCGATCAGCGTGCTGCCGAATACCGCAGCGCGCGGTACACCGACCTTGGAGGTCTTGTTGAGCATGGCCGGTGCGTCACCGCGCTTGGCCAGCGAATACATCATCCGCGAGGCAATGTAGATCGACGAGTTCATGCAGCTGGTCACTGCCACCAGCACCACAAGGTCGACCATGAAGGCCGCGTTGGGAATGTTCATGATCTCCAGCGCACGCTGGTAGGAACCCACCACCGCCAGCTGAGGGTCGTTCCACGGCACCACCGAAATGATCACGAAGATCGACAGGATGTAGAAGGTACTGATGCGCCAGATCACCGAGCGAGTGGCCTTGGCGATGTTGCGCGACGGGTCGCTGGATTCGGACGCGGCGATGGTCACCGCTTCGGTGCCGATGAAGCTGAACATCACGGTGATGAACGCACCGACCACGGCCGACCAGCCCTTCGGCGCGAAGCCGCCGTGCTCGGCCATCAAGCCGCTCAGGCCACTGACCTCACGGTTGGGCAGCCAGCCCATCAGCGCGGCGAAACCCAGGCCGATGAAACCGAGAATGGCCGTGACCTTGAGAATGGCGAACCAGAATTCGAACTCACCGTACTTGGCCACGCTGAACAGGTTGGTACCGGCCAGCAGCAGCACCGAAGCCAGGGCGAATATCCAGCTGTCTACCTGCGGGAACCAGGCGTTCAGCACATGCCCGGCGGCCAACGCCTCGATCGGGATCACCAGTACCCAGAACCACCAGTACAGCCAGCCGATGGTGTAGCCAGCCCAGCGGCCGATGGCCTGCTCGGCGTAGGTGGAAAACGATCCGGTGTCCGGGTGTGCCACGGCCATTTCGCCGAGCATGCGCATGACCAGTACCACCAGGGCCCCGGCCACGAAATAGGAAATTACTGTAGCTGGCCCGGCTGCCGCGATGGCGTGGCCAGAGCCGACGAAAAGTCCGGCGCCGATGATGCCGGCGATAGACAGCATCGTTACATGACGTGGCTTGAAACCTTGGGCAAGGTTGCCATCAGATCCCACGGTGTTCATTGATGTTGTTCTCTTTTTGCTGACACAAGGATGGGCGGGCAGGCGTAGGCGAAAATATCTCCTTTGAAATCAAAAAGTCGACACGTTACTCGCGCTCTGTTGTTGATATTTGGCACGCGTCACAGAGCAACGTGTCAGTGCAGGTCGGGCTTCATTTAAGCCTTGCAGGGCTGTGGGTAATTACACGAGAACGCCCCGAAACTGTTTGATCACGACAGGGCATTTCCATTGCCGCCAGCTGTCACCGACGGCATGCCCGATCGCGTCACCGGGCCGTCTGGAGCTTTTGTTTTTCATTCGAGTGTATTGTGCCTGGGCCGCAAAGCAGCCCAGGCCGTTACCAGGTCAGGCAGATCTTGCCGAAATGCCGGTTGCTCTCCTGATAACGGAACGCCTCGACGATCTGCTCCAGCTCGAAATGCTTGTCCACCACCGGCCGCAGGCCGTTGGCATCGATCGCCCGCACCATCGCCTGCTGCTGGGCACGGCTGCCCACCAGCACACCTTGCAGGCGAATCTGCCGCACCAGCGCCTGCACCAGCGGCAACTGCCCGGCCACGCCGGTGAGGATGCCGATCAACGACACATGTCCACCAATGCGCGTGGCAATCATCGATTGCTCCAACGTCGCCGGGCCGCCCACTTCGATCACATGGTCGACGCCGCGGTTGCCGGTCAGCTCGCGCACTTTCTCACCCCAGGCCGGGGTGCTCTTGTAGTTGATCAGATGGTCGGCACCCAGGGCCTTCAGACGCTCCAGCTTGGCGTCGCTGGACGAGGTGGCGATCACCGTCGCACCGGCCAGCTTGGCAAACTGCAAGGCGAAGATCGACACACCGCCGGTGCCCTGCACCAGCACCGTATCGCCGGGCTTGAGGTGGTCGTCGCTCATCAGCGCACGCCAGGCCGTGAGACCGGCCGTGGTCAGCGTGGCAGCTTCAGCGTGGCTGAAGCCCTTGGGCGCCAGGGTGAACGCGGTGGCGCGAGCGGTGACCTGTTCACGGGCGTAACCATCGATACCGTCCCCGGGCACCCTGGCAAAGCCTTCGACATTGGCCTGGCCGTCGAGCCAGTCGGGGAAGAAGGTACTGACCACATTGTCGCCAACCTGGAACTCGGTGACGCCACTCCCCACCGCGACCACTTCGCCAGCGCCATCGGCCATGGGGATGCGCCGCTCGCTCGGGCCCCACATGCCGCTGACCACGGCGAAATCGTGATAATTGAGGGAGCTGGCGTGCAGGCGCACGGTGATCTCGCCGGCCTGGGGTGCAGGAGCCTCGCTGCTACCGACCTCGACCTTGTCGTAGCCGCCGCCGGGTTTTACGTAAATGGCCTTGCTGGTCATGGGTAGGGTCTCCGTTCAGGGAATAGATTGGGGTTCAGCATAGACAGGTCCGGCCTCTTCGCGGGTGAACCCGCTCCCACAGGTTGAGTGCCGGACTTGAGCTCGGCGCGGTCCCTGTAGGAGCGGGTTTACCCGCGAAGAGGCCCGCACAGGCGACACAAAAACTCAGCCCAGCATCACCTTCAGTGCCCGGCAATCGGCCGCATGCCAATCCACCAGTTCCGGCCACGGATTGTCCGGCAGGTTCACCAGCACCGTGCGCGCCCCAGCAGCCCGCCCACAGTCCAGGTCAAACCGGTAATCCCCCACCATCACCAGCTCACCCGGTGCCACACCCCAGGCATTGGCAATCTTCAGCAGCCCATCCGGGCTAGGCTTGGGCGCCGCTTCGTCACGCCCGAGAATGTGCTCCACCGGGAAACAGTCCGCCAGGCCGATGGCCTCCAGCGTCACATGCGCCAACTCGCGGGCATTACGGGTCAGAATGCCCAGCCGACAACCACGCTCGGCCAGTTCGCGCACCAGTTCCACCGCCCCGGTGGCCGCCGTGGAGGCAATTGCCAGGTCGCGCTCGTGCTCCAGCAGCCAGGCATGCTTGGCTGCCGCTTCGTCCGCCGGCAAGGCCGCCAGGTGGGTGAGGATGTCGTGCTCGGCCGGGATATCCAGCGCCACGCGGATGGCGGCAAAATCGTGCACGGCCACGGTCAGGGTGCCGTCCATGTCGAACACCCAGTTGCGCACCTCGCCCAGGCTCATGCCCAGTCCTTGCGGTGGCGAATCAGGCCTTCCTGGCACGACGACGCCACCAGTTGCCCGGCCTGGTTGAAGATGTTGCCGCGGCAGAAGCCACGGGCATTACCCGCCCAGGGGCTGTCGGTGGCGTACAGCAGCCACTCGTCGGCACGCAGGTTGCCGTGGAACCACAGTGAGTGGTCGAGGCTGGCGATCTGCATGTCGCGCTGCCACACCGATTTGCCATGGGGCAGCAACGAGGTGGTCAGCAGGCCGAAGTCCGAGGCGTAGGCCAGCAGGTATTTGTGCAGGGCGGGGATATCGGGCAGGTTGCCGTCGGCGCGAAACCAGGCGTACTTCACCGGGTCGCCAGGCTTGGGGTTGAACGGGTCGCGCTCGGTGACCGGGCGGATCTCGATCGGCTTGGCGCACAGCACCTTGTCGCGAATGCGCTCGGGCAGCTGGTCGGCCATGGCCCGGGCCAGCTCGACTTCACTGGGCAGGTTCTCCGGGCCGACCACCTCAGGCATCGGCGCCTGGTGCTGGAAACCTTCCTCGTCGTACTGGAACGAGGCGCTGCAGGTAAAGATCGTCTGGCCTTTCTGAATCGCCGTCACCCGCCGGGTGCTGAAGCTGCCGCCATCGCGCACGCGGTCCACCGAATACACCACCGGCAGGCTGGCATCGCCAGGGCGCAGGAAGTAGCCGTGCAACGAATGCACATGGCGTGCATCCTCGACCGTCTGGCTGGCCGCCGACAATGATTGGCCCAATACCTGCCCGCCGTACAACTGGCGGAAGCCCAGGTCCTGGCTGCGTCCACGGAACAGGTTCTCCTCGATGGACTCGAGGCTCAACAGGTCGACCAGGTCGTCCAACACATGACTCATCGGGGGTTCTCCGTAGGAGCGAGTCTTGCTCGCGATGCGCCGCCCAAGCGGCGCTCGATCTCATAGGCGCTGAACATCTTGCGGCAAGCGCCCTCCATTAGGGAAATGATACAGGGTTTGTCATTCGCGCCGGGCATGGCCATGCATTCAGGCGCGCAGGGTACGCTCCCAGTGTGCGCGGTCGATGCGGTACAGCACATGCGGGCGCAGCGGGTGGCCCACGGGCAGGCGGGGGTGTTCGAAACTACCGTTCAGGTCCTGCTGCATACCGATGGCCTGCATGACCTTCTGCGAGGGCAGGTTGCTCTCGCTAGTGAACGACACCACCTCTTCCAGGCGCAATTGGGCAAAAGCACAACGCAGGCAAGTCCACGCCGCCTCACTGGCAAAACCCAGGCCCCAGTGACGGCGTGCCAGGCGCCAGCCGATCTCCACCGCCGGCGTGAAATCGGCATCGAAGCCCACGTGCAGCAACCCGGTCATGCCGATGAAGGCACCGCTGTCCTTGCGCTCCAGGGCCCACAGGCCAAAGCCGTATTCATTGAAATGCCCGCGCACGCGGCCGATCAGGGCAGCCGCCTCCAGGCGTGTCAGCGGCGCCGGGAAGTAGCGCATCACCTGCGGGTCGGCGCACATCGCAGCAAACTCGCGCAGGTCTTCGTCGTGCCATTGGCGCAACACCAGGCGTGCGCTTTCCAGTTGCAAGATTGGGGTCATGGGACATGCTCCGGTTTTACTGTCTTGCAGTTTACAGCGTAGGCGCGGGCGCTGGTTTCACCCAGCCGGCACGCCCGAATGCAATTTTCACATGTCCTTCACCGCCCCCCGACAGGCCGCTTGGCAGGATGCCTGCCATCCACCGCCGCGCCAGCTGCGGCCACGCCAACGGAGCAACGCATGCTAATCAGCAACACCCAGGGGCACCCTGCCATCCAAGCCCGGCGCAAGCGACGCCTGACCCGCAAAGCCCTCGGTGCCGCCCTTGGCCTGTGCATGGTCGTGGCGGCGTTGAGCACCTGGCTGGCGACGAGGACGCACATCGTGGACCTTGGCAACGAACAGCAATTGAGTGACAGCGGCCTGCTGCAGGACTGGGCCGGCGGTGCAGTGATCGTGATGATCCGCCACGCCGAACGCTGCGACAGCGCCCCCGGCCCGTGCCTGGACGACCCCACCGGCATCACCGTGGCCGGCAGCCAGGCCGCGACCCGCGTTGGCCAAGGGCTGCACGAGTTGGGCCTGAACAACACCGATATGCTCAGCAGCCCGAAACTGCGCACACGGCAAACCGCGCATTTCATCCTTGGCCAGGCGGTGGCCAGTGAGGAATGGCTGGAAAGCTGTGACGGCCAGTTCGCCAGCGAAGCGCTGGCGCACAAGCGGCCGGGGCATAACCTGGTGCTGGTGACCCACAACGGTTGCATCGATCATTTTGCCCGCCAGCAGAACGTTGCGGGTGGCGAACGTGAGAGTGGCTATGCCAGTGCGCTGTTCGTTTCGGTGGATAGTAATGGCAAGGCGCGCATCCTCGGCCGCCTGAACGAGCCGGACTGGCAACGGGTGCTGGCCAGTACCACGAAACAGCGCTGACCCCGCTCCTGCCTGCCAGGGCAACTGCCTTGCACTACCTGTTCTGGCTTGCCGGTGATTGGGCAGCAAAGCTGCCCCGGCCATGGCAAGATCAGCACTGGCCCTGATTGCGACCCCACCCATGCCGTTGCCGCTGATCTACCACGAAGACTACAGCCCGGAGTTCCCCGCCGAACACCGCTTTCCCATGGACAAGTTCCGCCTGCTGCACGACCACTTGATCGACAGCGGGCTGACCACCGACCAGGCCCTGCTGCGCCCGGACATCTGCCCCAACGACATCCTCGCCCTGGCCCACGACCGCAGCTACATCGAGCGCTACATGAACGGCGACCTGTCGCGCGAGGACCAGCGTCGCCTCGGTCTGCCCTGGAGCGAGGCCCTGGCCCGGCGTACCGTGCGCGCCGTAGGCGGCTCGCTGCTGAGCGCCGAGATGGCGCTGCAGCACGGCATCGCCTGCCACCTTGCCGGTGGCACTCACCACGCCCATTACGATCATCCTGCCGGCTTCTGCATCTTCAACGACCTGGCCGTGATCAGCCGCTACCTGCTGGAGGCTGGCCGGGTCCACCGGGTGCTGATCTTCGACTGCGATGTGCATCAGGGTGACGGCACCGCGCGCATCCTGCACGACACACCAGACGCCATCACTGTGTCGCTGCACTGTGAACAGAACTTCCCGGCGCGCAAGGCGCAAAGCGATTGGGACATCCCCCTGCCCCGCGGCATGGGCGACATGGCCTATCTGAAGGTGGTGGACGACGCCCTTAACTACCTGCTGCCGCTCTATCGACCCGACCTGGTGCTGTATGACGCCGGGGTCGATGTGCACAAGGACGACGCCCTGGGCTATCTGCAATTGACCGATGCAGGCGTTGCCGCCCGTGACGAGGCGGTGCTGCGCCACTGCCTGGGCCGCGACATCCCGGTGGTGGGCGTGATCGGCGGTGGCTACAGCAAGGACCGCGCAGCCCTGGCCAGGCGCCACGGCATCCTTCATCACAGCGCGGCACGCGTCATCGGTTGTTCACAATGACTGTGGAACCGCTTGTGGATAACCTGCGGGAAAGGCGTTGCAGCCCTTTACAGGCAAGGCCTGCAGAACACTGATCATTTTTTGAGCAGTGCTTCCACAGGCCGCGCTGCGCTAGAATGCGCCTCTTTTCCACAGCCTGCTGCCCACCATGTCTGATCTGAGCCCCGCCTCCCCTCCCCTCGCTGTCGTCATCGGCGGCGGCCCAGCCGGCCTGATGGCCGCCGAAGCACTGGCCCAGGCGGGCCTGGCGGTCGAGGTGTTCGATGCCATGCCTTCGGTGGGCCGCAAGTTCCTGCTGGCAGGTGTCGGAGGCATGAACATCACCCATTCAGAGCCCTACCCGGCGTTCGTCAGCCGCTATGCCGAGCGCCAGGGCGAAATTGCTGCGCTGCTGCGCGACTTCGATGCCGACGCCTTGCGCCAGTGGATTCACGGCCTGGGCATCGAAACCTTCGTCGGCACTTCGGGCAGGGTGTTCCCCACCGACATGAAAGCCGCGCCACTGCTGCGCGCCTGGCTCAAGCGCCTGCGCGACGGCGGGGTAGTTATCCACACCCGTCACCGCTGGTTGGGCTGGAACAGCGAGGGGGCATTGCGGATTGCTTATCCACAGGGCGAGCGGCTGGTGAAGGCCGCCGCAGTGGTGCTGGCGCTGGGTGGCGGCAGTTGGGCGCGACTGGGTTCGGACGGGAGCTGGCAGCCGTTGCTGGCCGAACGGACTGTGGATATTTCGCCCTTGCAGCCCAGCAACTGCGGTTTTGAAGTGGCAGGCTGGAGCACGCTGCTCAGGGACAAGTTCGCCGGTGCGCCGTTGAAGAACATTGCCCTCAGCGTTCCCGGCAGCGCGCCGCGCAAGGGCGAGTTCATCCTCACCGCGCAGGGTGTGGAAGGCAGCCTGGTGTATGCCTGGTCAGCACCGGTGCGCGAGGCCATCAACCGTGAGGGCCACGGGGTGTTGCTGCTCGACCTGTTGCCGGACAAGCCTGTGGACAAGATTGCCCAGGCGCTGGCCAAGCCACGGGGTTCGCGCTCCATGGCCAAGCACCTGCACAGCCAGTTGGGTATCGATGGGGTCAAGGCGGCGCTGTTGCGTGAGCTGACCGATCAGGCGACCTTTGCCGACCCTGATGCCTTGGCGAGGGCGATCAAGGCATTGCCGATCACGCTGGTGCGCACACGGCCGCTGGATGAAGCGATCAGCAGCGCGGGTGGGGTGCGTTTCGAGGCGTTGGATGAGGGCTTGATGGTCAAGGGCATGCCGGGGGTGTTCTGTGCCGGCGAGATGCTGGACTGGGAGGCGCCGACCGGGGGGTATCTGCTGACGGCGTGCTTTGCCAGCGGCTTGCGGGCCGGGCGGGCGGCGGCGGATTGGCTCAAATCCCAAGGCTGACACCGTCCGCCTGTGGGAGCGGGTTTACCCGCGAACACGGGCGAAGCCCGTGCCAGACACCGCGTCGCATTCTTCGCGGGTAAACCCGCTCCCACAGAGACCGCGTAGACCGCAAATCTACGGCTTACGCTTGCGCGCCCCACCATTGAAACTAGGCACCTTGCGCACCGCCTTCACCGCCGGCTCCGCACTGCCTGATTCAGCACTGTCCATCCAGCGCCCCAACCCGCGCTTGGCGCTGTTTTCTTTCGGCTTCTTGGGCTTCTTCGGCTTCTTGATCACCTGGCCACTGGCGTCGGTCATCGGCACGCGGTGGTCAGGGATGAAATCCGGCTCTTCATGACGCGGCAAGGTTTGCCGGGTAAGCACTTCGATCGCCGCCAGCAACTGCACTTCATCCGCACACACCAGCGAAATGGCCTCGCCCTTGTTGCCCGCCCGCCCGGTACGCCCGATGCGGTGCACGTAATCCTCGGCAACGATCGGCAGGTCAAGGTTGACCACCAGCGGCAAGTCATCGATATCCAGGCCGCGGGCCGCCACATCGGTTGCCACCAGCACCTGGATTTCGCGGGCCTTGAAGCTGTCCAGCGCACGCTGACGGGTGGCTTGCGGGCGGTCACCGTGGATGCCGTCGGCATTCACACCCTCGGCCAGCAAGCGCTCCACCAGTTGGTCCACACCATTGCGAGTCTTGGCGAATACCAGCACCTGCTTCCAGCGTTGCTTGCGCAGCAGGTGGCAGAACAGGTCGACCTTGCGCTTTTTATCCACAGGCACCAGCCACTGTTTGACGCTGGTGGCCGTGGCATTGCGCGGGCTGACTTCGATGCTCAGCGGGTCATTCAGGGCCAGCCCCGCCAGCATGCGGATCTGGTCGGAGAACGTGGCGGAGAACAGCAACGTCTGGCGCTTGCGTGGCAGCGCGGCGTACACCGACTGCAGCTCTTCGGCAAAGCCCAGGTCAAGCATGCGGTCGGCTTCGTCCAGCACCAGGGTCTGTACCTGGTTGAACTTCACGGCGTTCTGCCGGAACAGGTCGAGCAAGCGCCCCGGGGTGGCCACCAGCAGGTCGACACCACGGCGCAGGCGCATCATCTGCGGGTTGATGCTGACCCCGCCATACACCGCGTAGGTGCTCAGCGGCAGGTTCTCGGCATACTCGCGCACGTTGTTGTGCACCTGCTCGGCCAGCTCACGGGTGGGCACCAGCACCAGCGCGCGGATCGAGTTGCTGGCCACCTTCTCGCCTTCCAGCGCCAGGCGCTGCAGCACGGGCAGGGCAAAGCCCGCGGTCTTGCCGGTGCCGGTCTGGGCCGCGGCCATCAGGTCGCGGCCGGCCAGCACGGCGGGGATGGCCTTGGCCTGCACCGGGGTCGGGGTGGTGTAGTCCAGTTGCTGCAGGGTGCGCAGCAGCGGTTCGATCAGGCCGAGTTTGGCGAAATTCATGGCAATACCGTCAGGGGGTTCAGCGAAGGCGGCAAGTTTACCGCATCGCCCCTGCCTACTTGCAGATTTCGCCTTTCAACGGCTGCGCCGGCTCAGGTGCCTTGCGCCACTGCGGCAGGCCGATCAGCACCACCGCGCCGATGATCACCGCCATGGCCACACACTCTTCGGCACCAATCTGCTCACCGGCAAAGACGATGCCCAGCAGCACGGCAACCGCCGGGTTGACGTAGGCATAGCTGGTGGCGGCTGCCGGGCGCACGTGCTTGAGCAAGTACATGTAGGCACTGAACGCCAGGATCGAACCGAACAACACCAGATAGACCAGCGCGCCCCAGCCGGCAGCGGTCGGCATCTGTGTCATGCGCTCGCCAGACAGCACACTGCCAAGCAACAGCACGGCGCCGCCGACCAGCATTTCCGCGGCGCTGGCCATGGGCCCCTGGGGCAGCGGCAAGGTCTTGCTCCACACCGAGCCGAATGCCCATGACGCCGCCGCAAAAATGATCAGCGCCGCGCCAATCGGGCTTGCCTGCAGGTTGGAGCCCAGGTTCAGCAGGCCGATGCCCACCAGCCCGAGGGCGATCCCCGCCCACTCCAGCTTCGAATTGCGATGCCCGAACAACAGGCCGAACAGCAAGGTGAAGAGCGGCACCGTCGCCACCGCCAGCGCCGCCACGCCCGAAGCTACGCCAGCATGCTCGGCCACGGTCACGCCACCGTTGCCACAGCTGAGCAGCAGAAAACCGATCGCCCCCGCCGCCCGCCACTGCGTCCAGGTCGGCGCCGGCACACCGCGCCAGCGCAAGAAGCCATACAGCAGGCCACCGGCAATCAGGAAGCGCACCCCGGCCATGAGCATCGGTGGCCAGCTCTCGACGCCAATGCGAATGAACAGGTAGGTGGAGCCCCAGACCAGGTACAAGGCCAGGAAAGCGCCAATGAGCAATAACGGGAAGCGACGGGAGGCAGGCATGGGAAACACTCGAAATCCGTTTACGGGTGGCTTAGTTTAGAAAGGCCACCGTTTAAACTTAAGTTACAAAACAGCTTTAAATCACCCCTACACTTTGCATTGCGTGGTTATTCGGGTGTTTTTCAAGCGAATCGAAACCAGGCAGGAATAATCCATGGACAAGTACGACCGCATGCTGCTCGCTGCCCTGCTCGACAATGGCCGCGCCACCTTCGCGCAACTGGCGCGCCAGGTGAACCTGTCGGCGCCGGCAGTGGCCGAGCGGGTGGCCAAACTCGAGGCCAGCGGGGTCATCACCGGCTACCAGGCCAAAGTCGACATGAGCAAGATCGGCCTGCCGATCCAGTGCGTGATCGAACTGCGCCTGGCCAGTCATGGCAATCAGCAGGCCTACGAAGCGTTGACCCAGATCCCCCAGTTGACCGAATGCCACCGGGTGACCGGTGACCCCTGCGTCATCATGCAGGCAGCGGTGGGTTCGATGCCCGAGCTGGAAGAGCTGATCAACCGGGTAGCGCAGTTCGGCTTCAGCAAGACCTCGATCATTCTCTCCAGCGCCGTGGAGCGGCGGGTGCCGCTCGCGCAGCTGGAGAAGAAGCCCTAACAGTATCTGGCCAGGGTTTCACGAACCTTCGCGGCAGGTGTTTTCTGCAAACGGCAGAGCAGGTCGTGCGAGAGTTGCTGGACTCCGTGGCTCTGGCGCAGCACGCCAGCCAGGTGTTGCAGCAGGTTGGCGGCCATTTCGGCATCGGCCATGGCCCGGTGCGCGGTACCGGTATCCGGCAGCCCGGCCCAGCGGGTCAGGGTGCCCAGCTTGTGGTTCGGTGCCGCCGGCAGCAAGCGCCGAGACAGCAGCAGGGAACAGGCGAAGGCCTGGCTGCGGCTACGGCCGATGCGGCTCAGCTCGTAGTCCCAGAACTTCTGGTCGAAGGCGGCGTTGTGTGCCAGTAGCGGGGTGCCACCGACGAAATCGGCCACTTCGTTCATCACTTTGTCCACCGGCGGCGCACTGCGCAGCATGGCGGTGGTGATGCCAGTCAGCCCGGCGACGAAGGCCGGTACCGGCACCCCGGCGTTCATAAGGCTCTGGTAGCGCTCGACGATGCGCCCGCCCTCCAGCACCACCACCGCCACCTCGGTGGCGCGGCAGCCGGCGCCGGGGCTGATGCCTGTGGTTTCAAAGTCGATGACAGCGATACGTTCCATGAAAAATCTCAGTGTTTGAGCAACAGCGCACCCTCGATGGGCACATAGCGGGTGGCAGCACGGATCAGCGACAGTGCGGTAAGCCCGGGCACACCATATACCACTGCCTCGGTGCCATGGCGCTGGATCACCCGCTCCAGCAGCAGGTCGAAATCACCATCGCCAGAGGCCAGTACCACCTGGTCGACGCGGCTGGCTGCGTCAATCACATCCAGGGTAATGCCCACGTCCCAGTCACCCTTGGCCGAGCCATCGCTGCGCTGGATGAAAGGCTTGAGCCGCACATCGAAACCGAGGTTGCGCAAGATCTGCTGGAACTGTTGCTGCTTGCTGTCGCCACGGTCGATGGCATAGGCCACGGCCTCGACGATCTGGCCTTCGCGGCTGACATCGGCCCACAGGGCGGTGTAGTTGAAATGGCAACCGTGGGCCTGGCGCACGGTGTAGTAGAGGTTCTGCACATCGGCGAACAGCGCGATCTTTTTCACCTGGGAACCCCTTGGTCGGCCTGGAATGCAGGGGTTGCTGCGCAGCCCTTCGCGGGCACGCCCGCTCCCACAGGTTCAGCGTCGCGCGGTACTTGTGGGAGCGGGCGTGCCCGCGAAGGGGCGCAAAGCGCCCCCAAAACTGCCAGCAGTATGCCAGACCTGTCAGACGTACGAATCGTCGTCCGAGAAGAACCCGCCATCATCGCTGCCATAATCGCTGTCGGCATAACCACCCTGGTCACTGCCCCAACCACCATTGTCAGCCACCTGCTGCTGCGCCCCCGAGTCGTTCCAGCCACCGCTGTCACTGGCCGGCGCCGGCTCTTCCTTGATCACCTCGACCACCTCCTCCGGCTGCGAGTTGTGGTTGAACAGGCTGCTGATGCCCTGCGCCAGCAACACGCCACCCGCCACACCGGCCGCAGTCTGCATCGCGCCACCGAGGAAGCTGCTGGCACCACTGCGTGCCGGCGCAGCGCCGAAGCCAGGCTGCTGCGCTTGCGGCTGGGAAAAGCCCGGCGCCGACGGCTCACGCCAGCCACCAGCAGATGCCACGGGGGCTGCAGCGGGACGCTGCGGTTGCACGGCCGGGGCAGCATTGCGCCCAGCCGATCCAAAGATGCTGGACAGGAAACCACCACCGCCATTGCTCGGCGCGCTACCAGCACGGGCGGCCTCGGCCTGGGCACGGGCCTGCTTCAGTTCGGCTTCCAGTTGCTTGTTCTGCTCGTCGAGGCGCTTGATCGCCGCCTCCTGCACCAGGATCGCCTGGGCCATGTAATAAGGCGCCGCCGGCTGCTGACGCACATGTTCCTCGATGCATGCCTGAGCCTGCGCATCACGTGGCTGGCTCGGGTCCTCGGCTTGCTTGAGGCGGCCGAACAGGCCGTCGATCAGGGTTTGTTCTTCAGTATTCATGGGCGACCTCGTGGGGTAGCGGGACAACGGACAGCGTCAAAGATGGGGCGTACAGGCGTGGGATTCAATCACCGGCGGCGTGAAACTTTTTTCAGCAAATGACAGCCCCAAGCCTGCTTTGGGCTAAAGTTAGGCCCCTGTTTTTACTGCCATGCGATGTTGACTGATGAATCCGCTGAGCGTTCTGCGCGACTCCCTGTACTTCTTCCGCCGCCACCTGCCGAACATCCTCCAGCTGTGCCTGCCGCTGGTGGTGCTGGAAGCCCTGGTCACCCAACTGCTGTACCGCCAACTGGGTGACCAGGCATCGCCAGCCTACGGCATGCTGGTCAGCCTGCTGTTCTACCCGCTGTACAGCGCCGCGCTGATCCTGTACCTGGACACCCGCAGCAACGGCCAGGACATCGCCAAGCGCAACCTGTTCGCCCGCGCCGTGCAACTGTGGCCGCAACTGGCCCTGCTGATCCTGATCAGCTCGCTGCTGATCATGGCCGGCCTGGCGCTGTTCATCTTCCCGGGCGTGTGGATCATGATCAACCTGGTGTTCGCCGAGTACCTGCTGGTACTGCGCGGCCGGCCGGTAGTGCAGTCGATGCGCGACAGTGCCAGCATGACCACGGGGCATTTCATGCGCATCATGATTTGCGTGGTCGGCGTACTGGCACCGATCTGGCTGATCGACGGGCTGCTGCTGATGGCCTTCCCCGAACCGTCGCCCGGCATGGAGTTGGTCATGGACAGCCTCAGCGGTTTCCTGCAACTGTTCAGCACCGTGGTGCTGTACCGCCTGTTCATGCTGCTGGAAGGTGAGGCCAGCGCCTGAGGTTACCGGGGAAAGTCTTCGATCTGCCTGGCTGCCGAGCGCTGGCATTAGGGTGCACAACCTTCAATGCCATTCAAGGAGAGCACCATGGACGAAGACATTCAGGCGGTATTCGCCAGGTCTTTTCGTGGCAGGCTGTACATGCGCGCAATCGACTACGACATTCCCCTGCGTCTGAGCCGCAGCACGGACAAATTCAATTGGGGCTTCACCCCTGAGGATGACTGGTTGCAGGCGGGTGGGCGGCAAGACTCGCCGGTGATGGACTTTCATTACCACTCGCGCACCGACGATCGCCTGCACTACCACATCAGCATTCCCGGGCGCCCTAAGGCCAAGAAACTGGGCATCAGCCGCAATGGCTACCTCGGTTTCTACTGGCATGCCGAAGTCACCGATTACTGGAAGATCGAACCGCTGCATCTGAGCGATGAAGGGCTGGTCTGCCATCTGCGCGACCACCGCGGTTATCGGGTTGGTGCCATCACGGATACCCCCCACAAGAGCGGCGACTGGGTGGCCTTGCTCAATGTCGAGGAAGGTGACGTGCTGACCTTCCTGCTCAAACCGCTCGGTTGAGCGGGTACTCCAACACGGTCAGGTCCCCCTGGGCTTGGCCCGCGCCGTAGCCTCGGCCACCAACGGGTCATCCGGCCAGTAATGCTTCGGATAGCGCCCTTTCAGGTCCTTCTTCACCTCGGCATAGGTCGTGCGCCAGAAGTTGGCCAGGTCCTGAGTCACCTGCACCGGGCGGCGTGCAGGTGACAGCAGGTGCAGCTTGACCTGCTGGCGGCCATTGGCGATGCGTGGGGTTTCGGCCAGGCCGAACAGCTCTTGCAGGCGCACGGCGAGGATCGGTGGGTTTTCGCTGTAGTCCAGGCGGATGTTCGAGCCGGACGGCACAGTCAGGTGCGCGGGGGCCTGTTCTTCCAGGCGCTGCGGCAGCGGCCAGGGCAACAGGTTGCGCAGCAGCGATGGCAGGTCCAGCGCCGCAAAATGGCTGAGGCGCGACACCTTGCCCAGGTAGGGCTGCAACCAGTCTTCCAGGCTGGCGAGCAAGGCCTCGTCGGCCAGGTCGGGCCATTCACTGTGGCCATCCTTGGCCAGGTCCAGCTGACGCAGCAGGGCCACGCGCGCCTGCCATTGCCGTAGCTCCGGGGTCCAGGCCAGCAGGTTCAGGCCCTTGCGCCGGACAAGGCCAAGCAACGCGCGAGCCCGCGCTTCGTCATCCAGGCCCGGCAGCGGTTCGCGACTGAGCACCAGCTCGCCAACCTTGACCTGGCGTTCGGCGCGCAGCACCTGCTCGCGCTCGTCCCAATCGAGAATATCGACCCGGTCGACCTGCTCGGCCAGCACGCCCTCGAACAGCGCCGAATCGAACTCGGCGGCCAGGTAGATGCGTTCTTCGCGCTGGCCCTGGCGGCTGCCCAGGTCGGCAATCACCAACCACGGGCACTTCATCAGTGCATCGGCTTCGGCAAACAGCGCCGCACGGCCATTGGCCAGCCGATACTCCGCGCCACCCTCGCGGCGCTGCTGGGCGACGCGGTCGGGGTAGGCCAGCGCCAGCAGTGCGCCCAGCCAGCGCGGGTGATCCGGGTCGGCGACCGGCGCACCGGCCTTGCCACGCAGCAGGCCGCGGTACTGGCGAGACAGTTGCCGGGCACGTTGCACGCCACCCTGGCCGCCTCGCGAAGCCTTGCTCTCGCCGCTGACCAGCGCCAGCCGGCTGTGCAAGTCGGCGCCACCGCCGCGCTGGATATCCCGCTCGCCCAGCAGCGCGGCCACATCACAGGCCATCTGTGCCAGGCCCAGGTCCTGGCCGCGCAACAGCAAATGCGCGATACGGGGATGCGCCGGCAGCTCGGCCATGGCCTGGCCGTGTTCGCTGAGGTGGTCACGGCTGCCGGGCTTGAACGCATTGAGCCGTGCCAGCAGGTCCTGGGCCTGGGCGAAGGCGGCAGTGGGAGGCTGGTCGAGCCAGCGCAACTGCTCGGGCGTAACGCCCCAGCGTGCCAGTTGCAGGGCCAGGCCGGCCAGGTCGGCCTGCAGGATCTCGGCGCTGCCGTGGGCGGCCAGCTGGTCATGCTGGGCTTCGGACCACAGGCGGTAGCACACGCCGGGCTCCAGGCGGCCGGCACGGCCGGCACGCTGGGTAGCACTGGCGCGGGAGATGCGCTGGGTGTCCAGGCGGGTCATGCCGCTGCCGGGGTCGAAGCGCGGTACCCGGGCCAGGCCTGCGTCGATCACCACGCGCACGCCGTCGATGGTCAGGCTGGTCTCGGCAATGTTGGTGGCCAGCACCACCTTGCGCAGGCCCTTGGGCGCCGGGTCGATGGCCGCACGCTGTGCATTGAGGTCGAGCTCGCCATGCAGCGGACACAGCAGGATTTCGGGCCGTTCACCCAACGCTTCCTGCAGGCTCTGATGCACCCGGCGGATCTCGGCCTGGCCCGGCAGGAACACCAGCACACTGCCGGCCTGATCGGCCAGCGCCTGCAGCACGCTATCCACCACCCGTGGCTCGATGAACTCACCCGGCTGGTAAGGCCGCCCCCAACGGATGTCGACGGGGTGCATGCGGCCTTCGCTGCTGACCACAGGAGCATCGTCCAGCAGCCGCGACAGCCGCTCGCCCTCCAGGGTCGCGGACATCAGCAGAACCTTCAGTGGCGGGTCGTCACGCAACAATTCGCGCCCATTCAGGCTCAATGCCAGGGCCAGGTCGGCATCGAGGCTGCGCTCGTGGAATTCGTCGAAGATCACCAGCCCCACCCCCTCCAGCGCCGGGTCGGCCTGCAGGCGGCGGGTGAGGATACCTTCGGTCACCACCTCGATGCGGGTTTTAGGCCCGATCTTGCTGTCCAGGCGAATGCGGTAGCCCACCGTTTCACCAACCTGCTCGCCCAGTTCGCTGGCCAGCCGTTCGGCAGCCGCGCGCGCTGCCAGGCGCCGGGGCTCGAGCATGAGAATGCTCTGCCCTGCCAGCCATGGCTCATTGAGCAGCGCCAGCGGTACGCGGGTGGTCTTGCCGGCGCCGGGTGGCGCCTCGAGCACCGCTTCGTCACGGTTTTCCAGGGCCTGGCGCAGGGCGGGCAAGACAGCATCGATCGGTAATGAAATCATGGTGGTCCTCGAACAGTGCCGCGAGTATAACGGCGAACCCAGCCTGCTCTATCATGGTCTTAGCTTCAGGTGCAGGCGCTTCGCTTGCCCTGCTGAATACCTTCTCGGAGATTTACATGCGCATCCCAACCCGCGTCATCGGTGGCGCCCTCATCGTCACCTTGCTGACCCAACTGACAGCCTGCGGCACCATTCTCTACCCGGAACGTCGTGGCCAGATCGGCGGCAAGATCGACCCTGTGGTTGCCGCAATGGATGCCATCGGCATCCTGTTCTACGTGATCCCGGGGCTGATCGCCTTCGGTATCGACTTCGCCACGGGCGCCATCTATTACTCAGGCGGGCGATCCGCCCAGGTCGACCCGGTCAAACTGCGCGAGGCTGTCAGCCCCGATGGCAAGGTCGACAACCTGAAGTTGCAGGCCATTCTCGAAAGCGAGCTGGGCCAGCGCCTGCCGCTGAACGACCCACGGCTGATCCAGCATCGCGGCAGCATTGAACAACTGGCCAGCCTGGGCCTGGTGCCTGCAGCCTGAACCACAAGGACATTGACCACGGATGATGACCACCCCGGCTGAACACCAGCGCCTGCTGCGCCTGGCCACCCGCGCATCACTGGCGGTGGCCAGCATCCTGGTCCTGAGCAAGGCGCTGGCCTGGTGGCTGAGCGGCTCGATCAGCCTGCTGGCAGGGCTGACCGACTCGGCACTGGATGCCGTTGCCTCGTTCCTCAACCTGCTCGCCGTGCACTACGCCCTGCGCCCGGCCGACGACGACCACCGTTTCGGTCATGGCAAGGCCGAAGCCCTGGCCGGTATGGCGCAGGCGCTGTTCATCGGGGTCAGTGCGGTGCTGATCGGGGTGCAGGCGGTGGAACGCCTGCACACCCCGCAACCCTTGGGCGATACCGCCATAGGTATCGCGGTAATGCTGCTGTCGCTGGTGCTGACCCTTGCCCTGCTGGCACTGCAACACAAGGTCATCCGCCTGACCGGCTCCACGGCGGTGCGGGCCGACTCCCTGCACTACCGCTCGGACCTGCTGCTTAACGGCAGCATCCTGCTGGCCCTGCTGCTGGCACGCTTTGGCTGGCCGCAGCTGGATGCGCTGTTCGGCCTGGGCATTGCCGTCTACATCCTCTGGAGCGCGCTGCAGATCGCCCGGGAGAGTACGGCCATCCTGATGGACCAGGAACTGCCCGGCGATGTTGGCGAGGACATGGCTACGCTGGTGCTGGCCATTCCCGGGGTTGAAGGTGTGCATGACCTGCGTACACGGGTGTCGGGCAACCAGTGGTTCGTGCAGCTGCACCTGGAGATGCCGGGGCAGTTACCGCTGCATGAAGCGCACGCCTTGTGCGTGGAGGCCTCGCGGGTGATCCGCCAGCGTTATCCACAGGCGGATGTGATGGTGCATGCGGATCCGGTGTGAATCAGTGAGCGTAACTGTGGGAGCGGGTTTACCCGCGAACACCGGCACAGCCGGTGCCATGCACCGCGTCGCATTCTTCGCGGGTAAACCCGCTCCCACAGGGCTCTCCGTTGCAGGGACGTGTCCCGCTTCAGTTGATGCTGTAGCCCCGGCCACTGAAGCACGCGCCCAGCGCCCGTCGGTAGTTGTCCGCCACGTTGGCCGGCGGCGCATAAGTCGCCGTTGCCGGGTCGAAGCCTGACTGGTTCACGGCCCAGCGGTGGCACTGATAACGGTCCTGGTCCTGCTGCTCCTGCCCTTGCCCATACATCGGGTAGGCCACCACGTCATACCCACCGCCTACAGGTGCCGGTGCGGCAACCGGCGGGTTGACCACCACGTACTCGCGGCTGTCGGCCAGGTACTGGTAATAGGTATCGGCCACCAGGAAGAACAGCGCCCCGCCCAGCCAGACTTCCCGCGCATAGGGCGGCAGGTAATTGACCCGCACGCCGTAGGGCGGGGCCACCACGACATAACGGTCACCATGGGGGCGGTACCAGTAACCACCGGAGTAGAAGTAATCATCGCCACGGTAGGGCACTTTCCAGTAGCGGTCCGGGAAATGATCGATGGTGTGCCCCGGGCGATACTGCGGCCCCGGCCCCCAGCCATTGCCATGACCGTCCGGGCGCCCCTGCCAGTCACCGCCAGGCCGTTGCCCCGGGCCACCGGCTTCCCAGTAGCGGCTATCACCATGGCGGCGGGGAATATCCTGATAGTAGCCCTGACGCGGCGGCTGGGTCTGCTGCACTTCGTCACGCGAATTGAGCGAGCGCCCTGGCGCCCCCTCGCCCGGCCCTTCGGCCATGGCCCCGAGGCTGATGCTCAACCCCAACACACCAACACCTGCCAACTGCCAGATGCGTGACTTCATGCTGTTCCTCTCGGTAGAAAATACGGCAACCACAGCCAGTCTACCGCGCCCGTAACGCCGGCCAATTAAATTTCCAGCCATGAAAAAAGGGAGGCCACAGGGCCTCCCTTCAGGAATTGTCGTCCGTGCTCGGCACTTGTGGCGCCGGCTCACCTCACACCGTCTTCTGGAAGGTGTGTAGCCCGGGGGCCTGCAGATCCTGTTGGATGGCTGGCCGCGACCGCCCGCCTAGGGCGCGTCGCCGTGGACTGATGTCCGGGCAGTGATTCTGTGGATAAAGATACCGAAGCAGTTGCGGCAGATGATTGCGAAGATTGCTCAGATAAATAGCACTTGCGCAATTTTTCACCCTGGATTGATAATTCACCGCAATCCGAACAGAAAAGGCATAAACCATGAGCAAACTTGACCGCTACGACCTGAGCATCCTCGCCGAATTGCAGCGCGATGCGCGCATTTCCAACCAGGAACTGGCCGAACGCATCGGCCTGTCGCCTTCGCCATGCTCGCGTCGGGTCAAGCAACTGGAGGACGATGGCTACATCTCGCGCCAGGTGGCCTTGCTCGACCGCAAGAAGCTGGGCCTGAGCCTGACGGCCTACGTGCTGATCGGCATGGACCGCCATACTCCGGAGCGTTTCGAAACCTTCGAGGCGGCCATCCGCAACCTGCCACAGGTGCTCGAATGCAGCCTGGTCACCGGCATGGATGCCGACTATCAGCTGAAGGTGGTGGTGCCCGACATGGACCACTACCAGAAACTGCTGCTAGGCAGCCTGACCCGCATTGAAGGCGTCACCAGCGTGCGTTCGAGCTTCGTGCTGAACCAGGTGCTGGCCAGCACCGAGCTGCCATTGACCCACCTGCGTTAATTGCCTGCGCCAGCAGGCGTATAATCGGCCGCTCAACCCGCCTGGAGAACACTGATGGATCCCGCCGTATTCGAAGAGTGGATGATGATCATCCTGGTCACCGTGTTGATCGGTTTCATGGGCTTCATCGTCTGGGACCTGGCGAAAAAGTCCAAGGCGGGGCGGTTCGGGACGCTGATCCTGTTCTTCGTGCTGGGGCTGGGGGTGCTGGCCTTTATCATCAAGAGCGTGGTGGTGGGGTTTCTCGAAGGGGTGTAGAAAATTCAGGGCCATTCGCGGGCACGCCCGCTCCCACAGGTACTGCGCCGCACTTGAGGGCAGTGCAGATCCTGTGGGAGCGGGCGTGCCCGCGAATAGGCCCTTGAACTGGGCTAAAGCTTGGCAGCCACTTCGCGCCAGCAGCCCTGTTCCAACCCGTCCAGCGCCCAGTCGCCAATCCGCACCCGCACCAGGCGCAAGGTCGGCAACCCCACCGCCGCCGTCATTCGCCGCACCTGGCGGTTACGCCCTTCGCGAATCACCAGCTCCAGCCAGCTGGTCGGCACACTCTTGCGAAAACGCACCGGCGGGTTGCGCGGCCACAGTTCGGGCTCTTCCAGGCGCCGCGCCTCGGCCGGCAAGGTCGGCCCGTCGTTCAGCTCCACGCCATCGCGCAAACGCTGCAACTGCTCCTCGCTCGGCTCCCCCTCCACCTGAACCCAGTAAGTCTTGGCCAGCTTGTGCTTCGGGTCGGCAATGCGTGCCTGCAGGCCGCCATCGTTGGTCAGCAGCAACAGGCCTTCACTGTCGCGGTCCAGCCGCCCGGCCGGGTACACACCCGGGATGTCGATGTAGTCCTTGAGCGTCGCGCGCCCGTCACCGTCGCTGAACTGGGTCAGCACGTCGAACGGCTTGTTGAACAGGATCAGGCGCGGCTCGGCCGGTGGCGCCTTGGGCTGGCGACGCGGGCCGGTGGCAGGCCGCGCCTGGGGGCGGCGCGGCTTGTTACGGGGGGGCAGTGACATGGATCCTCAGCGGAACGGCGGCTCATCGAAACTGCGCAGTTTACGCGAGTGCAGCGAGTTGAGCTCGGTGCGCAGCAGGTCGAGGGCGGCAATGCCGATCTTCAAATGCTGGCTGACCGCCCGGTTATAGAAGGCGTTGGCCGAGCCCGGCAGCTTGATCTCGCTGTGCAGCGGCTTGTCGGACACACACAGCAAGGTGCCGTACGGCACGCGCAAACGGTAACCCTGGGCGGCAATGGTGCCGCTTTCCATGTCCACCGCCACGGCACGCGACAGGTTGATCAGCGGCCGTTCCTGGGCCCAGCGCAGCTCCCAGTTGCGGTCGTCGTAGGTCAGCACGGTGCCGGTGCGCAGGCGCTTCTTCAGCTGTTCGCCACGCTCGCCGGTGACCTGCGCGGCGGCTTCCTGCAAGGCCAGCTGCACCTCGGCCAGGGCCGGGATCGGGATGTTCGGCGGCACCACCCGGTCGAGAATGCCGTCACGGCGCATGTAGGCGTGTGCCAGCACATAGTCGCCGATGGTCTGCGACTGCCGCAGGCCGCCGCAGTGGCCGATCATCAGCCAGCAGTGCGGGCGCAGCACGGCCAGGTGGTCGGTGATGTTCTTGGCATTGGACGGGCCGACGCCGATGTTGACCAGCGTGACGCCGTCGCCGTCGGCGGCGATCAGGTGATATGCCGGCATCTGGTAGCGGTGCCAGACCACGCTGGCTACCAGGGCCTGGGTTTCACCGTGGTCCATACCCTTTTCGATCACCACGTTGCCCGGCAGCACCATGCGCACGAAGCGCGGGTCGTCACGCAACTGGTCGAGGCCGTGGCTGATGAACTGGTCGACATAGCGGTGGTAGTTGGTCAGCAGGATCCATGGCTGCACATGGCGCCAGTCGCTGCCGGTGTAGTGCACCAGGCGGCGCAGCGAGAAGTCGACCCGCGCGGCATCGAACAGCGCCAGCGGCAGGGTTTCGGCACTGCCCCAGTCACACAGGCCGTCGGCGATGTTGTCGGTGGCAGCCGACAGATCGGTGCTGGGGAACACCCGCGCCAGTTGCGCGGCGGTGATGCCGCTGCCGGCCAGCTCGTCGCCCTGGTCGACCACGTAGGGGTATGGGATGTTCTGTTCGCTGACGCCAACCTCCACCGTGACGGTGTAGTCATGCATCAGCGGGCGCAGTTGCTCCAGCAGGTAGCCACGGAAAGCAGCCGGCTGGGTGATGGTGACACTGTAGGTACCGGCCACCTGGACCTTGGCGTAGGCCCGCGTGGTGGCGGCGACTTCACCGTGGCTGTAGTAGGTCAGGCGCAGCGCCGGGTAGCGGAACAGGTCACGCTCTTCGGCGTCCGGCTCGGTACGGTCCTTCAGGTAACGCTTGAGGGCCTGGCTAAGGGCCCCGGTGGCCTGTTCATGCAGGGCCGCCAGACGGTCGACGGCCTGTTCGGGGGTATCAACGACTACAAAAGCTTGGCTCACACTGTGCTTCCTGTCTGGACATGCATGTGAACCATCTTGCCTGCCTTCTTGGCTAAATACACCCCCATTGATCGGTGTTGCATCCATTCGCGGGCACGCTCGCTCCCACAGGATCTTCACTGCCCTCAAGTACGGCGCAGTACCTGTGGGAGCGGGCGTGCCCGCGAAAAAGCCAGCTCAGTTCGGCCAGGCTGGCGTAGCCCTGGCCACCAATGCCGCCACATCCACACCCCGCGGCAACGCCCCATAAACGCGCCCCCCACCCGCCAAGCGGCTGTCGATGAACGCATCACTGACCACCGTATTGCCCGCCTCCAGCAACAGCTTGGCCTGCAGCGCCAGGGCAATGTCCTCGGTCAGTTGCCGCGCGCGGTACTGCATGTCGCCGGTATCGGCAAACGCACCCTTGAGGTTGCCGATATGCGCCGCCAAACGCGGGTCCCCATGCCCATCACCCAGCTCGGCGAACAACGCATCGAGCACGCCCGGCTCCTTGGACAAGGCCCGCAGCACATCCAGGCACTGCACATTGCCCGAGCCTTCCCAGGTCGAGTTGACCGGCGCTTCGCGGTACAGCCGTGGCAGGATGCTGTCTTCCACATAACCCGCCCCGCCCAGGCACTCGGCGGCCTCGTTGATCATGGCCGGCGCGCGCTTGCAGATCCAGTACTTGCCCACCGCCGTGACCAGCCGGGCGAAATGCGCCTGCTGCGGGTCGTCCAGCTGTTCCAGCGCCTGCCCCATGCGCAGGCTCAGGGCCAGCGCGGCCTCGCTTTCCAGCGCCAGATCGGCCAGCACGTTTTGCATCAACGGCTGCTCGCTCAGCAGCCGCCCGCCGACCTTGCGGTGTGCGCAGTGGTGGGCCGCCTGGGTCAGTGCCTGGCGCATCAGGGCGCTGGAGCCGACCATGCAGTCGAAGCGGGTCATGGCCACCATTTCGATGATGGTCGGCACGCCCCGCCCTTCTTCCCCGACCATCCACGCCAGGGCGCCGCGGAATTCCACCTCGCTGGAGGCGTTGGAACTGTTGCCCAGCTTGTTCTTCAGGCGCTGGATATAGAACTGGTTGCGGCTGTCGTCGGGGCGGTGACGCGGCAGCAGGAAGCAGCTCAGGCCTTTTTCGGTCTGGGCCAGGGTCAGGAAGGCATCGCACATCGGCGCCGAGCAGAACCACTTGTGCCCGACCAGCTCGTAGGCCTGGCCCGGGCCTGCGGCGCCGACCGGATAAGCCCGGGTAGTGTTGGCACGTACATCGGTGCCACCCTGCTTCTCGGTCATGGCCATACCCAGGGTGACCCCGGCCTTGTGCCGGTCGCCGACGTTACGCGGGTCGTATTCGCAGGCGAGGATTTTCGGCAACCAGTATTCGGCCAGTTCGGGTTGCAGCCGCAGCGCAGGTACGGCAGCGAAGGTCATGGTCAGCGGGCAGCCGGTACCGGCCTCGGCCTGGCTGTGCAGGTAGGTCATCGAAGCCCGCGCTACATGGGCGCCGGGGCGGGGTTCGGCCCACGGTAGCGAAGGCAGGCCATGCTCGACAGCGGTGCGCATCAGTTCGTGGTAGGCCGGGTGGAACTCGACCAGGTCGATGCGGTGGCCGTAGCGGTCATGGCTGCTGAACTCCGGCTTGTGCGCATTGGCCAGGAAACCCGCCTGCATCAGCGGGCCACCGGCCAGGGCCCCGTAGGCATCGATCCGCGACTCGGCCCAACCCGCGCCGAAGCGCCGCGACCACTCCTGTAGCGGCAGGTCGAGGCGGTACAGGTTGGCACCGTCGAGGGGCGGAGGCTGGTTGGTGACTTCGTGGGTTTCAGCGTACTGGTGCAGGTTCATCGGGGGCTCCTGGATCCGGGTAGGCTTGAGAGACCCAGTGAAGCACTCTGTACGAGTCAGTCAAAGTGACATTAATGACTAAACATGTGGTGGGGGGCGCATGTGTTGGGGATGCTGCGGGGCTGAGAGGTGTTCGCCACGACAGTTGCAGCGCCTGTGAGATCGAGCGCCGCGCGGGCGGCGCTCGATCTGATAGGCGCTGAATGTGTGATGGCGAACACCTGTCAGCCCTGACCAAACTCTATGCCTTCAAAGCGACCGCCGCGTCTGCAGTATGTCCGGGGCCATCTGCACCTGCGCAATAGCCATGTTCAAACTCAACTCGAACCGGCTGCCCAACCCCCGCGTCGACTCATGTGACAACTTCGCCCCCAGCAATTCCCCCATCTGCCGGCAAATCGACAACCCAATCCCCAGCCCGCCATAACGCCGGGTCATCGAGCCATCGACCTGGAAAAAGCGCTGATACAGGGTCGACTGGTCCAGGTCATCGAAGCCAATACCGCTGTCGCTGACAATGAAAGTCAGCACCAGGTCATCCAGCCCCGCCCGGCGGCCGCGCACCTGGATCATCACCCCGCCCTGGTGGGTGAACTTCAGCCCGTTGTCCACCAGGCACCCCAGGCAGCGGGCCAGTTTCTGGCCGTCGCCCAGCAGCTCGTCCGGCAAATCGGCGGGGATGTCCAGGCTCAGGTACAAGCCTTTGCCCAAAGCCTGCCCGGCATAACCGGCGCGCAAGCCCTGCAGCAGGGCACGCAGACTGAACGGCGCAGGCTGCGCGCGCAGGCGGCCGGCCTGCAGTTCGGACAGGGTAAGAATGGCATCGACCATGTCCATCATGCCCTGGGCCGACCCCACCGCCGTGCGGTGGTACTGGGCCATTTCGGCCTCCATCGGCAGGGTGTGCATCAGCTCCAGCGAGCCGATCACGCCATTCATCGGCGTGCGCAGCTCATGGGTCACGCAGGCCAGGAATTCGTCTTTCAGCCGGTTGCTCCTGGCCAGTTGCAGGTTCAATTGCTCCAGCGTGCGCCCGGTGTCACGCAAGGTCTGCGCCTGCTGCTCGCGCAAGCTGTTGATACGGTCGGCCAGCGCCAGCGACAGCAAGGCCACCTCCAGCGCCGACCCCAACTGGCTGGCATACATGGTGATGAACACGTTTGGCAGGTAGCCCAGCACCATCAGGGTGTTGACCAGGCCACCGAGCAGGAACGCCGTCCAGGCGATGATGAACCAGCGTGCCACGCGCAAGCCACGCCACCAGGCGTACAGCCCGGCAGCGAAGATGCTCACGGTAAACAGCAACGCCAGCACCGTGGCCATGCGCAGGGCGACGCCGTAGGGCATGCTCACCGCCAGCACCATGACCAGCGCGCCACCCAGCATCAGCAGCTGCAGCAGCCGGTCCAAGCCACGGCTGATGCTGCCCAGTTGCAGGAAATGCCGGGCGAACTGGCACCCGAACAGGCCCGCGGCACCAATGAACAGCGGCGTCGAGGCATTCGCCCACCAGGGGCTGTCCGGCCAGAAGTAGGCCACACCGGCGCCATTCACCGACACCTGGTAAAAGCCGAACGAAGCGATATAGAGGATGTAGTAGAGGTAGCTGACGTCGCGCACGCTGAGGTAGATGAACAGGTTGTACACCAGCATCACCAGCAGCACGCCGTAGATCATCCCCAGCACATACAGGCGCGTGGGCTGCTGCTCCATGTAGGCCTCGGCGGACCACAGCGCCAGCGGCGCCTGCACCGAGCCCTGGCTGTGCAGGCGCAGGTAGGCGGTGGTTACCTGGCCAGGCGGCAGCTGCAACTCGAACAGGTAGTTGTTCTGCCGGATCTGCCGGCTGTCGTAGGGCAAGGCGTCACCGGTGCGCTGGGCCAGACGGTAACTGCCACTGCGGTCGGGCAGGTACAGCTCCAGGTGGTCCAGCGGTGGATAGGCCAGCTCCAGCAGCCATTGCCGTGGGGCAGCGCCGGGCGCGGCGACAGGACGCAGCTCGACCTTGAGCCAGAACACCGAGGTGGAATAACCGGCGTTCAGCACGTCTTCGAGATGGGGGCGAAAGTGCTCGGCGAACCCAGGGGCACTGACCTGGGTGATGCTGGCACTGCCATCGAGGTCTTCATAGACCTGCATGGCCTTGCCAAGCGGAAGATGCCGGGTAGCGTCGTCGAAATCGACGGCTCCGGCCACCATGGGCAGCAAGCCCAGAAGCACAATCAGCAAATAGCGCATACAGCCCCAGCATGGCCTGTCCAGTCGAGTCGCGGTTGCCTCCCATCCGTTTGAGACGACACGATCCGGCAGAACCCGTTAGTAGAGTTATCCGAGCACTCTAGCATAGCTTCGCAACCTGGCAATCGGCCATATCAAAACCAAAGAAAAAGGCTCTAAATCAATACTTTCACGAGCAATAAACAAAAATTTCTGACCGTTCGATCAGTAAAACGCGTTTGTCGGACGATCCGCCCAAACAGGATTGGTGGTAAGCTCGCCGACCATGAATACCTACAGCTCCCGCCCCGTTGTCCTCTGTCTCTCCGGCCACGACCCCAGTGGCGGCGCCGGCCTGCAGGCAGATATCGAAGCCCTGATCGCCCAAGGCTGTCACGCCGCACCCGCAGTGACCGCCCTGACCGTGCAGGATACCGTCAACGTTTCCGACTTCCGCGTGCTTGACCGCGAGTGGGTGCTGGCCCAGGCCAACGCCGTGCTGGCCGACGCCACGGTGGCCGCCGTCAAGCTCGGCATGCTCGGTTCGATCGAGATGGTCGACACCGTCGCCGAACTGCTGGCCGACCACCCGCACCTGCCGCTGGTCTGCGACCCGGTACTGCGTGCAGGTGGTGGTGGCCGCCTGGGCAAGGACGAAGTGGGCTACGCCCTGCGCGAACGCCTGCTGCCGCTGGCGACCATCGCTACGCCGAACCTGCCCGAAGCCCGCATCCTGGCCGAACTGCCCGAAGGCACCGCCGACGAGTGTGCCGAAAAACTGTTGCCGTTCTGTAGACACCTGCTGATTACCGGCGGTCACGGCGACGAAGACGAAATTCACAACCGCCTGTACAGCCGCGATGGCCAGCGCCACACCTGGACCTGCCAGCGCCTGCCGGGCAGCTACCACGGCTCGGGCTGCACCCTGGCCAGTGCCCTGGCCGGCCGCCTGGCCCTCGGCGAGCAGCTGGAAAGCGCCGTGCGCAGCGCTCTGGACTACACCTGGCGCACCCTGCGTGACGCCGAGCAACTGGGCAAGGGCCAGTACGTGCCGCGCCGCCTGCCACTGGATTTCTGCTCCTGACACGAGGCCTCCAATGAAGCTACGCGGTCTGTACGCCATCACCGACAGCCAGCTGCTCGCTGGCCGTTTCCTGTCCCATGTCGAGGCGGCACTGGAAGGCGGCGTGTGCCTGCTGCAGTACCGCGATAAAAGTGACGACGCGGCACGGCGCCTGCGTGAGGCCGAAGGGCTGATGAAGCTCTGCGAGCGCTACGGCACCCAGCTGATCATCAACGACGATGCCGAACTGGCCGCGCGCCTGGGCGTCGGCGTGCACCTGGGCCAGACCGACGGCCCACTGACCCCGGCCCGCGCCCTGCTTGGCCGCCAGGCGATCATCGGCTCCACCTGCCACGCCAGCCTCGAACTGGCTGCCCAGGCTGCCAGCGAAGGTGCCAGCTACGTGGCCTTCGGCCGCTTCTTCAACTCCGTCACCAAGCCCGGCGCCCCCGCTGCCAACATCGAACTGCTGGAGCAGGCTCGCGCCCGGATGAAGCTGCCGATTGCAGTGATCGGCGGCATTACCCTCGACAACGCCGCCCCGCTGGTCGCCCATGGCGCCGACCTGCTGGCGGTGATCCACGGCCTGTTCGGTGCCGACAGCGCGCAGGAAGTCACCCGCCGCGCCCGCGCCTTCAATGCCTTGTTCGCATCCTGATTCGAGAGAACCTTCCATGTCCCGTTCCGAAGCCCTGTTCGCCCAAGCCCAGAAGCACATCCCCGGTGGCGTCAACTCGCCGGTCCGCGCTTTCAAGAGCGTTGGCGGCACGCCGCTGTTCTTCAAGCATGCCGAAGGCGCCTACGTCGTTGACGAGGATGACAAGCGCTACGTCGACTACGTAGGCTCCTGGGGCCCGATGATCCTCGGCCACGGCCACCCGCAGGTACTGGACTCGGTACGCAGGCAGCTGGAGCACGGCCTGTCCTATGGCGCACCGACCGCCATGGAAACCGAAATGGCCGACCTGGTCTGCTCGCTGGTGCCGTCCATGGAGATGGTGCGCATGGTCAGCTCGGGCACCGAGGCCACCATGAGCGCCATCCGCCTGGCCCGTGGCTACACCGGCCGTGACGCCATCATCAAGTTCGAAGGCTGCTACCACGGCCACTCCGACAGCCTGCTGGTAAAAGCCGGCTCCGGCCTGCTGACCCAGGGCGTGCCGAGCTCGGCCGGTGTACCGGCGGACTTCGCCAAGCACACCCTGACCTTGCCGTTCAACGACATCGCCGCCGTCGAGAAAACCCTCGCCGAAGTCGGCCAGACCGTAGCCTGCATCATCGTCGAGCCGGTGGCCGGCAACATGAACTGCGTACCGCCGGCGCCAGGCTTCCTCGAAGGCCTGCGCGAGCAGTGCGACAAGCACGGCGTGGTGTTGATCTTCGACGAAGTGATGACCGGTTTCCGCGTCTCGCTCGGCGGCGCCCAGGGCCACTATGGCATCAAGCCGGACCTGTCGACCTTCGGCAAGATCGTCGGTGGCGGCATGCCGGTCGGCTGCTTCGGCGGCAAGCGTGAAATCATGGGCTGCATCGCCCCGCTCGGCCCGGTCTACCAGGCTGGCACCCTGTCGGGCAACCCGCTGGCCATGGCCGCCGGCCTGACCACCCTGAAGCTGATCAGCCGCCCGGGCTTCCACGCCGAGCTGACCGACTACACCAGCCGCATGCTCGACGGCCTGCAACAGCGCGCCGATGCCGCTGGCGTGCCGTTCGTCACCACCCAGGCTGGTGCCATGTTCGGCCTGTACTTCAGCGGCGCCGACGACATCGTCACCTTCGACGACGTGATGGCCAGCGATGCCGAGCGCTTCAAGCGCTTCTTCCACCTGATGCTCGACGGTGGCGTGTACCTGGCACCGAGTGCGTTCGAGGCGGGCTTCACCTCCATCGCCCATGGCGACAAGGAGCTGCAGATCACCCTGGATGCGGCTGAAAAGGCTTTTGCAGCCCTGAAGTAATGCAGTGTCTGTACCGGCCCTTTCGCGGGTAAACCCGCTCCCACAGGGACTGCGCAACCCTTGAAAGCGGCGCGGTCCCTGTGGGAGCGGGTTCACCCGCGAAGAGGCCGGCACAGGCAATAAATACCCATGCACAATCAGCTGACTTCCCCAACCAAGCAGAAAATCGAGTAAAACTTTGTAAGGTTGGCGCTGCTTATCCCATAATGTGCCACCAGAGACATTGGCCGCAGCTTTGCAGAGGTAAGTCGATCCCCATGAACCGCACCGGCCGCGCCCTGACCCTGGGCTGCCTGTTGCTTCTTCAGCCCCTGCTGGCCCTGGCGGAGGGCGGTAACTCGTTGCTGATTCCGGCGACGGGCCGCTGCACCTTGAATGTCCAGCCTGAAGACCTGGCAAACGCCCTCAAGGCTTGCGAGCAGACGGCAACGACGGGGGATGCCCAGGCACAATTCGAACTGGGCGAGTACTACTACACGCAAACACCGAAAAACCTGAACAAAGCCCTGAACTGGTTCGAAAAGGCCTCGCTGCAAGGCCATGCCGAGGCGCAGTACCGCCTGGGCGCCATGTTCTTCCGTGGCGAAGGGGTCAAGGCCAACAACGTGCAGGCCTACATCCTGCTGAAGATGGCCGCGGTCAACGGCGCCGAAGATGCGCTGGACATGGCCGACGAAGTGACCGAGCAAATGCCCCGCGACGAGCTGGAGCATGCCACCCAGGTGCTCGGCCAGATCTTCCGCAAGTACCTGCTGGAGCTGCAGAACGCCGAAGGGCGCACGCCGTTCTCGCCACTCCCCTGAGGCTTACTTTTCCGGCATCGGCATGGGGAACGGCATCACGTTGCCGCCGCCCTTGGCTTCGCTGATCTTGGCCGTGCCCAGGCGCTCCACCTCGTCGATGCGTACGATCGAGTGCATCGGCACGAAACTGCGGATCACCCCCTCGAACTGGCTCTTGAGCTTCTCCTCGCTCGGGTCCACCAGCAACTGCGAGCGCTCGCCGAACACGAACTCCTCGATTTCCAGGAAACCCCACAGGTCGCTCTGGTAGATCTGCTTGGCATATATCTCGAAGACCTGCCCCTGGTTGAGGAAGATCACTTTATAGATGGCAGGTTCGCGTTTGCTCATGTTCGGCAGGATAAACACATGCGTAAGAAAAGGCGGGCATCATAGCAGTGCCGGCCCCTTCGCGGGTAAACCCGCTTCCACAGGTTCTGCGCAGCCCTCAGGAACAGTGCAATCCCTGTGGCAGCGGGTTTACCCGCGAAGAGGCCGAAACAGGCAGTACATACCGTTGAACGTTTCAGTGCTTTCGCCACTGCCATTCAAGGGTTATTCTTGAGTTCACATCCATTGCCGTCGAGCGGCTAAAAACGACCTTGAACGCACCCATACAACCCCATCGTTTCATCCTCGAACCTTTCGAGGCCCACCGTTTCGCCAACTTGTGCGGCCAGTTCGACGAGCACCTGCGCCTGATCGAACAGCGCCTGGCCATCGAAATCCGCAACCGCGGCAATCAGTTCGAGCTGATCGGCGAACCCAAGACCACCTCCGCTGCCGAACAGCTGCTGCGCCGTCTCTACCGCGAGACCAAGGCCAGCGACCTGTCGCCGGAAACCGTGCACCTGTACCTGCAGGAATCGACCGTCGAGAACATCGACAACCCGGCCGTCAACGAGGTCAGCGTGTCGCTGCGCACGCGCAAGGGCAACATCCGCCCGCGCGGGGTCAACCAGCAACGCTACGTCAAGGAAATCCTGGCCAACGACATCAACTTCGGCATCGGCCCGGCCGGTACCGGCAAGACCTACCTGGCCGTGGCCTGCGCCGTGGACGCGCTGGAGCGCGAACAGGTGCGCCGTATCCTGCTGGTGCGCCCGGCGGTCGAGGCGGGCGAAAAGCTCGGCTTCCTGCCCGGCGACCTGGCCCAGAAGATCGACCCGTACCTGCGCCCGCTGTACGACGCCCTGTACGAAATGCTCGGCTTCGAACACGTGGCCAAGCTGATCGAGCGCCAGGTGATCGAGATCGCCCCGCTGGCCTACATGCGTGGCCGCACGCTGAACAACAGCTTCATCATCCTCGACGAAAGCCAGAACACCACGCTGGAACAGATGAAGATGTTCCTCACCCGCATCGGTTTCGGCTCCACCGCAGTCATCACCGGTGACATCACCCAGGTCGACCTGCCCCGTGGCACCAAGTCGGGCCTGGCGCACGTCATCGAGGTGCTGAAGGACGTTCCGGGGATCAGTTTCACCCATTTCCAACCCAAAGATGTGGTTCGTCACCCACTGGTGCAGCGCATTGTCGAGGCCTACGACCGCTTCGATGCCCGCCAGGCCAAGCCCGAGGCGCCCGGCAAAGATGCTTGAACTCGATATTCAACGGGCCACGGATGCTGCCGCCCCGGATGACACCGCCTTCCGCCGCTGGTGCGAACTGGCCCTGCGCCAGCGCAGCGCCGACTCGGAAATGACCATTCGCCTGGTCGACGAAGCCGAAGGCCGCGAGCTGAACCACACCTACCGGCACAAGGACTACGCGACCAATGTGCTGTCGTTCCCGGCCGACGTACCCGATGACCTGCTCGATATCCCGCTGCTGGGCGACCTGGTGATCTGCGTACCGGTGGTCGAGCGCGAAGCCGCCGAACAAGGCAAGTCGCTGGAAGCGCACTGGGCGCACCTGGTCATCCACGGCTGCCTGCACCTGCTCGGCTACGACCACATCGAGGATGAGGAAGCCGAGGAAATGGAAGGCCTGGAACGGGAATTGCTGGCAGAACTGGGTCACCCCGACCCGTACGCCGACGATGAAACCGACACCCTCACACACTGATACACGAAGGATCACGAGAACCGCCATGAGCGAAGATCGATCGAGCAACGGGCAGAAGTCCTGGCTGGGTAAACTGACCCAGGCTTTTGCCCATGAGCCGAAAAACCGCCAGCAACTCCTGGAGCTGCTGCGCGAAGCCCATCAGAACAAACTGCTGGACAGCGAAGCGCTGACCATCGTCGAAGGCGCCATCCAGGTGGCTGACCTGCAGGTTCGCGACATCATGGTGCCGCGTTCGCAGATGATCAGCATCAAGGCCAGCCAGTCGCCGCGCGAGTTCCTGCCGGCGGTGATCGACGCCGCGCACTCGCGCTATCCGGTGATCGGCGAAAGCCACGACGATGTGCTCGGGATCCTGCTCGCCAAAGACCTGCTGCCGCTGATCCTCAAGGAGAACGGCGACAGCTTCAACATCAAGGACCTGCTGCGCCCGGCCACGTTCGTGCCCGAGTCCAAGCGCCTGAACGTGCTGCTGCGCGAGTTCCGCGCCAACCATAACCACATGGCCATCGTCATTGACGAGTACGGCGGCGTGGCCGGCCTGGTCACCATCGAAGACGTGCTGGAGCAGATCGTCGGTGACATCGAAGACGAGCACGACGTCGAGGAAGACAGCTACATCAAGCCGCTGCCCAGCGGTGACTTCCTGGTCAAGGCACTTACCCCGATCGAGAACTTCAACGAGTTCTTCGACAGCGAATTCTCCGATGACGAGTTCGATACGGTCGGCGGCCTGGTGATGAGCGCCTTCGGTCACCTGCCCAAGCGCAACGAAACCACCGAGATCGGCCCTTACAAGTTCCGTATTCTCAATGCCGACAGCCGGCGGATACACTTGCTGCGCCTGACACCGATCACCCGTTAAGGACAAACATGCGTTGGATCACCCGCCCCGGCTGGCCCGGTAACCTGCTGGCCCTGGCGGCCGGCGCCTCCACTCTGCTGGCCCTGGCGCCGTTCGACATCTGGCCATTGGCCGTGTTGTCCATCGCCCTGCTCTACCTTGGCCTGCGCGAGCTCAGCCCGCGCCAGGCCATGTGGCGTGGCTGGTGGTTCGGCTTCGGCCTGTACGGCGCCGGCACCTGGTGGATCTACGTCAGCATGAACACCTACGGCGGCGCCTCGCCGCTGCTGGCGATCCTGCTGCTGCTGGCGTTCTTCGCCGCCCTGGCCTGGTTCTTCGCCCTGCCCACCTGGCTGTGGGCCCGCTGGTTGCGGCGCAGCGAAGCACCGCTGGCCGACGCCCTGTGCTTCGCCGCCCTGTGGCTGCTGCAAGAGGCCTTCCGCGGCTGGTTCCTGACCGGTTTCCCCTGGCTCTACGCCGGCTACAGCCAGCTGGACGGCCCGCTGGCCGGCCTGGCGCCGCTGGGCGGCGTGTGGCTGATTTCCTTCGCCCTGGCCCTGACCGCCGCCCTGCTGTGCAACCTGCACCGCCTGCGCGCCCGCCCCTCGTTCCTGGCGGTGGGCTGCCTGCTGTTGCTGGCCCCGTGGGTGCTGGGCCTGGTGCTCAAGGGCCATGCCTGGACCAAGCCGGCGGGCGACCCGCTGAAAGTGGCGGCCATCCAGGGCAACGTCGCCCAGGACCTGAAATGGGACCCGGCGCACATCGACGCACAACTGGCGCTGTACCGTGACCTGAGCTTCAGCTCCAGGCCGGTAGACCTGCTGGTGTGGCCGGAAACCGCGGTGCCGGTGCTCAAGGACCAGGCCCAGGGCTATATCGACGTGATGGGCCGGTTCGCCGCCGAACGGCATTCGGCGCTGATCACCGGCGTGCCGGTGCGTGAAGTGGTGCACCACCAGCGCCGCTACTACAACGGTATCACCGTTACCGGTGAAGGCGATGGCACCTACCTCAAGCAGAAGCTGGTGCCGTTTGGCGAGTATGTGCCGCTACAGGACATGCTGCGTGGCGCTATCGAGTTCTTCAACCTGCCCATGTCGGACTTCGCTCGCGGGCCGGAAGATCAGCCGCTGCTGCAGGCCAAGGGCTACCAGATTGCGCCGTACATCTGCTACGAAGTGGTCTACCCCGAGTTCGCCGCTGGCCTGGCGGCCCGCAGCGACCTGCTGCTGACCATCAGCAACGACACCTGGTTCGGCACATCGATCGGCCCGTTGCAGCACCTGCAGATGGCACAGATGCGCGCGCTGGAAGCCGGTCGCTGGATGATCCGCGCCACCAACAATGGCGTGACTGCGCTGATCGACCCGTTTGGCCGCATTACCACGCAGGTACCGCAGTTCCAGCAGGCGGTGCTGTATGGTGAGGTGGTGCCGATGCAGAACCTGACGCCTTACCTGCAATGGCGTTCGTGGCCGCTGGCGATTGTCTGTGCGCTGTTGCTGGGTTGGGCATTGCTGGCCGGACGCATTGCCAAGACCGTCTGATGATGCCGCCTGTACCGGCCTCTTCGCGGGTAAACCCGCTCCCACAGGTCCTCCACCATTCTCGACGCCTGCGGGAATCCTGTGGGAGCGGGTTTACCCGCGAAGAGGCCGGTACAGGCAACACAAGGCTCAATAAAGCAACCGATACCCCACCAACCCCGCCACTTCATTGAGCAATTGCCCGCTCTGCCACATCGCCCGGCTCTCCGGCAGCAACCCGCCAAACGGCCGTGCATGATCGCGCCCGAGGAACCCGACCGGCGCCGGCACCACCTCGAACCCCGCCTGCTCGAAGCTCCAGCGTGAGCGCTGCATGTGCCAGGCCTGGGTCACCACGACCACCCGGCGAATCCCCAGCGGCTGCAGCACCTTGGCCGTAAGCCGGGCATTCTCCCAGGTCGTGCGGCTGCCCTCTTCCTGCCACTTCACCTCGACGCCGAAATCTTCACGCAGGCGATCGCCCATCAACCGTGCCTCGCTCGGCGGCGTGCCATAGTGCAAGCCGCCGCTGGTCAGCACCGGCAAGCCCGAAGCCTTGGCCAGCCGCGCGGCAAAGCGCATGCGCTCCAGTGCCGTGGCAGTGGGCTGGTCACCGCCACCCCAGGCCGGGTCACCCCGCTCACGCCCGGCGCCCAGTACCACGATGGCATCCGCCCGGCTTGCCAGACCAGCCCAATCGCTTACCGCCAGCGGCGTTTCCGTCTCCAGCACTCGGGCGGTTTCCTGCACCACCAGCGGCAGGCTCATCAACCACAGGCCACCAAGGCCCACGGCAAAGCACAGCGCTGCCAGCCTGGGCCGGCGGCGGCGCAGCCACCACGCCACAAGCAGCAGCAGGAACAGGACACCTGGCGGCATCAACCATTGTTTGACGAAGAATCGGATCGGCATTGGCCACACCTCCTTGGCAGGCGTGCAGCCTAGAAGGATCGACGCCGGTCAACAAGGGTGCGGCCGGCGCCGATCGTGAGCTGTGCAAATTTTGAAGAACCGGCGCGCGATAGCCTGCGCCTGGCGTCCTGAACGGCTAGCGGTGTGGCAGCGTCCTGGATCTCGCCGTGCTGGCGGGGCGTTTCTTGTCCTTGAGCCAGATGATCCTGGCCGATGTCGGCTCCGCTTGTGGGTAACTGCCGACACAGGCATGGTGGCGCTCCGGAAGGGAATCCAGGTAGGCCTTGATCAGTTCGAACTCTGCGTGGCTCAGGCCACGCAACTCCAGCTCGGCTGGCATTTCGTCGCGCAATCGCACCGAGGTCCTGGCCACTTCCAGCGCCAGGCCAAGCCGGTCGATCAGGCGTTCGTATAGCTCCGGTTTGATTACGGGTAGCTGCGTCTCTCCCATCCGTTCACCTCATTGAAGATAAGAACATCTCCCCCCACACCTGAGCTTAGCGTCGTTGCAAAAAGCAGCCGTGTGCCGCGACCAGCGGGCATTCGCAACGAAGGTTTCCCACGATGCGCAGCGCTGCTGTATGCTACGGCGTTCACTCTAAACGACACCGGAGTGCCGGTCGCAGCGAGGTTCCGCTGCCTGGAACAAGGTCTCTTCTCTCTCAGCAAAAAGTAGCCATGCACGAACAATACACGCCCCGTGATATCGAAGCCGCCGCCCAGAACTTCTGGGACGAGCAACAATCGTTCGCTGTTACCGAGCAGCCAGGCAAGGACACCTACTACTGCCTGTCGATGTTCCCGTACCCGAGCGGCAAGCTACACATGGGCCACGTGCGCAACTACACCATCGGTGACGTGATTGCCCGCTACCAGCGCATGCTGGGCAAGAACGTCCTGCAGCCGATGGGCTGGGACGCTTTCGGCATGCCCGCGGAAAACGCGGCGATGAAGAACAACGTCGCCCCGGCCAAGTGGACGTACGAAAACATCGACTACATGAAGACCCAGCTCAAGAGCCTGGGCCTGGCCATCGACTGGGCACGTGAAGTCACCACCTGCAAGCCCGACTACTACCGTTGGGAGCAGTGGCTGTTCACCCGCCTGTTCGAGAAAGGCATCATCTACCGCAAGAACGGTACCGTGAACTGGGACCCGGCGGATCAGACCGTACTGGCCAACGAGCAGGTCATCGACGGCCGTGGCTGGCGTTCGGGCGCGCTGATCGAGAAGCGCGAAATCCCGATGTACTACTTCCGCATTACCGACTACGCCGACGAGCTGCTGGAAAGCCTCGACGAGCTGCCGGGCTGGCCTGAGCAGGTCAAGACCATGCAGCGCAACTGGATCGGCAAGTCGCGCGGCATGGAAGTGCAGTTCCCGTACGACCTGGCCAGCATCGGCCACGAAGGCACCCTCAAGGTCTTCACCACCCGTCCCGACACACTGATGGGCGCCACCTACGTCGCCGTCGCCGCCGAGCACCCGCTGGCCACTCAGGCCGCCCAGGGCAACCCGGCGCTGCAGGCGTTCATCGACGAGTGCAAGAGCGGCAGCGTTGCCGAAGCCGACATGGCCACCCAGGAGAAGAAGGGCATGGCCACTTCCCTGCTGGTCGAGCACCCGCTGACCGGCGAGAAGCTGCCGGTGTGGGTCGCCAACTACGTGCTGATGCACTACGGCGATGGCGCCGTAATGGCCGTGCCCGCCCACGACGAGCGCGACTTCGAGTTCGCCCACAAGTACAACCTGCCGGTCAAGGCCGTGGTGCGCACCAGCGCTGGCGATGAAGTCGGCAGCGAGTGGCTGGCCGCCTATGGCGAGCACGGCCAACTGATCAACTCCGGCGAGTTCGACGGCCTGGACTTCGCCGGTGCCTTCGACGCCATCGAAGCCGCCCTGATCCGCAAGGAGCTGGGCAAATCGCGTACCCAGTTCCGCCTGCGCGACTGGGGTATCAGCCGCCAGCGCTACTGGGGCTGCCCGATCCCGATCATCCACTGCCCGTCCTGCGGCGACGTACCGGTGCCGGAAGACCAGTTGCCGGTCACCCTGCCTGAGAACGTGGTGCCGGACGGTGCCGGTTCGCCGCTGGCGCGCATGCCTGAATTCTACGAGTGCAGCTGCCCGAAATGCGGCACCGCGGCCAAGCGCGAAACCGACACCATGGACACTTTCGTCGAGTCGTCCTGGTACTTCGCCCGCTACGCCTCGCCGAACTACGAAGGTGGCATGGTCGACCCGAAAGCGGCCAACCACTGGCTGCCGGTCGACCAGTACATCGGCGGTATCGAACACGCCATCCTGCACCTGTTGTACGCGCGCTTCTTCCACAAGCTGATGCGTGACGAAGGCCTGGTTACCTCGAACGAACCGTTCAAGAACCTGCTGACCCAAGGCATGGTGGTCGCCGAGACCTACTACCGTGTGGCCAGCAACGGCGGCAAGGACTGGTTCAACCCGGCCGATGTCGAGGTCGAGCGCGATGCCAAGGCCAAGATCATTGGCGCCCGCCTGAAGACCGACGGCCTGCCGGTGGAAATCGGTGGCACCGAAAAGATGTCGAAGTCGAAGAACAACGGCGTCGACCCGCAATCGATGATCGACCAGTACGGCGCCGACACCTGCCGCCTGTTCATGATGTTCGCCTCGCCGCCCGACATGAGCCTGGAATGGTCCGACTCCGGCGTCGAAGGTGCCAGCCGCTTCCTGCGCCGCGTCTGGCGCCTGGCCCAGGCCCATGTGGCCCAGGGCCTGCCGGGCAAGCTGGATGTCGCCGCCCTGGACGACGCGCAGAAGGTCATCCGCCGCGCCATCCACGCTGCCATCAAGCAGGCCAGCACCGACGTCGGCCAGTTCCACAAGTTCAACACCGCCATCGCCCAGGTGATGACCGTGATGAACGTGCTGGAAAAGGCCCCGCAGGCCACTGAACAGGACCGCGCCCTGCTGCAGGAAGGCCTCGAGGCCGTCACCCTGCTGCTGGCACCGATCACCCCGCACATCTCCCACGAGCTGTGGCAACAGCTGGGCCACCAGCAGGCCGTCATCGACGCCAGCTGGCCAGCCGTCGACGAGGCAGCCCTGGTACAGGACACCGTCACCCTGGTGGTGCAGGTCAACGGCAAGCTGCGTGGCCAGGTCGAGATGCCGGCCGCCGCCAGCCGCGAAGAAATCGAAGCCGCCGCGCGCAGCAACGAGAACGTCCTGCGCTTCATCGATGGCCTGACCATCCGCAAGGTCATCGTGGTACCGGGCAAGCTGGTCAACATCGTCGCCAACTGATGGCAACGCCCGCCCGCAGCCACTGCGGGCGGGCGGAACAGGCCCACAAGGGAGCAACAACATGATCAAACGCAATTTGCTGGTAATCGGCCTGGCGGTCATGCTCAGCGCCTGCGGTTTCCAGCTGCGCGGCACCGGTTCTACCGAGCTTAGCGTGAAGGAAATGGACGTCAGCGCCCGCAACGCCTACGGCCCGACCGTGCTTCAGCTGCGTGAAGTACTGCAGCGTAGCGGCGTCAACGTGCACGCTGGCACACCGTACCGTCTGGTGCTGACCAACGAGCAGGAGCGCGAGCGCTCGGCGACCTACAACAGTGGCAACCGTACCGCCGAGTACGAGCTGACCACCGTGCTGAACTACAGCATCCAGGGCCTGAACAACCTGGAGCTGATGAGCGACAAGCTGGAAGTACGCAAGATCTACGTGCGTGACGGCTCGAACATCACCGGCTCCGAGCAGGAGGCCAACCGCGCCCGTGAAGAAATGCGTCGCGACCTGGTCAACGCCATGGTCGTTCGCCTGCAGATGCTGACCCCGTCCCAGCTGGACGAGCTGCAACGTCAAGCCGACGAGCGTGCCAAGGCCGAAGCCGCTGCGCTGGAGGCCGCACGCCGCCAGCAGGCCGAAACGCCTCAGCAGTCGCCATTGGAAGTACCGGGCAACTAAGCCCGAGCGGGGTACCTTCGGGTACCCCGCCTGTCCCCCATGAAGCTCGCCCCCGCCCAACTCAACAAGCACCTGCAAGGCGCCCTGGCACCAGTCTACGTGGTGAGCGGCGACGACCCGCTGCTGTGCCAGGAAGCCGCCGACGCCATCCGCAACGCCGCACGCCAGCAGGGCTTTGACGAACGCCAGGTATTCAGTGCCGACGCCAACTTCGACTGGGGCACCCTGCTCCAGGCCGGCGCCAGCCTGTCCCTGTTCGCCCAGCGCCGCCTGCTGGAATTGCGCCTGCCCTCGGGCAAGCCCGGTGACAAAGGCGCTGCGGCGCTGATGGAATACTGCGCCAACCCCGCCGAAGACACCCTGCTGCTGATCAGCCTGCCCAAGCTCGACGGCAGTGCGCAGAAGACCAAGTGGGGCAAGGCCCTGATCGAAGGCGCCCACTGCCAGTTCATCCAGATCTGGCCGGTGGATGTGCACCAGCTGCCGCAGTGGATCAATCAGCGCCTGCAGCAGGCCGGCCTGTCGGCACAGCGAGACGCCGTCGACCTGATCGCCGCCCGCGTGGAAGGCAACCTGCTGGCTGCCGCGCAGGAAATCGAAAAGCTCAAGCTGCTCGCCGAGGGCAACCAGATCACCGTGGAAACCGTGCAGGCCGCTGTCGCCGATAGCGCCCGCTTCGATGTCTTCGGCCTGGTAGATGCCATTCTCAATGGCGAGGCCGCGCATGCCCTGCGCATGCTCGATGGCTTGCGCGGTGAAGGCGTGGAGCCACCGGTGATCCTCTGGGCCCTGGCCCGTGAGTTGCGTCAGCTGGCCGGGCTGGCCCAGCAGTTCAGCCAGGGCGTACCGCTGGACAAGGCCTTCAGCCAGGCCCGCCCGCCGGTCTGGGACAAACGCAGGCCACTGGTCAGCAAGGCCCTGCAGCGCCTCTCGGCGCAGCGCTGGGCGCAGTTGCTGCAAGATGCCCAGCGTATCGATGCACAGATCAAGGGCCAGGCCGAGGGCTCGCCCTGGACTGGCCTGGCGCGCTTGTCGCTGCTGATGGCCGGCCAGCGCCTGGCGCTACCCCCCGAGTAATTGGGGCCGCTGTGGGAGCGGGCATGCCCGCGAGTCAGGCGACGCGGTGGATGGCACCGGCTTCGCCGGTGTTCGCGGGCACGCCCGCTCCCACAGGGCTGCAATGCCCCCAACATCTGGACCATAAACACAATCAATTGGCCCCACCCTGCCCCAAGCCCTACAGTGCGCCCGAACCCACCCAACCCGGGAACCCCGCCATGAGCAAGAAGCCGAAAAAGCACGGCCCCAACAAGGCCAAGTCGATCATCGCCCAACCGCTGTTCCGCTGCCGCCAGGAACGACCGAACAAGGGCAAAGGCAGCTACCGCCGCGAAGCCTTCCAATCGAGAGATTGGGAGGCTTCCTACTTTTTGGCAGCATGAAAGCATCGAAAGCGCAGGCATGGTATGGTCGTCACCTGACCTGCAATTCTGGATCTGTGCATGCTTCTCAGTCTTCTCCCCCGCTGGAAAACCCGTCAGCTGATCGCGGCCTCCAGTTTCATCCTGCTCGTGGCTTGCGCAGAAAAGCCCACCGCTGCCGATGCCCTGCCGCTGGCCCCCGCCCAGCCCGCCCCGGTGGTGACCCTGCCCGGCACGACGCCCGACAGCAGCACTGAAATCCAGCCTCTGCAAACCTTCGCGCAATGGCAGGCGGGCTTCCGCCAGCAAGCCCTGCAAGCCGGCATTTCGCAGGACACCTTCGACCGCGCCTTCCTCGGCATCACCCCTGACATGGACGTGATCAAGGCCGATCGCAGCCAGCCGGAGTTCACCCGCCCGGTATGGGAATACCTCGAAGGCGCCCTGTCGCCCCTGCGTGTACGCAACGGCAAGAAACTGCTGGAGCAGAACGCCGAACTGCTGACCCGCATCGAGCAACGCTATGGCGTCGATCGCCAGGTGCTGGTCGCGATATGGGGCATGGAAAGCAACTTCGGCCAGTTCCAGGGCAACAAGTCGGTGATCCGCTCGCTGGCTACCCTGGCCTACGAAGGCCGCCGCCCGCAGTTCGCCCAGGACCAGTTGATCGCCGCGCTGCAGATCATCCAGCATGGCGACATCCAGCCTGAAGCCATGCGCGGCTCGTGGGCCGGCGCCATGGGCCAGACCCAGTTCATCCCGACCACCTACAACACCCATGCCGTGGACTTCGACGGCGATGGCCGCCGCGATATCTGGAACAGCACGGCAGACGCCCTGGCCTCGACCGCGCACTACCTGCAGAGCTCGGGCTGGAAACGTGGTCAGCCGTGGGGCTTCGAGGTACAGGTGCCACCTGGCTTCGATTACTGGCAGGCCGATGGTGCGCTGCGCAAGCCGGTGAGCGAGTGGCTGGCAATGGGCGTGAAACTGCCTGCCGGTACCCAGTTGCCCGTGGGTAGCAACCAGCTGTCTGCCGCCCTGCTGCTGCCAGCGGGCGCGCGTGGCCCGGCGTTCCTGGTGCTGGACAACTTCCGCGCCATCCTCAAGTACAACAACTCGTCGTCCTACGCGCTGGCGGTAAGCCTGCTGGGTGATCGCTTCACGGGCTGGGGCTTCATTGCCGGCAGCTGGCCGAAAGACGACCTGCCGCTCAGCCGCAGCGAGCGCATGGAGCTGCAGAACCTGCTGAACAGCAACGGGCACGAAGCCGGCAATGCCGATGGCATCATTGGTGCCAATACCCGCAAGGCGATCCGCAATGCCCAGCAGGGGCTGGGCTGGCCGGCGGATGGGTATCCGACCCACAAGCTGCTCGAGAGCCTGCGCAAATAGTGGGATTCTGGGGGCGCGTTGCGCCCCTTTCGCGACACAAGGCCGCTCCCACAAGCGATAGCACTTCTCCTGTAGAAGCGGCCTCGTGTCGCGATGGGCTGCAAGGCAGCCCCGACAATCTCAAGCCTGGAAAATATCCTGCTCCAGCATCAGTGTCTGCCGAACACTGTCCAGCCTGACCCGAGCCCCCAAGGGCAAGCACACATTCGGGTCACAATGCCCACTGCGCCACCCGGCCAGTACCGGCACCCCCAGCGGCGCGAAGATATCCTCCAGCAAGGGCGTCAGCGCCGCAGTGGTAATACCGGCAAAGTCCCCCACCAGCACACCCTTCACCCCCTCCAGCTTGCCCGCCAGGCGCAACTGGGTGAGCAAGCGGTCCACCCGGTACAGCGGCTCGTTGACGTCCTCGATGAACAGGATGCAGCCCTGCGTATCCAGCTCGGCAATCGTCCCCAGGGTCGCCCCCAGCATCGACAGGTTGCCGCCCAGCAGCGGCCCGCTGGCAGCCCCATGCAGCAGGCTGCTCAAGGCGAAGTCAGCAGGGTGCACGATCTGCTCCCCTGCCCGAACATGTCCACCCAGCTGCGCCAGCAACGAAGTCTCGGTTGGCGGCAACTTGGCCCCCAGCAGGTCGGCGTTAAGCATCCCGCCATGGAAGGTAAGCAGCCCGGTATGTCGATAGATCGCCGTGTGCAGCGCAGTGATGTCGCTGTAACCGATCAGCGGCTTGGGGTTGCACCGGATCAGTTCGAAATCGAGCTGGTCGAGCAGGCGCATGCTGCCGTACCCCCCACGCATGCACAGAATGGCGTCGATGGCCGGGTCGGCAAAGGCATCATGCAGGTCCTGCAACCGCTGCCGGTCCGGCCCCGCCAGATAGCCCTGGGCCTGAAGGGCACCCGGGTAGATGCGGCAACTGTAGCCTCGATCAACGAACCACTGGTTGACCTTGTGCGTATCCAGCCGCGCCGCGCCCGCCGGAGCGACAATGGCAAAACAGGCCTCACGCGGCAGCGCGGCGGGCAGGCTGGGTTGGAAGGTTTCGGCGCAATTCATCGCGGCTCCTTGCAGCGCGTGTGGCACAAACAAAAATGCCGATGCCGCCCTTCGGCGTGCATCGGCATGCGTGGCTCTGTGCTTGGCTCAGAGCTTGATCTTGGCTTCGTGAGCCTGCTGGTCAGCGTGGTACGAAGAACGCACCAGCGGGCCGGAAGCGACGTTCTTGAAGCCCATCTTGTAACCTTCCTCGGCGAACCAGGCGAAGGTGTCCGGGTGGACGAAACGCTGCACCGGCAGGTGGCTGCGCGACGGCTGCAGGTACTGGCCGAGGGTGAGCATGTCGATATCATGCTCGCGCATGCGGTGCATCACCTCGATCACTTCCTCGTCGGTCTCGCCCAGGCCCAGCATCAGGCCCGATTTGGTCGGTACGTGCGGCACCAGCTGCTTGAACTTCTGCAGCAGGTCCAGCGACCAGTCGTAATCCGAACCCGGGCGCGCGGCCTTGTACAGGCGCGGTACGGTCTCGAGGTTGTGGTTGAACACATCCGGCGGCTCTTGCGCGGTGATCTCCAGGGCAATATCCATGCGCCCACGGTAGTCCGGCACCAGGGTTTCCAGCTGCACGCCCGGCGACAGCGCGCGAATTTCGCGGATGCAATCGGCGAAGTGCTGGGCACCACCGTCACGCAGGTCGTCGCGGTCCACCGAGGTGATTACCACGTACTTCAGGCGCAGGTCGGCGATGGCGATGGCCAGGTTCTTCGGCTCGTCCAGGTCCAGCGGTTTCGGCCGGCCATGACCAACGTCGCAGAACGGGCAACGACGGGTGCAGATGTCACCCATGATCATGAAGGTGGCTGTGCCGCCGGAGAAGCACTCGCCCAGGTTCGGGCAGGAAGCCTCTTCGCACACACTGTGCAGCTTGTGCTTGCGCAGCAGCTGCTTGATGCGGTCTACCTCGGGCGAAACCGGGATACGCACGCGAATCCAGTCGGGCTTTTTCGGCAGCTCGTCGGTAGGGATGATTTTCACCGGGATGCGCGCCACCTTTTCGGCACCACGCAGCTTGACCCCGGTTTCCACCTTCTTCGGCGCTGGGCGCGAGGTGGCTTCCTGGGTAGGTATCAGGTTCGGCACGGCTTCTTGCACAGTTGTCATATTCAGTCGATTCCGCCCGTGAGGGTCGTCTGCTCAGCGTAGTCGAGGTGCTTGACCAGCTGTCCGCGCAGCCTTGTCCTGACCTCGTCGAGTTCGATCGGACCTGCCAGGTCGCGCAGCTGGGTCATCGCCAGCCCCGCATAGCCGCAGGGGTTGATTCGGCGGAATGGCGCAAGGTCCATGTCCACGTTCAGGGCAAGGCCGTGGAACGAACGGCCGTTGCGGATTCGCAGGCCGAGGGAAGCGATTTTCGCTCCATCGACATAGACGCCCGGGGCATCGGGCTTGGCCGCTGCCTGGACATCGTAGCTGGCGAGCAGGTCGATGAGGGTCTGCTCGATACGGCTGACCAGCTCACGCACACCAAAGCCCAGCCGGCGCACATCCAGCAGCAGGTAGGCCACCAGCTGCCCGGGGCCATGGTAGGTTACCTGGCCACCGCGGTCGGTCTGCACCACCGGGATATCACCCGGCACCAGCAGGTGCTCGGCCTTGCCGGCCTGGCCCTGGGTGAAGACCGCGGGGTGCTCGACCAGCCAGACTTCATCCTGGCTGTCCGGGCTGCGCTGCTCGGTGAAGCGACGCATGGCCTCCAGCACCGGTTCGTAGGGCTGCAGGCCAAGCTCGCGAAAACCGAGGCAGGCGGACATCAGAGCACCATTTTCACGATGCCGGTAGCGCGCAGGGCGCTGTTGATATCGTGCAACTGGTTCTCGCTTTCGGCAACGATGTGCAATTGCACGGTGGTGTACTTGCCTTCCTTGCTCTGGCGCTCGGCCAGCGTGGAAAGGTCGACCTTGGCGTGCTTGCTGAGGATCTCGATCACCGTGTCCTTGAAGCCGACAACGGTGTCACCGATGACCTTGATCGGGTAATCGTCGCAGGGGAATTCGATCTTGTGCGACTTGACGTCTGGTTCGCTCATGGCGGAAACGGCCTCGTAAGCCGTGGCAACAACAACGCCCCCGCGGCATACGCGGGGGCATGCAGGTCACGTATCAGTTGAACAACCCGTAGAAGAATAGGCGGATGCTATCCCACATACGGCGGAAGAAACCACCTTCCTCGACGCCATCGAGGGCGATCAGGTCGGCGCTGTGAACCACTTTCTCGTCCAGTTTGACTTCCACTTTGCCGATCACGTCACCTTTGGCGATTGGCGCGGTGAGCTGCGGGTTCATGGTCATCGAAGCTTGCAGGCGCTTCAATTGGCCTTTAGGCATAGTCAGGGTCAGGTCGTTGGCCAGGCCCGCCTTCACTTCGCCGGTGACGCCCTTCCAGACCGGCGACTTGGTCAGCTCGGTGCCCTTCTGGTAGAAGGTCTGGGTTTCGAAGAAGCGGAAGCCATAGGTCAGCAGCTTCTGGGTCTCGGCAGCACGCGACTGCTCGCTGTTGGTGCCGAACACCACGGCGATCAGGCGCTGGCCATCGCGAACGGCCGAAGCCACCATGCAGTAGCCGGCTTCGTCGGTGTGGCCGGTCTTCAGGCCGTCGACGGTCTTGTCACGCCACAGCAGCAGGTTGCGGTTTGGCTGCTTGATGTTGTTCCAGAAGAACTCTTTCTGCGAGTAGATGGCGTAGTGGGCCGGGTCGACGTTGATGATCGCACGGGCCAGGGTAGCCATGTCGTGGGCCGACGAGTAATGATCCGGGTGCGGCAGGCCGGTCGGGTTCATGAAGTGGCTGTTGGCCATGCCCAGGTCGGCAGCGGTCTTGTTCATCATGTCGGCGAAGGCGTCTTCGCTGCCGGCGATGTGCTCGGCCAGGGCGACCGAGGCGTCGTTGCCGGACTGGATGATGATGCCGTGCAGCAGGTCGCTGACGGTCACCTGGCTGCCCACCTTGATGAACATCCGCGAACCGCCGGTACGCCAGGCGTTTTCGCTGACGGTAACCGGGTCGTTTTCACCGATCTGGCCGCGGCGGATGTCCAGGGTGGCGATATAGGCGGTCATCAGCTTGGTCAGGCTGGCCGGCGGCAGGCGCTCGTCACCGTTGTTCTCGACCAGCACGTTGCCGCTGGACGCGTCCATGAGTACGTAGGACTTGGCTGCCAGTTGCGGTGGTGCCGGCGTCATCTGCTCAGCCGCGAAGGCGGCAGGCGTGATCATCAGCAGTACGGGCAGGCAAAGTCGTTTGGCAAGGTTGGTGATGTTCATCCGTCTCTCGAAAATCGCTAATGGTCTGATGTTCCCTGGGCAAGATCATGTGCCCAGCGCCAGTCAGTCTAGTTTTTGTGGCCGTAGGCCAGGCTCGCAACGTGCGGCTTTATGTCGCTGCGGGCAAAAGCCGATATTGTACATGGCCGCGCCCGGCAATTCATGACAAAACCGACAGTTTGGCATTGCCTTCTTCGCGGGTACGCCCGCTGCCACAGGGTTTCGCATACCCCTATGGCAGCGGGCGCGCCCGCGAAGAAGGCAACACGGTCAGTCAGCTGTGACCAGCTTGGCCTGCCCCAGGTTCGCCAGGCGAATGCTGTCCTGCGCCTGCTGGATCTCGCCCTGGCTGCTGATCGGCCCCAGGCGCACGCGGTGCAGGGTCTGCTGGTTACGCACGATCGAGCTGATGAACACCGGCGCGCTGACCATGCTGCTGAGCTTGGACCGCAGCAGTTCGGCGGCGTCCGGGTTGGCAAAGGCGCCCACCTGCAGGAAGCTGCCGCCACTGCCGGCCGGCACGTTGTTGCCAGCCACCTGTACCGGCACCACTGGCGCCGCATGCTGCTGGGGCGGCGGGGTCCATTGCTCGACGCGCCCGGTACTGGCCGGGATCGCCTGGGTTTGGGCCACCTGCGGCTCTTTCAGCACCATCGGTGGTGTCTGGCCGCGCTGGGCCCACCACTGCTGCGGGTCGATACCCTCGACGCGAACGTGCGCGGTGCCGATCTCGGCATAACCGAGTTTTTTCGCCGCGGCATAGGACAGGTCGATGATACGGTCGGAATAGAACGGCCCACGGTCGTTCACCCGCAGGATCACGCTGCGGCCATTGGCCAGGTTGGTCACCCGCACGTAGGCCGGCAGCGGCAGAGTCTTGTGCGCCGCGCTCATGCCGTAGAGGTCGTACAGCTCGCCATTGGCGGTGTTCTGGCCGTGGAACTTGGTGCCATACCACGACGCGGTGCCCTCGGCGCGGTAGTTGCGCGAGTCCTGCATCGGGTAGTAGGTCTTGCCCAGCACCGTGTACGGGTTGGCCTTGTAGTTGCCGGTGTGCACGGTTGGCGTGGCGTCAGGGATCTTGTTCACATCCACGTCCCACCACGGCGCGCCGTCCTTGTGCGCCCGGTTGATGTCCAGGCCCGGCTGGGCGCGCACCACATTGCCACCGCTTTGCTGGGGCGGGCGGCTGGACGAACAGCTGGCCAGCACCACGCCGACAGCGAGACAGGTGAGCAGCTTGAAAGTGTTGCCAGAGATGATTGCGCGCATTACTTGACGCCCCGTGCTTGAACCAGCTGTTCCGAAAGCTGATGCACCGCCATGGCATACATCACGCTGCGGTTGTAGCGAGTGATCGCGTAGAAGTTCTTCAGGCCCATCCAGTACTCGGGGCCATTGTCGCCCTCGAGACGGAAGGCGGTAACCGGCAGATCATCGCGCAGCGAATCATGGACCGACCAGCCGAGCGCACGCAACTCCCCTACCGTTTTTACCGGCTCGATGCCGGTAGTCAGGCCTTCGTCAACGCGCCCACCGTCCACCCAGGCGCGGCTGACCACGCCTTCGCCGGCCACCCAGCCGTGGCGCTTGAAGTAGCTGGCCACGCTGCCGATGGCATCGTCCGGGTTGTTCCAGATATTGATATGGCCGTCGCCGTCGAAGTCCACCGCAAAGTTGCGGAAGCTGCTAGGCATGAACTGCGGCAGGCCCATGGCACCGGCGTAGGAGCCTTTGAGCGTCAACGGGTCGAGCTGCTCCTCGCGGGCCAGCAGCAGGAACTCGCGCAGCTCCTTGCGGAAAAATTCGGCCCGTGGCGGGTAGTCGAAGCCCAGAGTCGACAACGCATCGATTACCCGGTAGTTGCCGGTGTTGCGGCCAAAGAAGGTTTCCACGCCGATGATCGCGACGATGTATTGCGCCGGCACGCCGTATTCCTGCTCGGCACGGGCCAGCACCGCCTCGTGCTGGCGCCAGAAGTCCACACCGCGGGCGATGCGCGCGTCGGTAATGAACATCGGCCGGTAGTCCTTCCACGGTTTCACCCGTTCGGCCGGGCGCGATATGGCGTCGAGGATCGACTGCTTGCGCTGCACCTCACCGAACACACCCATCAGTTGCTCAGGGGCAAAGCCATAGTCGCGGCTCATTTCGCCAACGAACTGGGCCACCTGTGGCGAACCCTGGTAATCGCCGGCATGGGCCAGCTGTACAGCGCCGAACAGGCCCACCGCGCCGATCCACGGCGCACAACGGGCAGCCCAGTTACGCACTGCTTGCATGAAATTCTTCACCTTATTCAAACCTGCGCGATCCATTTGCGGTGCGTATGGATCGACATCAGAACGCCAAACGCTGACAGCAGCGTCACCAACGAAGTTCCGCCATAGCTGATGAAGGGCAGCGGCACGCCCACCACGGGCAGAAGGCCACTGACCATACCGATATTGACGAACACGTATACAAAGAATGTCATGGTCAGGCTGCCCGCCAGCAGCTTGCCGAACAGGGTCTGCGCCTGGGCGGTGATCATCAGGCCACGGCCGATCAGCAGCAGGTAGACGATCAGCAGCAGGCAGATGCCGACCAGGCCGAATTCCTCGCCGAGCACGGCGATGATGAAGTCGGTGTGGCTTTCCGGCAGGAAGTCCAGGTGCGACTGGGTGCCGAGCAGCCAGCCCTTGCCGAACACGCCGCCCGAGCCGATCGCCGCCTTCGACTGGATGATGTTCCAGCCAGTGCCCAACGGGTCGCTTTCCGGGTCGAGGAAGGTCAGTACCCGCTGCTTCTGGTAGTCGTGCATGACAAAGAACCACATCGCCACCGCCACGGGCACCGCAGCCGCCAGCACGCTGAGGATCCAGCGCCAGCGCAGGCCGCCCATGAACAGCACGAAGGCCCCGGAGGCCAGGATCAGCAGCGCCGTGCCCAGGTCGGGCTGGCGCACGATCAGGATGAACGGCACGCCGATCAGCACCAGGCTGATCGCCACGTGCTTCAGATGCGGCGGCAAGGTGCGCTTGGACAGGTACCAGGCGATGGTCGCCGGCATGATGATCTTCATGAATTCCGAGGGCTGGAAGCGGATCACCCCGGGGATGTTGATCCAGCGCGTGGCGCCCATGGCGTTGTGGCCCATCACGTCCACCACCACCAGCAACAGCACACCGGCCAGGTAGGCCAGCGGCACCCAGCGGGCCATGAAACGTGGCTCCAGCTGGGCGATGATGAACATCGACACCAGGCCGATGCCGAACGAGGTGGCCTGCTTGAGCAGCAGGTCCCAGTTCTTGCCACTGGCCGAATAAAGAACGAACAGGCTGCCGGCCGCGAGGGTCAGCAGAATGATCAGCAAAGGGCCGTCGACATGGATGCGCTGCAGAAAGCTGGCGCGCCGACGCATCACATCCTCGCTGGAGAGCATGCGATCGAAATTGTTCATCACAGGGCTGATTCCTGGGTAACGGTGGCAGGCGCGAACTCGGGCTTGAGCCGGCCGTTTTCGTCGAGCAGCCAGGCGTCCATCACCTGACGCACCACCGGGGCGGCGACGCCCGAGCCGGACTCGCCGTTCTCGACCATCACCGAAACCACGATCCTCGGGGCTTCGGCCGGGGCGAAGGCGACGAACAGGGCGTGGTCGCGATGACGCTCCTGGAGCTTGTTGCGGTCGTACTTCTCGCCCTGCTTGATCGCCACCACCTGGGCGGTACCGCTCTTGCCGGCAATGCGGTACTGCGAGCCAATGGCCGCCTTGCGTGCGGTACCGCGGGCGTTGTGCATCACCTGCTCCATGCCATGGGTGACCTTGGCCCAGTCTGACTTGTCACGCAGCACGATGTTTTCCATGGGGTTGTCGTCCACCGGCGGCTGGCCTTCGATGGTCTTGGCCAGGTGCGGGCGGTTCCACACGCCCTTGTTGGCGATCAAGGCAGTGGCCTGGGCCAGTTGCAGCGGCGTGGCCTGCATGTAGCCCTGGCCGATACCGAGGATCAGGGTTTCGCCGGGGAACCAGGCCTGGCGGCGGGTGGCACGCTTCCATTCGCGCGACGGCATCAGCCCGGCGGACTCCTCGAACATGTCGAGTGCAACCCGCTGGCCGATACCGAACTTGTTCATGTAGCTGGACAGCCGATCGATGCCCATCTTGTGCGCAAGGTCGTAGAAGTAGGTGTCGTTGGAGCGCATGATCGCGGTGTCCAGGTCGACCCAGCCATCGCCCGAGCGGTTCCAGTTACGGTATTTGTGGTCGTAGTTGGGCAACTGATAGTAGCCCGGGTCGAACACCCGGCTGCCAGCATTTACCACGCCGCTGTCCAGGCCGGCGATGGCCACCGCCGGCTTGATGGTCGAGCCTGGCGGGTACAGGCCACGCAACACGCGGTTGAACAGCGGCCGGTCGATCGAATCGCGCAGTTCGGCATAGGCCTTGAAGCCAATGCCGGTGACGAACAGGTTGGGGTCGAAGCTGGGCTGGCTGACCATCGCCAGCACCTCGCCGGTACGCGGGTCGAGTGCCACCACCGCACCACGCCGGCCACCCAGGGCGGCCTCGGCGGCCTCCTGCAGCTTGATGTCCAGGCTCAGCACGATGTCCTTGCCCGGTTTCGGGTCGGTGCGCTTGAGCACCCGCAGCACACGACCGCGGGCATTGGTCTCGACTTCCTCGTAACCCACCTGGCCATGCAGGTCGGCTTCGTAGAAGCGTTCGATGCCGGTCTTGCCGATGTGGTGGGTGCCGCTGTAGTTCACCGGGTCGAGGGTTTTCAGCTCTTTCTCGTTGATCCGCCCTACATACCCCACCGAATGGGCGAAGTGCGCGCCCTGCGGGTAATGGCGCACCAGCTGGGCCACCACTTCCACGCCCGGCAGGCGGAACTGGTTCACCGCCACGCGGGCGATCTGCTCTTCGTTGAGTTCGAACAGGATCGGCACCGGCTCGAACGGCCGGCGGCCCTGGCGCATGCGCTTCTCGAACAGGGCGCGGTCGTCGGGTGTCAGCTCCAGCACTTCGACGATGGTATCCAGCACTTCCTGCCAGTTACCCGCACGTTCGCGGGTCATCGACAGGCTGAAGCTGGGCCGGTTGTCGGCAACGATCACCCCGTTGCGGTCGAAGATCAGCCCGCGGGTCGGCGGGATCGGCTGCACATGCACCCGGTTGTTCTCCGACAGCGTGGAGTGATATTCGTGCTGGATGACCTGCAGGTAGTACAGCCGCGCGATCAGCACGCAAATAAGCAGCATGATCGCCACTGCGCCGACCACGACGCGGTTGCGCACCAGGCGGGCGTCTTTCTCGTGGTCCTTGAGACGGATCGGCTGCGACATCGGACTGCTTACAGGCTCATTTATGGTAAGGATGCCCGGACAACACGGTCCAGGCGCGGTAGATCTGCTCGCCGATGAGTATCCTTACCAATGGGTGCGGCAGGGTCAGCGGCGACAGCGACCAGCGTTGCTCGGCACGCGCACAGACCTCAGGCGCCAGGCCTTCCGGGCCGCCCACCATCAAATTCACCGTGCGCGCATCCAGGCGCCAGCGGTCCAGCTCGGTCGCCAGCTGCTCGGTACTCCAGGGCTTGCCATGGACCTCGAGGGTGACGATGCGTTCCCCTGGCTGAACCTTGCTCAGCATGGCCTCGCCCTCCTGACGAATCAGGCGGGCGACGTCGGCATTCTTGCCACGGGTATTCAGCGGGATTTCCACCAGCTCCAGCGACAGTTCGGCGGGCAGGCGCTTGGCATATTCATGCCAGCCTTCCTCGACCCACTTCGGCATGCGCGAGCCGACCGCGATCAGGCGCAGACGCACAGCGCTTTCCTTATTCCCGGTCCTTGAGCTTGTCGGAGTACTCGTGGGCATGGTCCGGGCTGTGGTGCTTGCCATCGGCGGCACGGCTTTGCTCGGCACCCTGCCACAGGCGCTCCAGGTCGTAGAACTGGCGGGCAGCGGCGGTCATCATGTGCACGATGACGTCGTTCAGGTCCAGCAGCACCCAGTCGCTGTCGCCCTTGCCTTCTTCACCCAGTGGCTGGGCACCCTTGGCCTTGACCGCTTCGCGGACCTTCTCCAGCATCGCGTTGATCTGGCGGTTGGAGGTACCGGTGGCAATGATCATGTAGTCGGTCAGGCTGTGCTTTTCGCGCACGTCGATGACCTGGATGTCCTGGGCCTTGACGTCTTCCAGCGCTGCCTTGGTCAGGGCGACCAGTTCTTCGCCGTGGATTTTCTGCTTGGTCATATAAAACTCGTTCAACTCGTTGGATGAGGCGCCAGAGGCACCGTCAGTTAGGCGCACGATACAGTTCGTGCGCCTCGATGTAGGCCAGTACGGCGTCCGGCACCAGGAACCTCACCGATTTGCCGCTGGCCAGCAGCTGTCGGATCTGTGTAGCCGACACCGCAAGCGGCGTCTGCCAGACGAACGAAATGTTTCCCGCCGGGCCGGACATGGCGGTGGGATCGCTCTCCGAGCGCGCAGCCAGCAGGTTGCGCAGCTCGTCAGGGGGTTCTACGTCGGCATCCGGGCGTTGCAGCACCAGGATGTGACAGTGTTGCAGCAATTCGTCCCAGCGGTGCCAGCTGGGCAGACCACAGAAGGCATCCCAGCCCAGCACCAGGAACAGCTGGTCGTTGGCGGCCAGTTCGGCGCGGATCGATTCCAGCGTATCGATGGTGTACGACGGCTTGTCGCGCGCCAGCTCACGGGCATCCACGCTCAGGCACGGCACACCCTGCACGGCATTTTGCACCATGGCCAGGCGGTCCTGCGCGGCCACCTGCGGGGTGTCGCGGTGCGGCGGCCGGGCATTGGGCAGCAGGCGCAGCTCGTCCAGCCCCATGCACTCGGCCACTTCCAGCGCGCTGCGCAGGTGGCCGATGTGCACGGGGTCGAAGGTGCCGCCTAGAATGCCGATGCGCCGGACTGCCTGTGCCTTGCTCAACTCAGCAGGACTCCTGGCCACGCAGCTGGCCGTCGCCGATCACGACGTACTTCTCGCAGGTCAGGCCTTCCAGGCCGACCGGGCCGCGGGCATGCAGCTTGTCGGTGGAAATGCCGATTTCCGCGCCCAGGCCGTACTCGAAGCCGTCGGCGAAGCAGGTGGGGGTATTGAGCATGACCGACGCCGAGTCGACCTCGGCCATGAACTGGCGGGCTTCACCCTGGTGTTCGCTGATGATCGAGTCGGTATGGTGCGAGCCATAGTGGTTGATGTGCTCGATGGCCTGGTCCAGCCCGTCGACCACGCGGATCGACAGGATCGCGTCCAGGTACTCGGTGTGCCAGTCGGCCTCGGTGGCGGGCTTGGCGTCGATGATGGCCCGGGTGCGCTCGCAGCCACGCAGCTCGACGCCCTTCTCCTGGAAGCGGCGGGCCATTTCCGGCAGGAAGCGCTCGGCCACCTGCTGGTCGACCAGCAGCGTTTCCATGGCGCCACAGATGCCATAGCGGTAGGTCTTGGCGTTGAATGCCACGCGCCAGGCCTTGTCCAGGTCGGCGTGCTGGCTGACGTAGACGTGGCAGATACCGTCCAGGTGCTTGATCACCGGCACGCGGGCATCGCGGCTGATGCGTTCGATCAGGCCACGGCCACCGCGCGGCACGATGACGTCGACGAATTCCGGCATGCTGATCAGCGCGCCCACGGCTTCGCGGTCGGTGGTCTCGACCACCTGCACCACAGCTGCCGGCAGGCCGGCGGCGGCCAGGCCACGCTGGATGCAGGTGGCGATGGCGCGGTTGGAGTGAATGGCTTCGGAGCCACCACGCAGGATGGTCGCGTTACCCGACTTCAGGCACAGGCTGGCGGCATCGATGGTCACGTTCGGGCGCGACTCGTAGATGATCCCGATCACCCCCAGCGGCGTGCGCATCTTGCCGACCTGGATACCCGATGGGCGGTAGCTCATGTCGCGGATGGCACCGACCGGGTCCGGCAGACTGGCCACCTGGCGCAGCCCGGTGATCATGCCGTCGATACGCGCCGGGGTCAGCGCCAGGCGGTCGAGCAGCGCCGGCTCCAGGCCGTTGGCACGGCCGGCGGCCAGGTCCAGCTCGTTGGCGGCGGTCAGCTCGGCACGAGCGGCGTCCAGTGCGTCGGCAGCGGCTTGCAGGGCGCGGTTCTTCTGCGCGGTGCTGGCACGGCCGATCACCCGGGAAGCTTCACGGGCAGCGCGACCCAGGCGGGTCATATAGTCAAGAACGGACTCAGTCATGGGTTCGGTGTCTTGGCGAAGGGGAAATCGGCTGATTATAACTGCCGCGCAGGTGTACGCCCAGCGGCGGGTGGCGGATGGTAGAAAATGGCTGGGGGCATTGCGCAGGAAAGATGTAACCGGGGTTATCGAAATTTCTATCTCCTGTTATGGCCCTTTCGCGGGTAAACCCGCTCCCACAGGGATTGCACAAGGCCTGAGACCTCCAGAATTCCCGTGGGAGCGGGTTTACCCGCGAAGAGGCCGGCACTGCAACACTCACACTCGATTCAGCCTCGATTAAGCCATTCATTGCTATCATCCCCGCCTTCCCAGCCACGAACCGCCCCGCATGCCAGCCCTGCCCGACAGCTTTTTCGACCGCGACGCCCAGACCCTGGCCAAGGCCCTGCTGGGCAAGGTCATTCGCCATCGCCACGGCGACCTGTGGCTGGCCGCGCGCATCATCGAGACCGAGGCCTACTACCTCACCGACAAAGGCAGCCACGCCTCGCTCGGCTACACCGAAAAACGCAAGGCGCTGTTCCTCGATGGCGGGCACATCTATATGTACTACGCACGCGGCGGCGACTCGCTGAACTTCAGCGCCCACGGGCCGGGCAACGCGGTGCTGATCAAGTCCGCCTATCCTTGGCAGGACGCCCGCTCGGGGCCGGACAGCCTGGCGCAGATGCAGCTGAACAACCCCGATGCCAGCGGCAACCTCCGCCCGGCCGAGCGCCTGTGCGCCGGCCAGACCTTGCTGTGCCGGGCCCTGGGCCTGAAGGTGCCGCACTGGGATGCCCAGCGTTTCGATGCCGAGCGCCTGTACGTGGAGGATTGCGGCAACGCCGTGCCACGGGTGATTCAGGCCGCCCGCCTGGGCATCCCGCATGGCCGCGACGAGCACCTGCCCTACCGTTTCGTCGATGCCGAATACGCCCGCTTCTGCACGCGGAACCCGTTACGCCGCGGCCAAGTCGAAGGCCGCGACTTCTTCATTCTCGAACAAGGAAGCTGAACCATGGGCCAATGGCTCGACAGCCTGACCGGCTGGCTCAGCGCCAACCCGCAGTGGCTTGGCCTGGCGATTTTCCTGGTGGCCTGCATCGAATGCCTGGCCATTGCCGGCATTATCGTGCCAGGCACCGTGCTGCTGTTCGCCGTCGCGGTACTGGCCGGCAGCGGCGCCTTCAGCCTGGGCGAAACACTGCTGCTGGGCTTTCTCGGTGGCCTGGTGGGCGATGCCTTGTCGTACACGGTGGGCAAGTACTTCCACCAGAACATCCGCCGCCTGCCGCTGCTACGTCATCATCCGGAATGGATCGGCAGCGCTGAGGCCTATTTCCAGCGCTATGGCATCGCCAGCCTGCTGGTAGGGCGCTTCATCGGGCCGCTGCGGCCGATGCTGCCGATGGTCGCCGGCATGTTCGACATGCCGCTGCCACGCTTCATCGCCGTCAGCCTGGTGGCCGGTGCCGGCTGGGCGGTGGCCTACCTGCTGCCCGGCTGGGCTACCGGCGCGGCCATGCGCCTGCCCTTGCCGGAAGGCTTCTGGCTGGATGCCGGGATCATCGCCGGCACCCTGGCGGTCATCATCGGGCTGAGCCTGAACACCAGCCTCCGCGATCAACGCCACGGCACCCGACTGATTGCCGGCATGGCTGGCGTCGCCCTGGCCGGAGTCTTCCTCGGCTGGCCCTACCTGCACGAATTCGACCAGGGCGTGATGACTCTGGTGCAGGAGCACCGCAGCCAGGCCATCGATGGTGCTGTGGTGCTGGTGACCCGGCTGGGCGATTTCCGCACCCAGCTGTTCCTCGGCGGCCTGCTGACAGGCCTGCTGCTGCTTGCCCGGCAATGGCGACATGCCATGTTCGCTGCGGGCGCACTGATGGGGACGGCGCTTGCCAACGGTACACTGAAATGGCTGTTTGCCCGGGCCCGGCCGGAAGTGCTGAGCGACCCGTTGACCAGTTACAGCATGCCGAGCGGGCACAGTTCGGCGTCATTTGCGTTCTTCCTGGTAATGGCGGTGCTGGCCGGACGCGGGCAGCCGCCGCGGATGCGCCTGACCTGGGTGATGCTGGGCTGCATTCCGGCACTGGCGATTGCCCTGTCACGGGTGTACCTGGGGGCGCACTGGCCGACCGACATCCTCGCCGGGGCTTTGCTGGCGTGCTGTGTGTGCGCGCTCAGCCTGACACTGGTGCAGCGTCATCAGACCCTGCCGGCCTTGCCGCTGCGGGTGTGGTGGCTGGTGTTGCCGGCGTGTGTCGCGTTGCTGACCTTCTTTGCCCTGCATGCGTTGCCGCAGGCTTTGCTGCGGTATCAATATTGATGTCGCCTGTACCGGCCTCTTCGCGGGTAAATCCGCCCCACAGAGATAGCGTCGCTCTCAAGCCCGATGCAGTACCTGTGGGAGCGGGTTCACCCGCGAAGAGGCCGGTATAGGCAACGCAGCACTTCAGGCAAACAGCTCGCCCTGAATCCGCTCCAGCAGCTTCTGGATTTCCCCCAACCGCTCCTGCGGCGAGTCGAGGCTCAGCAAATCCAGCTTGTCCTCTTCCATGAACGGCAGCAGGTACGCCAACTGATTGGACAACGCCTGGCGCCCATCCACCGGGCGCGGCATGTCCAGCGCTTCGACCATGGGGTGCTCGCCCAGGGCCACCAGCAACGCCAGCAGGTCTTCGTCCGCCTCGAGCAACGGGCTGTCCGCCTGCTCCGGCAACCATTGCACCTGCCCCACCAGCAGCTGGTCCTTTTGCACTTCGGTGCTTTCCAGGTTGAAGCGCCGCACACCTTCCACGCGGATACCCAGCAAGCCGTTATCCTGCTGCACGAAATCGCGGATCACCGCCTCGCAGCCGATCGAGGCGACCACCGGCGGTGCCTTGCCAACCTGCTCGCCTTCCAGGATGCACACCACACCAAAACCTTCGCCCCGCTTCATGCAGCGCCCGATCATGTCCAGGTAGCGCGCCTCGAAAATCTGCAAATCGAGGAAACAACCAGGAAACAGCACGGTATTGAGGGGAAACAGCGGTAGCGTCATCACAAGTCCTCAAGCCACCAGGCTGACCGCCAGCGGCAGGAACACCGCCGTGGCCACCCCCATCAGGCTCATCGCCAGCGCGGCAAAGGCGCCGCATTCGTCACTTTCCTGCAGGGCCACTGAAGTGCCCACCGCGTGCGCCGTCACGCCCAGCGACATGCCGCGCGCCTCGGGGCTATGCACGCCAAAGCGGCTCAGCAGCGCCGGGCCGAAGATTGCCCCGATCACCCCGGTAATCAGCACGAACACCGCCGCCAGGGCCGCCACGCCACCAATCTGCTCGGCCACCAGCATGGCGATCGGCGAGGTCACCGACTTCGGCGCCATGGTCATCAGGATCATGTGCTCGGCACCGAACCACCAGCCCAGCAACAGGCAGAACAGCGTGGCGAACAGGCCTCCGACTACCAGCGTAGTAAATGTGGGCCAGAACAGCTGCCGGATACGCCGCAGGTTGAGGTAGAGCGGCACGGCCAGGGCCACGGTGGCAGGCCCTAGCAGGATGTTCATGATTCCGGTGCTCTTGCGGTACTCGCTGTAGTCAATGCCACACACCAGCAACACGCCGATCACCAGCAACATCGATACCAGTACCGGCTGCAGGAAGATCCAGCGGGTCTTCTCGTAGGCCGCCAGCACCAACTGGTAGGCCCCAAGCGTGATGCCGATACCGAACAAGGGATGATGAACGACCGCATCCAGCGCGCCTTGCCAGTCAAGCATCATGGCTGCTCCTCGCGCCGGCCTTGGCGGTGGATGAGCTTTTGCATCAACACGCCGACGAACACCAGGGTCACCAGGCAGGAGATCAGCAAGGCACCGGCAATGGCCCAGAAGTCGGCAGCAATGTCCTTGGCATACACCATCACCCCCACCGCCGGCGGCACCAGCAATAACGGCAGGTAACGCAGCAGGCTGCTGGCGGCCTCGTTCAGCGGCTTGCCGACCTCACCACGGGCCATGAGGAAGGACAACAGCAGCAACAGGCCAATGATCGGCCCCGGCAGAAACGGCACCAACAGGTGATTGATTGCCGTCCCCAGCAGCTGGAACAGCACCAGCCAAGTCAAACCACGCAGTAGCATAAGCATCTCCCTTGGGCATGGCCGCCATTATAAGCACGTGCCGCGATATACCGATATTCGTCGAAAAGCTGGCAACTTGACTGAAACGGCTCTCCATGCTGATCTTGCACTTTCGTACCAACTGAAAACCTGGAGAGTCCGCGATGCCCTATGTACCGGTTACAGAGCTTTCGCAGTACGTTGGTAAGGAACTGGGCCGCTCGGCCTGGCTGAAGATCGACCAGCAGCGCATCAACCTGTTCGCCGAAGCCACGGGCGATTTCCAGTTCATCCACGTCGACCCGGAAAAGGCGGCGAAAACCCCGTTTGGCAGCACGATCGCCCACGGTTTCCTGACGTTGTCACTGATCCCCAAGCTGATCGAGGACATCCTGATCCTGCCGGAGGGGCTGAAGATGGTGGTGAACTACGGGCTGGACAGCGTGCGATTCATCCAGCCGGTCAAGGTCGACAGCCAGGTGCGGCTGAAGGTGGACCTGGCCGAGGTGACGGAGAAAAGGCCGGGGCAATGGCTGCTCAAGGCGATTGCCACGCTGGAGATCGACGGTGAAGAGAAGCCTGCCTACATAGCCGAGTCGCTTTCCCTCTGCTTTGTCTGATTGAGCCATTCGCGGGCACGCCCGCTCCCACAGAGTACGCGCAAATACCTGTGGGAGCGGGCGTGCCCGCGAAGAAGCCGGTACGGTGTTCCGGCGTCCTCTACAAACCCACCGCACTCGCGTAAACTGCCAGCCTTCGCGCAGCCTAGGGCTGCCCCTGTCGATTTACCAAAGGTGCCCGCCATGCCCTGGCTGCAAGTACGCCTGGCCATCAGCCCGGAACAAGCCGAAACCTACGAAGATGCCCTGCTGGAAGTGGGTGCCGTCTCGGTCACGTTCATGGACGCCGAGGATCAACCGATCTTCGAACCAGACCTCAACACCACTCCGCTGTGGTCGCACACCCACCTGCTGGCCCTGTTCGAGGCCGATGCCGTGCCCGAGCAGGTGTTCTCCCACCTGCGCCTGCTGACCGGCGCCGAGCTGCCCGAACACCAGGCCGAGGTGATCGAGGACCAGGACTGGGAACGCAGCTGGATGGACAACTTCCAGCCGATGCGCTTCGGCCGCCGCCTGTGGATCGTGCCCAGCTGGCACGAGGCCCCGGAACAGGACGCGGTAAACCTGCTGCTCGACCCGGGCCTGGCGTTCGGCACTGGCACCCACCCCACCACCGCCCTGTGCCTGGAATGGCTCGACGGCCAGCAGCTCGAAGGCACCCAGGTGCTGGACTTCGGCTGCGGCTCGGGCATTCTGGCCATTGCCGCGCTGCTGCTGGGCGCCCGTGAGGCGGTCGGTACCGACATCGATGTGCAGGCCATCGAGGCTTCGCGCGACAACGCCCAGCGCAACGGCATCGCCGACGAGAAGCTGGCGCTGTACCTGCCCGAGCACATGCCGGCCATGCAGGCCGATGTGCTGGTCGCCAACATCCTCGCCGGCCCGCTGGTGTCGCTGGCACCGCAACTGTCCGGCCTGGTCCGCCCAGGGGGCTTGCTGGCACTGTCGGGCATTCTCGCCGAGCAGGGTGAGGAAGTGGCCGCGGCCTATGCCGCCGACTTCGAGCTGGACCCGATCGTCGTGCGCGACGGCTGGGTACGCATCAGTGGTCGCCGCCGTTAAGCGGGCCTAGAATATGTCTCTGCACAGCTCCCGGATCGCCGCATGACCGACAGTTTCGTCACCCAGTGCCCGCATTGCCAGACCAGCTTTCGCGTCACCCACCACCAATTGAGCGTGGCCCGTGGTGTGGTGCGCTGCGGCCACTGCCTGCAGGTGTTCAACGCCGCCAGGCAGTTGCTGGAACAGAGCCGTCCCGGGGCGGCCGGCACACCTGTGGTGCCAGCACCGGTACCTGCGGAACCTGACAAACCGGTGGTCGAGCCAGCAGCCGCCCCTGAGCCTGCCAGCAGCGAGCGCAGCTTCAACCCTGACGAGGACTGGGCGCTCACGACCCAGGCGCTGGACGCCCTTGACCTCGACAAGGAGCTGGAGCGCCTGGAGCGTCGCAGCCAAACGGCCCCGGCACGCCCGGCCAACCAGGATGACGGGCTGCAGGCACGGCGCGACGAGTTGCAGCCGGACGAGCATGTCGATGACTTGTTCGGCACGGCCACCGACGAGCCTTTCGAGGCACAGAAGGCAGCCGAGCCCGAGCCCGTGCTGCTGCAGGAGCTGGAGCTGGACCTGGAGCCCACCCCCGGCGAGCGCACCGAGCCGACCTTGGGCGGCAACCTGGACCTGGACATCGATGACGAGCCACCGGTACGCCGTGCCGCCGAAATCGATGACCACCCTGAATTCAACGAGCCGCTGCGCGCCAGTGATGACAACGTTCCGGAGCAGGGCCTGAGCGCCCGCGATGACGAGCCGCTGGAACTGCACCTGTCGGCGCGCGATGACGACCCTGTCGAGCCGCTGCCCGGCGAACGCCTGGAGCCGGGCCTTGCCGGCAAAGCCGAGCGCCCGGCGCGCAAGGAGCCGCTGGTCGATGTGGTCGACGACCCGCTGCAACTGGACTGGGAAAAGCCCGCGCCCAACTGGGGCAAGCGCCTGCTGTGGGGCTTCCTGACCCTGCTCGCTGCTGGCCTGCTGGCATTCCAGTACGTATGGTTCCACTTCGACGAAATGGCCCGCCAGGACCAGTACCGGCCGCTCTTCCAGCAAATCTGCCCGTTGGTCGGTTGCGAGGTGCCGACCCGCGTCGATATCGCCCGAATCAAGAGCAGCAACCTGGTGGTACGCAGCCATCCGGACTTCAAGGGCGCGCTGATCGTCGATGCGATCATCTACAACCGCGCACCGTTCGCCCAGCCGTTCCCGCTGCTGGAGCTGCGCTTTGCCGACCTCAATGGCCAACTGATCGCCAGCCGTCGCTTCAAGCCCAGCGAGTACCTGTCGGGTGAACTGGCCGGGCGTGGCGAGATGCCCAGCCAGACCCCGATCCATATCGCCCTGGACATCCTCGACCCGGGGCCGAAGGCCGTGAATTACAGCCTGAGCTTCCGTTCGCCGGAATAACCACCAACCCTGTGGGAGCGGGCCGCGCAAGGCCCTGGATCCTCGCCCACACCAAATGTCATAAGCCGACAGCTGTTCAGATTTTATCCAAATCCATCTTTATCCGGTCATCGAGAGCGGGTATCATGCCAACCCTTTTTCGAACTCCAAGATTCGGCCCCACAACAGGGATCACCTATGTCGGCGGTACGCATCGGCCCATACACACTACGTAACAACCTGATCCTCGCGCCCATGGCCGGGGTCACGGACCAACCTTTCCGTACGCTTTGCCAGCGCCTGGGCGCCGGCATGGTGGTGTCGGAAATGGTCTCCAGCGACATGAGCCTGTGGAACAGCCGCAAGTCGAGCCTGCGCCGCATCCATGATGGTGATCCCGAGCCACGCTCGGTGCAGATCGCCGGTGGTGATGCACAGATGATGGCAGCGGCGGCACAGGCCAACGTCGAAGCAGGCGCCCAGATCATTGATATCAACATGGGCTGCCCGGCAAAAAAAGTCTGCAACAAAGCCGCAGGCTCTGCTTTATTGAGAGATGAAGCCTTGGTCAGCGAGATCCTCCACGCCGTGGTCGGCGCCGTGGACGTCCCGGTGACCCTGAAGATCCGCACCGGTTGGGACCGGGCGAACAAGAACGGCCTGAACGTGGCGAGGATCGCCGAGCAGGCCGGCATCCAGGCGCTGGCGGTGCATGGCCGCACACGCGCCGACCTGTACACCGGCGAAGCCGAATACGACACCATCGCTGCCATCAAGCAGGCGGTGTCGATCCCGGTTTTTGCCAACGGCGATATCTCCTCGCCAGAAAAAGCCCGGGCGGTGCTGGACGCCACCGGGGTCGATGGCCTGTTGATCGGCCGGGCCGCCCAGGGGCGGCCATGGATCTTTCGCGAGATCGAGCATTACCTGCGCACTGGTGAACACCTGCCAGCGCCGCAGCTGGACGAAGTGGAACGCATCCTGCTGGAACATCTGGCCGCGCTGCATGCCTTCTATGGCGATGTGATGGGCGTACGTATCGCCCGCAAGCACGTTGGCTGGTATCTGGCAACACGACCCGGCGGCAAGGAGTTTCGCTCCCGGTTCAACGCTTTGGAAGACACACAAGCGCAGTGCGCCAACGTTCGCGCGTTTTTCAGCGAACGTCGACAGAGCCTTGAGACAGAGGACGGACAAGGGGTGGCCGCATGACGATGATGACCGAGACATTTGTGAGTGGAACAACGCCCGTGAGCGACAACGCCAACCTGAAACAGCACCTCAATACGCCGAGCGAAGAGGGCCAGACCCTTCGCGACAGCGTCGAGAAGGCGCTGCACAACTACTTCGCCCACCTGGAAGGCGCGACCGTGACGGACGTGTACAACCTGGTGCTCTCCGAAGTCGAGGCGCCCCTGCTCGAAAGCGTGATGAACTACGTGAAGGGCAACCAGACCAAGGCCAGCGAGATGCTCGGGCTGAACCGAGGCACCCTGCGCAAGAAGCTCAAGCAGTACGATTTGTTGTAAGCCAGAATCCCAACCAGAAAAGGCGGCTCCCTGAACAGAGGCGCCTTTTTTGCTGACTCCACCGCGTTATTGGAACCCGAAATGACCGACCAGACTACCCGCCTGCCAGTCCGCCGCGCCCTGATCAGCGTCTCCGACAAGACCGGTATCCTCGAATTCGCCCGTGAGCTGCAGCAGCTCGGTGTCGAGATCCTGTCCACCGGCGGCACCTACAAGCTGCTCAAGGACAACGGCGTCAACGCGGTGGAAGTGGCCGACTACACCGGCTTCGCCGAAATGATGGATGGCCGGGTCAAGACCCTGCACCCGAAAATCCACGGTGGCATCCTCGGCCGCCGCGGCACCGACGACGCCATCATGAACGAGCACGGCATCAAGCCGATCGACCTGGTAGCGGTCAACCTGTACCCGTTCGAAGCGACCATTTCCAAACCTGGCTGTGACCTGCCGACCGCCATCGAGAACATCGACATCGGCGGCCCGACCATGGTCCGTTCGGCTGCCAAGAACCACAAGGACGTGGCCATCGTGGTCAACGCCAGCGACTACGCCGGCATCGTCGAAGGCCTCAAGGCCGGCGGCCTGACCTACGCCCAGCGCTTCGACCTGATGCTCAAGGCGTTCGAGCACACCGCTGCCTACGACGGCATGATCGCCAACTACATGGGCACCATCGACCAGGCCAAAGAGACCCTGAGCACTGAAGGCCGCAGCGAATTCCCGCGCACCTTCAACAGCCAGTTCGTCAAGGCCCAGGAAATGCGCTACGGCGAGAACCCGCACCAGAGCGCGGCGTTCTACGTAGAAGCGAAAAAAGGCGAAGCCAGCGTTTCCACCGCCATCCAGCTGCAGGGCAAGGAACTGTCGTTCAACAACGTGGCCGACACCGACGCCGCACTGGAGTGCGTGAAGAGCTTCGTCAAGCCGGCCTGCGTCATCGTCAAGCACGCCAACCCGTGCGGCGTGGCCGTGGTGCCTGAAGACGAAGGCGGCATCCGCAAGGCCTACGACCTGGCCTACGCCACCGACACCGAGTCGGCGTTCGGCGGCATCATCGCCTTCAACCGCGAGCTGGACGGCGAAACCGCCAAGGCCATCGTCGACCGCCAGTTCGTCGAAGTGATCATCGCGCCGAAAATCTCCCAGGCTGCCCGCGACGTGGTTGCCGCCAAGCAGAACGTACGCCTGCTGGAATGCGGCGAGTGGCCAGCCGAGCGCGCTGCCGGTTGGGACTTCAAGCGCGTCAACGGTGGCCTGCTGGTGCAGAGCCGCGATATCGGCATGATCACTGCCGATGACCTGAAGATCGTCACCAAGCGTGCACCGACCGAGCAAGAGATCCACGACCTGGTATTTGCCTGGAAAGTGGCCAAGTTCGTCAAGTCCAATGCCATTGTCTACGCCAAGCAGCGCCAGACCATCGGCGTCGGCGCCGGCCAGATGAGCCGCGTCAACTCCGCACGCATTGCTGCAATCAAGGCCGAGCATGCCGGCCTGCAGGTGCAGGGCGCAGTCATGGCATCGGATGCGTTCTTCCCGTTCCGTGATGGCATCGACAATGCGGCTAAAGTGGGTATCAGCGCCGTGATCCAGCCAGGTGGTTCGATGCGTGATGCCGAGGTCATCGCCGCTGCCGACGAGGCAGGTATCGCGATGGTCTTCACCGGTATGCGCCACTTCCGCCACTAATCAAGATGGCCGGCCGATCCTCGGCCCCTGTGGGAGCGGGTTCACCCGCGAATGCGATGGTGGATTCACCGCCGCATTCGCGGGTGAACCCGCTCCCACAAGGTACGAGGACTGCCGCCAAACAGAGGTTTTGACATGAAAGTTTTGATCATCGGCAGCGGCGGCCGTGAGCACGCCCTGGCCTGGAAAGTCGCCCAGGATCCACGCGTCGAGAAAGTCTTCGTTGCCCCGGGCAACGCCGGCACCGCCATTGAAGCCAAGTGCGAGAACGTCGCCATCGACGTGTGCGCCCTGGAGCAACTGGCTGACTTCGCCGAGAAGAACGTCGACCTGACCATCGTCGGCCCGGAAGCGCCGCTGGTCATCGGCGTGGTCGACCTGTTCCGCAGCCGCGGCCTGGACTGCTTCGGCCCGACCAAGGGCGCGGCGCAGCTGGAAGGCTCCAAGGCCTTCACCAAGGACTTCCTGGCGCGTCACAAGATCCCGACCGCCGACTACCAGAACTTCACCGAAATCGAGCCGGCGCTGGCCTACCTGCAGGAAAAAGGCGCGCCGATCGTGATCAAGGCCGACGGCCTGGCCGCGGGCAAGGGCGTGATCGTCGCCATGACCCTGGAAGAAGCCGAAGCCGCCGTGCGTGACATGCTGGCCGGCAACGCCTTCGGCGATGCAGGTTCCCGCGTGGTCATCGAGGAGTTCCTCGACGGCGAGGAAGCCAGCTTCATCGTCATGGTCGACGGCCAGAACGTGCTGCCCATGGCCACCAGCCAGGACCACAAGCGCGTCGGCGACCAGGACACCGGCCCGAACACCGGCGGCATGGGTGCCTACTCCCCTGCCCCGGTGGTCACCGCCGAAGTGCACCAGCGCGTGATGGACCAGGTGATCTGGCCGACCGTGCGCGGCATGGCCGAGGAAGGCAACGTCTACACCGGCTTCCTTTACGCCGGCCTGATGATCGACAAGGCGGGCAACCCCAAGGTCATCGAGTTCAACTGCCGCTTCGGCGACCCAGAGACCCAGCCGGTCATGCTGCGCCTGGAGTCGAGCCTGGTACTGCTGGTCGAGGCCGCATTCGCCAAGGCGCTGGACAAGGTCGAAGCGCAGTGGGACCCGCGCCCGAGCCTGGGCGTGGTGCTGGCTGCCGGCGGTTACCCGGGCGACTACGCCAAGGGCGACGTAATCAACGGTCTGGACGCTGCCGCGAAGATCGAAGGCAAGGTGTTCCATGCCGGTACTTCGCTCAAGGATGGCCAAGTGGTCACCAACGGCGGCCGCGTTCTGTGTGCCACCGCCATGGGCAGCACCGTTGCCGACGCGCAGCAGCAGGCTTATCGCCTGGCCAAGGAAGTAAGCTGGAACGGCAGCTTCTACCGCACCGACATCGGCTACCGGGCCATCGCCCGCGAGCGCGGTGAGCACCAGCAGTAAGTTCTACCGGATTGCCGCAGCGCGCCACAGCACCTTGCGCCTGCGGCATCCGGCTCGTCGACAGGGCCCAAAGGGGCCTTGCCTTCGACTTGGCGCGCCGCGCATAGTTAATACCCGGCACTTTGGCTAAGAAGGGATTTCGTAGTGCGTCGGCTTCGGATCGCCTCAGCTCTGATCGTCAGCTTGCTGACCTTGCTCTGCATGTTTCCGGCTGCGGCCGAACATGACGGAGGCTGGGCCGTTCTGCTTGACGAACAGGCCAATCTGCAACTGAGCGACGTGCGCTCCGAGCGTTACCGCAACCAGTTCAGCCCGATGGCTCTCGCCGACCTGGATGCCGCCCCTGCGGAACAGGCCCTGTGGCTGCACTACCGCCTGGAACCCGGCGAGCAGGAACAACTGCTGCGGGTATTCGCCCCAGACCTGTCAGGCCTGGACCTCTACGCCCTCGAGGGCGACCGACTTCTGCGTCAGCTGCACCACGGGCGCCAGGCAGGCAATGCCAGCCCGACCCTGCGTGGCAGCGACCATGTACTGCCCCTGCCCAACAGCAAACAACCCCTGGATATCTACCTGCGCCTGGTTTCCGAGCACCAGCTGCGCCCGGCCATCAGCCTGGAACCCGCGGCCGTGGCCGCCTCCGACCAGCGCCAGCCACTGCTGTTCGGCATGCTGTTCGGCGGCCTGGTGATGCTGATCATGCACAACCTGATCCGCTTCCTCTACAGCCGTTCCAGCACCACCCTGATCCTGGCGCTGTACCACGGCCTGATGCTGCTCAGCGGCCTGATCCTGCTGAACCTCAGCGGCCCCTGGTGGCACGTGTGGCACAGCGCGCAAACGCCCGCCGCGTACCTGACGCTGGTCCTGGCCGGTCTGGCCGGGCTGTATTTCACCCAGCATTTCTTCTCGCCCTGCAATTCGCCTCGGCTTAACCGCCTGCTGCAGGGCGAAATGCTGGTGGTCGGGGTCAGCGGGCTGGTGCTGCTGTTCGTCGACACCCTGCCCCTCAACCTGATGACCTACGCCCTGATGGCCCTGGGCAGCGTGAGCATGCTGCTCGTCAGCAGCTACCACTGGTACAAGGGCTATGCCCCCGCACGCCTGTTCAGCCTGGCCATGGTGGTGTTCAACCTCGGGGGCCTGGTGCTGCTGCCGGCGCTGCTGGGCCTGACCCGCACTCCAACGCCCTGGCTGCTGTGCATCCTGCTGGGCCTGACCGTGACCAGCGGCCTGCTGCTCAACCTGGCGGTCAGCGAACGCCTGCGGCGCATGAGCGAAGAGCGCTTCAGCGCCAGCCGCGCCCTGGCCGCCAGCGATGCCGAAATCAATGCCAAGGCCGAGTTCCTGGCCAAGATCAGCCACGAAATCCGCACCCCCATGAACGGTGTGCTGGGCATGACCGAGCTGCTGCTGGGCACGCCGCTGTCGGTCAAGCAGCGCGACTACGTGCAGACCATTCACAGCGCCGGCAACGAACTGCTCACGCTGATCAACGAAATTCTCGACATTTCCAAGCTGGAATCCCGGCAGATCGAGCTGGATGACGTGCAGTTCGACCTCAACGCGCTGATCGAGGATTGCCTGAACATCTTCCGTGCCAAGGCCGAGCAGCAGAACATCGAGCTGATCAGCTTCACCCAACCGCAAGTACCCCGGGTGATCAGCGGCGACCCTACGCGCCTGCGCCAGGCCTTGTCGAGCCTGCTGGAAAATGCCCTGAAAAACACCGACCAGGGCGAGATCCTGCTGGTGGTGGCGCTGGACCAGCGCGGCGATTTACCGCGCCTGCGCATCGCCGTGCAGGACAGCGGCGAACCGTTGCCCGCCGCCGAGCGCGAAGCCTTGCTGCAGGCCGAGCTGCACAGCCACCACTTCCTGTCCAGCAACAAGCTGGGCGGCCACCTGGGCCTGGTCATCGCCAAGCAGCTGATCGGCCTGATGCAGGGCGAGTTCGGCATCAAGAGCAGTACCGGCATGGGCAACACCCTGTGGCTGACCCTGCCGCTGGACCCTTCACGCCTGGAACAGCCACCGGCCGACCTCGACGGCCCGCTGCGTGATGCCCGCGTCCTGGTGGTGGACGACAACGACACCTGCCGCAAGGTACTGGTGCAGCAGTGCAGCGCCTGGGGCATGAACGTCAGTGCGGTGCCATCGGGCAAGGAAGCGCTGGCCCTGCTGCGCACCAAGGCCCACCTGCGCGACTACTTCGATGCCGTGCTGCTGGACCAGAACATGCCCGGCATGACCGGCATGCAGCTGGCCGCCAAGATCAAGGAAGACCCGAGCCTGAACCACGACATCCTGGTGGTGATGCTCACCGGCATCAGCAATGCGCCGAGCAAGATTATTGCGCGCAACGCCGGGGTCAAGCGGATCCTTGCCAAGCCGGTGGCTGGCTACACGTTGAAAACCACCTTGGCTGAAGAAATGGCCCAGCGTGGCCGCGAGCAAGCCGTACCAGCCAGTTTGCCCGGCATCCCCCAGGCACTGGACCTGCCCGGCGATTTCCGTGTGCTGGTCGCCGAGGACAATAGCATCTCGACCAAGGTGATCCGCGGCATGCTCGGCAAGCTCAACCTCGAGCCCGACACCGCCAGCAATGGCGAAGAGGCCTTGCAGGCGATGAAGGCGCAGCACTATGACCTGGTGCTGATGGACTGCGAGATGCCGGTCCTGGACGGTTTCTCGGCCACTCGGCAGCTGCGTGCCTGGGAAACTGCCAACCAGCGCCAGCGCACCCCGGTGGTGGCGCTGACCGCGCACATACTTGCCGAACACAAGGAACGCGCCCGCCTTGCGGGCATGGACGGGCACATGGCCAAGCCGGTGGAACTGTCGCAGTTGCGAGAGCTGATCCAGTACTGGGCCAACCAGCGGGAAGCCAAGGTGGATCCGGTGCATAGTTCCTGATCTGAGGCGCCTGTGCCGGCCTCTTCGCGGGTGAACCCGCTCCCACAGGTACTGCATCGCCCTGAAGGCAATGCTATCCCTGTGGGAGCGGGTTCACCCGCGAAAAGGCCGGCACAGGCTATCAACAGAATCTGCTGATAAACTCTGCCCAGCCATAACTGCCTGGACTAGCCCCCATGCTCCATGAGTTGTTCAGCGTCTACCTGAAAATGCTCGTGCTCTACAGCCCGTTCTTCGTGCTGTCGTGCTTCATCAGCCTGACCCGCGGTCATTCCAGCAAGGAGCGCAAGCAGCTGGCCTGGAAGGTCGCCATCGCCGCGCTCATCGCCAGTGTCCTGCTGTACCTGTTCGGGCGGGCGATATTCGGCATTTTCGGCATCACCGCCGACGCGTTCCGCATCGGCGCCGGCAGCGTGCTGTTCATCTCGGCACTGGGCATGGCCCAAGGCAAGTCCGCGGTTCAGGCCGACAACGTGCAACAGGATGTCACCATCGTGCCGCTGACCATCCCGCTGACCGTCGGCCCGGGCACCATCGGTGCACTGCTGGTAATGGGCGTCGGCCACCCGCACTGGGACGACAAGGTGCTGGCCATCATCAGCATCGCCCTGGCCAGCTTCACCGTGGGCCTGGTGCTGTACCTCTCGCACCGCATCGAGCGCATCCTTGGCGACCAGGGCCTGCAGATCGTCAGCCGGCTGATGGGGCTGTTCGTCTGCGCCCTGGCTGCGCAGATCATCTTCACCGGTATCAAAGGCTACCTCGCGCCCTAGATGTCGAAATCCAGTATGCGCTGCAGGGAGACCTGAACGACGCGATCCCGAACCTTGGGCAAGAAACTCTGCTCGAAAGCCAGGATGTTGAAGCGTATCAACTCCGCTCGCACATTCTTGAGGCTGCGTTTGTGGCTGATGAAGCCCGCCCGGAACGCCGAACGATTGTCCGTTTCGTGATACAGCACCATGTCGACACGATTCGCCCCAGCAGACGCGCAGGGCAGCAATTGAAAATGCTGCCGCTCATAGGCACAGCGCTCAAGCGATTGCAGAACCGGCGGCTTGGTCAACAGCTTGCGCATGGACTGGCTGCTTGCCGAGGCAAAATGATCGCCGGCGGTTGCGGCAATGGTTTCAAGCACCTTGTCGGTTTGCCTGGCACGGCCCTCCTCAGGCCAGTGCACCTGCTCGGCAGAAACTGCGTCCCAGCCCATGAATTTCAGCTGGTTGCGGTAGTAGGCCAACCAGTCCTGGATCAGCCCTTCCTTGTAGGCCGTCTCGGTGGCCCGCTCAGCCATCGCCAGGGCAAGCCGCACTTTGTTTTTCTGCGCAGTGGGAATACCCGGCAGAAACGAAACAATCCCTGCGCCGATCACAGCAGATATGGCTTCACTCATGTTGTGCTCCCGTTACTGGTGCATGAGGGTCGAACCGATACTCCCCCTGTGCATCCTTGGTTTTCATCAATGTCTGCAGTTCATCTCGCTGACGTTGGAAACGCACGTTATCCAGCAGCAAGGAAACGCCATTGAACCTGGCTTCGCCCTGCAGAGCCTTTTCGACCAGCAACATGTCCCGCGAGGTGCCGGCGATCGGCTCGTCGAATTGCAGGGTGATACTGCAAAGGTCGAGCGTCGGCCCCGGCTTGAGCAAGCCAAGCTCGATCACCAGCTGCGAACCCTGCGTGCTGAACTTCAGCTGGTGGCGAAAACCTTCGATTGATCGGCTCAGGCCACTCTTCACTGCAGCCAGCACAGCCTCATGGCGGATCGAACGCATCCTCAGCCACGCCTCAAGTGGCTGTATCTGCGAGCCGCGCACGGGTTGCCCCAACTGTTTCAGGTCATGCGTACCGGCCAGCTTGATCCAGCCCAGTTGTCGGTATGCCTCGCGATAGGCGTCATACCAGGCTTCATAGTTCTCAAAGCGTGACCCCGCACGCCTGTTGGCCACCAACTGGGCGTAAAGGATCGAGTCGAAGGCGGCCTGACACTGAATCTGGCCAGTGTCTGCGCGATACAGTAGTGCCGTTCCGCCAATCAACATCAGTTGTTCAGCTGTTCTGTCCATGGTGTTGCCTCGTCACAAATAGCCGAACAAGGCGGCGTTGCAACGCCGCCCTGCAATCAGATGTCGTACTGGAGAATGTTCTCGACACTGCGCACGCCGAGTTTGTTTTCCACGGTTTCGCGGATTTTTTCGTAGACGAAGGTGTTGAGGGTTAGCACAGCCGTGCCGGCGTAGTAGTGGGTCTTGTCCAGCTTCCACTGGATACCCAGGATGTCATCATCCAGCTGCGGGGCAGACGCCTGGATGCAGCTCACCACCATGACCACATCGTTGTTATCGGTTTCGATGCAGGCCGCCATCCCGACCATGCCCCTGGCCTGGTTCTTGCGTTTGTGGTCGAGCACCTTGGCGTCGTTTTCGACGGTGGTCAGTTTGTCGAAGGCCATCTTGGCCAGCTCACCCAACTTGGTACCACCCAACATTGCATTCCCCACCACACCGATCGCCCGTATAGCGACAGCGCCCACGGTGACAGACAGTTCCGCCGAGGTTTCCAGTTCGAAACTACGCTTGGGGATGGTAAAGCCAAGATCACGCATGACATCGATGAACCGCTCGTACCACTCCCTGCTCTGCTTTTCGGCATCGAAGGATTTGTCAGCCACCAAAGTGGCGAAGTGGAAGGCGTTCTTTACGTCATGCCGGCTTTGCGAAGACATGCCTGCGCCGCAGGCCAGCAGGTTGCCTTCGACCAGGATGGCCGCGTCGGTGGTAGTGACTTGTGTTTCTTCGGACATGTGGAAACTCCTAGATGGTTGCCCCCCGAGTCAGGGGCAACCACCTTAGCCAGCGCGCCCACGATGCAGCGCGCTGAAGGGTTTCCGGTGCAACTAGTTGGCCGACGGGTACCAACGCGGGGTGTAGGCCCACACCCCGCCCGACAGGCGAGGAAACACGCAGGTTGTAGAGGAGCCCACCAAGACCATGGTGCGCATGTCGACCATTTCCGGCAGCAGCTCGGCCAAAGTGACGACCTTCAGCGTCTGCCCCGGCCTACCGATATCGCGGCCAAGGACTACAGGCGTGTTCCCGTCACGGTGCCGACGCACCACTTCCAGCGCCACGCCGAGCTGATGCGGCCTGGATTTGGAAATCGGGTTGTAGAACGCCAGCACCAGATCGGCCTGGGCCGCCAGGTCCAGGCGCTTTTCAATGATCGACCAGGGTTTGAGGTTGTCCGACAGCGACATCACGCAGAAGTCATGCCCCAGCGGCGCGCCCGCCTGGGCGGCGGTTGCGAGCGAGGCCGACACCCCCGGCAGGATCTCGAGATCCACCCGGTGCCAGGCCGGGTCATTGGACTCGTGCAGCGCTTCAAGTACCGCAGCCGCCATGGCGAACACACCCGGGTCGCCCGACGACACCACCACCACCGAACGGCCCTGGGCCGCCAGTTCGAAGGCATGCCGGGCACGCTGCATCTCTTCACGGTTGTCGGTGCAGTGCAGCACCTGGTCGTCACGGAACGGGCCGGCCATGCGCACGTAGGTTTCGTAACCGAGCACATCTTCGGCCCGCGCCAGTTCAGCCTTGACCGCCGGCACCATCAGTTCGGCAGCACCCGGCCCCAGGCCGATGACCGCCAGGCGACCGCGACGACGGCCAACCTGCGCCACTTCGACCGGGGCAGGCGCCACCGCGATGACCACGTCTGCCACCTCGATCAGTTGCGCAGCGGGCAATGCCGCAGCAACCATACCGGCCACATCATGCGCCTTGGCGGCAAAGCGCAAGGCAACACCCAGGGCCTGTGCCGCTTCGTGCAGGGCGCTATCGGCCATGGCTTGCTCGTCGGCCAGCAGGCAGGCCACTGCCGGCTCGGCGATGCCGGCCTGCTGCAATGCCGCACGAATACTGGCCAGACTACCACCCGCAACACCCACTACCACCGAACGTGGGTGGATCAGCAGCTCGTCACGGCTGGCCGGACGCGCCTGGTGCCCCACATGGATGGTACGCCGGGCCGCCTCACTGGCAGGCAATTGCGCCTGCTGCAGCCACGGCGCGTCACCTTCGATGCGCACCGTCTCGCCAGCCAGCAGGTCGGAGACGAAGCGCTTGCCTTGCTCGATATCCGCCAGGGCATAGCCCTGCGGCGGGTTCAGCAGGCAGGTGCCGAAACGCAATTCGCCACTGGTGGTGATGGCCGCAGCAACGCCCAATGCCTCGGCGATTTCGCGCGCCATCACGTTCACACCGCCAAGGCCACCGAGCAGCGGCACTACGGCACTGCCGTCTTCGGCCACGGCCAGTACCGGTGGCTCGACACCTTTCTCGCTGAGCAGGCTGGCCAGGCTGCGGATGACGATACCCGCGGCGCACAGGGCGATGATCGGCGTGTCCTGCTGGTACAGCCCACGCAGGGTATCGCCGAACGCGGTGTAATAAAGGTCGGCACCCTCGACCCGGCCTTCCAGGCCATGGATCGATGCCTGTGGATAACACTGCTGGATACGCTGCGCCGTGGTCAGGCTGCCCTGGCCAAGGATGACGATCGCCGGTGCCCGGTGCATGTTCAGCCCTGCCATTTTTCACCCGGCACGATGATCAGCGAGAAGTACGGCGACGACTGCGGGTCGACCTGGTCCAGCGGCACGATTTTCTGGTTGGCCATGGTCGCCCGCTCCACATACAGCGCGCGCCCGTCCAGGCCCAGTTCGGCCAGCACTTCGCGCACCTTGGGGAAGTTACGGCCGAGCTTCATGATCACTGCCGCATCGGCGTCGGCCAGGCGACGCTTGAGCTCTGCGGCCGGCAACACGCCAGACAGCACCGACAGGCTCTGGTTGCGGTACACCAGCGGCGCGCCCAGTACCGAGGCGCCACCGAGCATCGAGCAGACGCCGGGGATTACTTCGGCCTCGTAGCGCTGCGCCAGGCGATCGTGCAGGTACATGTAGGAGCCGTAGAAGAACGGGTCGCCTTCGCAGATCACCGCCACGTCGCGGCCGGCATCCAGATGCTCGGCCACCTGCACGCTGGCCTCGTCGTAGAAGTCGCTGATCACCTGTTCATAGGACAGCGGCGCTGGCAGCGCTTCGGTGGTTACCGGGTAGACCAGCGGCAGCAAGGTCTGCTCGGGCTGCAGGTGCGCCTCGATGATGCCGAAGGCATTGCCACGCTTGCCCTTGGCCACGAAGTAGCCGACCACCGGCGCTTCACGTAGCAGGCGCAGGGCCTTGAGGGTAATCAGTTCAGGGTCGCCAGGGCCCACGCCCAGGCCCAGCAGACGTCCACGCGGCGCCATCATTCCACCTCCGTGGCCAGGGCGTTGACCGCGGCGGCGGCCATCGCACTGCCGCCAAGGCGGCCCTGCATGATCACGAACGGCACGCCACGGCTGTCGGCGGCGAGCATCGCCTTGGACTCGGCGGCACCGACGAAACCGACCGGGAAGCCGAGGATCAGTGCCGGTTTCGGGGCGCCGGCGTCGAGCATTTCCAGCAGGTAGAACAGCGCGGTAGGGGCGTTGCCGATCACCACCACACTGCCTTCCAGATACGGCCGCCACAGCTCCAGGGCCACGGCGGAACGGGTATTGCCTGCGTCTTTGGCCAGGCCCGGTACGCTCGGGTCGCGCAGGGTGCAGATGACCTTGTTGTCGGCGGGCAGGCGGGCACGGGTGATGCCTTCGGCGACCATGTGCGCATCGCACAGGATCGGCGCGCCGTTCAGCAGCGCCTGGCGCCCGGCCCGGCCGGCACCTTCGGAGAACTGCAGGCCATCGATGGCGTCGACCATGCCACAGGCGTGAATCACGCGCACGGCGAGCTTTTCGAGGTCTGCGGGGATCCGCTCGAGTCGGGCTTCCTCGCGGATGATCCGGAAGGAGTTGCGATAGATCTCCTGACCATCGCGGATGTAGTCAATCATCAAGGTGCTCCGTCGGCAGGTCGAGCATGGCGCCTGCTTCATTCAAGGTAAGGTCGGTGGCGCGCAGGGCACCGAAGCCCGGCTGGCGCGCATCACGCAGGTACAGGTCGTAACGGCCCGGCGCGCGGGCCAGCAGGGTGGCCGGGGCCACATGGGCCACGGCACAGGATCGGGGGCAACCGGACAAGTGCACGCTGCCGGGCACGCCTGGGCCGAGCAGCGCCGCGAGGGTGACGGCATCGGCCTTGGTCTCGCCCAGGGCCTTGGCACAACCGCTGGCGCCGGTGCAGGCGCTGATGCGCGCCAGTGGCTCATGGTCGTGGCAGAGCAGGCCCAGCGTGGACAACTCGGCCTGGGCGTGGTCGACGTGCTGCGCTTGCAGGTTGGTCAGCACCAGGCTTTGCCAGGGGCTCAGGCGCAGGCTGCCATCGCCCCGTTCACGGGCAATATGCGCGGCGCCGCGCAGCATGGCCGGGGTCAGGCGACCCTGCGGCGGGGCAACGCCCAAGGCCAGCCCTTGCGCCTGGGGCAGCACGCCCAGCCACGAGACGCTGCGCGGTTCACGGCGCCATGCGAGCACGGCGGGATCGCGGCGGATAGCCAGGCCGAGCCCGTCGATGAAATCGCTTGTCGAGCACACCTCGAGCAACTGGCGCATGCGCGACTGTGCCGGGGTGGCCAGGTCGAGGAAGCGCTCAAGCACCGCACGCACCAGTGCCAGGCCTTGTTCCGCCGGCACCGCACCGAGTACCTGGCCGTCTGCCGGGCAACCCGCCAGGCCAAACGCCAGCCAGGTCCGCTGCTCCAGGCGCAGGGCCGACAGCCACAGGTCATGGGGGTGTTCGAGCATGGCCAGGTTTTCGCCGGCATCCAGCTGCACGGCGAACTTGGCCGACAACTGGTGAAAACGCGGGGTGCCTTCCAGCAGATCGAGGATCTGCCCGGCCAGCGGACGGGCGTCCAGCAGCATCGCCGGGTCATGCCCGGCCAGCGGGCTGAGCATCAGGTTGCGCACATCGTCACCGGCGGCATCACGCGGGCCCAGGCCGGCAGCGAGCAGCGTCTCGACCAGGCCGCGATGCTCGCTACCGATGCCGCGAATCTGCAGGTTGCCGCGGTTGGTGGCCTCGATCACGCCACCGGCGAAACGCTCGGCCGCCGCCGCCACCGCATCGGCCTGGTCGGCCAGCAGCAGGCCACCCGGCAGCTTGATGCGGCAGATACCGCCATCACGGGCACCGACGATGCGCCACAACCCCGGGCAGGCCGAGGGACGGGGCGATACATGGGGGGCATGGGCCTGGGTCAAAGGGGCGTCCGGCAATCTGTGAAAATGCGCTTGAGTGTAGAAGGCGCGGTATTATGCCTGCTTTGTCCGGCGGCATGAAAAGCCGGTGGTCGAGCATCATTCGGGTTTGAGCAGAAATTTTGGGGGCGCTGCGCACCCCATCGCGACACAAGGCCGCTCCCACAGGGATCACCACACCCTGTGGGAGCGGCCTTGTGTCGCGATGGGCTGCACAGCAGCCCCAGGGTCTGAAGAGGTATCCATGGCACCCTGGCTGACAGTAGTAGGTATCGGCGAAGACGGCTTCAGCGGCCTGGGCAAACAGGCCCGGCGCGCGCTGCTGGGCGCTGCGCGGATCTTCGGCAGCCCGCGCCAGCTGGCCTTGCTGCCACGCTGCGTGGCCGGCGAGCGGCTGGGCTGGCCAAGCCCGTTCTCGCTGGCCCCGGTGCTGGCCCTGCGCGGCGAGCCGGTGTGCGTGCTGGCCAGCGGCGACCCGATGTTCTACGGCGTCGGCGCCAGCCTGGCGCGGCAGTTGCCCGCCGCTGAAATGCGCGTGTTGTCGATGCCCTCCTCCTGCGCCCTGGCCGCTGCCCGCCTGGGCTGGCCGCTGCACGACGTGCAGGTGGTATCGCTGGTCGCTCGGCCCCTGGCAGCGCTCAATGCCCATCTGCACAGCGGCGTGCGCCTGCTGGTGCTGAGCAACGACGGCGATAGCCCGGCAGCAATTGCCACGCTGCTGCGCGAGCGGGGCTTCGGGCCAAGTCGCCTGCGGGTCTTCGAACACTTGGGTGGCGTCGACGAACGTGATTTGGCCGGCACTGCCCAGGACTGGCCGCACAACGACGTCGCCGCGCTCAACCTGGTAGCCATCGAGTGCCTGGCCGGTGCCGACGCCCCGCGCCTGCACCGGCTGGCCGGGTTGCCGGACAGCGCTTTCCGGCATGACGGCCAGCTGACCAAACGCGATGTCCGCGCCATCACCCTGGCGCGCCTGGCACCACAGCCCGGCGAGCTACTGTGGGACGTGGGCGCCGGCTGCGGCTCGATCGGCATCGAATGGATGCGCGCCCACCCGGCCTGCCGCGCCCTGGCCATCGAGGCCGACGAAGGCCGCCAGGGTTTCATCGAACACAACCGCGATGCGCTGGGTGTACCCGGCCTGCAGCTGGTCCGCGGCAAGGCACCGGCGGCGCTGGAAGGCCTGGAGCAACCGGATGCGATCTTCATCGGTGGCGGCGTCACCCGCGAAGGCGTGCTCGACCTGTGCTGGGCAAACCTGCGCCCCGGCGGCCGGCTGGTAGCCAACGCCGTGACCCTGCAAAGCGAACTGGCCCTGGCGCATTTCCGTGAACACCACGGCGGTGAGCTGACCCGCATCCACATCGCCCATGCCCAGCCATTGGGCGCCTTCGACACTTGGCGCCAGGCGCTGCCAATCACCTTGCTGGACGTGGTGAAACCCGCCGATGCGTGAAGAAACCCGCGAACAACCCGCCCCCCTGCGCAGCGGCCTGACCACCGGCAGCTGCGCCACCGCCACCAGCCTGGCGGCAGCACGCTTGCTGCTGGGCGGCGAGAGCAGCGACGCCGTCAGCATCACCCTGCCCAAGGGCAAGGTGGTGCAAATGCGCCTGGAGTTCTGCCGCCTCACCAGCGAAGGCGCCGAAGCGGGCACGCTCAAGGATGCCGGCGACGACCCGGACGTGACCCACGGCGCCCTGCTCTATAGCCAGGTGCGCCTGCTGGCCGAACCGGGCATCCACTTTGTCGCCGGCGCCGGCGTCGGCACCGTGACCCGCCCGGGGCTGGTGCTGGCGGTGGGTGAGCCGGCCATCAACCCGGTGCCACGGCGCATGATCCGCGAACACCTGCAACGCCTGGCGGACGAATGCAGCTACCTCGGCGGCTTCGAGGTCACGGTCAATGTACAGGGCGGCGAGCAGTTGGCCTTGAAGACCATGAACCCGCGCCTGGGCATCCTGGGCGGGCTGTCGATCCTCGGTACCAGTGGCATCGTGCGGCCGTTCTCCTGCGCGGCCTACATCGCCTCGATCCACCAGGGCATCGACGTCGCCCACACCAACGGCTACACGCATATCGCCGCGTGCACCGGCAACGCCAGCGAAGACACCATGCGCCGGGTCTACGGCCTGCCGGAAATCGCCCTGATCGAAATGGGCGACTTCGTCGGTGCGGTGCTCAAGCACCTGCGCAAGGTGCCGGTGCCACGCCTGACCCTGTGCGGCGGCTTCGGCAAGATCAGCAAGCTGGCCGCCGGGCACATGGACCTGCACAGCCGTCACTCCAGCATCGACTTGCCGCAACTGGCCGGCTGGGCTGCGGACATCGGCGCCGACGAGGCGCTGCAGGCCGCGATCATTACTGCCAACACCAGCCAGCAGGCCCTGGCCCTGGCCCATGCAGCCGGCATCCCCCTGGGTGACGCGGTGTGCGCCCACGCCCTGGCCTTCGCCCGCAGCGTGGTGCCGGCGCAGGTGCAGGTGGAGGTGTTCGCCATCGACCGCCAGGGTGGCATCGTCGGCCGGGCGGGTGTGCAATGAACGGGCGCATCCTGCTGCTGGGCGGCGTCACTGAAGCCCTGGCCATCGCTCGCCGCCTGGGCCCACAGCACATCTACAGCCTGGCGGGCATCGGCCGGGTACCGCAGGACCTGCAATGCCAGGTTCGGGTCGGTGGCTTTGGCGGCGCCGAGGGCCTGGCCCACTACCTGCACGAGGCGGGTATCACGTTGCTGATCGATGCCACCCATCCCTATGCCGCACAGATCAGCCGCAATGCCGCCAGCGCCGCACGCATGGCCGGCATTCCATGCTGGGCCTTGCGCCGCCCGGCCTGGCAGGCACAAGCGGGGGACGACTGGCGCGAGGTCGAGGACTGGGCAGGGTTGATCGAGGCGCTCAAGCCGTTTCGCAGGCCATTGTTCACGCTGGGGCGTGAGCCACTGCAACATCTGGAGGAGATACCGCCGGAGCAGTTCTGGACCTTGCGTGCGCTGGAGGCGTGCCCTGGCAATGACCGCTGTGAAGTGATTGGCGCGCGCGGGCCGTTCCATATTGAAGATGAACGCGCGTTGTTCCAGCGCCGCAGGATCGATGTGCTGATCAGCAAGAACAGCGGCAGCGTGGCGACCGAACCGAAGCTGGAGGTGGCGCGGGAGCTGGGGATACCCGTGCTGATCCTGAAGCGACCGGCTTTGCCGGATGTGGACCGGGCGTTCGACTCGCTGACCGACCTGGCTGCGACACTCGGCCTGCGCGGATAACAAATTCCGTAAGCGCACCGCAGATCCCTGTGGGAGCGGGTTTACCCGCGAAGAAATCAACGCGGTGCATGGCACCGGCTTCGCCGGTGTTCGCGGGTGAACCCGCTCCCACAGGGGACGCGGCAATTTTCATACATTTGCCTACGGCAGTTGCTCTTACAGCCATTTCGGACTTTTCTTTCAGACCATGAAGTGGCCAGGTGCCGCACGGCTGCCTTAAACTCGGCACTCCCCCCGGAAGGCGCTACCCATATGGAAATGCAATGGTGGATCTGGCTGGTGTTCGGTATCGCGCTGACCCTGCTCGAACTGGTCCTGCCGACGTTCTTCATTCTCTGGTTCGGCATCGGTGCCGTGCTGGTGTCGCTCATTTCGCTGGCCGCCCCCGGCCTGCAACTGGATATGCAGGTACTGCTGTGGGTACTGCTGTCGTCAGTCACCACGGCGCTGTGGTTCAAGCTGTTCCGGCGCAAGCAACCCGACGTGCGCTGGACCGCCGAGAGCGTGATCGGCGAAGTGGGGCTGCTGACCGCTGGCGTCTCGGAGTTTCAGAAAGGCCGCGTGCGCTTCCAGAAGCCGATCCTCGGCAACGAAGAATGGACCTGCATCGCCGACAGCGAGATCGCGGCCGGCGAGCGGGTGCGCCTGACCGCCATCGAAGGGAACACCGTCCGGGTCATCCGGGCCTGAATCCGCACTAAAAGGAATTTCGCACCATGACCAGTCTCATCGTCGTCGTCGCCATCGCCCTGTTCGTCCTGATCACCGTGTTCAAGGGGGTGCGCATCGTGCCCCAGGGCGAGGAATGGGTCGTCGAACGCCTGGGCCGCTACCAGAGCACGCTCAAGCCCGGCCTGAACATCGTCATCCCGTACATGGACGTGGTTGCCTACCGCCTGCCGACCAAGGACATCATCCTCGATGTGCAGCAGCAGGAAATCATCACCCGGGACAACGCGGTGATCGTCGCCAACGCCCTGTGCTTCGCCAAGGTGGTCGACCCGCAGAAGGCCTCCTATGGCGTACAGGACTTCTCCTTCGCCGTCACCAGCCTGACCATGACCTCGCTGCGCGCCATCGTCGGTGCCATGGACCTGGACGAAGCGCTGTCCAGCCGCGAGCAGATCAAGGCGCGCCTGCGCGAGGCGATGTCCGAGCAGACCGAAGACTGGGGCGTGACCGTACGCTCGGTGGAAATCCAGGACATCAAGCCCTCGGAGAACATGCAACTGGCCATGGAACGCCAGGCGGCTGCCGAGCGCGAGCGCAAGGCCGACGTGACCCGTGCCGAAGGGGCGAAGCAGGCGGCGATTCTCGAGGCAGAAGCACGCTTGCAGGCAGCCAGGCTGGATGCCGAGGCGCAGATCAGCCTGGCCGAAGCCTCGGCGCGGGCGATTTCGCTGGTCAAGGACGCGGTCGGCAACGAGACCGTGCCGGCGATGTACCTGCTGGGCGAGCGTTATGTGGGGGCGATGGAGAACCTGGCGGGCAGCAGCAATGCCAAGGTGGTGGTGTTGCCGGCGGACCTGCAGGAGACCGTGCGCGGGCTGATGGGCCGCAACAAGGCTTGAGATTGATTCAGCCCTCTTCGCGGGCACGCCCGCGAAGCAGGCGACACCGCTTCAACTGCTGGCCTGCGTCACTTCACCGCACCCCGCCATTTTTACCTATACTCGGCCTTACAATACCCACCACGATTCCTGACCGGATCTCTCCATGCCCCCACGTCGGCACATTGCCTGGATAGCCTGCCTTGCAGTGCTGTTCAACCTGCTGGCCATGCCGCTGTCCTCTGCCGCGCCCAAGGGCCCGGCCGAGCAGCTGCTGTGGGGGGCCTTCTGTTCCAGCATGGCCAACAAGGCCAAGGCCGACGTCCAGGCCCTGGCCAAGATCGACCTCGGCACGCAAAGCGACGACAGCGCCAGCATGATGAATTGCTGGTGCTGCTCCGGTGCCGCGCCGCTGCTGGCCCTGCCCGGCTACCCGCCGCAGCTGCACAACCCGCCGTTACTGCTCGCCGGGCTGCTGCCGCCACCTGCCGACTACCACGCCACGCCGCGCCAACTCTGGCCGGCGCTCAACCCCCGTGCCTCTCCGCTGGCCTGAGTTCATCCCGCTGTCTGCCTGAACCTGAACAGAAACGGAGATTCACCATGCTCAAGCACGCCCTCGTCCTGGCCGCCCTGCTGCTGCCCGGCGCCTTTGCCAATGCCCACGAATACAGCGTGGGTGACCTGCACATCGCCCACCCCTGGTCACTGCAGTTGCCCCCCAACGCGCCCAACGTCGCGGCGTATTTCGTGGTGCACAACAACGGCCAGGCCGACGACCGCCTGCTCAGCGTCGACAGCCCCATCAGCGATGACGCACAACTGCACGAGCATGCCATGAGCACCAGCGGCGCCATGAAGATGCAGCAGGTGCCCAGCGTGGTGGTGCCCGCCGGCAAGAACCTGATCTTCGCTCCCAGCGCCTACCATGTGATGCTGTTGCAGCCCAAGGACCGCAGCCTGCTCAGCGACGGCAAGCGCTTCCCGTTGACCCTGCACTTCGAAAAGGCCGGCAATATCACCGTCGATGTGGCCGTGCAGAAGCAGGCGCCGACGGACCAGCCGCAAGCCCACGAACACGCGCACTGATCACCTGCTGAAAGGCACTCGTCGTGAGCCTGCCGCGCAACAGCATCAGCCATACCACCCGCCCTGACCGCAGGCGCGCCGGTGGCGGATGGCTGAGCCTGTTCGCCATGTGGATGATCTTCATCGGCCCGCTGATTTCCCAGTCGATGCCGATGGACCACCACGCCGGCATGAGCATGCCGATGGACATGCCGATGGCGACTGCCCATCAGCATGGCGGCGACACCCATCACGGCCAGGCTGGCGATGGCCAGCTGCATGTGATGTGGGAAAAGTGCGGTTACTGCAGCCTGTTGTTCAACTGCCCGGCCCTGCCCCAGGCCCTCAGCCCGCTCAGCGCCGGCAGCGTCGTCCCCACCACCCACCTGTTTGCGCCCACGCGCCAGGGCCATGCCCGGCAGGCTGTATTCCCTGGCGCGCGCAGCCGCGCCCCACCTTCCTCGATCAACGTCTGAACCCACATTTTGCGCACGGAGCCAGGAGGCTTCGCGCTGACTCATGACTGATCGACTGGAATCATTATGTCCGGCTGCACCCCTGTTTTTGCCTTGTCCCTGCGTGGGACCATTGCCGCCGTGTGCGGCTCGCTGCTCGCGCCCGTGGCCCTGGCCGCCGACCCTGGCCATGAAGGCCATGCACACGACGCCCCCGAGCTGAGCCCGACGGTGATCACCGCCGTGGCCCCGAGCTCGCCGCTGACCGTGGTCACCAACCCGAAAGACCCGCGCCAGCCAGTGCCGGCCAGCGACGGCGCCGACTACCTGAAGACCATCCCCGGCTTCTCGGCCATCCGCGCCGGCGGCACCAACGGCGACCCGGTACTGCGCGGCATGTTCGGCTCACGCCTGAACATCCTCACCAATGGCGGCCTGATGCTGGGCGCCTGCCCCAACCGCATGGATGCCCCCACGTCGTATATTTCGCCGGAAACCTACGACCGCCTGACCGTGATCAAAGGCCCGCAAAGCGTGATCTGGGGCCCGGGCGGTTCGGCAGGCACCATCCTCTTCGAGCGCGAGCCGGAGAAGTTCGGCACCCTCGGCAGCCGGGTCAACGCCAGCCTGCTGGCCGGTTCCAACGGCCGCTTCGACAAGGTGCTGGACGCGGCCGCCGGCAACAACCTGGGCTACGCCCGTTTCGTCGGCAACCAGTCGCGCTCGGACGACTACCATGACGGCAGCGACAACACCGTGCCGTCACGTTGGGACAAATGGAACGGCGATGTCGCCCTCGGCTGGACGCCCGATCAGGACACCTTGCTGGAACTCACCGCCGGCAAGGGCGATGGCGAGGCCCGCTATGCCGGGCGCGGCATGGACGGCTCGCAGTTCAAGCGCGAAAGCCTGGGCCTGCGGTTTGAAAAGTCCAACCTCGGCGAGGTGCTCGACAAGGTCGAGGCGCAGGTCTACTACAACTACGCCGACCACGTGATGGACAACTACAGCCTGCGCACGCCTTCGGGCAGCGGCATGATGGGCATGCCGATGGTCAGCAACGTCGACCGCCGTACCATGGGCGCACGCATCAAGGCCACCTGGCGCTGGGCCGACGTGCAACTGATCGGCGGCATTGACGCGCAGACCAACGAACATCGCAAGCGCAGTGGCATGGGCGTGGACGCGCACAAGGGCAAGGCCTGGACCAAGGACGCCGACTTCCACAACTACGGTGCCTTCGGCGAACTGACCTGGTACGTCAGCGGTGAGGACCGGTTGATCAGCGGTGCCCGCCTGGACCGCGCCTCGGCCCGCGACTTCCGCGCGACCAGCGCCACCAACGGCAACACCCGCGCCGATACCCTGCCCAGCGGCTTCGTGCGCTACGAACACGACCTGGCGGCGCTACCGGCCACCACCTACATCGGCCTCGGTCATGTGCAACGCTTCCCTGACTACTGGGAGCTGTTCTCCGCAGGTGGCCCCTCGGGCTCGGTCAATGCCTTCGACAGCATCAAGCCGGAGAAGACCACCCAGCTCGACTTCGGTGTCCAGTACCGCGACGAACGCATGGAAGCCTGGGCGTCCGGCTACGTGGGGCAGATCCGCGACTACATCCTGTTCGATTACCTGGGGACGAGCTCCCGGGCCCGTAACATCGACGCCCGCATCATGGGCGGCGAACTGGGCGCGGCCTACCAGTTGACGGAAAACTGGAAGGCCGACGCCACGCTGGCCTACGCCTGGGGCAAGAACAGCAGCGATGGCACAGCGCTGCCGCAAATGCCGCCCCTGGAAAGCCGCCTGGGCCTGACCTACAGCCGTGATGTGTGGAGCGTCGGCGCACTGTGGCGGCTGGTGGCGGAACAGAACCGCATCGCCGAGAAACAGGGCAACGTGGTCGGCAAGGACTACGACAAGAGCGCAGGCTTCGGCGTGTTCTCGCTCAATGGCGCCTACAAGGTGAGCAACCACCTCAAGCTCAGCGCGGGGGTCGACAACCTGTTCGACAAGACCTACGCCGAGCACTTGAACCTGGCCGGGAACGCCGGGTTCGGCTACCCGGCAACCGATCCACAGCCGGTCAACGAGCCAGGCAGGACCTTCTGGACCAAGGTCGACTTCAGCTTCTGACAACAACAACGGGCGCGGCGCAGGTCGCGCCCATCTGCTGGTCAAACAGGAGGTTCCCATGAGAGGAACACGCATCAATTTCTACAACCTGGCCTGGCGTTGGCACTTCTATGCGGGGCTGTTCGTGGCCCCGTTCATGATCCTGCTGGCGATCACCGGGATCATCTACCTGTTCAAGCCGCAACTCGACCCACTGCTGTATCGCGAGCTGATGGTGGTCGAAGCCGGCCATCACCGACAGGGCGCGGACGCGCTGCTGGCCGAGGTGCGCAAGGTCTACCCCAAGGGCCACGTTGGCCAGTACCTGCCGCCGCTGGACGCCGAACGCAGCGCGCAATTCGTGGTGCATGACGCTGGGCGCGAACTGAACGTCTTCGTCGACCCCTACAGCGGCAAAGTCCTCGGCGAACAGGATGGCAAGCAGAACCTGCAGGCCATCGCCCGCGCCCTGCATGGCGAGCTGATGGTCGGCACGGTCGGCGACCGCCTGGTGGAGTTGGCCGCCGGCTGGGGCATCGTGCTGGTGGTGTCGGGGCTCTACTTGTGGTGGCCACGCGGGCGCAATGGTGCTGGCGTGCTGTGGCCGCGGCTGTCGGCACGCGGCCGACCGTTCTGGCGCGACCTGCATGCGGTCACCGGTTTCTGGGGCTCGGCCTTGTTGCTGCTGATGCTGGTCAGCGGCATGACCTGGACCGGGCTGTGGGGCAAGCAGTACGCCGACTTGTGGAACCGCTTTCCGGCGGCCATGTGGAACGACGTGCCCAAGTCGGACCGGCAGGCGGGTGAACTCAACAGCGCACACCGCCAGACCGTTCCCTGGGCGTTGGAAAACACGCCGATGCCGCAGTCCGCTGCACACGCCGAACATGCCGGGCACCACATGATGTCGAGCGCGCCGGCAGCGCCGCAGGTAAGCCTGCAGCAGGTCGAAGACATCGCTACCGCGCGCCAGGTCGAACCGGGCTACAGCATCACCCTGCCTACCACGGCCGACAGCGTGTTCACCGTTGCCGTGTTCGCCGACGACCCGCGCAACGACGCCACCCTGCATGTCGACCAGTACACCGGCAAGGTCCTGGCCGATGTGCGCTGGCAGGACTACAGCCCGGTCGCCCGCGCCACCGAGCTGGGCGTGATGCTGCATGAAGGCAAGATGTTCGGGGCGCTCAACCAGATCATCATCCTGCTGGTGTGCCTGATGATCCTGCTGGGCTCGGTGAGCGGGCTGGTGATGTGGTGGAAGCGCAGGCCGGCCGGCGGGCTGGGCGTGCCGCCGCTGCGCCATGACCTGCCGCGCTGGAAGGCGGCGGTGGGGGTGATGCTGGTGCTGGGGTTGATGTTCCCGCTGGTGGGGGTGTCCATGGTGGTGATGTGGCTGGTGGATAGCCTGGTGGTCAGGCGCGGCCGGGTGCTGGCCAGCGCTTGAGCCTTGCTTTGTCTGTGCCGGCCCTTTCGCGGGTAAAGCCGCTCCCACAGGTTCTGCGCCAGGCCTGAGGGCAGCGCGGTCCCTGTAGGAGCGGGTTCACCCGCGAAGAGGCCGGCACAGGCATGAGACTGCTACCCAAAAGTCGAGTCGATCTGTCGCGCCCCGAACTGGAACGCGCGTGTTAGCCTAGCCGGCTACCTCTGACAAGACGACCGACCGTTCAACGGAATGCAGCCTATGACGCAAACCTCACCCACAGCGCCAGATGAACAGCATCTGCAACGCAACCTGACCAACCGCCACATCCAGCTGATCGCCATCGGCGGCGCGATCGGTACCGGCCTGTTCATGGGCTCGGGCAAGACCATCAGCCTGGCCGGGCCGTCGATCATCTTCGTCTACATGATCATCGGCTTCATGCTGTTCTTCGTCATGCGCGCCATGGGCGAACTGCTGCTGTCCAACCTCAACTACAAGTCGTTCATCGATTTCTCCGCCGACCTGCTCGGCCCCTGGGCGGGCTACTTCACCGGCTGGACCTACTGGTTCTGCTGGGTGGTCACCGGCATCGCCGACGTGGTCGCGATCGCGGCATACACGCAATTCTGGTTCCCGGAGCTGCCGCAGTGGATACCGGCGCTGACCTTCGTGGCGCTGCTGCTGTCACTGAACCTGGTAACCGTGAAGATGTTCGGTGAACTGGAGTTCTGGTTCGCCCTGGTCAAGATCGTCGCCATTCTCGGTCTGGTCGCTACCGGCGCATACATGGTCATCAGCGGCTTTACCTCGCCCAGTGGGCGCACCGCGCAGCTGGCCAACCTGTGGAACGACGGTGGCATGTTCCCCAATGGCCTGATGGGCTTCTTCGCCGGTTTCCAGATCGCCGTGTTCGCCTTCGTCGGTATCGAGCTGGTGGGTACCACCGCCGCCGAAGCGAAGAACCCGGAGCGCACCCTGCCGCGGGCGATCAACTCGATCCCGTTGCGGATCATCATGTTCTACGTACTGGCACTGATCGCAATCATGGCCGTCACACCTTGGCGCGACGTGGTACCGGGCAAGAGCCCGTTCATCGAGCTGTTCGTGCTGGCCGGCCTGCCGGCGGCAGCGAGTATCATCAACTTCGTGGTGCTGACCTCGGCGGCCTCGTCGGCCAACGGCGGCGTGTTCTCCACCAGCCGCATGCTGTACGGCCTGGCGCGGGAAGGTGACGCACCCAAGGCGTTCGAGAAGCTGTCGGGCCGCTCGGTGCCTGCCAATGGCCTGTACTTCTCCTGCACCTGCCTGCTGCTGGGTGCAGTGATGATCTACCTGGTGCCGAACGTGGTCGAGGCATTCACCCTGATCACCACCGTTTCGGCAGTGTTGTTCATGTTTGTCTGGACGCTGATCCTGCTGTCGTACCTGCAGTACCGCAAGCAGCGAGCGGCGCTGCACCAGGCGTCGAAATTCAAGATGCCGGGCGGGCGCTTCATGTGCTACGTGTGCCTGGTGTTCTTTGCCTTCATCCTGGTGTTGCTGAGCCTGGAGGAAGATACCCGCGCGGCATTGCTGGTGACGCCGATCTGGTTTGTGCTGCTGGCGGTGACCTATCAGGGGGTGCGCAGCAAGCGCCATCCGCGCACGGCTGTGCGTAACGGCTGATGGCCTCGGGGGCTGCTTTGCAGCCCCAATCCTGTGCACACAAATCCATCAGGCACCAAACTGGATCCAACCCACGCCCCAACACCTCGCACACCCCCTCTATTGCGCACCTTCCGCCGTTAGGCACACCCCTTGCAACACCCCTCCCCGCTTGCCCAACACATAAAAACTCAGCGGAGAGAGCACATGAAGCGACGCAGTCTGATCAAGGCCTTCACCCTTAGCGCATCAATTGCCGCAATGGGCCTGAGCTGGAGCATCCAGGCCGCAGAGACCATCAAGGTCGGCATCCTGCATTCGCTGTCGGGGACCATGGCCATTTCCGAGACTTCGCTCAAGGACATGGCGCTGATGACCATCGAGCAGATCAACGCCAAGGGCGGCGTCAATGGCAAGCTGCTCGAACCGGTGGTGGTAGACCCGGCCTCCAATTGGCCGCTGTTCGCCGAAAAGAGCCGCCAGCTGCTGACCCAGGACAAAGTGGCAGTGGTGTTCGGCTGCTGGACCTCGGTGTCGCGCAAGTCGGTGCTGCCAGTGTTCGAAGAGCTCAACGGCCTGCTGTTCTACCCGGTGCAGTACGAGGGTGAAGAGATGTCGCCGAACGTGTTCTACACCGGCGCCGCGCCCAACCAGCAGGCCATCCCGGCCGTGGAGTACCTGATGAGCGAGGACGGCGGCAGCGCCAAGCGCTTCTTCCTGCTGGGCACCGACTACGTCTACCCGCGCACCACCAACAAGATCCTGCGCGCCTTCCTGCACAGCAAGGGCGTGGCCGACAAGGACATCGAAGAGGTGTACACGCCGTTCGGCCACAGCGACTACCAGACCATCGTCGCCAACATCAAGAAGTTCTCCGCCGGTGGCAAGACCGCAGTCATCTCCACAGTCAATGGTGACTCCAACGTGCCGTTCTACAAGGAGCTGGCCAACCAGGGCCTGAAGGCCACCGACGTGCCGGTGGTGGCCTTCTCGGTGGGCGAAGAAGAACTGCGCGGCATCGACACCAAGCCGCTGGTCGGCCACCTGGCGGCGTGGAACTACTTCGAGTCGGTGGATAACCCGGTCAACCAGAAATTCGTCGCCGACTGGAAGGCCTACGCCAAGGCCAAAGGCCTGCCGGGTGCCGACAAGGCGGTGACCAACGACCCGATGGAAGCCACCTACGTCGGTATCCACATGTGGGCCCAGGCCGCCGAGAAGGCCAAGTCCACCGATGTCGACAAGGTCCGCGAAGCCTTGGCCGGGCAGACCTTCAAGGCACCGTCGGGCTTTACCCTGACCATGGACAAGACCAACCACCACCTGCACAAGCCGGTGATGATCGGCGAGATCCAGGATGACGGGCAGTTCAGCGTGGTCTGGGAAACCGAGCAACCGCTGCGGGCGCAGCCTTGGAGCCCGTTCATTCCGGGCAACGACAAGCGCCCTGATTACGCCGTGAAAGGTAATTGAGAGCCGTTGGGGCCGCCTTGCGGCCCATTCGCGGGTAAACCCGCTCCCACAGGTTCGGTGCAAGGTTAGAAACCTGTGCGATCCCTGTGGGAGCGGGTTTACCCGCGAAGAATCCACCGCTGTATTCCAGGATTGCTCGCATGCTTAGACTCCTGCTAACCCTTCTTCTGCTGATCCCCCTGGCCACCCAGGCCAGCGAGGGCGAATTCTTCCTCACCGCCAAGCCCGCCGAGCAGGCCCAACTGCTCGAAAGCTGGGCGGCGCAACCCGATGCCGCACGCCTGCCGCTGCTGGACAACCTGCGCCAGGGCCGCATCGCCGTCGATGACACGCGCAAGGTACGCCTGAACAACCGCCTGCGCGGCCTGATCGACAATGCCCTGGCCAGCCACCAGTTGCTCAGCGACAACAGCGACATCCGCCTGGCCGCAGCCCAACAGCTGCAGAAGAGCGCGCAACCGGCGCAAATGGCCTTCCTCGACCGGCGCTTCGCCAGCGAACCGGACGCCGCCGTGCACGCCGCCCTCGGCCTGGCCTTGGCCAACCTGCAACTGGGTGCCAGCGAACCGGCAGTACGCCTGGCCGCCGTACGCCTGCTCGGCGAAACCGGTGACCCGCTGGCCCGCACCCGCCTCGAAGCGCTGCTGCAACCCAACGCGGAAACCGACCCGGGCGTGCGCACCGCCGCAGCAACCAGCCTGGCCCAGGTCCAGCGCAAGCTGCTGGTCGGTGAGCTGCTCGGTCAGGCCTTCAGCGGCCTGTCGCTGGGTTCGATCCTGCTGCTGGCAGCCCTTGGCCTGGCCATCACCTTCGGCCTGCTCGGGGTGATCAACATGGCCCACGGCGAAATGCTGATGCTCGGCGCCTACAGCACCTACATGGTCCAGATACTGCTGCAGCGCTACGCCCCCGGCGCCATCGAGTTCTACCCGCTGATCGCCCTGCCAGTCGCTTTCACTGTCAGTGCCGGGGTCGGCATGGCGCTGGAGCGCACGGTGATCCGCCACCTCTACGGCCGCCCACTGGAAACCTTGCTGGCGACCTGGGGCATCAGCCTGATCCTGATCCAGGCCATTCGCCTGCTGTTCGGCGCGCAGAACGTCGAAGTCAGCAACCCGGCCTGGCTTTCGGGTGGCATCCAGCTGCTGCCCAACCTGGTACTGCCATACAACCGCCTGGTGATCATCGGCTTCGCCCTGGCCGTGGTACTGCTTACCTGGCTGCTGCTCAACCGCACACGGCTGGGCCTGAACGTGCGCGCGGTCACCCAGAACCGCAACATGGCCGCCTGCTGCGGCGTATCCACCGGGCGCGTCGACATGCTCGCCTTCGGCCTCGGCTCGGGCATCGCCGGGCTCGGCGGCGTGGCCCTGAGCCAGGTCGGCAACGTCGGCCCGGACCTGGGCCAGAGCTACATCATCGACTCGTTCCTGGTGGTGGTGCTCGGTGGCGTCGGCCAGTTGGCCGGCAGCCTCTGGGCCGCCTTCGGCCTTGGCATCGCCAACAAGCTGCTGGAGCCGCAGATCGGCGCCGTGCTCGGCAAGATCCTCATCCTTGCGTTGATCATTCTGTTCATCCAGAAGCGCCCGCAAGGCCTGTTCGCCCTCAAGGGACGGGTAATCGACTGATGAACCAGCCACTGCTTGTCACCGCTACTCAAAAGGCCGGGCCACGGCTGACGCTGGCCATCGGCGCCGTCGTCGTCCTGCTGCTGGTGGCCCTGCCGCTGCTGTCGCTGCTGCCGGCTGATCATGCCCTGCACGTGTCGGCCTACACCCTGACCCTGGTCGGCAAGATCCTCTGTTACGCCATCGTCGCCCTGGCCCTGGACCTGGTCTGGGGCTACGCCGGGCTGCTGTCGCTGGGCCACGGGCTGTTCTTCGCCCTCGGTGGCTACGCCATGGGCATGTACCTGATGCGCCAGGCCGCCGGTGACGGCCTGCCGGGGTTCATGACCTTCCTGTCGTGGAGCGAGCTGCCGTGGTACTGGGCCGGCACCCAGCATTTCGCCTGGGCCCTGTGCCTGGTGGTGCTGGCGCCCGGGCTGCTGGCGCTGGTGTTCGGCTGGTTCGCCTTCCGCTCGCGGATCAAGGGCGTGTACTTCTCGATCATGACCCAGGCGCTGACCTTCGCCGGCATGCTGCTGTTCTTTCGCAACGAAACCGGCTTTGGCGGCAATAACGGCTTTACCAGCTTCCGCACTTTGCTTGGCTTCGACATTGCCGCGCCGGGTACACGGGCGGTGTTGTTCCTGCTCACCGTGACCCTGCTGCTGGCCAGCCTGTACCTGTGCTGGCGCCTGACCCGCAGCAAGTTCGGCCGCCTGCTCACCGCCGTGCGCGACGCCGAGAACCGCCTGATGTTCTGCGGCTACGACCCACGCGGTTTCAAGCTGCTGGTGTGGGTGCTGAGCGCCGTGCTGTGTGGCCTGGCCGGCGCGCTGTACGTGCCGCAGGTGGGCATCATCAACCCCAGCGAAATGTCGCCGACCAACTCCATCGAAGCCGCCGTATGGGTGGCCCTGGGCGGGCGCGGCACGCTGATCGGCCCGCTGCTCGGTGCCGGCCTGGTCAATGGCATGAAGAGCTGGTTCACCGTAGCCTTCCCGGAGTTCTGGCTGTTCTTCCTCGGTGCGCTGTTCATCCTCGTCACCCTGTACCTGCCCAAGGGCGTGGTCGGTCTGTTGAAGAAAAGGAGCCAGCCATGAGAGGCGTGCCCGCGGTACACCCTGAATTCATGCTCGAACCGGTGTTCGACAACCTTGGCGCCGGCCGCGACGCCATCGGCCTGGGCCAGAGCCGCAAGGCCGGCCTCGACACCCGCCACGGCACGCTGCTGAGCCTGGAAGACATCAGCGTCAGCTTCGATGGGTTCAAGGCGCTGAACGCGCTGAACCTGTACATCGGCGTGGGCGAGCTGCGTTGCATCATCGGCCCAAACGGGGCCGGCAAGACCACCATGATGGATGTGATCACCGGCAAGACCCGGCCCGACAGCGGCACGGCCTATTTCGGTGACACCCTCGACCTGACCCGCATGAGCGAATACCAGATCGCCCAGGCCGGCATTGGCCGCAAGTTCCAGAAGCCCACGGTGTTCGAGGCGCTGACGGTGTTCGAGAACCTGGAGCTGGCACTGAAGACCGACAAATCGGTATGGGCCAGCCTGGCAGCGCGGCTGGGTGGTGAGCAGCGCCAACGCATCGACGAGGTGCTGGGCACCTTGCGCCTGTTGCCGCTGGCCCAGCGCCAGGCAGGCTTGTTGTCGCATGGACAGAAGCAATTCCTGGAGATCGGCATGCTGCTGGTGCAGGAGCCGCAACTGCTGTTGCTGGACGAGCCGGTGGCGGGCATGACCGATGCCGAGACCGAGTTCACCGCCGAACTGTTCAAGGGCCTGGCCGGCAAGCATTCGCTGATGGTGGTGGAGCATGACATGGGGTTTGTCGGCAGCATTGCCGACCATGTGACCGTGCTGCACCAGGGCAGTGTGCTGGCGGAAGGGTCGCTGGAGCAGGTGCAGGCGGATGAGCGGGTGGTCGAGGTGTATCTGGGCCGCTAGACATGGATACCTGTGCCGGCCTCTTCGCGGGTAAACCCGCTCCCACAGGTACGGTACAGGCCTGAAGAGCTGCGCGGTCCTTGTGGGAGCGGGTTTACCCGCGAAAGGGCCGGCACAGGCAAAGCAGATTTCCCAGGAACCACACATGCTGAAAATCGACACCCTGCACCAGTACTACGGCGGTAGCCATATCCTCCGGGGCCTGTCCTTCGAAGCCAAGGTCGGCGAAGTCACCTGCCTGCTGGGCCGCAACGGCGTGGGCAAGACCACCCTGCTGCGCTGCCTGATGGGCCTGGTACCCGCCCGCGATGGCAGCATCGAATGGGAAGGCAAGCCGATCACCAGCCTCAAGCCCCAGCAACGGGTCCAGTCCGGCATCGCCTACGTGCCCCAGGGCCGCGAGATTTTCCCGCGTCTCACTGTCGAGGAAAACCTGCTGATGGGCCTTTCGCGCTTCCCCGCCCGTGAAGCTCGGGAGGTACCGCCCTTCATCTACGAACTGTTCCCCGTGCTGGAACAGATGAAGCAACGCCGTGGCGGTGACCTGTCCGGCGGCCAGCAGCAACAGCTGGCCATCGGCCGCGCCCTGGCCAGCCGACCGCGCCTGCTGATCCTCGACGAGCCCACCGAGGGCATCCAGCCTTCGGTGATCAAGGAGATCGGCGCAGTCATCCGTCGCCTGGCCGAGCGTGGCGACATGGCCATCCTGCTGGTGGAGCAGTTCTACGACTTCGCCGAGGAGCTGGCCGACCAGTACCTGGTGATGGCCCGTGGCGAGATCATCCAGCGCGGCCGTGGCGAAAACATGCAAGCCGAGGGTGTGCGTGGGCTGGTAACCATTTAATCTGCAAACAACGACCCTGCGAGACGCTGTCATGAGTCATGAAATCCGCGATGCCCTGCCTGCCGACGTGCCGGGCATCCTCGACATCTACAACGACGCGGTGCGCAACTCCACGGCGATCTGGAACGAAACCCCGGTGGATTTGGCCAACCGCCTGGCCTGGTTCGCCGCACGCGCACAGCAGGGCTACCCGATCCTGGTGGCGGTGGATGGGAGCGGTGTGCTGGGCTATGCATCGTTTGGCGACTGGCGGCCATTCGAGGGCTTTCGCAACACCGTTGAACACTCGGTGTACATCCGTGGCGACCAGCGTGGCAAGGGGCTGGGGCCGCTGCTGATGGCAGCGCTGGTCGAGCGTGCACGCAAGTGTGGCAAGCATGTGATGGTGGCGGCCATCGAGAGCGGCAATGCAGCGTCGGTGCACCTGCACGAGCGCCTGGGCTTCGTAGTGACCGGGCAGATGCCGCAGGTGGGGGTGAAGTTTGGCCGGTGGCTGGACTTGACCTTCATGCAGCTGGTGCTGAACCCGGGGGCTGAACCAAGCTGAATTTGATTTTGCCTGTACTGGCCTCTTCGCGGGTAAACCCGCTCCCACTGGTACTGCACACATCTCAGGGATCGTGCGATTCCTGTGGGAGCGGGTTCACCCGCGAAGAGGCCGGGCCTGCAAAACTCACATCTGGATAAACCTGCCCAACCGCTGCCTCAGCATGCTGTTCTCACTGCGCAACTGCTGCACTTCCTGCAGCAGTTCCAGCGCCAGCGCCACCCCTTCCCACTCCAGTTCCAGCTCCTGATGCAGCTTCGCCGCGCGTTTGGCCAGTAACGGCGCCTGATCGTCGAACAACCAGTCCTCCGGCGTTCGCCCGGAAGGTTCGACAATGCCGTGCTCGACGATTTCGATCACGCAGTCAGCCGTGATATCGGCCTCCTGACACAGGGTACGCATGTCCAGTTGAACGATCAGGGTGCTGCTCATGATCACTTACTCCATTGTGTCCTCGGGTTGAACGCAGCCTTCTCGGAAAGCTTGGTCCACAGTTCGCGGGCAGACTCGTCGGATGCTGGCGGCATGACCACTTTCAATTGCGCGTAAAGGTTGCCGCGCTCGCCGCTCTTGTTGGCCAGGCCCTTGCCCGGTACGCGCAGGCGCTGGCCGCTCTGGCTGTCGGGGCGGATGGTAAGGTTGATCTTGCCGTCCAGGGTCGGCACGGCCACCTTGGCGCCCAGTGCTGCCTCCCACGGTGCCAGCGGCACGGTGATGATCAGGTCATGACCTTCGACATCGAACAGTGGGTGCGGTGCCATGCGAATGGTCAGGAACAGGTCACCATTGGCCCCGCCACCGCTGCCCGGCGCGCCCTGGCCCTTGAGGCGGATGCGCTCGCCATCGGTCACCCCGGCCGGAATCTTCACGTTCAGGGTCTTGGTAGTGAACCCGGTGCGCTGGCCCATGGCATTGGTCTGCGGCACCTGGAAGCTGATCTGCTTGGACTCCTTGCTCAGGGTCTCTTCAAGGAACACTGCCAGTTCTAGCTCCACGTCCTGCCCTCGCCTGCCGGCGCTGCGTTGCTGCTGCCGGGCGCCACCGAACGGGTTGCCTCCTCGGCCACCAAAGATCGAGCTGAAGAAGTCGGAAAAATCACCGCCCTCGAAGCCACCGCCACCGCCACGGCTTTCCCACCCCGGTGGTGCCTGGAACGGCCGGCCATGCTGGCCACCGTACTTGCGGATTTCGTCGAACTCGGCACGTTTCTGCGCGTCGCCCAGCACTTCGTAGGCCTCGTTGGCCTCCTTGAATTTTTCCTCGGCGTCGCGCTCCTTGCTGACGTCGGGGTGATACTTGCGCGCCAGCTTGCGGTACGCGGCCTTGATCGCCTTGTCATCCGCCGTGGGCTCTACGCCGAGTATCTTGTAATAGTCTTTGAAGTCCATCTATGGATCACCAATGTGAATGTGCGTGTTGCAAAAGAAGATAGGGGTCAAGCATAGCCTTTCAAGACCGCCTTGGGTTTGCGCCATGGCAGACGACTGGTCTTGATTCTGTAGCCAACTGGCATAAACTGCGCGGCCGTTTTGCCTCCGGAAGCCTTTTCCCATGTCTGACGTATCGCCGGCCCGCGCCCTGGGCATCGACTTCGGCACCTCCAACTCCACGGTCGGCTGGCACCGCCCGGGTGTCGAATCGCTGATCGCCCTGGAAGACGGCAAGATCACCCTGCCGTCGGTGGTGTTCTTCAACATCGAGGAGCGTCGCCCGGTATATGGCCGCCTGGCGCTGCACGAGTACCTGGAAGGCTACGAAGGCCGCCTGATGCGCTCGCTGAAAAGCCTGCTGGGTTCCAAGCTGATCAAGCACGACACCAGCGTGCTGGGCAGCGCCCTGCCGTTCAAGGACCTGCTGGGCATGTTCATCGGCGAGCTGAAAAAGCGCGCCGAGGCCGCTGCCGGCCGCGAATTCGACCAGGTGGTACTGGGTCGCCCGGTGTTCTTCGTCGACGAAGACCCGGCTGCCGACCAGGAGGCCGAAGACACCCTGGCCGAAGTGGCGCGCAAGATCGGCTTCAAGGACGTGTCGTTCCAGTACGAGCCGATTGCCGCGGCGTTCGACTACGAGTCGGGCATCAGCCGCGAAGAGCTGGTGCTGATCGTCGACATCGGCGGTGGTACCTCGGACTTCACCCTGATCCGCCTGTCGCCCGAGCGCCACCTGGTGGCCGAGCGCCAGAGCGACATCCTCGCCACCGGCGGCGTGCACATCGGCGGTACCGACTTCGACAAGCAGCTGAGCCTGCAGGGCGTGATGCCGCTGTTCGGCTACGGCAGCCGCATGAAGAGCGGCGCGCTGATGCCAACCAGCTACCACCTCAACCTCGCTACCTGGCACACCATCAACGCCCTGTACTCGCAGAAGTCGCAGCTGGCGCTGGGCAGCATGCGCTATGACATCGAGGACACGCTGGGCATCGACCGCCTGTTCAAGCTGATCGAGGAGCGTGCCGGGCACTGGTTGGCGATGGAAGTGGAGGCCAGCAAGATCGAGCTGACCGAGCAGCAGAGCCGCCACGTCGACCTCGGCCGCATTGAGCGCGAGCTGGGCGTGGACCTGTCCCGGGCGCTGTTCGAGGGGGCTATCGAAGGGTTGCTGGAGCGGGTGCGTGGTAGCGTGAGCGAATTGCTGGCCAAGGCTGGTGTGAGCGAGACCCAGGTCGATACGGTGTTCTTCACCGGTGGTTCCAGCGGGATCCCGGCGCTGCGCAACAGTGTGTCGGCGATGCTGCCGAATGCGCGACATGTGGAAGGCAATATCTTTGGCAGCATTGGCAGCGGGCTGGCCATCGAGGCACGCAAGCGTTACGGCGCTGCCTGAGCCATCCCTTTTACCTGTACCGGCCTCTTCGCGGGTAAACCCGCTCCCACAGGGCTCGCGCAAGTCTTGAGAGCTGTGGCGTACTTGTGGGAGCGGGTTTACCCGCGAAGAGGCCGGTACAGGCTAATGAAGAATCAGACCAGTTCGGCCCGCTTCAGCTCACTCTTCAGGTAGGCATAGTAGATCGGCCCCGCCACCACCCCCGGCAGCCCGAACGCTGCCTCGAACACCAGCATCGCCAGCAGCAATTCCCACGACTTGGCACTGATCTGCCCGCCCACGATCCGCGCGTTGAGGAAGTACTCGACCTTGTGGATGACGATCAGGTAACCCAGCGCCGCCGCCGCCACCCAGATCGACAGCGACAAGCCGACGATGGTGATCAGGGTGTTCGACATCAGGTTGCCGATCACCGGCAGCAGGCCCAGCAGGAAGGTCAGCACGATCAGCGTCTTGGTCAGCGGCAGGTGCACGTCGAACATCGGCAGCACCAGGGCCAGGAAAATGCCGGTGAAGGTAGTGTTGAGCAGCGAAATCTTGATCTGCGCGAAGACGATGTTGCGAAACGCCTGCACCAGCAGGCTCAGGCGCTCGAACAGCGCCGCCGCCAGTGGCTTGCGCCGGGAGATATCGGGGATGCGCTGCAAGGCGACGATGGCGCCGAGGATCATGCCGATCAACAGGGTGACGAACATGTGCGCCATGCCCTTGCCCACCAGTTGCAGGTCGCTCAGGTGGCTCTTGATCCAGTCACCGATGGCCACCTTGAACTCCGCCGCACTGGCCGGCAGGTAGCCTTCGATGAATGGCGGTAGCTGCCCACGGGCGCGCTCCACCAAGGCCATGAACTTGTCCAGCGAGGCACCGGGGTTTTCTGCCTCGTGCAGCAGGAAGCTGAAGGCCCCGGCAAACAGCAGGGTCAGGGTGCTGACCACCAGCGTGCCGAGCAGCGCCACCGCCAGCCAACGGGCGCGCTGCCCGGCCAGCAGTGGCTGCAGCCGCGGCGTGAGCATGTTGACCAGCTCGAACACCAGCAGGCCGGCCAACAGGCTCGGCAGCAATTTCAGGGGCAGCGCCAGCAACAGGCCGGCAAACACGATGATCCAGCTGGCCAGGGTGACCTGGCGAGGGGTGAAGGTCATACAGCCTCAACGGCAGACAACGGGAAAGACCCGCAGTCTGCCAGCCTTACGCCTGCAGGCATAGGCGCAGGTCATTTCTTCTTCAGACAGTCACTCATGAACGCTTTGCGCTCGTCACCCTTCAGGGCCTTGGTGGTGGCGTCGGCGTTGCAGGTTTTCATCTTCTCTTGCTGGGTTTGCGGCACGTCCTTCTTCAGGCAGGTACTCATGAAGGCTTTGCGCTCATCGCCCTTGAGGGCCTTGGCGGTGGCGTCGGTGTTGCAGGTTTTCATCTTTTCCTGCTGCGCGGTATTGGCGGCGAAGCCTTGGGCGCTGAACAACACCGCCAACACCAGTAAGGGGATTTGCAGCACTTTCATGGAGTGGTCTCCTTGGCTCCGTGCCCGATGCACGGTGGTCGAGCTGAGTGTAGCCAATAAATGCTCAACGCCCTGCCCGTGCCTGGCGGCGGTATTGCTCGGGCGTGCAATGGGCCTGGCGCTGAAACATGGCGATGAACGCCGACGCGCTGCTGTAGCCCAGGTCGAAGGCGATGGCCTGGATCGACTGGCCGGCTTCCAGCGCTTCGATGGCTCGCAGAAAGCGCAGGCGCAGGCGCCATTCACCAAAACTGATGCCCAGTTCGCGCAGAAACTGGCGGGCCAGGGTACGTTCGCTGACATGCACCCGGGCTGCCCAGTCGGCCAGCGGGCGGTTGTCGCCTGGCTCGGCGCCGAGGGCATCGAGCACTTGGCGCAACCCGTCGCTGTGGGCAAACGGCAGGTAGCAGGCCTGGGCGGGTGCCAGCAGCAACTGGTCGAGCAGCACCTGCACCAGGCGCTGGTCGCGCTCACCCTCGGCCACCCGCAGGTCACGCCGGGCGAAGTCGGCGAGGATGGCCTTGAGGATGTCGCTGATCATCAGGCTGCACGGTTGCTGCGGCAGGGCGGCGCAGAGGCTGCGGTCCAGGTAGACCGAGTGGTAGACGATGGCCTGTGGGTTGTAGCAGCCATGCTCGGTGTCGGGCGGCACCCACACGGCGTATTGCGGCGGCGACAGGAAGCGCTGGCCGGCGACCTCCAGCTGCATCACGCCGTGGGCGGTGTAGTTGAGCTGGCCCCAGGCGTGGCGATGCAGGGCGCTGTGCGTGTCGGCACCGAACTCGTCGTGGCGGAAGTACACCGGGGCCGGGAGCTGGGTGAACCGAGGAATGTCGAGGTATTTGCGCGGCATGCTGTCTGCTTGGCGGGGTGAGTTGTCTGGATAGGAGTATAGGCTTGTAAACAGACAATCGATAATACAGGCCTATCGAGGGCCTGCGCCGCAGGCCTTCGCGGGCTCGCCCGCTCCCACAGGATCTGCACAAGTTTTCAAGCCTGTGCAATCCCTGTGGGAGCGGGCGAGCCCGCGAAGGGCTGCAAAGCAGCCCCCATTCCAGGCCCCAGCGAGTAACCTGCTACATGAACTACCTGTTCCCCCTCACTGCCATCCTCATCTGGGCCGGCAACACCGTGGTCACCAAGATGTCCGCCGGTGCCATCCACCCCGCCGAGATCGGCTTCTACCGCTGGCTGCTGGCCGCGCTGCTGTTCACCCCGTTCCTGCTGCCCGCCGTGTGGCGCAATCGCGCGGCCATCCGCCCGCAGCTGGGCAAGGTGTTCGTGCTGGGCGTGCTGGGCATGGCGCTGTACCAGAGCCTGGCCTACTTCGCCGCCGGCATCACCAGCGCCACCAACATGGGCATCATCCTCTCGCTGATGCCGCTGATGTCACTGGCGCTGTCCATCGCCTGGCTGGGCCAGCGCCTGAGCTACGGCGCCCTGCTGGGCGCACTGGTGTCATTTTTCGGCGTACTGGAAGTGGTCAGCGCCGGCCACCCCGCCGTCCTGTTGCAACAAGGCCTGAACAGCGGCGACCTGCTGATGCTGGTGGCCACCCTGGCCTACGCGCTGTACAGCTTCCTGCTGAAGAAATGGCAGCTGCGCCTGCCACCGATGCAGTTGCTGTACCTGCAGGTGCTGATGGCCATCGTCGTGCTGCTGCCGCTGTTCCTGCTGTCGGACAAGACTGGCCTGAACAGCCGCAACATTGGCCTGGTGCTGTACGCCTGCGTGCTGGCCTCGATGATCGCCCCTCTGGTATGGATGAAGGCCGTGCACCGCCTGGGCCCAAGCCGTACCACGCTGTTCTTCAACCTGCTGCCACTGGTCACCGCGCTGATCGCCGCCGTGGTGCTCGACGAGCAGCTGGCCCGCTATCACCTGGTCGGCGGCCTGCTGACCCTGGCCGGCGTGATACTGGCCGAGCGCTGGACCACACCGATCCGCCGTTAGAGCCCTGCCGCCTTGAGCCGGGCGGCATGTTCGATGAACAGCCGCACCGGTTCGGCGCCCTTGCCCACCGCGCCAAGCGACTGGTTGACGATATCCAGGTGGTCGAGCGGGTAGTCGTCGCCGATCACCTGCCCCAGGTGCGAACTGAAGCGCCCGACCATGCCGTCGCAATGGCCCTTTTCCTTGACGAAACTGCGTGCGAACAGGCGGCAGAAGTGGCTGCTGCCATCGATGCGGTTGCGCCTCTGGTCGGTCAGGCCGGGCTGCAAGGTGCCGGACCAGGAGTAATAGCGCACGCCATCGACCTCATACGCCCCTTCCCCGCCCCAGGTGCCTGGCAGCCCCTGTGGATAAGCCTGGTTGAACAGCGCCACCCCGGCGCTGGTCAACGACTGGTGCGAGGCGTGTACATCCACCGGCAGCGGGTCGCGGCGCCAGCCGGTTTCCAGCCACACCAGCAGCACGGCCAAGCCATGCAGCACAGCCTTGAGGATGCGCCCCTGCGGGGAATCGCCCGGTGCCGTACGTGCCAGGTAATCGGCCAGTTCCGAGCCATGGTTGGGCCCTGCCACCGACGTGACCGAAGCCACCCGCCCGGGCCGCCTGGCGGCAGCGTAGCGTGCGTTCAGGGCGCCCTGGCTGTGGCCGATGAGGTTGACCTTTTCCGCGCCGGTGCGCTGGCAGATGTCTTCGATGATCGCCAGCAACTGCTCGCCGCGCACCTCGCTGGAATGCAGCGGCGAAACCTGCACCGGGAACACCTGCGCCCCGCCCTTGCGCAGGGCCGGCACGATGCCGAACCAGTAGGGATAGAGCACTACCCGGACAAAACCGAGCATGCCCGGCACCAGCACCAACGGGTATCGCGTGGCCAATTCCTGCTGCATTGCCCCAGCCCCTTTCCGTGGACGACCAGCCAACACTACAGCGGCCTTGATGACCATCGCAATCGAACTCCGAGAGCGCGCTGCGGTTCAAAACCACACAGACCTTTGCAAGGAGCGAAACCATGTACAAGCAGACCCTGGCAATCCTTCTGGCAAGCGCCACCCTCGCCGCCTGCGGCAGCCGCCCGGAAAACCCGGTTGACTACGTCACCTACCGCGACGAACCGCTGGTCAGGCAAGTGGAAAAAGGCATGACCATGCAGAAGGTCATCGCCATCGGCGGCAGCCCGTCCAGCGTGAGCGACCTGCCCCACGGCGGCACCTGCAACGACTACATCCTCAACCGCGATGGCCACCAGCAGCCCTATTACGTGCGCTTCGACGCCACCGGCCATGTCGATGCCAAGGGCTTCAAGACTTGCAAACAGCGCGAAGAAGACAGCGCCGCCGTCCACGGCGCGTAAGCCTGACATCCTGGCGCAGGAAGAAGATCACGCGGACGATCTGTCGACCTGTTGCAAGGGCTGTAACCGCAAGGGGCCGCAAGGCGGCCCCCGTCATTTCTTGCCTTTCACCACCGTCGGCGCCTTGCCCGCCTTCATCTGCTGCAACAGTGGCGTGCACTGGTTCGGATCATCCCCGCTGCTAGGCGCAATCAGCGCCAGCAACCCCGCCGCTGGCCCGGCCACCACCCCCAGTGCCACCATCCCCGCCCCGCGCAACGCCAGCGGTACCGCTTGCACCCCGGCACTGGGCCTGGCGAACGGCCCGCGCACATACAGCGGCGAGCGCAGCGAGAACAGCCGCAGGCCTTTCGATTCCGGGTTTATTTTCAGGTCCAGCTGCTCAGTGGCGAAATTGGCCGTGCCGTTGATGTAGATGATCGCGTTCTCGGTATCGAAGATGAACAGGCGTGTGGTCGCCAGGCCATCCTTGATGCCCACATCGGCCGCCGCACAGTTGATCTTCACATCCTCATCGCCAAACAGCTTGCCGACCACGTAGTTGCCCACGTTCAACCCGGCAATCTCCATCAGGCTGCGGCTGATGGCGCCATCGTTGATCAGCATGCGCAGGTCACCATTGGCCGTGCCCAGCAAGGCGGCCACCGAGTTGCCCCGACCAGTGATATCGGCATCACCATTCAACTCACCGAAGCTGGTCTGCATCGGCGCAAAGGAGGGGAACAACTGCTTGAGCTTGAAGCCCCGCGCCGTCAGGCGGGCGCGCCCCTGCAACGGTACGTTGCGGCCATCCAGGCGGATCCTGGAAGCCAGATTGCCGCCAGCCACGCCAAAACGCAGGGGCTCCAGACGCAGCAGGCCGTCCTCCAGGATCACGTGGGCCGACAGGTCGTTGAACGGCAATTGCGCGCTGTGCACGATGCGCTTGCCGGCGAAGGTGACGTCGGCGTCCATGGCACGCCAACGTTCGGTGCGGAACTCCTCCACCGGCAGCACCTTGCCTGCCGGCTGCTTGCTGGCACCGCCGCGGGCCTTCTGCTCGGCGTTGGAGTCGGCGCCGATCAGCGGCGCCAGGTCCTTGAACAGCAACTGGTCGGACACCAGGTTGCCGGACAGCTTGGGCCTTGGCTGGCTGGCAACGAAGGCCAGGTCGCCGTGGATATCGCTGTCACCGATCTTGCCGTTGAAGCCCTGGTAGTTGAAGGTCGCCCCTTGCGCCGCCTGCAGGTTGGCGCTGAGGTGACCGTCGGTGGAATAGGCCGGGGTGTCGGGCAAGGTCACGCCGGTCAAAGGGTAGAGGTTGCCCAGGCTGGCCCCGGACAAGCGCAGGCGCAGGTCGAGAGCACCGAGGTTGCGCGGGTCGGTCAGGGTACCGGCGAGCACCACATGGGTGTCGGCGATGCGCACGTCAGCCTGCAGCGGGAACGGCTGGCTGGCGTCCTGCAGGGCCAGCAGGCCACCGATCTTGCCGGTGCCGGACACCGGCTGGCCTTTGTAGCGGCCCTGGGCCTTGAGCCCGAAGGCATAGTCCTGCGCGGCACCGGCCTTCTCGGCGCGGGCCTTTCCGACGATGTCGCTGAACGGGACAGGCTTGCCCAGCGGGTCGATCTGCACCTTCATGCTGGTTTTCAGGGTTTGGTCATCGAAGCTGACACTGCCCTGGTCGAAGCCGATGGCGCCGATGTCCAGCTGCCATTTGGAAGGCTCTGCGTTTTCATCCTTGGGGCCGAAGTCGAAGGCCCAGTTGGCGCGGCCATCGGCCAGGCGGGTAAGGTTGGCTGTAGGCCTGGTCAGCTCGATACGCGGGATGCTGATCTGCTGGAACAGCAGCGGCAACGGCGCCAGGCGGAACGCCACGCGCTCCAGGCCGACCATCTTCGGCTCCTTGAGCCACTCGGGGTTGCCCAGGGTCAGGTCCTCGGCAATGAAGTGCGGCCAGGGCACCCAGGCACGCCAGCCCCCCTCTTCAGGTTCGGTGCGCCAGTCCACGGCAAGGTTGCCATTGATCGCGAAGGGCCGCTGCAGGGCCTCGGAGACTTTCTCGTTGAGCAGGGGCTTGACGCGGTTCCAGTCGAAGGTGGCTATCACCACCACCAGGATCGCCAGCAGGGTCAGCAGGCTGGTGAAGGTCCAGACGAGGATTCTGGCGGGACGCGTCATTGCGTGATTCTCCTTGCGGCATGGCACAGAACAGGCACAGCGGTGGCACTCAATATCTCGGACTGATGAAAGCCCGTGGGGTTTTATCGATGGCGCCATGATAACGAAGTTTTTCCTGGCCTTTCGCTCAGCAACTCGTTGCGCCAAGTTGCGCGCGTTACCTGTCAGGAGCACCATCAAAACGCCATCACACGGCCTGTAAAGCGCTGTGTAGAGCAGCTTCCAACCTCTATCAATACGGTCGATTGTTACCATTACCCGTATGAACTTCTCTCTGGCGTTACCCGGCGTAGCATTGGCTCCGTACCCACTTTCCAGCCCCCGAGAGGAGCACCGAAATCATGAAACGCCATCTGCTGACCCTGACCCTGTCCATCCTGGCTGCCAACGCTTTTGCCCTGCCAGCCGACGAGCAACACCTGACCGCCGAATCGCGTTCCAGCGCTGCGGAAATCGCCCAACCGCTGAAAACTGTTGCCGAAGGTGGTTCCGATCGTCTGATCGAACGTACTGGCCGCGTTGCCGAAGGTGGCTCTGATCGCCTGATCGAACGTACTGGCCGCGTTGCCGAAGGCGGCTCCGATCGCCTGATCGAACGTACTGGCCGCGTTGCCGAAGGTGGCTCTGATCGCCTGATCGAACGTACTGGCCGCGTTGCCGAAGGTGGCTCCGATCGCCTGATCGAACGTACTGGCCGCGTTGCCGAAGGTGGCTCTGATCGCCTGATCGAACGTACTGGCCGAGTTGCCGAAGGTGGCTCCGATCGCTTGATCGAACGTACTGGTCGCGTTGCCGAAGGTGGCTCTGATCGCCTGATCGAACGTACTGGCCGAGTTGCCGAAGGTGGCTCCGATCGCCTGGTTGAAATCAGCCGTGTGAGCTGATCACCATGGCCGAAAAGAACAACCTCTGTCACAACGGCTGCTCCCCTCCATGCCCGGTCCATTGACCGGGCTTTGTTTTTTTAACTAGAGTGCCCAGCCTTACCGTCACAGAAGCCCGCACCATGCTGCCGCGCGCCGAACAGAAGCTACAGACCCGCCAGGCCCTGCTCGATGCCGCCTGCCAGCTCATGGAGAGTGGCCGTGGTTTCGGCAGTATCAGCCTGCGCGAAGTGGCAAAGACGGCCGGCATCGTACCCACCGGCTTTTACCGGCATTTTTCCGACATGGACGCCCTGGGCCTGGCCCTGGTGGCCGAAGTCGATACTACCTTCCGCCAGACTATCCGCCTGGTGCGCCACAACGAGTTCGAACTGGGCGGCATCACCGACGCCTCGGTGCGCATCTTCCTCGATGTGGTCGCCGCCCACCGCGCGCAGTTCCTGTTCCTCGCCCGTGAGCAGTACGGCGGCTCGCAGGCCGTACGCCAGGCCATTGCCCGCCTGCGCCAGGACATCAGCGACGACCTGGCCACCGACCTGGCGCGGATGAAGCGCTGGCAGCACCTGGACAGCGCCGCGCTAGCGGTGATGGCCGACCTGGTGGTGAAAACCGTGTTCGCCACCCTGCCCGAGCTTATCGACAGCCCCGAGGCGGGTTATCCACAGGCGCTGACGCCGCAGGAAAAGATCACCCAGCAGCTGCGCTTCATCTTTGTCGGTGCGCGGCATTGGCAGGGGTTGGGCAACCCGGGTTAGTGGGTAGCCTGTACTGGCCTCTTCGCGGGTGAACCCGCTCCCACAGGGACGGCACCGGACCTGAGGGCAGCGCAATACCCGCGAAGAGGCCGGCACAGGCTACCCACAACCCCAGTTCTGCTACCATGGCGCCCTGCCCGACAGCGACGAGCGCCGAAATGTCCGACCCCCGCCCCACCCTGCCCGAACTGGCCCGCTTCAACCAGCACTTCGCCGAACGCATCGTGCCGTTGTGGCAAGGCCCGGGCTGGAACGCCGACATGGCCCTGCCCTACGAGGCCCTGGACGCCCAGCATCAACCGTTGCCGGTGCAGCGCTATCGGGCCATGGCCTGCGCACGCCAGCTCTACCTGTTCAGCAGCCGCATCGGCCAACCCGGCGCAGCCGAGCGCGCCGCCGCCTTGTTCCGCTCGCTGCAGAAGCACTTCCATGACGCCGAGCACGGCGGCTGGTTCTACAGCATCGACGCCCAGGGCAAACCGCTGGACCGGCGCAAGGACCTGTACACGCATGCCTTCATCGTCTTCGCTTGCGCGCACTATTGGGGCAAGGTGCGTGAAAACCTGGTGGAAGCCACGCTGAACGCCGCGCTGGACATCATTGACCAGCAGTTCGCCCGCGACGACGGCCTGTACGAAGCCAGCCTCGGTGAAGACTGGGCCGACCTTGGCAGCGGCCCGCTGCAAAACCCGCAGATGCACCTGGCCGAAGCCTTCCTGCAGGTACTGGCGGTGCGTGACGACGAGCATGCCCGGCAGTCGCTGCTGCAACTGTGCGAGGCGCTGCAGGCGCACTTCATCGAACCGGCCCACGGCCTGATGCTGGAAAAGCCACGCGGCGCTGTGGATAACTGGTTCGAGCCGGGGCACCAGTTCGAGTGGTTCTACCTGCTGCATACCTCGCCACTGCTGCGCGACACGCCGCTGCATGCGTCCATCGACCGGGCTTTCGACTACGCCGAGCAGTACGGGGTGAAGGATGCCGCTGTGCTGGCGATGCTGGATGTGGATGGCAAGGTGCTCGACGCCACCCAGCGGATCTGGGCGCAGGCGGAATACCTACGGGCGCTGGTATTGCGGGCGGGGGGCGAGGCAAAGCTGGCTGGGCAGTTGCAGGCGCTGGACGCGCGGTTCCTGCGTGAGGCGGGCTGGTATGAGTGCCGGGATGGGGAAGGCAGTGTCAGCCGGCATGATATGCCTTCGACTACGCCCTATCATTTGGCAACTTGCCTGGAAGGGCTGCAGCGCCTGGGCTGACGCATTCGCGGGTGAACCCGCTCCCACAGGGATAGCGCCTGCTCTGAAACCGGTGCAGTACCTGTGGGAGCGGGTTTACCCGCGAAGAGGCCCTCGGATCAGCCTTTGACCGACCGGTCGATCGAAAACCCTGCCCAGTCCTGGCTTACCGGCATCAGTTCCAGGCTGTTGATGTTGATATGCGCCGGCTGGTTGAGAATCCAGAAGATGGTCTCGGCAATGTCCTGCGGCTGGATCGGCTCTGCGCCAGCGTAGGTGGCGTCGTATTTGGCCTGGTCACCGCCGAAGCGCACCAGCGAGAACTCGCTTTCGCACAGGCCCGGCTCGATGTTGCTCACCCGCACGCCGGTTCCCCGCAGGTCGCAGCGCAGGCTCAGCGAGAACTGGCCGACGAAAGCCTTGGTGCCGCCGTACACGTTGCTGCCCGGGTATGGGTAGTTGCCCGCCACGGAACCTACGTTGAGGATCGACGCCCCACGGCCATGGGCAATCAGCCGTGGCAGCAGCAGGCGGGTGGTGTACATCAGGCCCTTGATGTTGGTGTCGACCATGGTTTCCCAGTCGTCCAGGCTGCAGTTCTGCGCCGCGTCCACACCCAGCGCCAGGCCGGCGTTGTTGACCAGGCCGCGCAGCTTGTCGAAGCCGGCCGGCAGGTTGGCGATGGCCTGCTCCATGGCCTTGCGGTCACGCACGTCGAGCACCAGGCCGTGTACTTCGGTCTTGGCAGACAGCTCGGCACACAGGGCGTCCAGGCGCTCCTTGCGGCGGCCTGTGAGCACCAGCTTCCAGCCGGCTTCGGCGAAGCGGCGGGCAGTGGCCTCGCCGAAACCGGAAGTCGCGCCAGTGATGAATACGGTGGACGTCATGCTCTGTTCCTCACGGTGGATTATCATCGGCAGTTTTGCAGCATGCCCGCGCCGGGCGCTGGCAGCAACCCGTCCAGGGTGCTGTTCATTTTTTGTTCACCTTCGGCAAACCCTTGCAGCAGAGGGCTCGGCGCCAGCTATGCGCACGTTATCCACAAGGCTTTCCCCACGGATTGGGGGCAACTTGTCCACGGCGCGGAACCCTTTCAGCGCCTTGTGGTCGGTGGATATCTTTTCGGTGATGGCGCAAGGCTTTCAAGCATGCCGCCTGCAGCGGTCTGTGCAAAGTTTTTTCACAGGGTTATCCACAGGTTTTGCGCAATGCCTGGAGTGGCTGCAGGGCTTTGAAAAACTTGGGAAAATCATCCACAAGGGGCCCATGATCAAAAAATGATCATGAAGCCGCAGGGCTTGGTATCAAAGGGCTTGAGCGAGATGCCACCATGTTTTCCACAGGCGGTTCCACATTATCCGTGGAAAAAATGGTCCTGTGTAAACAAGGGTTTGTGGTGGGGCTGTGGAGTAATTGGGGAGAGGTGTTCGAAAGGTTGTCCACATTGGCTTCGGGGGCCGCTTTGCGGCCCCCGAATGCAACTCAATGCCCGCCCAGATATGCGTTACGCACCTCTTCGTTTACCAACAGCTCCTGCCCGGTTCCGGTCATGCGAATCTGCCCGTTGACCATCACATAAGCCCGGTCCGACAGCTTCAGCGCATGGTTGGCGTTCTGCTCCACCAGGAAGATGGTCATCCCGCTCTTGGCCAGCTCACGCAGGGTCGAGAAGATCTGCTTGACCACGATCGGCGCCAGCCCCAGCGATGGCTCGTCCAGCAACAGCAACTTCGGCCGGCTCATCAGCGCCCGGGCAATGGCCAGCATCTGCTGCTCGCCACCGGACATGGTCATGGCCCGCTGGTTACGCCGCTCTTTCAAGCGCGGAAACAGCTCGTACATGCGCTGCATGTCTTCGTCGGCATGCTTGTCGCCGATGGGGATGGTGCCCATCATCAGGTTCTCCTCGACAGTCATGTCAGGGAACACCCGGCGCCCTTCCGGCGACTGGGCGATGCCGTTGGAGGCGATGTAGTGCGACGATTTGCGGGTGATGTCGGTACCGCGGTACACGATATGCCCCGACGCCGCCCGCGGCTGGCCGAAGATCGACATCAGCAGGGTCGACTTGCCGGCACCGTTGGCGCCGATCAGGCTGACCGTCTCGCCCTCGTTGATGTGCATCGAGACCTTTTTCAGCGCCTGGATCGGGCCGTAGAACACGTCCAGGTCCTTCAGTTCGAGAATGGGTGCACTCATACCAGTTCCTCTTCATCGGCACCCAGGTAGGCGGCGATCACCGTCGGGTTGTGGCGGATATCCTGTGGCGCGCCTTCGGCAATCACGTTGCCGTGGTCGAGCACCACGATATGGTCGGAAATGCTCATGACCATGCCCATGTCGTGTTCGATCAGCACCACGGTGATGTCGTGTTCGTCGCGCAGCACGCGGATCATGCGGCTGAGGGCCTCGGTTTCCTGCGGGTTCAGGCCAGCCGCCGGTTCGTCCAGGCAGATGATCTTCGGCCGCGTGCACATGGCCCGGGCGATTTCCAGGCGGCGCTGCTGGCCGTACGACAACTCGCCAGCCAGGCGGTTGGCGCAGTCGACCAGGTCGACCACTTCCAGCCAGTAGAACGCATGGTCCAGCGCATCGCTCTCGGCCTTGCGGTAAGCCTTGGTGTTGAGCACCCCGGCCAGCAGGTTGCGGTTGACCCACATGTGCTGAGCCACCAGCAGGTTTTCCACCACCGACATTTCCTTGAACAGGCGAATGTTCTGGAAGGTGCGTGCCAGGCCGGCGCGGTTGACCAGGTGGGTACCGCCGAACATCTTGTAGTACATGCGGTTGGCAAAGCGCGTCGGCGAGACGAAGTCCGCCGCCTGGAAGCGCTCGCCGAGCAGCTGGATGACATTGGTGTGGCTGCCGCGCACGTTCAGCTCGATACGCCCGCCACTGGCCTTGTAGAAGCCGGTCAGGCAGTTGAACACAGTGGTCTTGCCGGCGCCGTTGGGGCCGATCAGGGCGAAGATCTGGTTGCGCCGGACCTTCAGGCTGACATCGCTGAGCGCCTTGATGCCACCGAACTGCATCATCAGGTTGTCGACCGAGAGAATGATATCGTCGCTCATGGCGCCACTCCTTTACGCGGGGTCACACCGGTACGGCTGATGCGGATCAGCCCACGCGGTCGCCAGATCATCATCAGCACCATCAGCACACCGAACAGCAGCACGCGGTACTCGGAGAAGCTGCGCAGCAGCTCGGGCGCCACGGTCAGCACGAAGGCCGCGATCACCACACCCACGGTCGAGCCCATGCCGCCAAGCACGACAATGGCGAGAATCAGCGCCGACTCGAAGAAGGTGAACGACGACGGGTTGACGAAGCCCTGGTAGGTGGCAAAGAACACACCGGCCAGACCGGCCGTGGAGGCACCCAGGGTAAACGCCGAAAGCTTGACCAGCACATGGTTCAGGCCCATCGAACGGCAGGCGATCTCGTCCTCGCGCAGCGCTTCCCAGGCGCGGCCGACCGGCATGCGGGTCAAGCGGTGCTTGATGTACAACACAGCCAGCACGACGATGAACAGCACCGCGTAGATGAACACGAACTTGAGGTTGGCGTTGTACTCGAAGCCGAAGAACTCGTGGATCGGTACCCCGCCGTCCTTGGCCCGGCGGCCGAACTCCAGGCCGAAGAAGGTTGGCGACGGTGCCGGCATGCCGTTGGGGCCGCCAGTGAACGACAGCCAGTTGTTCAACACCAGGCGGATGATCTCGCCGAAGCCCAAGGTCACGATCGCCAGGTAGTCACCGTGCATCCGTAGCACCGGGAAGCCGAGGATGCACCCTGCCAGCGCCGCAGCGATAGCCGCCAGTGGCAGTACGCTCCAGAAGCCCAGGCCCAGGTACTGGTAACCCAACGCCAGGCCGTAGGCGCCGATGGCATAGAACGCCACGTAACCCAGGTCGAGCAGGCCGGCCAGGCCGACCACGATGTTCAGGCCCAGGCCCAGCAGCACGTAGATCAGACCGAGGATGACCACGGTCAGCAGGTACTTGTTGGCGAAGATCGGGAAGACGATGGCGATCACCACCAGCGCCGGGATGATGTAGCGCAGGCGCGATACGTAGTCCGGCGCGCGCACATGCACGCCCGAGCCACCGCTTTCGAAGCCCTGGAGCATGCGCGAGCCGGCGGCGGTCTGCAGGTACAGGCTGAGCAGGAAGCGCCCCAGCATCACCCCGCCGACCAGCCAGGCCACTCGCCGCGGCTCGGCGTTGAAGCTGTAGCCGTCGAGCACTACGCCGACCACCGGGCCAAACACGATGAGTGCCAGCAGGCCGGCGACGATGGTTTCCAGCAGGCTGCGTTTAAGGTCGAAACCCTTGGTTTCGGTAACAGAGGCAGTTTTGGCAATGGACATGTTCACACCTTAGCCACGAGCGGGCGACCCAGCAGGCCTTGTGGGCGGAAGATAAGGATCATCACCAACAGCGAGAAGCTGAACACGTCCTTGTAGTCGGAGTTGATCAGGCCAGAGAACAGCGACTCGGAAATGCCCAGGATGATCCCGCCGAGCATGGCGCCAGGCAGGGAGCCGATCCCGCCGAGCACCGCGGCGGTGAACGCCTTGATGCCGATGATGAAGCCGGCGTAGAAGTCGAAGGTGCCGTAGTTCATGGTGATCAGCACACCGGCCAGGGCGGCCATCACCGCACCGATGACGAACACGTAGGAGATCACCCGATCGGTGTTGATGCCCAGGATCGAGGCCATCTTGCGGTCTTGCTGGGTGGCACGGCACATGCGGCCGAGCTTGGTGTACTTGATTACGTAGGTGAGCAGGCCCATGCCGACAAAGGCCGCCACCAGGATGAAGATCTTGGTGTAGGTCAGTTGCACGAAGCCGGTGCCGACTTCGATGCGCATGGCGCCTTCGAGCAGGGTCGGCACGCCTTGCTGGCGGGCGCCCTGGCTGATCTGCGCGTAGTTCTGCAGGATCAGCGAAATACCGATGGCACTGATCAGCGGTGCCAGGCGGGTGGAGTTACGCAGGGGTTTGTAGGCGATGCGTTCGATGGTGAAGCCGTACACGCCGGTGACGACAATGGTGAACAACAGGGTGCCCAGCATCAACAGTGGGAACGACTCGATACCGAAATAAGCCAGCAATGCCAGGCTGATCGCCGCGAGGTACGCGGAGATCATGTACACCTCGCCGTGCGCGAAGTTGATCATGCCGATGATGCCATAGACCATTGTGTAGCCGATGGCGATCAGGCCATAGACCGACCCGAGGGTCAGGCCGTTGACCAGTTGCTGCAGGAAAATACCATCCATAACGCAATCTCACCTGATTGAGATTGCACGAGCGCCGACCACGGCGGGCCCGGGACAGGCGGCCCTCGCAGCGCAGTACTGTGCAGATCTACGGATAAAGACAGGTACCGCGGGGCTTGGGCCCGGGGCAGCTGCGCCCGGGCCGTGGGCCGTTATTATTTTTGTTTTTCCAGCTGGTGATACTTGCCGTCCTTGTCCCACTGGTAGACCACGTAGTCGGACACGGTCAGGTCGCCCTTCTTGTCCCACTTTTTCTCGCCCATGACGGTCTGTACCGGGTTGGCCTTGAGCCACTCGGCAGCCGCTTCGCCCTTGTTCGACTTGGCGCCGTTGAACGCGGCGGCCAGCGCCTGCAGCGAGGCATAGGCGTACAGGGTATAGCCCTCAGGTTCGGTACCGGCCTTGCGGAACTCCTCCACCACCGCCTTGCTGTCTGGCAGCAGGCGCGGGTCGGCGCCGAAGGTCATGTACACGCCATCGACGTACTGCGCACCGCCGGCGGTGGCCACCAGTTCGTCGGTAACGATGCCGTCATCGGACATGAACTTGACGTCCTTCAGGCCCTGCTCGCGCAGCTGGCGTACCAGAGGGCCGGCTTCCGGGTGCAGGCCGCCGAAGTAGACGACGTCGGCACCGGTAGAGCGGATCTTGGTGACCACGGCGCTGAAGTCCTTCTCGCCACGGGTCAGGCCTTCGTACAGCACCGGCTTGACGCCGCGTTTCTCCAGCTGTGCCTTGGTCGCGTCGGCCAGGCCCTGCCCGTAGGTGTCCTTGTCATGCAATACCGCGACTTTCTTGCCCTTGAGCACATCGACGATGTAGTCGCCGGCGACGATGCCCTGCTGGTCGTCACGGCCGCACATGCGGAACATGGCACCCAGGCCGCGCTCGGTGACCTGTGGGTTGGTGGAGCCCGGGGTAATGGCGATGACGCCAGCCTCGTCATACACCTCGGAGGCCGGGATGGTGTTGGAAGAACAGAAGTGGCCGACCACGCCGATCACCTTGTCCTGGTCGACCAGGCGGTTGGCCACGGCCACGGCCTGCTTCGGCTCGCAGGCGTCATCGCCCTTGACCAGGACGATTTTCTCGCCGTTCACGCCACCGGCGGCGTTGATCTTGTCGGCCGCTGCCTGCGCACCTTTCATGTACTGCTCGCCAAACGCTGCGTTAGCCCCGGTCATCGGGCCCGCTACACCGATCTTGACGTCGGCCTGAACATACGAAGAAACACCCAGTGCCGTAGCTACGGCCAGAGCCAGGAAACCTTTCTTGTAAAACGTCTGCGACATGAGGTGGTGCTCCTAGAGTTTTTTTGGTTGGCACTACAACTTCTCAGCCCTGTGCTCTGAGCAAGGGCCGTGCCATACGGTTTGTCTTCCGGGAAAACACACTGAGACAGGCGCCAACAGGCGACCGACGGCCTTTTCTTTATTGAGCGTGCAACCGTCTGCCACGCGGCAGGCGCCACCACACGTACAGACAAGGAGCAACCGCCGAGTGCCATCATTGCAACCCTGGCAAGTGTTTACGTGCAACCGCCCTGTAACAGCGGACGTCACCGAACTGCACACCGCTGGTGCGCGACTGCTACAGGCGGCACCGTTTCAAGGCTAGCTGGTGCACAAAAAAACACCCGGTTTTGGCCGATACGCGGCCCTGTGGGAGCGGGTTCACCCGCGAAGAGGCCAGCCCAGACACAACAAGGCCGAAAAGGCTGGCACAATGTCCGCCATTCGCCGCTTCCGGAGCCCCCTTGATGAGCGAAAGCGCATTCGCCGAGCGCATCGTGCACAACCTGCTCGACACCGACTTCTACAAACTCACCATGATGCAGGGCGTGCTGCACAACTACCCGGACGCCGACGTCGAATGGGAATTCCGCTGCCGCAACGGCGAGGACCTGCGCCCCTATCTTGGCGAAATCCGCAACCAGCTCGAGCGGCTCAGCGACCTCACCCTGGATGACGGCCAACTGGCCTTCCTCGAACGCATCACCTTCCTCAAGCCCGACTTCCTGCGCTTTCTGCGCCTGTTCCGCTTCAACCTGCGCTACGTGCGCCTGGGGATAGAAAACGACCAGCTATGCCTGCGCCTGAAAGGCCCATGGCTGCATGTGATCCTGTTCGAAGTGCCGCTACTGGCGATCATCAGTGAAGTGCGCAACCGCCAGCTGCACCCGCGCATGCGCCTGGCCGAGGCCCGCGACCAGCTGTACCGCAAGTTCGACTGGCTGCGCGCACATGCCAGCGACGACGAACTGGCCGAACTGCAGGTGGCCGACTTCGGCACCCGCCGGCGCTTTTCCAGCCGCGTGCAGGAAGAAGTGGTGCGCGTGCTGCGCGACGATTTCCCGGGCCGCTTCGTCGGCACCAGCAACGTCGACCTGGCATGGAAACTGGATATCAAGCCGCTAGGCACCATGGCCCATGAATGGATCATGGCCCACCAGCAACTCGGCCCGCGACTGATCGACAGCCAGATCGCCGCGCTGGACTGCTGGGTGCGCGAGTACCGCGGCCTGCTCGGCATCGCCCTGACCGACTGCATCACCATGGATGCCTTCCTCGGCGATTTCGACCTGTACTTCGCCAAGCTGTTCGACGGCCTGCGCCACGACTCGGGCGAACCGGTGGCCTGGGCGGAAAAGGCCATTGCCCATTACCAGAAACTGGGTATCGACCCGATGACCAAGACCTTGGTGTTTTCCGACGGCCTCAACCTGACCCGCTCGCTGGAAATCTTCCGTGCCCTGCGCGGTCGCATCAACGTCAGCTTTGGCATCGGCACCAACCTGACCTGTGACATCCCGGGCGTGGCCCCGATGAGCATCGTGCTTAAAATGACCGACTGCAACGGCGCGCCGGTGGCGAAGATCTCGGACGAAGCCGCCAAGACCCAGTGCCGCGACGAGAACTTCGTCGCCTACATGCGCCATGTATTCAAAGTCCCCAGCAAGGAGTAACCCATGCAAGCGGTTCAGCAAGAGATTGCCCAGGCGCTGAAGGTACAGCCGCCGTTCGCCGACGCCGCCGCGCTCGAGGCCGAAGTCGCCCGGCGCGTGGCGTTCATCAAGGATTGCCTGGCCAACGCCCGGCTCAAGACCCTGGTGCTGGGCATCAGCGGCGGCGTCGACTCGCTGACCGCCGCCCTGCTCGCCCAACGCGCCATCAACGAGTTGCGCGCAGAAACCGGTGACAAGGCCTATACCTTCATCGCGGTGCGCCTGCCCTATCACGTGCAGCACGATGAGCATGACGCCCAGGCCTGCCTGGACGTGATCAAGGCCGATGAAGTGCACACCGTCGATATCGCCCCGGCGGTGAAGGCGCTGGCAGCTGAGGTCGTGGAACTGAAGAATGGCTCGCCGACGCTGGTGGACTTTGTCGTGGGCAACGTCAAGGCACGCACGCGCATGGTCGCCCAGTACACCATCGCCGGTGCCCGCGCGGGCCTGGTGATCGGTACCGACCACGCCGCCGAGGCGGTGATGGGCTTCTTTACCAAGTTTGGTGATGGCGCCTGCGACCTAGCGCCGCTGAGCGGGCTGGTGAAGAACCAGGTGCGGGCGATTGCGCGCAGCTTTGGTGCGCCGGAGTCACTGGTGGAGAAGGTGCCGACTGCGGACCTGGAAGACCTGGCGCCGGGCAAGCCGGACGAAGCGTCCCATGGCGTGACCTACCAGCAGATCGATGCCTTCCTGCATGGGCAGCCGGTTGACCAGGCAGCGTTCGACATCATCGTCGCCACCTACCGCAAGACCCAGCACAAGCGCGAACTGCCGTTCGCCCCTTGATAAGGCTATAGAAGGACCTGTGGGAGCGGGTTCACCCGCGAATACGATGGTGAAGCCACCAACGCATTCGCGGGTGAACCCGCTCCCACAGGGTTCACCGTCAGCCTTTGATTACTTGACGACGACCTTGCCCTTCATCATCGAGATGTGGCCCGGGAAGGTGCAGAAGAAGCTGTAGTCGCCACCGGCTTCCAGCTTGGTAGTGTCGAACTTCACTTCAGTTTCCTTCTCAGGCGCGCCGATCATCTTGGTGTGGGCGATGATCGCGGCGTTGTCAGCCTTGATGTAGTCCTTTTCCAGACCCTGGCTCATGCCTTCGGTGGCAATGCCCTGCATGTCGGCAGTCTTGCTGATCACCAGGTTGTGGCCCATGACGTTCTTCGGCAGGTTGCCGGAGTGGGTCAGTTTGACGGTGAATTCCTTGCAGCTCTTGTCGACGGTGATTTCCTTGGTGTTGTAGGACATCTGGTCGGTGGAGTCGACAGTCACCGAGCACTCGGCTGCGAAGACAGAGGCGCTGGCGAGGGTCAGCAGGGATACCGCTACAGCTTTCGCAAACATCATGAATCTCCTTGGCAGGGTTTTATCAATTGCGAGACTGCCTGAAACCGTTCAGCCCCCTGCTGATATGGGTCAAGGGGGTGTCAAGTGGCCAGCCAGTAGAATTGTTCAATCGATTGTATACAACCAATTCAAGAGCACATCATGCCCTTTTATTGGAGGATGGGACAACCTCTCATTTAGGAGCAATACGAAATGACCCTTGGTAGCCTGATGAACAGCCTGCTGGCGGCCTACGCCCATGGAGCGACTGGCGCCATCTGCGAATTCTCCCGACCGGAGTGAAACCGGCCTTGGAACTGTAGGGCATGGACCTTACCCTGTCAGCCTGAGTGACAGGAGATGAGCAATGCCCGTACGTTCCGTTTGTGTGTTCTGCGGCGCCAGTATCGGCGCCAACCCTGCCTACCGTGAAGCGGCCATCGCGCTGGGCCAGGCGATTGCCCGTCGCGGCCTGACCCTGGTCTATGGTGGTGGCGCGGTCGGCCTGATGGGCACCGTCGCCGACGCGGCCATGGCGGCCGGCGGCGAAGTGATCGGGATCATCCCGGAAAGCCTGATGAATGCCGAAATCGGCCACAAAGGCCTCAGCCGCCTGGAAGTGGTCGACGGCATGCATGCGCGCAAGGCACGCATGGCCGAGCTGAGCGATGCCTTCATCGCCCTGCCCGGTGGGCTGGGTACGCTGGAGGAGTTGTTCGAGGTATGGACCTGGGGGCAATTGGGCTATCACGCCAAGCCGCTGGGACTGCTGGATGTGAACGGCTTCTACGAGAAGCTGGGCGGGTTCCTCGACCATATCGTCGAAGAAGGCTTCGTGCGGCAGCAGCATCGGGCGATGTTGCTGCTGGGGCAGCAGCCGGATGAGCTGCTGGACGGGATGGAAAGCTTTGTAGCGCCAGTGGCGCCGAAGTGGGTCGACAAGAAGCCCGATTGATTTGCAGATTTTGGGACCGCTTTGCGGCCCTTTCGCGACACAAGGCCGCTCCCACAAAAGCACTGCGTACGCCGATCAATGTGGGAGCGGCCTTGTGTCGCGAAAGGACCGCAAAGCGGTCCCAATATGGATCAGTTAGCGCGGAATGACTGGCTGACGCGGCTTCTTGTTGCCCTTGCCACCCTTGGCCGCTTCCTTGCGCTCCTTGGCCGCCTGCTGGTTGCGCGCAAACGCTTCGGCCTTGGCCTTTTCACGCTTGTCCCACGGCTTGCTGCCATCGCTGCCACGCGGCGGCAGGCCGGTGTGCTGGGTAAGGATCTTCTGGTCCTTGCCCACCTTGTGGCTACCCGCCGGGGTCGAGTTCTTGCGGCGCGCACTCTGGTAGGTATCGGTCTGCGGCTGGTGCAGCGGGATCAGCTGGTGCTTGCCCGGCCCGATCAGGTCGGCGCGGCCCATGCGCTGCAGCGCTTCACGCAGCATCGGCCAGCCCTTCGGGTCGTGGTAACGCAGGAACGCCTTGTGCAGGCGGCGCTGCTCCTCGCTCTTGACGATCTCCACCCCTTCGCTCTTGTAGGTCACCTTGCGCAGCGGGTTCTTGCCCGAGTGGTACATGGCCGTGGCCGAGGCCATCGGCGACGGGTAGAACGCCTGCACCTGGTCGGCACGGAAGCCGTTGCCCTTCAGCCACAGGGCCAGGTTCATCATGTCTTCGTCGGTGGTGCCCGGGTGCGCGGCGATGAAGTACGGGATCAGGTACTGCTCCTTGCCCGCCTCTTTCGAGAATTTCTCGAACATGCGCTTGAAGCGGTCATAGGTGCCGATGCCCGGCTTCATCATCTTGTCCAGCGGGCCACGCTCGGTGTGCTCCGGGGCAATTTTCAGGTAACCGCCGACGTGGTGGGTGACCAGTTCCTTGACGTATTCCGGCGACTCCACCGCCAGGTCGTAGCGCAGGCCCGAGGCGATCAGGATCTTCTTCACACCCGGCAAGGCACGCGCCTTGCGGTACAATTCGATCAGCGAGCTGTGGTCGGTATTGAGGTTTTCGCAGATGCCCGGGAACACGCACGACGGCTTGCGGCAGTGCTTCTCGATGTCATGGCTCTTGCAGGCGATGCGGTACATGTTGGCAGTCGGGCCGCCAAGGTCGGAGACAACGCCGGTGAAGCCCGGCACCTTGTCACGCATCTCTTCGATTTCGTGCAGGATCGACTCGTGCGAGCGGTTCTGGATGATGCGGCCTTCGTGCTCGGTGATCGAGCAGAAGGTGCAGCCACCAAAGCAGCCACGCATGATGTTCACCGAGAAGCGGATCATCTCGTAGGCCGGGATGCGCTCCTTGCCGTAGGCCGGGTGCGGCACACGGGCGTAGGGCATGCCGAACACGTAGTCCATTTCTTCGGTAGTCATGGGGATGGGTGGCGGGTTGAACCACACATCTACCTCACCGTGCTTCTGCACCAGGGCGCGGGCGTTGCCGGGGTTGGTCTCCAGGTGCAACACACGGTTGGCGTGGGCGTACAGCACCGGGTCGTTACGCACCTTTTCGAACGATGGCAGGCGGATTACCGACTTGTCGCGGGTCATCCGCGGGCTGTCGAGAATCTGTACCACCTTGGCTTCGTTCGGGTCGTCCACCTCGCCCTTGGCCTGCTCGATGGCACAGGCCTGGGTGTCCTGGGTGTTCACGTACGGGTTGATGATCTTGTCCACACGGCCTGGGCGGTCGATGCGGGTGGAGTCGATCTCGTACCAGCCCTGGGGGGTATCGCGGCGCACGAAGGCGGTACCGCGCACGTCAGTGATCGTCTCGATCTTCTCGCCGTTGGACAGGCGCTGGGCCACCTCGACCACCGCGCGCTCGGCGTTGCCGAACAACAAGATGTCGGCGCTGGCGTCGATCAGGATCGAGTGGCGAACCTTGTCCTGCCAGTAGTCGTAGTGGGCGATGCGGCGCAACGAGGCCTCGATGCCACCCAATACGATCGGTACATGCTTGTAGGCTTCCTTGCAGCGCTGGCTGTACACCAGGCTGGCACGGTCCGGACGCTTGCCGGCCAGACCGCCTGGGGTATAGGCGTCGTCGGAACGGATCTTCTTGTCCGCGGTGTAGCGGTTGATCATCGAGTCCATGTTGCCGGCAGCCACGCCGAAGAACAGGTTCGGTTCGCCGAGCTTCATGAAGTCGTCTTTCGACTGCCAGTTCGGCTGGGCGATGATGCCCACGCGGAAGCCCTGGGCCTCCAGCAGGCGGCCGATGATGGCCATGCCGAACGACGGGTGGTCGACGTAGGCATCACCGGTCACGATGATGATGTCGCAGGAATCCCAGCCGAGCAGATCCATCTCCTCCCTGCTCATCGGCAGGAAAGGTGCTGGCCCGAAGCATTCGGCCCAGTACTTGGGATAGTCGTAGAGTGGTTTGGCTGCTTGCATGTCAGTGACCGGTTCTGGTGTGCAGGGAAATCGCGGGCGCGGAATATAGCACAAATTTTGACCAAATCCGACGGTGGTTGTCGGATTCATGGGTTGCCTGTACCGGCCTCATCGCCGGCAAGCCAGCTCCCACAGGAGCTCCACAGGCCTCGAGGCCGTGGTGTCCTGTGGGAGCTGGCTTGCCGGCGATGAGGCCAGTGGCTTATTCGTCATCGTCGAAGTTGTACATACCCGGCGCAAGGTTCTCGAAGCGGGTGTACTTGCCGATGAACGCCAGGCGCACGAAGCCGATGGGGCCGTTACGCTGCTTACCGATGATGATTTCCGCCACGCCCTTGTGCTCGGTCTCAGGGTGGTACACCTCGTCGCGGTACACGAACATGATCACGTCGGCGTCCTGCTCGATCGCACCGGATTCACGCAAGTCGGAGTTCACCGGGCGCTTGTTCGGCCGCTGTTCCAGCGAGCGGTTCAGCTGCGACAGGGCGATGACCGGGCAGTTGAACTCCTTGGCCAGGGCCTTGAGCGAGCGGGAGATCTCGGAAATTTCGTTGGTCCGGTTGTCACCGGCCGAACCCGGGATCTGCATCAGCTGCAGGTAGTCGACCATGATCATGGCGATCTCGCCGTGCTCACGGGCCAGGCGGCGGGTACGCGCGCGCATTTCCGAGGGGCTGATGCCGGCGGTATCGTCGATGAACAGCTTGCGGTCGTTTAGCAGGTTCACCGCCGAGGTCAGACGCGGCCAGTCGTCGTCGTCCAGCTGGCCGGAACGCACCTTGGTCTGGTCGATACGGCCCAGGGACGAGAGCATACGCATGATCAGCGATTCACCTGGCATCTCGAGAGAGAACACCAGTACCGCCTTGTCGGTACGCAGTACGGCGTTTTCCACCAGGTTCATGGCGAAAGTGGTCTTACCCATCGACGGTCGGCCGGCGACAATGATCAGGTCGGCTGGCTGCAGGCCGCTAGTCTTCTCGTCGAGGTCGGTAAAGCCTGTGGATACGCCGGTGATGTCGCTGTCGGAGTTGAACAGCGTGTCGATGCGGTCGATGGCCATGGTCAACAGTTCGTTGACCCCCACCGGGCCGCCGGTCTTCGGCCGCGCCTCGGCGATCTGGAAGATCTGCCGCTCGGCATCGTCAAGAATCTCTTCGGCGTTACGCCCTTGCGGGTTGAAGGCGTTGTCGGCGATGTCGGTACTGATGCTGATCAGCTGGCGCAGGGTGGCGCGCTCGCGAATGATCGCGGCGTAGGCCTTGATGTTGGCCACCGACGGGGTGTTCTTGGCCAGCTCGGCCAGGTACGCCAACCCACCGACTTGCGAAGAAAGGCCTTCCTTGTCCAGTTGCTCGTGCAGGGTCACCACATCGAATGGCTGGTTGGCGTCGGCCAACTTGTGCACGGCACGGAAGATCAGGCGGTGGTCATGCCGGTAGAAGTCGCCATCCGACACCTGGTCCAGCACCCGCTCCCAGGCGTTGTTGTCCAGCATCAGGCCACCGAGCACGGCCTGTTCGGCCTCGATGGAATGCGGCGGCACCTTCAGGGCTGCGGTTTGCAGGTCAAGCTGTTCGGAGGTGGTGATCTCGTTCATGGCCACGAAAGAATTCAGGAGGACGAAAAAGACAAAGGGCACGGCCTGTATGAACAGGACCGTGCCCGATGTTAACCGGCTGACACCTGACGGGCCAGCCAGTCAGCGCAGCTTAGGCAGCTACGACGACCACGCGTACGGTGGCTTCAACGTCGCTGTGCAGGTGCACGGCTACGTCGTATTCGCCAACCTGACGGATGGTGCCGTTCGGCAGACGAACTTCAGCCTTGGCCACTTCAACGCCGGAGGCGGTCAGGGCGTCAGCGATGTCGTGGGTGCCGATCGAACCGAACAGCTTGCCTTCGTCGCCAGCGGTGGCAGTGATGGTCACTTCCAGCTCGGCCAGTTGGGCAGCGCGGCTTTCAGCCGAAGCTTTCTTGTCAGCAGCTGCTTTTTCCAGCTCGGCGCGACGCTCTTCGAACGCAGCCAGGTTGGCGGCGTTGGCAACGGTGGCCTTGCCGAATGGCAGCAGGAAGTTACGGCCGTAACCAGCCTTAACCTTTACTTTGTCGCCCAGGTTGCCCAGGTTAGCGACTTTTTCCAGCAGGATCAGTTCCATTTGGTAAAACCTCTTAACTTTTAACCTTCACCGTTCGCGGAGTCATTCCCCTTGGGGGACTTGCGACCGCGAAAATCAATCAGGCTGTCGACAATGGCCAGAACCACCAGCAACGGATAAATCAGCTGCATGATCAGCGGCAACGTCACGTACATGCCCACCAGCCAGAAACCGGCCAGTCGCCCCTGCGCCACCAGCCCGTGCATCAAGGCGATGCCGGCCAGCACCAGTACCAGGCTCGAGGCCGATGCCAGAATGATGAACTGCGGGCCGATAAACGGCGCCACCACCATCACTGCCACCAAGACCGCCATGGTCTGTTTCGGCAACTTCAGTTCGCGAAACTCGCGCCCGAAGCCTCCAGGGTTGTACAACGCTGCCTGCCAATAGCGCGCCAGCATCAACGCCAGCACACTGAACAATTGCACCGTCACTGCTGTGGAAGCGACCAGCACGGGGCGGATCAGCTCACCAGAGAGCACCGGTTGCCCCTCGATTTTCGGCATGGCTTCGGCAAACGCCTTGGCCAGCACATCGAAGGTTTGCGCCAGCGCCAGATCAAGCACGAGGCTGAAAGCCACGGCGAACACGGCACTGGCGAGCAACACCCGGCTCCAGGGATGCTCGGCACGCAACATGGCGGCCAGGGCCAGGGCACCCGCAATCACCAGAAAGGTGATGGGATCGCCCATGACCCACACGGCCAGCCCGGCCAGCAGGCCGCCGGCGATGACCGTTGTAGCATCCTTGAACCCACGCCGCAGCAGCACAAGGCTGCCGGCAGCGGCACTCAACCAGAACAGCAGCGGCAGTACCGCGCTGATGACCACCACCAGGGTGGCCTGCACACGACCGCGCATGATGAAACTTGCTAACGCTCGCATGCTAATCCCTTACTGCTTGTCGACGACCCGGTCTCAGCGGCCGTGGCTGTCGGTGTAGGGCAGCAGGGCCAGGAAGCGGGCGCGCTTGATAGCGGTAGCCAGCTGACGCTGATAACGAGCTTTGGTACCGGTGATACGGCTTGGAACGATCTTGCCGGTTTCGGATACGTAAGCTTTCAGGGTGTTGAGATCTTTGAAGTCGATCTCTTTCACGTCTTCAGCAGTGAAGCGGCAGAATTTACGACGACGGAAGAAACGTGCCATTTAATAGGCTCCTCTAAAGGTCCGTGGATTACTCGTCAGCGTTATCGCTGGAGTCGCTGTCATTGCTGTCGTCGCCGTCGGCGGATTCAGCATGCTCAGGACGCTCACGACGCTCACGGCGCTCGCTGCGGTTTTCTTCAGCCTTCAGCATCTCGGACTGGCCGGTAACGGCTTCGTCGCGACGGATGACCAGGTTACGGATAACGGCATCGTTGTAGCGGAAGTTGTCTTCCAGCTCGGCCAGGGCCTTGCCGGTGCACTCAACGTTCAGCATCACGTAGTGAGCCTTGTGAACATTGTTGATTGCGTAGGCCAGTTGACGACGGCCCCAGTCTTCCAGGCGGTGGATCTTGCCACCATCTTCTTCGATCAGCTTGGTGTAACGCTCAACCATGCCGCCGACTTGTTCGCTCTGGTCCGGGTGAACCAGGAAGATGATTTCGTAATGACGCATGAATGCTCCTTACGGGTTAGTAGTCTGCCAGTAAATCTGGTCAGACAAGGAGTGAATGACACTGTATGTCTTGCACGGAGGGGAGGCACATGAGCGCCTGCCAGCTCGGCAAGGGGCGCAATTGTAGAGAAGGCGGGGCGCACAAGCAAGGTGATTGGTGAATATTTGAACAGCCTGATACACATTACAGACTGCCGGCCCTTTCGCGGGTAAACCCGCTCCCACAGGGCTCAGGCCTTGTGCGATCCCTGTGGGAGCGGGTTTACCCGCGAAAGGGCCGGTACAGGCTGAAGATCAGCGCTTGGCCTGACGCTGACGCACAGCCTCGAACAGGCACACGCCAGTCGCCACCGACACGTTCAGGCTGCTGACGCTACCGCCCATCGGCAACTTCACCAAAAAATCGCAATGCTCGCGGGTCAGCCGGCGCATGCCCTTGCCTTCCGCGCCCATGATCATCACCAGTGGCCCGGTCAGGTCCTGCTGGTAGATCTCCTGCTCGGCCTCGCCGGCGGTACCCACCACCCACAGGCCACGCTGCTGCAGCTTTTCCAGGGTGCGCGCCAGGTTGGTCACGGCCACCAGCGGGATTACCTCCGCCGCGCCGCAGGCCACCTTGCGCACAACCGGCGTCAGGGTCGCGGACTTGTCCTTGGGCACCACCACTGCCGTGGCACCGGCGGCATCGGCGGTACGCAGGCAGGCGCCAAGGTTGTGCGGGTCGGTCACACCATCCAGCACCAGAATCAGCGGTGGTGTTTCGGTGCGTTCGAGCAACTCCTCGAGCATCAATTCGCCCCACACCTGGCTCGGGCTCACCTCGGCGACCACGCCCTGGTGCACACCTTCTACCCAGGCATCCAGCTCACGACGCTCGGCCTGGCCAACCGGCACGCGGTTCTCCGCAGCCAGCGCCAGCAACGTTTCGAGGCGTGGCTCGCTGCGCCCTTCCGACAGCCAGATCTGCTTGACCCGCTTCGGATGGTGCTGCAGCAATGCCTGCACGGCGTGCACACCGTAGATCTTTTCCAGCTGACTCATGACTTGCTCTTGCTCTTGCGTGGCGCACCGGACTTCGGCGGGCCTTTACGGTGCTTGGTCGGCTTGCCGGACGACTTGCCGCCCTTGTCCGACTTGCTGCTGGCATGGCCGCCACTGCGTGCCTCGCTCATCAGCGCCTTCTTCATTTCGCGGCTCTTGCGCACCTCGGCGTTACGCTGCACGGCATCTTTCGGGAAGTATGCCTCGGCGGTTTCGCTCTTGCGGCTGCGTGGTTTCGGCGTAGCCTTGGCCTCGACCGGTGCCTGCGCAGGCTGCTCGGCGGCTGGCGCAGCGCCACGCTGTTTGCGGCCAATCGGCGCAGCGAGGGTTTTCTCCGACACTTCGAAGTCGATCTTGCGCTCGTCGAGGTCAACACGCATGACCTTGACTTCGATGGTGTCGCCCAGGCGGAAGCTGCGCCCGGTACGCTCGCCGGACAGGCGGTGATGCACCGGGTCGAAGTGGTAGTAGTCACCCGGCAGCGCACTGACGTGCACCAGGCCTTCTACGTAGATGTCGGTCAGCTCGACGAACAGGCCGAAACCGGTCACCGCAGTGATCACACCCGGGAAGGTCTCGCCCACGCGGTCCTTCATGAACTCGCACTTGAGCCAGTTGACCACGTCACGGGTGGCTTCATCGGCCCGGCGCTCGGTCATCGAGCATTGCTCGCCGAGTTGCTCCAGGGTGTTCTCGTCGTACGGGTAGATGCGCGCCTTGGGGATGCTCATGGCGCCGGCACGCTTGACGTGCGGGGTATCCACCTTGGAACGGATGATGCTGCGGATGGCGCGGTGCACCAGCAGGTCCGGGTAACGGCGGATCGGCGAGGTGAAGTGGGTGTACGCCTCGTAGTTCAGCCCGAAGTGGCCGTTGTTGTCGGTGCTGTACACCGCCTGGCTCAGCGAACGCAGCATCACGGTCTGGATCAGGTGGAAGTCCGGGCGCCCGGAAATGCTCGCCAGCAGTGCCTGGTAATCCTTCGGCGACGGGTCCTTGCCCTTGTGCAGGGTCAGGCCCAGTTCGCCAAGGAAGGCGCGCAGCTTTTCCAGGCGCTCCGGCGGCGGACCGTCGTGCACGCGGTACAGGGCCGGCACGCCGTGCTTCTGCAGGAACTCGGCGGTGGCCACGTTGGCCGCCAGCATGCACTCCTCGATCAGCTTGTGGGCATCGTTGCGCACGGTCGGGCGGATTTCCGCGATCTTGCGCTCGTCACCGAAGATGATGCGGGTTTCCTGGGTTTCGAAGTCGATGGCACCCCGGGCGTGACGGGCATCCAGCAGCACCTTGTACAGGTTGTACAGGTTCTTCAGGTCCGGCACGACTGCCTTGTACTCCTCGCGCAGCGCCTTGCCCTCACGGGTGCGGGAGTGCTCGAGCATGCTGCTGACCTTGTTGTAGGTCAGGCGGGCGTGGGAGTGGATGACACCTTCGTAGAACTGGTAGTCGACCATCTGGCCGGCTTTGTTCATGGTCATTTCGCAGACCATGGCCAGGCGATCGACATGCGGGTTCAGCGAGCACAGGCCGTTGGACAGCTCTTCGGGGAGCATCGGCACCACGCGCTCGGGGAAGTACACCGAGTTGCCGCGCTGCTGGGCCTCGACGTCCAGGGCCGAGCCCAGGCGCACGTAGCTGGACACGTCGGCGATGGCCACATAAAGGCGCCAGCCACCGGAGAACAGACGCAGCTTGCCCAGCGGCTCGCAATAGACGGCGTCGTCGAAGTCGCGGGCGTCCTCGCCGTCGATGGTGACGAACGGCAGGTGGCGCAGGTCGACGCGCTTCTCCTTGTCCTTCTCTTCGACTTCGGAGCGGAACTTGCGCGCTTCCTTGATCACGTCCTTGGGCCAGACGTGCGGGATATCGTAGCTGCGCAGGGCAACGTCGATTTCCATGCCCGGCGCCATGTAGTTGCCGATAACCTCGACCACATCGCCCTGCGGCTGGAAGCGCGGGGTCGGCCAGTGGGTGATCTTGATCTCGACGAACTGGCCAATCTTGGCGCCGCCGTTGCGCCCGGCGGTGACCAGCACTTCCTGCTGGATCTTCGGGTTGTCCGGGGTCACGTAGCCGATACCGCCTTCTTCGAAGTAACGGCCGACCACGCTTTCGTGGGCACGGGAGATGATTTCGACCAGCACGCCTTCACGGCGGCCACGGCGGTCGACACCAGAGACGCGGGCCAGGCCGCGGTCGCCGTCGAACACCAGGCGCATCTGCGACGGGCTGAGGAACAGGTCTTCGCTGCCGTCGTCCGGAATAAGGAAGCCGAAACCGTCGCGGTGACCGGCGACGCGGCCGCAGATCAGGTCCAGCTTGTCTACCGGGGCATATGTGCCGCGCCGGGTATAGATAAGCTGGCCATCACGCTCCATGGCACGCAGGCGGCGGCGCAGGGCTTCGATCTGGTCTTCGTCGTACAGACCGAACTCGGCCGCCAGCTCCTCGCGTGCGGCCGGTTCGCCACGGTCGGCAAGGCGCTGCAGGATCAGCTCACGGCTGGGAATGGGGTTGTCGTATTTTTCCGCTTCGCGAGCGGCCTCGGGATCGAGGGATTGCCAATCGGCCATCAGAAGGGGTTCACCTTGGGGTATATAGATAGGAATTCTGGCATAGGCGTATTGAAACCGGAAATGTCAGCCTTGGACAGCCCCACCGGCGTCTCCGGCGAGCCGGAATAGGCCTGCGGAATCAACAAGTTGAATTTTTTGAAATTTTTTTCGCTTGGGGGGTTTACAGCCCCCCGGACCGTCCGTATAGTGCGCACCACAACGACGGACAACCCCGAAGTTGTAGTAGAGATGAGCGGCGCTGTAAAGCATCAAGTAATCTCGAATGTGTGCCCAGGTGGCGGAATTGGTAGACGCGCTGGTTTCAGGTATCAGTGGCTTAACGGCCGTGGAAGTTCGAGTCTTCTCCTGGGCACCAAATATTTTCAAGTAACAGATGACCAAGGATCTGTTACTACTGTGTGAAAGCGAACGATAGTCGCCTTCTCCAGATGATGTAAAGCTTTGCCCAGGTGGCGGAATTGGTAGACGCGCTGGTTTCAGGTATCAGTGACTTAACGGTCGTGGAAGTTCGAGTCTTCTCCTGGGCACCATACAAAAACCCACTAGCTTGCTAGTGGGTTTTTTCTTGCCTGCGATTTTTGTCTCTCCCTCCTCGCCTGCCCGGACTGCTCTGGCGTCTATGAGATCGAGCGCCGCCCGCGCGGCGCATCGCGAATAAATTCGCTCCTACATTTGTTGCAACGTGGCCATGCCTGTGAAGCCATGGTTGTCAGCCTTGTTTGCATGGTTCAAGTCATGAGCCAGGGCTGGCAACCATGGCGTAACAGGTTCGGCCACGTTGCAACAAATGTAGGAGCGGCTTTAGCCGCGATGCGCCGCGCGGGCGGCGCTCGATCTCACAGGCGCAAAAAGGCCCAAGGCAATCCGACCATGAATTTCTCGTCACCCGGCCACTTGAGAAACGATTTCGTTTACCATTGTTTCCAAATATGTAGCCGTAAGCGAGGAAGTACCCGCATGACGATCCGCCCGCAACCGCTGATGCGTACCTTGGCCGCCGCCGTGCTGAGCCTGGCCATCGGCGCTCCGGCCGCCATGGCAGACGCACCGGTCACCCTGACCATGTACAACGGTCAGCACAAGGAAATCGGCGAAGCCATCGCCCAGGCCTACGAGGCCAAGACCGGCATTCATATCGATATCCGCAAGGGCAGCAGCAACCAGCTGGCCAGCCAGATCATCGAGGAAGGCGAACGCTCGCCGGCCGACATCATCTATACCGAAGAGTCCCCTCCCCTGAACAACCTGGGTGAGCTGGGCCTGCTGGCGAAAATCGACGACGCCACCGCGAACATGATGCCCAAGGAGTACGTTGGCGCCAACGGCACCTGGATGGGCATCACCGCCCGTACGCGCATCGTCGTGTTCAACCCGAAGAAGGTCGACGAGAAAGACTTGCCGACCACAGTGATGGACTTCGCCAACCCCGAGTGGGAAGGGCGCGTCGGCTATGTGCCCACCAGCGGCGCCTTCCAGGAGCAGGCCGTGGCCATCCTGAAGATGCACGGGCGAGAAGCCACCGAAGAATGGCTGACCGGCCTGAAGGCATTCGGCAAGCCCTACACCAACAACATGGTCGCCCTGAAAGCCGTGGAAAAAGGCGAAGTGGCTGCGGTACTGGTGAACAACTACTACTGGTATGCGCTTGAGCGCGAGCGCGGCAAGCTGGACACCAAGCTCTACTACCTGGCCGATGGCGATGCCGGCAACCTGGTCACCATTTCCGGCGCAGCCGTGGTCAAGGCCAGCAAGCACCCGAAAGAAGCCCAGGCCCTGCTCAACTGGATGGCCAGCGAAGAAGGCCAGCGCGTGATCACCCAGACCACCGCCGAGTACCCGCTGCATAAAGGCATGGTCTCCGACCGTGGCCTGAAGCCGTTCGAAGACCTGCGCCCGCCGAAGATCTCGCCAGCCGACCTGGGCAATGCCGAGGAAGCGATCGAGCTTGAGCGCGAGGTCGGCCTGCTCTGATGACTGCCGCCCTGTCCGAGCCGGTGCCGGTACGCTTCGTACCGCGCCGCAAGCGCCCCTCGATCTGGGTGGTGCTGCCTGTGCTGTTCCTGGTGGCCATGAGCTTGCTGCCATTGCTGTACGTTGCCATGAAAGCCTGGGAAGCCGGCTGGCGCGAAGCCTTGCACCTGCTGTGGCGGCCGTTTGTCTGGGGGCTGATGCGCAACACCCTGATGTTGATGGCCGGGGTGACGCTGACCTGCATGGTGGTCGGCATGGCCCTGGCCTGGCTGCTGGAGCGCAGCAACCTGGCCGGTCGTCGGCTGTGGGGCGTGGTGCTGTGCCTGCCGTTCGCCGTGCCGTCGTTCGTCAGCAGCTTCACCTGGGTGTCGCTGAGCTCGGACTTCGAAGGGCTGGGCGGGGCAATCATGGTCATGGCCCTGTCCAAGTACCCGCTGGTGTTCCTGCCAGTGGCGGCAACCCTGCGCAACCTCGATACCTCGCTGGAGGAATCGGCACGTACGCTGGGCTGCAGCCGCTGGGGCGTATTCATCAAGGTCACCCTGCCGCTGCTGTGGCCATCGATGCTGGGCGGCGCGCTGCTGATCGCCCTGCACATGCTGGTGGAGTTCGGCGCCTTGTCGATCCTCGGCTTGCAAACCTTCACCACGGCGATTTACCAGCAGTTCGAACTGGAGTTCAGCAATGCCAACGCGGCCATGCTGTCCGCCGTACTGTTGGCGATGTGCCTGGTGATGCTGTGGCTTGAACTGCGGGTACGTGGCAAGGCCCGACATGTGCGCATCGGCCAGGGTGTGGCGCGGCGAGCACAACCGGTGCGGCTGCGTGGCTGGGCAGTGCTGGCGCAACTGTTCTGCGTGGGCCTGGCGGTGTTGGGCAGCGGTATTCCGCTGGCCATGCTCGGCTACTGGTTGAGCGTGGGTTCATCGGCGGCATTCCCTGTGGCAGCCATTTCCAAGGCGCTGCTCACCTCGCTGTCGGTGTCGCTGGGGGGTGCCGGTTTCTGCGTGCTGCTAGCCCTGCCAATCAGCTTCCTGGTGGTGCGCTACAAGGGCCGCCTGGCAATTTGGGCCGAGCGCCTGCCATACCTGTTGCACGCCCTGCCAGGCCTGGTGATTGCCCTGACCCTGGTGTTCTTCGCCCTGCATTACGTGCCGGCGCTGTACCAGACCACGGCACTGTTGCTGCTGGCCTATGCGCTGCTGTTCCTGCCGCTGGCGCAGTCGCCGGTGCGCACCGCACTGAACAAGGCTTCACCTACCCTGGAGGAAGCGGCAAGGACCTTGGGCGCGAGCAGCTTTGCCGCGTTCTGCCGGGTGACCCTGCCGATCATCTTCCCGGCCATGGCGGCAGCCTTTGCCCTGGTGTTCCTGGACGCCATGAAGGAGTTGACTGCCACCTTGCTGCTCAGCCCGACCGGCATGACCACCCTGGCCACAGAGGTGTGGGCGCATACGGCCAACGTCGAGTTCGCGGCGGCGGCGCCTTATGCGGCGTTGCTGATTGTGGTTTCGGGGTTGCCGGTATATCTGCTGACTACGCGGATGTATCTGAACAAGGCTTGATCCGCCTCGCCTTCATCGCCGGCGAGCCAGCCTCCACAGATACCGCGCCGCCCTAAGGCTTGTGCAGTACCTGTGGGAGCTGGCTTACCGGCGATGAGGCCATCAGATGTTACGCAGCATGCGGCGCACAATCGGCCCATGGGCTTTGCCGACCGGCAGCATGTAGAGGCGGCCGAAGCGGTTGAAGCACTGCACCGAGGTGGTCACACTCAAACGCTGCCGGCCATTCCTCTGCTCATCCAGATCCATGCTCACCATCACCGCCAGGTGCGTGTCACGCGAGGTCAGGACCAATTGCTGGTCGCTGATTGCCTCGACAAGGAAAAAGTCCAGATGCTCTCCTACTGCCGGCGAGCGTTCAGGGCTGCGCGCTGAGAAACCATGAATAGGAGTGACATTGAAGCGGCGCGAGATGAAATCGCGCAGGCGGAAGGCCTGGGCCAGCCAGCCGGGAATATCCGAGGTCATGGCGCAGTAGGCCTGGAGGGCGGTCATTGGCGCACTGACATGCACGCTGTCGCAATGAAGGAAATCCAGGGCGGCCGGGGCGGCGACCAGTTGGGCTGACATGAACAACTCCGTTTGCCATGTTTCGTTGCCATCATAGCAATACTGCCCACTGAGGTAAGGACCTGTATCGCGATCGATGTGGGAGCGGGCATGCCCGCTCCCACAATGATCGGGTCAGGCTCTGAACTGGCCCAGGCTGGCACGCAGCTGTGCAGCCAGGTCATCCAGCACCTTGCTGCTGGCGGTGGTCTGCATCACCACCTCGGCCGAGCGTTCGGCCTGGGCGTGTATGGTTTCCACCCGTCCACGCACGGCCTGCGCCCCGCTCGCCTGCTGCTCGGCCGCCCGGGTGGCCAGGCCGATGGCTGCGTGTACTTGCTCCACTGCCGCCTGCACCGACTGCTGGCGGCGCTCGTTGTCACGCAACACCAGAAGCCCCTCGCTGGCCTTCAGCCCTGCCTGACTGATGGTGGCCACGGCCTCCTTGGCGCCCTTCTGCAACGCGGCAATATGCGCCTGGATATCACCCGTGGAGCTTTGCGTCTTGCTCGCCAGCGCCCGCACCTCATCGGCCACCACGGCAAACCCGCGCCCGGTTTCGCCAGCACGGGCGGCTTCGATGGCCGCGTTCAAGGCCAGCAGGTTGGTCTGTTCGGCGATGCCGTGGATAACCGTCAGCACCACTTCGATCTGCTCGCTCTGCTTGGCCAGGCGCTCGATCACCTGGGAGCCGGCCTCCACCTGCCCGGCCAGGTTCTCGATCAGACCGGCTAGCTGGGTCGAGGTGCGGCTGTTCTCGTCAGTTGCCTGGCGGATATCCACCACCTGCTGCAGGGCTGCCTGCATCGCGTGGCTTTCAGCCTGGGCCTCGTCGGCCATGCTCGACAGGTCGCGCAGGCTGGCCGCCACTTCATCGCGTTGCAGCGCAGCGGCAGCATCGGCGCCGGCATTGCGCTGGGCCATCGCGCCAATCTCCACGCCGGTGCGCTGCGCCACCTCGCCCGCCTCGCGCACGATCGGCTGCAACTTGTCGACAAAACGGTTCACCGCCGAAGCCATGTCACCAATTTCGTCGCGGCTGTCGAGAGGCACACGCTTGGTCAGGTCGCCTTCGCCAGCCGCCAGGTCATCGAGGGCGGCAATCAGCAGGCGCAGCTTGCTCAGCACCCGGCGGCCAAGCACCACAGCCACCACCACCAGCACACCCAGGCCGACCAGCATCAGGCCCAGGCCGATGCGCCAGCGCAGTTCGGCGGCAGCATCACGCACGGTCTGTGCGGTATTGGCCTGCATCGCGGCAGCACTGCCCTGCGCCTTCTCCAGGCGCTCGCGCAGGGTCTTGCCACTGTCGGCAGCAGCACCGACCAGGCTGTCGCCGACCAATTGCTCGCCGCTGGCGATCAGGGCAGCAAAGCGCTGGTCGAGGGCCTTGAGCTCCTGATCGATGCCGGCAGTGGAAACGCCCATCACCACCTTACCGATTTCTGCACCATTGGGGTTGATCGAGGCCTCGACGAAGTACACCGCCGGGTCGCGCCGGGCCGCGTCGATCACCTTGTCCAGCGCACGCTCGCCCTGGCCCTTGTCCATCAATGCCTGGTTGATCGGGTTTTGCCGGTTCAGGTAGCGGGTCAGGTGCTGGCCCTGGGCATCGTCGTAAATCACGAACAGCACGTTGGGGTTGCGCTGGGCACGCCGGGCGAAGTCGGAGAGCACCGGCACGTCGTTGTCCCAGATCGCCCGTGGGGCGACCGAGGCCAGCAGCTCGGCCATGTCGTTGGCGGAGTCCTTGAGGTTCTTTTCCAGCGTGCTGCGCAGTTGCTGCTGCTCACTTTGCAGGCGCGCCGACAAGCCTGCGCTCAGGCGCTGGCGGGTACTGCTGGAGAGGCCGTCGAGACCAGAGCGCACATCTTGCCCGGCTTGCTCCAGTTCACTGGCGAGTTGGCGGCTGTCATTGCCCAGGCGTTCACCCAGGTCGGCCTCCAGGGCGGTGACCGTGCTTCGGGTAAGCGCAACGGCAACCAGCACCTGCACCAAAAGAGCGATACCAAGGGCAACAAACACAGGCCGCAAAAGGCGGCTTCGTAACAGTGAGAGAATGGCAGACACGGTGTAACCCTCGTGTTTTCTGGCGCCACTATTTTGATGGCATCTTCAGAAACTTCTTACAGCAAGGGTTGTGCCGGGGGCAGCAGGGATAAGTGCCAAGGTTTAGCAATGGGTTTTCCGGTACTGGCCCTATCGCCGGGACAGGCATACCCCACAAATGAAAACGCCGCAGCCCCTTTCAGGGCCACGGCGTCAGATCAGCCTGGAAGGCAGATCAGGCGAACGGATGACGCAGCACGATGGTCTCGTTGCGGTCCGGGCCGGTGGAGATGATATCGATCGGTGCGCCGATCAGCGCTTCGATGCGCTTGATGTAGGCGCGAGCGTTGGCCGGCAGCTCTTCCAGGGTTTTCACGCCCAGGGTCGATTCGCTCCAGCCTGGCATCTCTTCGTACACCGGCTCCAGGCCGATGTAGCTGTCGGCATCGGAAGGCGCGTCGATGACGGCACCGTTCTCGTTCTTGTAGCCAACGCAGATGTTGATGGTTTCCAGGCCGTCCAGTACGTCCAGCTTGGTCAGGCAGATGCCCGAGATGCTGTTGACGTCGATGGCGCGGCGCAGGATCACGGCATCGAACCAGCCGCAACGGCGCGCACGGCCGGTGGTGGAACCGAACTCATGGCCACGCTTGGCCAGGGTCGCGCCAGTCTCGTCGAACAGTTCAGTCGGGAACGGACCGGAACCTACGCGAGTGGTGTAGGCCTTGGTGATACCCAGGATGTAGTCCAGGTACATCGGGCCAACGCCGGAACCGGTGGAGATACCGCCAGCAGTGGTGTTGGAGCTGGTGACGTACGGGTAGGTACCGTGGTCGATGTCCAGCAGCGAGCCCTGGGCACCTTCGAACATGATGTCCTTGCCGGCACGACGCAGGTTGTGCAGCTCGGCGGTGACGTCGAGCATCATCGGCTTGAGCTGTTCGGCGTAGGCCATGCATTCGTCCAGGGTCTGCTGGAAGTCGATGGCCGGCTCTTTGTAGTAATTCACCAGCTGGAAGTTGTGGTAGTCCAGCAGCTCACCCAGCTTGGCGGCGAAACGCTCGCGGTGGAACAGGTCGCCCACGCGCAGGCCGCGGCGTGCGACCTTGTCTTCGTAGGCTGGGCCGATACCACGGCCGGTGGTGCCGATCTTGGCTTCGCCACGGGCTTTTTCGCGGGCCTGGTCCAGGGCAACGTGGTACGACAGGATCAGCGGCGCGGCCGGGCTGATGCGCAGGCGCTCGCGCACCGGTACGCCCTTCTCTTCCAGCTTGGTGATTTCACGCATCAGGGCATCCGGGGCAACGACCACGCCGTTGCCGATCAGGCACTGTACGCCTTCACGCAGGATACCGGACGGAATCAGGTGCAGAACGGTCTTCTCACCGTTGATCACCAGGGTGTGACCCGCGTTGTGGCCACCTTGGTAGCGCACTACGGCGGCAGCATGTTCGGTCAGCAGATCGACGATCTTGCCTTTGCCCTCATCACCCCACTGGGTGCCCAGGACGACGACATTCTTACCCATTACATTGGTCCTCATTCACGCAAACTTGGTTGCCGGCCTGTTGCCGGCGCAGAAACTCACTGGGCCAGCGGCAGAACCTGCCAGCGCCCGTCTTGCTGAATCAATTGCCGATCACAATCCGCCTCGAGAGCAGCACTCAACGGCTGGCCAGGCAGGGCCTGGACCACACGCTGGCCCTCGCTGCGCAACTGGCAGACTTGCTGCCAGAGGGCCGCGTCGCCACTGTCCGGCATCCAGATGCCGCCAGTTGGCAATACGACCTCCGCTCGCCCCAGTGTGACCAGGGTCTTCAAATCCGTGGAGAAACCGGTGGCCGGGCGGGCCCGGCCGAAATCGGCGCCGATGTCGTCATAGCGCCCGCCCTGGGCGATCGATTGACCCTCGCCCGGCACGAACACGGCGAACACCACGCCCGTGTGGTAGTGGTAACCGCGCAGCTCGCCGAGGTCGAAGTACAGCGGCAGGTCCGGGAAGCGCGCCGCCAGACGATCGGCGATCGCCAGCAGGTCGTCCAGCGCCGCCAGCACGCTGGCCGGGGCACGCCCCAGGCGCACGCGGGCTTCGGCCAGCACTTCGCGGCCACCGCACAGTTCGACCAGCGCGCGCAGCATGTTGCCCAGGTCCTTCGGCAGGTCGGCGGTCAGCACCTGCACTTCATCCACGGCCTTGCGCTGCAGGGCGTCGAATAGCTGCTGCTCGACCGCACCGGACAGGCCGGCAGCACGGGCCAGGCCGCGGTAGATGCCGACATGGCCGAGGTCCATGTGCACATCCGGCACATCGGTCAGTTGCAGCGTGGCGAGCATCAGGCTGATGACTTCGACATCGCTGGTGGGGCTGGCGTCGCCGTACAGCTCGGCGCCCAGCTGGATCGGGCTGCGCGAGGTGGACAGGGCTCGCGGCTGGGCGTGCAGCACGCTGCCGGCATAGCACAGGCGGCTAGGGCCTTCACGGCGCAGGGTGTGGGCGTCGATGCGCGCCACCTGCGGGGTGAAGTCGGCGCGGAAGCCCATCAGGCGGCCGGACTGCGGGTCCACTACCTTGAAGGTGCGCTGGTCCAGGTCCTGGCCGGCGCCGGTAAGCAGCGACTCCAGGTACTCGATATGCGGGGTGACGACCAGTTCGTAGCCCCAACTCTGGAACAGGTCCAACACCTGGCGGCGCGCGATCTCGATGCGCGCAGCCTCAGGTGGCAGTACTTCCTCGATGCCATCTGGCAGCAGCCAGCGGTCTACCGTTGCCATTACGCCATTTCCCCTCTGGTCCGGGCGGCTTGCCAAGCAGGCGAGCCGTCAGTAAAGCCGGTATCGCGCACAGCAGCGGGCAGCACTGATCCCAGCGCAGCCACCGTACCCGACACCCTCGAATTGCCTTGCGACCTGACCAAACCGTCAACTGGCGGTTTGCCAATCAACCTTGCAGACGCAAAAAAGCCGGGAAATTTCCCGGCTGCCTCATCATACACCCCTTTTCATTCAGGATGCACCCCGCCTGGTGTTTTAGCTGCCAGGCGGGGCGCCGCTGCATGAGAATCAGGGCCTGAGCATCACGGCCTGCTCTTGTCCAGGAAGCGGAAGAACTCGTTCTTCGGGTCCAGGACCAGCACGTCGCTCTTGCTCGAGAAGCTCTCGCGGTACGCCTGCAGGCTACGGTAGAACGCGTAGAAATCAGGGTCCTGAGTGTAGGCCTTGGCGTAGATGGCGGCCGCCTGGGCGTCGCCGTCACCGCGGGTTTCCTCTGCTTCGCGATAGGCCTCAGCCAGCAATACGCGGCGCTGACGGTCGGCATCGGCACGGATACCTTCAGCCAGCTCGTTACCCTTGGCGCGGTGCTCGCGGGCTTCACGCTCACGCTCGGTGCTCATGCGGTCGAACACGCTGCGGTTGACTTCCTTCGGCAGGTCGATGGCCTTGACGCGCACATCGACCACCTCGATACCCAGCTCCTTGGCAGCCATGCGGTTCAGCGAAGCAGTGATGTCAGCCATCAGCGCGTCACGTTCACCGGAAACCACTTCGTGCAGGGTACGTTTACCGAACTGGTCACGCAGGCCGCTTTCCAGACGACGCGACAGACGCTCGTCGGCAATCTGCTTCATGCCGGACGTGGCGGTGTAGAAGCGTTCGGCGTCCTTGACGCGCCACTTGGCGTAAGCGTCGACCATCACCGCTTTCTTCTCCAGGGTCAGGAACCGCTGGGTCGGGGCGTCGAGGGTCATCAGGCGGGCGTCGAACTTGCGCACCTGGTTCACGTACGGAATCTTCACGTGCATGCCCGGCTGTACATCCGCCTGGACTACCTTACCGAAGCGCAGCAATACCGCACGCTCGGTCTGGGACACGATGTAGAAGCTGTTCCAGGCCACGATGGCCAGGACCACGGCGGCGATCAGGGCGATCAGCGATCTGTTGCTCATCAGCGGCTCTCCCTAGTGCGCAGCGGCTGCTGTTGCTGTTGCAGGTCCTGCGCCGCACGGGCGGCCGCATCGTTGACCGATGGCGACACGCCAGTGGTCGGCGCGGACGGGTTGCGGCTGCCTTCGACCATCTTGTCCAGCGGCAGGTAGAGCAGGTTGTTCTGCCCGTCCTTGGTTGCCACCATGACCTTGCTCGAATTGCTGTAGACCTCTTGCATGGTTTCCAGGTACAGGCGCTGACGGGTCACGTCAGGTGCCTTGCGGTACTCGGCGACCAGCTTGGTGAAGCGGTCGGCTTCACCCTTGGCACGGGCGATGACTTCGTCGCGGTAACCGTTGGCGTCCTCGATGATGCGCTGGGCCTGACCACGGGCTTCCGGCACCACGCCATTGGCGTAGGACTCGGCCTGGTTGCGGGCACGCTGCTCATCTTCGCGGGCACGGATCACGTCGTCGAAGGCTTCCTGCACTTCACGCGGGGCTGCCGCGCTCTGGACGTTGACCTGGGTAACAGTGATACCGGTACGGTAGGTGTCGAGGAAGCGCTGCAGGCGTTCGCGGATATCCACGGCCATCTGCTCGCGGCCTTCGGTCAGCACCTGGTCCATCGAGGTGGAACCCACCACGTGGCGCAGGGCACTCTCGGTCGCGTGCTGCAGGCTGACCTCAGGCTGGTCGACGTTGAGCACGAAGTCCTGCAGGTTGCTGATCTTGTACTGGACGGTCAGCGGCACCTCGACGATGTTCTCGTCTTCGGTCAGCATCTGGCCCTGCTTGGTGTAGGCACGCTCGCGCGTGACGTTCTCCATGTACTTGCGATCGATCGGCGGGAAGTAGATGTTCAGGCCGGGGCCGACCGTTTCATAGTACTTGCCGAAGCGCAGCACCACGGCCTGCTCCTGCTCGTCGACCACGTACACGGCGCTGTACAGCCAGATCGCAGCCAGTACCGCCAGGCCGATGCCCAGCAGGCCCAGGCCACCGCCCTTGCCGACATTGCGGTCACCGCCGCCACGTTTCTTGCCACTGCCGAACATGCCGTTCAGGCTGTCCTGCAATTTGCGGAAGGCCTCGTCCAGGTCCGGTGGACCTTTCTTGTCACCACCGCCGCCACCGCCATTCCGGCGGCCGCCCCAGGGATCCTGATTGTTCGAGTTGCCACCCGGCTCGTTCCAAGCCATAGCGCTCTCCATCTGATAAAGCAAAGACGCGCCCACGGCGCGCCGTCCAATGCTACAGAATGCCTGTCATTGCTGCCCGGCGACCTCGACGAGCATTTATTGCAAAGTGTGTTGCTCGACAAACACTTGCGGCTCCATGCCTTCGCGGCTGACCAAGCGATTCAGTTCGACCATGGGCAGTCGCACGCTCAGCAGGCTGCGCCCTTCTTCATCATGCTCTTCACTCTGCACGGCACCCAGGGCAAAGAATTGCGCGCGCAAGCGGGCAAAACGCTGCTCCAGACACAAGGTACCGACAAACAGATCATCCCCCAGCAACTCGGCAATCGCCTGGCCGACCAGCTCCAGGCCACGCCCATCGCGTGCCGATACCCAGACCCGTTCCGGTTTGCCATCGGCATTGCGCTGGATCTGCGGCTCGACATCTTCGAGCAGGTCGAGTTTGTTATACACCTCGAGGATCGGCAACCCTTCGGCACCAATCTCGCCCAACACCGCCAGCACCTGCTCGATCTGCTCCATGCGCTCCGGCTCATGGGCGTCGATCACATGCAGCAGCAAGTCGGAGTTGCTCGACTCTTCGAGCGTAGCCCGAAATGCCTCGACCAGCTTGTGCGGCAGGTGGCGAATGAAGCCCACGGTGTCGGCCAGCACGATCGGCCCCAGGTCGTTCAGCTCGAGCCGGCGCAGGGTCGGGTCGAGGGTGGCGAACAGCTGGTCCGCGGCATACACCTCGGATTCGGTCAGGGCGTTGAACAGCGTGGACTTGCCGGCGTTGGTATAACCCACCAGCGACACCGACGGGATATCCGCGCGCTTGCGCCCGCGGCGCGCCTGCTCGCGCTGGCTGCGCACCTTCTCCAGGCGTGACTTGATCTGGCGAATGCGCACCCGCAACAGGCGGCGGTCGGTTTCCAGCTGGGTTTCACCCGGGCCGCGCAGGCCGATACCACCCTTCTGACGCTCAAGGTGGGTCCAGCCGCGCACCAGCCGCGTGCTCATGTGCTCGAGCTGGGCCAGTTCGACCTGCAGCTTGCCTTCATGGGTACGCGCCCTTTGGGCGAAGATATCGAGGATCAGCCCGGTACGGTCGAGCACACGACACTCGAACACACGTTCAAGGTTGCGCTCCTGACTGGGCGTGAGGGTGTGATTGAAAATCACCAGGTCTACCTGTTCGGCATGGACCAGGTCGTGCAACTCTTCGACCTTGCCACTGCCAATCAGGTATTTGGCGGAAGGCTGATGCCTTGCCACCGTGACCAGCGAGACGATGTCGGCACCGGCCGACAATGCAAGCTCCTGGAACTCCTGCGGGTCTTCGCGCGCCTCAGGGTTCTGACCTTCCAAGTGAACGAGCAACGCCCGCTCACCACCACCGTGGCGCTCAAAGAACAATGCAGGCTCCTATCAGGCGTTGCCTGGCTCGCTGTCGCCGTGTTCGGAATCGGACGGGCTTGGCAGACGAACCGGACGGGCAGGAACCACAGTCGAGATGGCGTGCTTGTAGACCATCTGGCTGACGGTGTTCTTCAGCAGTACCACGAACTGGTCGAAGGACTCGATCGAACCCTGCAGTTTGATGCCGTTGACCAGGTAGATGGATACCGGGACCTTTTCTTTTCTCAAGGTGTTCAAGTAAGGGTCTTGTAGCGAATGCCCTTTTGACATATGCCGCACTCCTGTAAGGATAAATAATAGAAAATCAAGAAAATCGATAAATTAGGCCGCCCCTTCGCAAGAATAGACGGCAATCAGCAGGGACTCAGCCCAATATGGAGATGGCCCCAAGGTATTTCAAGGTGCGGGACAGATTGTCGCAGGCCAGGCTGTCAAGCCAGTGTACTTCAGGCCAGCCACGCAACCATGTGAACTGCCGCTTGGCCAACTGCCTGGTAGCAATGATACCGCGCTCACGCATCTCATTCTCGGTCAGCTTGCCGTCGAGGTAGTCCCAGACCTGCCGATACCCCACTGCCCGTATAGACGGCAGCCCGGCGTGCAAGTCACTTCTGGCTCGCAGCGATCGGACCTCGTCGACGAAGCCCTGTTCCAGCATCTGTGAAAATCGTAACGCAATTCGATGATGCAAAATGTGACGATCTGTAGGAGCAATCGCCAAACTCGCGACAGTATAGGGCAAATGCCCGCCTGCGCCTGCGTCTGCGCCGCGACTTTCCGCGAATTGACGTTGGCGATGTGCTGTCATGCTCTCGCCACTCACCCGGTACACCTCCAGAGCCCGGATCAACCGCTGCGGGTCGTTGGGGTGGATACGCGCCGCCGACTCGGGGTCGACCTCGGCCAACTGGCGGTGCAACTCGGCCAGGCCCAGGGCTTCGGCCTGTGCCTCCAGCTCGGCACGCACCGCGGCATCGGCCGCCGGCATGTCGGCAAGGCCATCGATCAACGCCTTGTAATAGAGCATGGTGCCGCCCACCAGCAGCGGGATCTTGCCGCGCGCGGTGATTTCGGCCATGGCCTCCAGGGCATCGGTACGGAACTGCGCAGCCGAATAGCTTTCGGCGGGGTCGCGAATATCGATCAACCGGTGCGGGTGAGCGGCGAGGATTTCTTTCGACGGCTTGGCCGAGCCGATATCCATGCCGCGGTAAACCAGCGCCGAATCGACGCTGATCAGCTCGCACGGCAGTACTTTGGTCAGCTCGATGGCCAGGTCGGTCTTGCCGGCCGCTGTCGGGCCCATCAGGAATATTGCAGGGGGCTTGCCACTCATTTCATCGACCGCGCAGGAAGAGTTTGTCCAGGTCGTCCAGGCCCATCTGGGTCCAGGTGGGGCGACCATGGTTGCACTGGCCGCTGCGCTCGGTGTTTTCCATGTCACGCAGCAGGGCATTCATCTCGGGGATCGCCAGGCGCCGGTTGGCGCGCACGGCACCGTGACAGGCCATGGTACCGAGCAGCTCGTTGAGGTGCGCCTGGATACGGTCGCTGGTGCCGTATTCCATCAGGTCTGCGAGTACATCCTGCACCAGCCGGTTGGCCTCGGCCTGCTTGAGCAAAGCCGGGATCTGGCGGATGGCCAGGGTCTCGGGGCCCAGGCGCTGCAGTTCGAAGCCCAGCCGCTGGAACCACTGCGCGTGCTCTTCGGCGCAGTCTGCTTCACGCTGGCTCAAGGCCAGGGTCTCCGGCACCAGCAGCGGCTGCCCGCTCAGGCCTTCGCTGGCCATGGCCACCTTCAGGCGCTCGTACATGATGCGCTCGTGAGCGGCGTGCATATCTACCAGCACCAGGCCGATGGCGTTCTCGGCCAGGATGTAGATGCCCTTGAGCTGCGCCAGCGCGTAGCCCAGCGGGGGAATGTCACCCTGGCTTTCGGGCAACGCCGTCGTCGGCGCCGCGCCTTCATCCAGCGGCTTGTAAAACTCGCGATACACCGCCTGTGCCTCGGCGGCCGGCAGCGGCTGCGAGGGGCGTGGGGTGTACTGGTATTGGTAACCCGCGCCACTGCCGCCATTGGAAAACGACTGCTGCGGGGCACGCGGCTGTTCAAGCACCGGCGAGGCCAGGCGCATTTCGCCCTGGGGGCCGAACTCGCCGGCCTGCTGGCCCGTGGGGCGGACCATCTCGGGCACGGCGACAGGCGCAGCCAACTGGTCTTCCGGGCGCACATCGGCCAAGGCGCGATGCAGGGTGCCATACAGGAAGTCGTGCACCGAGCGCCCCTCGCGGAAACGCACTTCGTGCTTGGTCGGGTGCACGTTGACGTCGACGCCGTTGGGCTCCAGCTCCAGGAACAGCACGAAGGTCGGGTGGCGGCCATTGAACAGCACATCGCGGTAGGCCTGGCGCACGGCATGGGCGACCAGCTTGTCGCGCACCGCACGGCCGTTGACGAAGAAGTACTGCAGGTCTGCCTGGCTGCGCGAGAAGGTTGGCAGGCCGACCCAGCCCCACAGGCGCAGACCGTTGCGTTCCACGTCGATCGGCAGCGCCTGCTCCATGAAGCCCGGGCCACAGATGGCGCCCACTCGCCGCGCACGGGCAGTTTCATCGTGGGCCTCGTGCAGGCTGAGGATGCTCTTGCCGTTGTGACGCAGGTGGAAGCCGACATCGAAGCGCGCCAGCGCCAGGCGCCGGATAACTTCCTGCAGGTGATCGAATTCGGTCTTCTCGGCCTTGAGGAACTTGCGCCGGGCCGGGGTGTTGAAGAACAGGTCGCGCACTTCCACCGAAGTCCCCACCGGGTGTGCCGCCGGCTGCACCCGCGGGGTCATGTCGCGGCCTTCGGTTTCCACCTGCCAGGCCTCGGTAGCGCTGGCGGTACGCGAAGTCAGGGTCAGGCGCGCCACCGAGCTGATCGAGGCCAGGGCCTCACCCCGGAAGCCCAGGCTCAATACCCCTTCGAGGTCTTCCAGCTCGCGGATCTTGCTGGTGGCGTGACGGGCCAGGGCCAGCGGCAGGTCGTCGGCGGAAATGCCGCTGCCATCGTCCCGCACCCGCAACAGCTTGACGCCGCCCTGCTCCACCTCCACGTCGATACGCCGGGCGCCGGAGTCCAGGCTGTTCTCCAGCAACTCCTTGGCGACAGAGGCCGGCCGCTCGACAACCTCGCCGGCGGCAATCTGGTTGGCCAGCCGCGGGCTGAGCAGCTGGATGCGCGAACCACCACTCATTGCGAGGCCAATGTGGTGGCAGGGATATCGAGGCGCTGGCCAACCTTGAGCTCATCGGTCTTGAGGCCGTTGGTGCTACGCAGGCTGGCCGCGCTGACCTGATAGCGCACGGCGAGCATCGCCAGGGTTTCGCCAGGGCGCACCGTGTGCTCACGCGGCCCGGCGGCGATCTTGCCGGTGTCGCGCAACCAGGCGATATAGGTGCCAGGCGGCGGGTTCTGCTGGAAGTACTGGCGCACACCGGTGTGGATCGAGCGAGCCAGGGCCTGCTGATGGCTGGCGGTGGCCAGCTTGGCGGCTTCGTTGTTGTTCGAGATGAACCCTGTTTCAACGAGGATCGACGGGATATCCGGCGACTTCAGCACCATGAAGCCGGCCTGTTCCACCCGCTGCTTGTGCAGCGAGGTAATGCGGCCCATGTTGCCCAGCACCTTCTGCCCGACATTGAGGCTGGAGCTGAGCGTGGCGGTCATCGACAGGTCGAGCAGCACGCCGGCCAGCATGCGGTCCTTGTCGTCGAGGCTGACGTTACCGGCACCACCGATCAGGTCGGAACGGTTTTCCGTGTCGGCCAGCCAGCGCGCGGTCTCGGAGGTGGCGCCGCGGTCGGACAGGGCGAACACCGAGGCACCAAAGGCAGCGCGGGATGGCGCGGCGTCGGCATGGATCGAGATGAACAGGTCGGCCCCCTTCTTGCGGGCGATTTCCGTGCGCTTGCGCAGCGGGATGAAGTAGTCGCCGGTACGGGTCAGCTCGGCCCGGAAGCCTTTTTCGCTGTTGATCTGGCGCTGCAGTTCCTTGGCGATCTGCAGCACGATGTCTTTTTCATGCTGGCCACGCGAGCCGGACGCACCCGGGTCTTCGCCGCCGTGGCCGGCGTCGATGGCAACCACGATGTCACGCTTGCCGCTGGGTACCGGCGGCAGCTTGATGGCGGGCTGGGCCGGGGTCACCGGCACTGCCGGGGTGGTAGCAGGCGTGGTTGCAGGCGTTGGTACCGGTGCCGGAGGCGGCGCGCTGGCCGCGACGGCGTCGGCTTCCTGGTCGTACAGGTCGACCACCAGGCGGTTGCCGTACTGGGCATTGGGCGCCAGGGTGAAGCTTTTGGGGGTGACCGACTTTTTCAGGTCGACCACCACGCGCAGGTCGGTCGGGGTGCGCTGGGCCGAACGCACGCTGCTGATCGGCGTATTGGAGGTAGCCACGTTCAGCGGCGCGGCCAAGGTCGCGCCATTGATGTCGATAACCAGGCGATCAGGTGCGCTCAGAGTGAAGACGCTGTGCTGCACAGGGCCAGACAGGTCGAAGACCAGCCGCGTGTTGTCGGGCGCGCGCCACAGGCGCATGCTCTTGACTTGAGTGACGGCCAGAGCGTCAACGGTCACCGTTGTCAGCAGCAGCCCAACGATGGCGACCAGTGCGCGTATGCGCATACCTACCCCACTTACTGTTTATAGTGTTCGGCCAGTGCAACGCACCAGGCCTCGCCGCGAGCCCCCTGCGGCGAAAGGATCAGCGAGCGTCCGCCCGCTTGGGGGCTTATGGTAATGGTCAGGTCGGGCTTTGGCAAAACGCCCGCACCCTTTTGTGGCCACTCGAACAGGCACAGCGGGTCGCCCTCGAAATAGTCACGAATGCCCATGAACTCCAGCTCTTCCGGATCGACCAGGCGATACAGGTCGAAATGGAACGCCCGCACCTCACCGATTTCGTAAGGCTCGACCACCGTGAAGGTCGGGCTTTTCACTGCACCAGTATGGCCCAGGCCACGAATCAGGCCACGCGACAGCGTGGTTTTGCCCGCACCCAGGTCACCCTCCAGAAAAATCACGCCGTGACCGCCGGTCACCTCGGCCAGGTGTGCGCCGAATTTGACCGTGGCCGCTTCATCGGCCAGAAACAGGTTTAAGCCAGACACGCAGAATGCTCCTCCAACAACTCACGAATGACCGGCGCCAGATCGCTGGCAGCCAGGCCTCTACCTTTAACGCCCAGACGCTCGCCGGCACAGGCGTGCAGCCATACCCCCAGCCCCGCGGCATGCCAGGCATCCAGGCCCTGGGCCAGCAGCGCAGCCAGCACACCGGTCAGCACATCGCCCAGGCCGGCACCAGCCATGGCCGGGTGGCCGCGTTCGCACAGCAGCAGTTGCCCGGCCGGGTCGGCGACCAGAGTGCCGGCCCCCTTGAGCACGCAGACGCTGTTGTAACGGCGCGCCAGTTTGCGAGCAGCCCCCGGGCGGTCCGCCTGCACAGCCTCGGTGGAAATGCCCAGCAGCCGCGCCGCCTCCCCCGGGTGCGGGGTAAGGATGCTGCCACTGGGCAGGGCCAGCGGGGTACGCGCCAGCAAGTTCAGGGCATCGGCGTCCCACACCTGCGGGCGCTCGGCATTGGCCACCGCCGAAAGCAGGCTGCGACCCCAGGCTGCCTGGCCCAGACCGGGACCGACCACCAGCACCGAAGCGCGCTCCAGCACGCCCATCAGCTGGTTGGCCGAACTGGCGCCCAGGCACATGACCTCGGGCAGGCGCGCCAGGCTGGCGGCCACGTGCTCGGGCCGGGTCGCCACGCTGACCAGTCCGGCACCACAGCGCAAGGCGGCTTCGGCACTGAGCAGCACGGCGCCACCGGTACCGAGGTCGCCACCGACCACCAGCACATGGCCGAAGTCGCCTTTATGGGCATGCGCATGCCGTGCGGGCAGGTGCGCGACAGTCACGCTGCTGAGCAATTGTGGGGTATGGCTGGGGTGTTTGGTCTGCGGCATGGGGTCAAAGGCTCCAATGTCTGGCAGAATTATACGCACCTGAGCCCGTATTGCCTTGCCCATCCATGTCCGCCTGTACGCCTGACCTCGCCCAACTGGCCCAATCGATCAAGATCTGGGGCCAAGAACTCGGTTTTGCCCACGTCGGCATCGCCGGGGTCGACCTTGGCGAACACGAACACCACCTGCAGCGCTGGCTCGACGCCGGCTACCAGGGCGAGATGGAATACCTGGGCGCCCACGGCAGCAAGCGCGCACACCCAGAGCAACTGATCCCCGGCACGGTGCGCGTGGTATCGCTGCGCATGGACTACCTGCCCGGCGACACACAGATGGCGCAGCGCCTGGCACAGCCGGAAAAAGCCTACGTGTCGCGCTACGCCCTGGGCCGGGATTACCACAAGCTGGTGCGCAAGCGCGTGCAGTTCCTGGCCGATCGCATTCAGGAGGCTATCGGCCCGTTCGGTTACCGCGCCTTCGTCGACAGCGCTCCGGTGCTGGAAAAGGCCTTGGCCGAGCAGGCCGGGCTGGGCTGGATCGGCAAGAACACCCTGCTGCTCAACCGCAAGGCGGGCAGCTACTTCTTCCTCGCCGAGCTGTTCGTCGACCTGCCACTGCCGGTGGACGAAGCCACCACCAGCGAACATTGCGGGCGTTGCCAGGCCTGTCTGGACATCTGCCCGACCCAGGCCTTCGTCGGGCCCTATGTGCTGGATGCACGGCGCTGCATCTCGTACCTGACCATCGAACTGCGGGGGCCGATCCCCGTCGAGTTGCGTTCAAAGATGGGCAACCGGGTGTTCGGTTGCGATGACTGCCAGATCGTCTGCCCGTGGAACCGCTTTGCCAGGCACAGCCAGGAACAGGACTTCCAGCCACGGCACGGGCTGGAGAATGCCGAGTTGGCAGAGATGTTCCTGTGGGATGAACGGACCTTCCTGCGCAAGACCGAAGGCGGGCCGTTGCGCCGGGCCGGCTATGAGCGCTGGTTGCGCAACCTGGCGGTAGGGTTGGGCAATGCGCCTTCGACGATCCCGGTGATCGAAGCGCTGAAGGCGCGACGCGAGGATGCATCGGAGCTGGTGCGCGAGCATGTGGAGTGGGCGCTGGCGCAGCACGGCATTTCGTAGCCCCCCTGTGGGAGATTGCCCAGCGCTTTAGGCTGCGCTGTTGCACAGACAACTGAATTCGCAAGCGATCCTCGTACCCTGTGGGAGCGGCTTTAGCCGCGAAGAATCCAACGCGGTGCATGGCACCGGCTACGCCGGTGTTCGCGGCTAAAGCCGCTCCCACAGGGTCCCTGCTAATTCAACGAGTAATGTGCAGCATGAGAGCGGTTTACCCGCGAAGAAGCCACCACGGTGGATGGCACGGGCTGCGCCCGTGTTCGCGGGTGAACCCGCTCCCACAGGGAACGCATGTCAAGACTACTGCTGGTCGTTGTAGTGGAACTTGGGCATTTCCCAATGGAACCGAATCGCCAGCAACCGCAGCAGGAACCCGCCAAACAAGGTCAGCAGCATCGCCTGCTCTGCCGGCACCTTGAAGTACACGCAGCCCAGGTAGAACCACGCCGCAGCGAACGAGACACTGGCGTACAGCTCGCGGCGGAACACCAGGGGAATGTCGTTACAGAAGATATCCCGCAGGATCCCGCCAAATACCCCGGTGATCACCCCGCTGATCGACGCCACCAGCATGCCCTGCCCCATCTCCAGTGCAGTCATGCAGCCAATCAGGGTAAAGGCCACCAGCCCCAGGGCATCGAGCACCAGGAACAGCGAGCGCAGTCGGCGCATCATCGGTGCGATGAAAATGGTCAGCAGCGCCGCACAGCTGGTCAGCACCAGGTATTCCGGATGCTTCACCCAGGTCAGCGGGTAATGCCCGAGCAGCACGTCACGCACCGAGCCGCCACCCAGGGCGGTGACGCAGGCAATCAGCACCACGCCGAACCAGTCCATGCCGCGGCGGCCAGCAGACAACGCGCCGGTCATGGCTTCGGCGGTGATGGCGATAAGGTAGAGCATCAACAACATGGTGCGGGGTCCGTGCGGGCGAGCGAGAAAGGCGCGCAGTCTAACCAGTTGCCCATGGCACCAAAAGGGGGCGCAGATACAATATCTGCGCCCTTTCGGCTCACACCTTGATGAAGTGCTCGCGATAGTGGCGCAGTTCGGCAATCGATTCGCGGATGTCATCCAGTGCCAGGTGGGTGTTGCCCTTCTTGAAGCTGTCACGCACGTCAGGCGCCCAGCGTGCGGCCAGCTCCTTCAAGGTCGAGACATCCAGGTTGCGGTAGTGGAAGTAGTTTTCCAGGTTGCGCATGTGGCGGTAGAGGAAGCGGCGGTCCTGGCAGATGCTGTTGCCGCAGATCGGCGACTTGCCTTTCGGCACCCACTGCTCGAGAAACGCAATGGTCTGCGCCTCGGCTTCGGCCATGCCGACCTTGCTCTCGCGTACGCGCTGGGTCAGCCCCGAAGCGCCATGGGTGCGGGTGTTCCACTCGTCCATGCGCGCCAGCACTTCATCACTGTGGTGGATGGCGATCACCGGGCCTTCGGCCAAGGTATTCAGCTCGCTGTCGGTGACGATGGTGGCCATCTCGATGATGACGTCGCTGTCCGGATCCAGGCCGGTCATTTCCAGGTCGATCCAGATCAGATTCTGTGGGTTTTGCATGCGGGGGCTCCTCGTATAGGCCGTCATATTAGCGTAGTGGCCAAGGCACGCCCATTCACGGCACGAAGGTAAGCGAAATGGTCCGGCGCCTGGCGTGCTAAACTGCTTGCCGTTTTCAACCTGCCCCTCCACGCACGGAACCTTCATGGCCAAACGCCAGCTCAATCGTCGCCAGAACTGGCGCATCGAAAAAATCCAGAACGAGCGCGCCGCGCGTGCGGCCAAACGCGAACAGCACGTACTGCAGGAACTGGAGGGTGGCGACCTGGGGCCGGAGCAGTTGGGCCTGGTGATTGCGCACTTCGGCGTGCAGGTAGAAGTGGAAGCCCAGGACGGCGAAGTCGCCGGCCAGGTGTTCCGCTGCCACTTGCGCGCCAACCTGCCGGCGCTGGTTACCGGCGACCGCGTGGTATGGCGTGCGGGCAATCAGGGCATTGGCGTGATCGTCGCGCAGATGCCGCGCAGCACCGAGCTGTGCCGGCCGAACAACCACGGCCAGCTGAAGCCGGTGGCGGCCAACGTCGACCTGATCGTGATCGTCTTCGCCCCCGCGCCCGAACCGCACCCCAACCTGATCGACCGTTACCTGGTGGCGGCGGAACATGCCGGCATTCGCCCGCTGCTGCTGCTGAACAAGGCCGACCTGATCAACGACGAGAACGGCCCGGGCCTGCATGCGCTGCTAGAGGTGTACCGCGAGCTGGGCTACCCGCTGCTGGAGGTTTCAGCGCACCACGGTGACGGCATGCAACGCCTGCAGCAGATGCTTGACGGCCACATCAGCGTGTTCGTCGGCCAGTCGGGGGTGGGCAAGTCGTCGCTGGTCAACAGCCTGCTGCCGGACGCCGGCACCCGTGTCGGCGACCTGTCGGAATGGTCTGGCCAGGGTACCCATACCACCACCACCGCGCGGCTGTACCACTTCCCCAACGGTGGCGACCTGATCGACTCACCGGGCATCCGCGAGTTCGGCCTGGGTCACGTCAGCCGCAGTGATGTGGAGGATGGCTTCATCGAGTTCCGCGACCTGTTCGGCACGTGCCGCTTCCGCGACTGCAAGCATGATCGCGAACCGGGCTGTGCACTGCTCAAGGCGCTGGACGAGGGGCGTATCAAGCAGCAACGGATGAACAGCTACCGCTCGATCATTGCCAGTTTGCCCGAAGACGCCTACTGACCGCCTGCTCCACAGGCTCTGCACAAGGCTCGAGGGCTACGCCAATCCTGTGGGAGCGGGCGTGCCCGCGAAGCAGGCACCTCGGTGGTTGGCACGGGCTTCGCCCGTGTTCGCGGGCAAGCCCGCTCCCACAAGGGACCGCGCAGGACGAAAGAGGGTTTACTGGTCCTTGGCCTCATCCATCTTCAGCGTCCCCTCTTCGAAGATGTTCAGCTTCTGGCGCAGCTCGCGCGGCTGCATGGGTGCCTGCTCGGTCTCCCCTGGCGCAGCCGGTGCAGCAGCGCCCGGCGCTGCGGGCGTAGCAGCCGGTGCTTCCGGCGTCCCCTGCTCACCCTCGATGTTGCGCTGGGCCTTCTTGGTCAGCACGATGATGTCGATGCGGCGGTTGACCGGGTTGAACGGGTTCTTGCGGTCGAACAGCGAAGACGACGCGTAACCCACCACCCGTGCCACCTGGCCATCCGGGTAGCCACCGGCCACCAGCGCACGGCGCGCGGCGTTGGCACGGTTGGCCGACAGTTCCCAGTTGCCGAACTCGCCACTGCCGGCATACGGCTTGGCGTCGGTGTGGCCACTGATGCTGATCTTGTTCGGCACCGCCTTGATGGTGTCGGCCATGGCCAGCAGGATGTCCTCGAAGTACGGCTGCAGGCGCGCGCTGCCAATGTCGAACATCGGCCGGTTCTCGGCGTCCATGATCTGGATGCGCAGGCCGTCCTGGGTGATCTCGAACAGGATCTGGTCCTTGAACTTCTGCAGTTGCGGGTTCTCTTCCACCTTGTTCTGCAGTTCCTGCAGCAGCAACTCCAGGCGCTCACGCTCGACCTGCTCGGCCATGGTCTCCACCTGGTCCTTGTCCAGCTGGATGCTGGTATCGGGCGTCGGCTCGGACTTGGCTTCGGGGTTGATGGTCTTTTCCGGCGCCAGCTGAGGCGAGCCGCCCAGGTCGATGACGTAGGGCGTGCCGCTTTCCGAGAAGCCGATCGGGTCCTTGAAATAGCCGGCAATGGCGATCTTCTGTTCCGGCGTGGCCGTGGACAACAGCCACAGCACCAGGAAGAACGCCATCATCGCCGTGGCGAAGTCGGCGAAGGCGATTTTCCAGGCGCCGCCGTGGTGGCCGCCGCCAAAGCGCTTGACGCGCTTGACGATGATGGGCTGATTGTTCTCCATGACTCAGCGACCGCGAACCGCTTGTTCCAGTTCGGCGAAGCTTGGGCGGTGCTTGGGGTACAGCACCTTGCGCCCGAACTCGACCGCCAGCGAAGGCGGCATGCCCGAGGCCGAGGCCACCAGCGAAGCCTTGATCGATTCGTAGAGGTTCAGTTCTTCCTTGGCATCGTGCTCCAGGCACTTGGCCAACGGGCCGAAGAAGCCGTAAGCCGCCAGAATACCGAAGAAGGTACCCACCAGCGCCGCACCCACATGGAGGCCGATGGAGGCCTGGTCACCATCACCGAGCGAGGCCATGGTCACCACGATACCCAGTACCGCCGCAACGATACCGAAGCCGGGCATGCCGTCGGCGATACCGGTCACCGCATGGGATGGGTGCTCCAGCTCTTCCTTCATGCTCAGCAGTTCCATGTCGAACAGGCCCTCGAGCTCGTGCGGGGCCATGTTGCCGGTGGACATGATGCGCAGGTAGTCGCAGACGAACGCAGTCATGCGTTCATCGGCGAGCACCGTCGGGTACTTGGCGAAGATCGGGCTGGCGGCGGCGTCTTCGATGTCGGCCTCGATGGCCATCATGCCTTCACGACGGCTCTTGTTGAGGATCTCGTACACCAGGCCCAGCACTTCCAGGTAGAAGGCGTGAGTAAAGCGCGAGCCGAACATCTTCATCGACTTCTTGATGACGTGCATGGTCATGTGGCCAGGGTTGGCCTGCAGGAATGCACCAAAGGCCGCACCGCCGATGATCAGTACTTCGAACGGCTGGATCAGCGCTGCGATCTTGCCGTGGGAGAGCACGTATCCGCCGAGCACGCTCGCGAATACGACGATGATGCCGATAATTTTAGCCATAGGTTCAAAGCACTTGCTGTCGTGGTCAGGGGAAGAGGCGGGAGCTTTAAAACTCTTCTTCTACTTATCGGCAGAACTGCGCCAGACTATAGCCACTCAATGCGAAAAGCCAGTTCGGACTGATGTCAAAATGCCAATTGAAACCAAGGTGCCCGCTCAGGCTCCACGTACGCTAGAGGCCTGGGTAAAGCTGCTCGAGAGTGTTCGCATCCCCGTGCCGAAGCACAGCTACGACCGGGTCATGGCCGCCATCCACGATAGCCGCCGCTCGCTGCGCGATATCGCCGAACTGATGCAGGACAGCCCGGCACTGGTGCTGTCGGTGATGCGCGAAGCCAATCACCCCACCAATGCCAGCCTGGCCGAGCCAGCCGAAAGCCTGGAAGTCGCCCTCAACCGCCTGGGTCTGGAGCGCAGCGAACAGTTGCTCAAGCGCCTGCCTGCGGTACCCGTCGAAGAGATCCCGCCGGTACTGTGCCAGTTCCAGCTGATCAGCCAGCACGCTTCGCAGCAGGCCAGCGGCCTGTTCGCCAGCCGCCTGGCACGGCTGTGGCAGGAGATCCACTGGGGTAGCCTGCTGTTCCTGTCGCCACTCTGGCCGCTGGCGCTGGCCTACCCCAAGCTGCTCGACACCTGGGAGCTGCGGGTTATCCACAAGGGCGAGGACGCCACCCATGTCGAGGAAGAGCTGTTTGGCGTGCGCATCATCGCGCTGTGCCAGACCATGGCGGAGTACTGGCGCCTGCCACAATGGGTGACCCAGGGATACCGCCTGCTGCTGGAAGAACGCGAACAGCTGGCCCAGGTGCTCAATATCGCCCGTGACCAGGACCTGCTCAGCCAGCAACACCGCCTGGATGCCGAGCCCGGCCTGCGCCGCTGGTTCAACCAGCCGGCCAACACCGTGCTGCTGGCCAATAACCTGGCCCTTGCGGCCCAGGTGGGCTGGGACAACCCGCACCTGCTGCGCTGGCAACTGCTGACCGCGCTGTACCTGCAGACCTCGCTGGATGACGTGCAGCAGCAAGTGCACCAGCAGGCTGCGGCCAGCGCCCGCCGCCATGCCCAGCATGCCTTGTTCCACCCGGCCGAAGCGCTGATCTGGCCCTGGCACCAGCGTCGCCCGCACCCGGACATGCTGGCACCGCCACCGCCCAGCAGCGACGACCTGGCGCGCTGGCGCAAGCTGTGCCAGCACCTGCTGGCCCAGCCCAGCCCGTTCACCAACACCGTGCACCTGGCCACCCAGGCCATCGAAGCCCTGCTGGCCTGCGGCATGCAGCGCATCCTGCTGCTGAGCCTGGACAAGGCCAGCGACTACCTGCGAGTACAGCAACTCGCCGGCCTGCCCAAGGAGGCCGGGGCCCTGGCCCTGCAGGTATCGCAGAACAAACTGCTGCAAAAGCTGCTGGCCCAGGCTGGACAACTGCGCATCACCCCGGAAAACCACAGCCAGTTCTCGGCCCTGCTGCCGGCCCCGCTGCGCGCCTTGTTCCGCAGCGAGCACGTGCTGCTGCGCTCGCTGGCGGTGAACGACCAGGTGCTGATGCTGATGGTGGCTGACCAGGGCTGCCGGCCACTGGCCGATATCAGCGTGCAAGCCTTCGGCAAGACCGCACAATGCACCGAGCGGGCGCTGTCGGTGTTTGCCAACCGCAAGGCCTGAGCCTTGCGCTACAATCGGCCCTCTTTCCACACTGGAGACCGTGGATGACTGACTTTTCCGGCCTGCCCCTGGTAATCGAAGCCGCGGACCTGCTGCAACGCCTGGATTCGCCACAGCTGATCCTGGTCGACCTGAGCAGCACCAACCGCTATGTCAGCGGGCATATTCCCGGCGCACGCTTCGTCGAAGGCAAGCGTACCCAGCTCGGCCAGCCCCCCGCGCCCGGCCTGCTGCCGGCCCTGGGCGAGCTGGAAAAACTGTTCAGCGAACTCGGCCACCGCGACGATGCCGTGTATGTGGTGTATGACGATGAAGGCGGCGGCTGGGCCGGGCGCTTCATCTGGCTGCTCGACGTGATCGGCCACAAGCGTTACCACTACCTCAATGGCGGCATCCAGGCCTGGCCGGCCGACAAGCTCTCCACCGAAGTACCCGCCAGCGGCAACACGCCTGTACACCTGCGCATCGACAGTGAGCCCACCGCTACTCGCGAGTACCTGCAAAGCCGCCTGGGCGCCGACGACCTGGTCATCTGGGACGCCCGTGGCCCGCAGGAATTCAGCGGCGAGAAAGTGCTGGCAGCCAAAGGCGGCCACATCCCCGGCGCGATCAACTTCGAGTGGACCGCCGGCATGGACCTCAACGACCACCTGCGCATCCGCCAGGACATCGCCGAAGTCCTGCAGAACCTGGGCATCACCCCCGACAAGGAAGTGATCACCCACTGCCAGACCCACCGCCGCTCCGGTTTCACTTACCTGGTGGCCAAGGCCCTCGGCTACCCACGCGTCAAGGCTTACGCCGGCTCGTGGAGCGAATGGGGCAACCACCCGGACACGCCTGTAGAAGTCTAAGGAACCTGCATGAAATCCCGTTTGTTCATCATCAGCCAGTACCTGCTGCCGCACCACCTGCTGTCACGGCTGGCCGGCTGCATTGCCGAGTGCCGCGTGCGCTGGTTCAAGAACGCCTTCACCGCCTGGTTCGCCAAGCGCTACCAGGTGAACATGGCCGAAGCCATGGTCGAAGACCTGAGCGCCTACGAGCACTTCAATGCATTCTTCACCCGTGCCCTGAAGCCAGGTGCCCGCCCGCTGGACGAGACCCCGGGCGCGATCCTGTGCCCGGCCGACGGTGCCGTCAGCCAGCTTGGCCCGATCGAGCACGGCCGCATCTTCCAGGCCAAGGGCCACGGCTTCAGCGCGCAGGAACTGCTGGGCGGTGACCCGGCCATGGCCGCGCCGTTCATGGGCGGCGAGTTCGCCACCATCTACCTGTCGCCCAAGGACTACCACCGCGTGCACATGCCGCTGGCCGGTACCCTGCGTGAAATGGTCTACGTGCCGGGCCGCCTGTTCTCGGTCAACCAGACCACCGCGGAGAACGTCCCCGAGCTGTTCGCCCGCAACGAGCGCGTGGTCTGCCTGTTCGATACCGAACGCGGACCGATGGCCGTGGTGCTGGTTGGCGCGATGATCGTCGCTTCGATCGAAACCGTGTGGGCAGGGCTGGTGACGCCGCCCAAGCGTGAGCTGAAGACCTTCCGTTACGACGAGGCCAGCCGCGCGCCGATCCATCTGGAGAAAGGTGCCGAACTGGGCCGTTTCAAGCTGGGTTCGACCGCTATCGTGCTGTTCGGGCCGGAGCAGGTGAAGTGGGCTGAGAACCTGGGTGCTGGTTCTGCGGTGCGCATGGGGCAGCAGTTGGCGGCGCCTGCGCAGGCTTGATTCGAGCAGTATGAAAGAGGCCCTGCATTGCAGGGCCTTTTTATTGGGTCCGCTGTGCGGCCCTTCGCGGGCACGCCCGCTCCCACAGGGTAAGCGCGGCTCTCTCTGTGGGAGCGGGCGTGCCCGCGAAGGGCTGCACAGCAGCCCCAAAGTCCCGATCAGCCGCGCGCGTCGCGGTCGCGCAAGCCCAGCAGGTACAGCACGCCATCAAGCCCCAGGGTGGAAATAGCCTGCTTGGCCGACTGGCGCACCAGCGGCTTGGCACGGAACGCCACGCCCAGGCCGGCCAGCGACAGCATCGGCAGGTCGTTGGCACCGTCACCCACGGCAATGGTCTGCTCCAGCTGCAAGCCTTCTTCGCTGGCCAGCTTCTGCAACAGCTCGGCCTTGCGCTGGGCATCGACGATCGGCTCCACGGCCACGCCGGTCACCTTGCCATCAACCACTTCCAGCTCGTTGGCGAACACATAGTCGATACCCAGCCGCGCCTGCACCTGGCGAGCAAAGTAGGTAAAACCACCAGACAGGATCGCAGTCTTGTAACCCAGGCGCTTGAGCTCGGCAAACAGGTTCTCGGCCCCCTCGGTCAGGCGCAGCGATGCACCGATCTCGTCCAGCACGCCCACATCCAGGCCCTTGAGCAGCGCCATGCGCTCCTTGAAGCTGGCGCGGAAGTCCAGTTCGCCGCGCATGGCGCGCTCGGTGATCGCAGCCACCTGCTCGCCCACGCCAGCGGCCTTGGCCAGCTCGTCGATGACTTCGGCTTCGATCAGCGTCGAGTCCATGTCGAACACCGCCAAGCGGCGGTTTCGGCGGAACAGGTCATCTTTCTGAAAGGCAATGTCGACGCTCAGCTCTTCAGCCAAGGCGAAGAAATCGGCACGCAGAGCCTGGGAGTCACTTGGCACGCCACGCACGGAGATCTCGATGGCCGCCTTGCCCTTGTCGGTCTCGGCATCCAGCGCCACACGGGCCGACAGGCGCTCGATACGCTCGATGGTCAGGCCATAATGGCTGATCACTGCACTCACCCGCTGCAGCTGCTCGGGGGTAATCTTGCGGCTGAGCAGGGTGACGATGTGGCGCGCCTCGCCCTGGCCATCGGCCCAGTGCTGGTAGTCCGCCTCGGAAATCGGCGTGTAGCGGGCCTGCAGGTTCAGTTCGTGGGCCTTGGCCTGCACGCTTTGCAGCAGGGCGGTAGCCACTTCGTTGTCCGGGATATCGACCAGAATGCCGAACGACAAGGTACCGTGCATGACTGCCAGGCCAATGTCGAGGATGCTCACACCGCCCTGCAGCAGGACGCCGGTGATAGCCGCAGTGAGACCGGGACGGTCCTCACCGGTGATGTTGATCAGGACGATTTCGCGCACAACCTGGCTCCGACTTCGATGAAAAATGCGCATTCTACCGATTTTCCGTGACCATCGGGCGCCAACGATACTTTGCCGACAAAACCCGGCTCGCTATACTGCCCCACACTTTCATGCCATTAAGAGCCGAGCTCAGTGAACCGGCCCACGCCCGTCAAAGCAGACAACTTCTTCCTGATGATCTATCGCGCCCTGAGTCAACGTCGCGTGCCACTGGCACTGCGCATCGCCTGCACCAACATATTCCTGGTGGCGCTGGCGTTGGTGATCTACGCCTGTGTAATGGGCCTGCAGTTCAAGCAGGCCATGCACGAGCAGGCCGATGCCCTGGGCCAGAGCCTGACCACCCAGACCGCCACCTCGGCGACCGAGCTGCTGGTGGCCAACGACATCCTCAGCCTCAACGTGCTGCTCGGCAATCTGGTGAAGAACCCGCTGGTGGCCCATGCGGCGATCTACAGCGTGGACAACCGCATCCTCGCCGAGGCCGGCCAGCGCCCGCGCAACAGCCTGCTGGGCGAGGCCGAAGGCCTGTACCAGACCAAGATCACCTTCCAGGACGTGACTGCCGGGCAACTGCGCATCAGCCTGGACATGAGCCAGTTCCAGCAGCCGATGCTGATCAGCCTGCAGAGCATGGGCATCCTTGCCGCCATCCTGCTGGTACTGGCGCTGACCCTGAGCCTGCGCCAAGGCCGCTTCATCACCCTGCCGCTGCTGCAGCTGCGGGTGTGGCTGCGCGATCCGCAACCCTATACCCCGGCCACCGACCGCCAGGACGAGATCGGCGACATCGCTCGCCAGCTGCATGCGCGCCTGGCCCCTCCGCCGCCACCTGAGCCAGAGCCTGAGGAAGAGGACGACGAGCAGTACGACGACCTGCACGACGCCGCTCCGGCAGCCAAGACCGCACCGCGCGCCAAGTTTGCCGCCCAGGCAGACGACGATGACGAACAAGCCTTCGCCGGCCTGCTGGACGACGACAGCGCGCCCAAGGCCACCGTGGTCGAATCCGACGAACCGCAGTACAGCGCCGTGCTCGCCGTGCAACTGGGGTCGCAGGAGCAGCTGCGCCGCCTGCCACGCACGCGCCTGACCGAACTGACCGAGCGCTACCGCGATTGCCTGGAGCACGCGGCCTCGCTCTACGACGGTGAAACCCACACGCTCAACGACGGCAGCACCCTGGTGCTGTTCCACAGCCGCGACTGTGGCGAGGACTACCTGACCAACGCCATCTGCTGCGGCGAACTGTTGCGCGCCCTGGGCCATGCCCTGCAGATCGAGGTGGCGGACAGCGGCATTACCCTGCAGTTGCAACTGGGCCTGGCCCTGGGCAACGACCTGCAAGGGCTGGAGCTGGTGGACCTGCTGATGGCCGAGAAGGCCCAGGACGCCCTGGCGCTGTCGCAGCACAGCCGCAACCTGTTGCTGGTGGAGCGGCAGATCAGCGATGACACGCTGATTCGCCAGCGCGCCCGCATTCGCCCGATTGCCAGCCCGGAAGGCGCCTGCTGCGTGGAGCGCCTGATGGAGCCCTACCCGTCGATGCTGGAGCGGCAGTTGGCGCGGATGCACGAACGCCGGGCCTGATACCGGGCTGGCCTCTTCGCGGGTAAACCCGCTCCCACAGGACCTGCGCCGAACCTGTGGGAGCGGGTTTACCCGCGAAGAGGCCGCTACAGGCAGTACAAAAACAGCAGATACGAAAAAGCCCGCAGCAATGCGGGCTTTTTCGTATCTGGCAGTCCAATCAGAACCGATAGACTTCCATATCGGTACGAATTGGTGCAGCCATCGGGATCTTGGATTTCTCTGGCGTCTTCTTCACCTGTACCGGCGCAGCTGGCTTCTTAGGCGACTCTTCGGCAATCGCTGGCTGGTTGGCCAGCGGCTTGACCGCCGTGCTCAGCTGTTCGGCCAGCTTCTGCAGCAATTGGCCCTGGGCCTGCACCTGCGACGCCTCGCTGCCCGCGTGCGGCTGCTCAAGGTGAACGATGCGGTTGTCACGCACATGGCCACGGCGGTCCAGAAGGCGCCACTGGGCATCCAGAATGGCCGGCTGGTCCTTGCCCGAGTCCAGGCGAGTGATCGACAGCAGCACTTGTACATCCGGGTTGAAACCGGCAGCCGCCGGGGCCAGCACCACGCGCTGGCTGTCCAGGCGCCAGGCGAGCTGGCGCACCAGCAGCTGGTCGATATCCGACGAAAGGCTGCCAGCCCAACGACCGTCGGTCGCCGAAGTCAGGCTGCCGTCGGCCTGACGCTGCAGGAACGTCTCGCGTTGCAGGTAATCGGCCACCGATACCGGGCCGAGTACCACGGCCATGCCTGCACTCTGCGAAGGCTGGCCAGGATCACCACTGTCGAGCTGGTACAGGGCAACCGGCTGGTGCATGGTGCACCCGCCAAGGCCCAGCAGGCCAGTCATCAACAGCGCAAATGGAAGGCGCAGAAATTTCATCATCCCATCCAGGCGGTCGCCATCAGGCCAACCGCAGTGATACATGTAGATTCAAACGGGCACACGGCCACGCCGGCACCGCAAGGGCCATATCATCCGCGAAATAACCGTCCGACTCCAGCATTTCTGCCCGGAACGACGCTGAAATTGCCGTTCCAGACATTTCTACCGGTTACGCCGGCACTTCCACCTGCAACCCATCGACCCGCTGGAACCCACGTGGCAGCTTGCTGCCGCGCCGTCCTCGCTCGCCCTTGTAATGCTCCAGGTCGTCAGCTTTCAGAGATAGGGTACGCTTGCCGGCTTGCAATACAAGTGTCGCACCTTCGGCAATCACGGCCAGATCGGTAACAAATTCTTCACGGCTGGCCACCCGGTCGCCCGGCACACCGATGATCTTGTTGCCCTTGCCTTTGCCCAACTGGGGCAAGTCGCTGACCTTGAACACCAGCAGACGGCCTTCGGTGGTCACCGCCGCCAGCCAGTCCTGCTCGCGGTTGGCCACCGGGCGCGGGGTCATGACCTTGGCGCCGTTGGGCAGGCTGAGCAAGCCCTTGCCGGCCTTGTTCTTGGCCTGCAGGTCTTCACCCTTGACCACGAAGCCGTAGCCGGCGTCCGAGGCCACCACGTACAGCGCGTCGTCGTCCGGCAACAGCACGCACTCGAAGGTGGCCCCCGGTGGAGGCGTCAGGCGCCCGGTCAGCGGTTCGCCCTGGCCACGCGCCGAAGGCAGGCTATGGGCGGCCAGCGAGTAGCTGCGACCGGTGGAGTCGATGAGCACGGCAAACTGGTTGGAGCGCCCGGCGGCAGCAGCCTTGAAGCCATCGCCGGCCTTGTATGACAGGCCGGTGGCATCGATATCGTGGCCCTTGGCGCAGCGCACCCAGCCTTTCTCCGACAGCACCACGGTGACCGGCTCGGTCGGCATCAGCTCGTTTTCCGACAGGGCCTTGGCTTCGGCACGCTCGACGATCGGCGAGCGGCGGTCGTCGCCATAGGTTTCGGCATCCTTGATCAGCTCGCTGCGTACCAGTTTGCGCAGCTTGGCATCGCTGCCCAGCAGGGCGAGCAGTTTGGCCTGCTCTTTCAGCAGTTCATCCTGCTCGCCGCGGATCTTCATCTCTTCCAGGCGCGCCAGCTGCCGCAGGCGGGTCTCGAGGATGTAGTCGGCCTGGATCTCGGTCAGGTCGAAACGGGCAATCAGGGCCTGCTTGGGCTGGTCCTCGGTACGGATGATGTGGATAACCTCATCCAGGTTGAGGAACGCGGTCAGCAAACCTTCCAGCAGGTGCAGGCGCTTCTCCACCTTGTCCAGGCGGTGCTGCAGGCGGCGACGAACGGTAGTGGTACGGAACTCCAGCCACTCCAGCAGCAGCGCACGCAGGTTCTTCAGCTGTGGCCGGCCGTCCAGGCCGATGATGTTGACGTTGACCCGGTAGCTGCTCTCAAGGTCGGTGGTGGCGAACAGGTGCTGCATCAGTTCATCGGCGTCCACGCGGTTGGAGCGCGGGATGATGACGATGCGGCACGGGTTCTCGTGGTCCGACTCGTCACGCAGGTCGGCGACCATCGGCAGCTTCTTGGCCTGCATCTGCGCGGCAATCTGCTCCAGCACCTTGGCCCCGGAGACCTGGTGCGGCAGCGCGGTGACGACGATGTCGCCATCCTCGACGCGGTACACGGCGCGCATGCGGATAGAGCCACGGCCGCTTTCGTACATCTTTAGGATTTCTGCCCGCGGCGTGACGATCTCGGCCTCGGTCGGGTAGTCCGGCCCCTGGATGTGCTCGCACAGCTGCTCGATGCTGGCCTTGGGCTCGTCGAGCAGGCGCACACAGGCCGCGGCCACTTCACGCAGGTTGTGCGGCGGCACGTCGGTGGCCATGCCCACGGCAATACCCGTGGTGCCGTTGAGCAGGATATTGGGCAGGCGCGCCGGCAGCACGGCCGGCTCCTGCAAGGTGCCGTCGAAGTTCGGCACCCAGTCCACGGTGCCCTGGCCGACTTCGCTGAGCAGCACTTCGGCGTAGCGCGACAGACGCGCTTCGGTATAACGCATGGCGGCGAACGATTTCGGATCGTCCGGCGCACCCCAGTTGCCCTGGCCGTCGACCAGGGTGTAGCGGTAGCTGAACGGCTGCGCCATCAGCACCATGGCCTCGTAGCAGGCCGAGTCGCCGTGGGGGTGGAACTTGCCGAGCACGTCACCGACGGTACGCGCCGACTTCTTGTGCTTGGCATCGGCATCGAGCCCCAACTCGCTCATGGCGTAGACGATGCGTCGCTGCACCGGCTTCAGGCCGTCGCCGATGTGCGGCAGGGCGCGGTCCATGATCACGTACATGGAGTAGTTGAGGTAGGCCTGTTCGGTGAAGTCAGCCAGCGAGCGGCGTTCTACGCCGTCCAGGCTGAGTTCCAGTGAGTCGCTCATGCGGGCCTCGTCATTTCAGGTTCTGGCGCAGCAGCATGGTGCCGCCGCGCTGGGTAAATTCAAGTTGTTTCAGGGCACTCATGCCCAGCAATACAGTCTGCCCGTCCAGGCCCGGCACCACGATGGCGCGCACGTCCTGCAGGCGGATATCCCCCAGCTGCAGGCTGGCCAGGCGCGTGCGGTAGCCTTCGGTACGGCCGTTGGCGGTACTGAGCTGCACCGGGCTGCCGCGCTCCAGTCCCAGCTCGCGGCCCAACGCCTCGGGGATGGCCACGTCGGTAGCCCCGGTGTCGAGCATGAAATGCACCATCTGGCCGTTGATCGCGCCATCCACCACGAAGTGGCCCTGGCCGTTGCCCAGCAGGCGCACCTCGATAAAGCCTTCACCATGCGACGACTGCACCTGGGCATTGGGGTTGCGCTGGCTGTCTTCCCATTGGCCGAAGAAGCGCGTGGCAAGAAACAGCGCCGCCGCCCAGGCGACGATCATCAATACCTTGCCAGCCCGCTTGCCCGGTGCCTGGCTCATGGCTTGGCGCTCCATCCGCCTTCCGGCGCGTCGAAGCGCCAGACGATCGGGCGTGTCTCGCCATCGGCGCGGGCGCCGTTGTTGTTGTCCACACCGATCCAGGCGCCCTTGGCGTCGATCACCAGGGCCTCGGCCAGGCCAAACGGCTGTTGATAGCGGCGCGACTCGACCAGGGCATCGGCAGCGAACGACCAGCAGCGCTCGACCTTGCCGCTGTCGGTATCCCGCCGGCAGACCCGGTAGGCGTTGCGTTCCAGGGTGAACAACTTGCCCTCGAACCAGGCCAGGTCGGCGAAGTCGCGCGACAGTGCCTGGGCATTGGGCATTTGCGCCGGCTGCATTTCGACGCCAGCCTCGCTCAGCAGCACACAGCTGCGTCCGCAGGTCCACACCGATTGCTGGCGTTCGATGGCCACCAGGCCACGGCGTTCGCGCTCGGCGGCCAGCCACAGGCGGTCGCCCGCCGGGTTGATCGCCAGGCCTTCGAACAAGGCGTTGAAGTTCAGCAGCATGCCGCTGGCCCGGGCCTGACGAACCATGGCAGGGTCAATCTTCAACCAGTCCGCCTCGCCTTCCAGCGGCAGTTGCAGCACCGCGGCATGAGCCTCGCTGACCAGGTACAGGTTACCCGCCTGGTCACAGCTGATGCCTTCGAAATCCAGCTCGCCACCACGGATATACGACGCCGCCCAGTTGCGCGACTTCAGGCCCCACGGCAGGCCACTTTCCGGTACCGCTGGCGGGGTGAAGGTGAGCGGTTGCGCGCGCCAGGTCGGGTTTTGCCGGTCGAAACGGTAAATACGGTCGTCGTCGCGGTCGGACACGCCCCACAGCCCGCCCCGGCATTCCACCAGGCCAGACAGGTTGCCTCCGCGCATGCCGTCGATCGGGTGCTCGGCGCTCAGCTTCAGCTCTGGCCAGTTGCCCGCCAGGCTCGGCAGGGCAACCAGCGCCAGGCAGGCAGCCAGAAGCTGCCGAATCAAACCATGACCTCGGCCAGGTTGCCCTTGGTTTCCAGCCAGCTCTTGCGGTCGCCCGCGCGTTTCTTGGCCAGCAGCTTGTCCATCAGCTCGCAGGTGGCCTGCACGTCGTCCAGGGTCAGCTGCACCAGGCGCCGGGTGTTCGGGTCCATGGTGGTTTCGCGCAGCTGTGGCGGGTTCATCTCGCCCAGGCCCTTGAAGCGGGTGACCTGTGGCTTGCCGCGCTTCTTCTCGGCCACCAGGCGGTCGAGGATACCGTCGCGTTCAGCCTCGTCGAGGGCGTAGTAGATTTCCTTGCCCAGGTCGATGCGGTACAGCGGCGGCATGGCCACGTACACATGCCCGGCCTCGACCAGCGCGCGGAAGTGCTGGACGAACAGCGCGCACAGCAGCGTGGCAATGTGCAGGCCGTCGGAGTCGGCATCGGCAAGGATGCAGATCTTGCCGTAGCGCAGCTGCGCAAGGTCGGTGGCCCCCGGGTCGACGCCAATGGCCACGGCGATGTTGTGCACTTCCTGGCTCGCCAGGACTTCGCCACCGTCCACTTCCCAGGTGTTGAGGATCTTGCCGCGCAGCGGCAGGATCGCCTGGAACTCCTTGTCGCGTGCCTGCTTGGCCGAGCCACCGGCCGAGTCACCCTCGACCAGGAACAGCTCGGCACGCATCGGGTCCTGGCCGGCGCAATCGGCCAGTTTGCCGGGCAGTGCCGGGCCCTGGGTGATGCGCTTGCGCTCGACCTTCTTGCTGGCCTTGAGGCGGCGCCCGGCGTTGCTGATGGCCAGCTCCGCCAACTGCATGCCCAGCTCGGGGTGGGCGTTGAGCCACAGGCTGAAGGCGTCCTTGACCACGCCGGAAACGAAGGCAGCCGCCTCGCGCGACGACAGGCGCTCCTTGGTCTGCCCGGAGAACTGCGGGTCCTGCATCTTCATCGACAGCACGAAGGTGATGCGTTCCCAGACGTCTTCCGGCGCCAGCTTCACGCCGCGTGGCAGCAGGTTGCGGAATTCGCAGAATTCACGCATGGCATCCAGCAGGCCCTGGCGCAGGCCGTTGACGTGGGTGCCGCCCTGGGCGGTAGGGATCAGGTTGACGTAGCTTTCCTGGATGCTGTCGCCACCTTCGGGCAGCCACAGCAAGGCCCAGTCCACCGCCTCCTTGTTACCGGCCAGGCTGCCGCAGAACGGCTCGTCAGGCAGGCGCTGGAACTCGTTGACCGAATCGACCAGGTAGGAGCGCAGGCCATCCTCGTAGTGCCATTCGACCTTCTCGCCGCTGGCCTTGTCCTCGAAACTGACCAGCAGGCCCGGGCACAGCACGGCCTTGGCCTTGAGCACGTGCTTGAGGCGGCTGATGGAGAACTTCGGCGAATCGAAATACTTGGGGTCGGGGCTGAAGTACACGCTGGTGCCGGTGTTGCGCTTGCCGACCGAGCCGACCACTTCCAGCTCGCTGGCCTTGAAACCATCGGCGAAGGTCATCTGGTATTCGTTGCCGTCACGTTTGACGCGCACGCGCACCTGGGTCGACAGGGCGTTGACCACCGAGATGCCGACGCCGTGCAGGCCGCCGGAGAACTGGTAGTTCTTGTTGGAGAACTTGCCGCCGGCGTGCAGTTTGGTAAGGATCAGCTCGACCCCGGACACGCCCTCTTCCGGGTGGATGTCCACCGGCATGCCACGACCATCGTCGCTGACTTCCAGCGAGTGGTCGGCATGGAGGATGACCTGCACCGAACGGGCGTGACCGGCCAGGGCTTCGTCGACGCTGTTGTCGATGACTTCCTGGGCCAGGTGGTTGGGGCGGCTGGTATCGGTGTACATGCCCGGCCGCTTGCGGACCGGGTCAAGGCCCGAGAGGACTTCGATGGCGTCTGCGTTATAGGCGCTAGCGCTGGGAGTGGCCATAGGGTCTCGTCGTCAGTCTGGTGAATGCAATAGGTCAAAATACAGAAAAATCGAGCGCTGCATACTGCCCACGGGCAATGCCGGCGAAGGCCAGCAGTGCCGGCAGGCGCTCGGCGAAGCCCTGGAAGCTGTGGTCGCCACCGGCCTGGATGCGCAGGGCACAAGAACGGTAATAGCGCTCGGCGTGGCGATAGTCCAGGGTTTCATCGGCGGTCTGCAGCCACACTTGATAGCGGCTGGCATCCCCCGGGGCTGGTACTTCCAGCTCGGCCAGGGCCTGCACGTGATCGTGGGTCAGCTCCCAGGCTTCACCGGTGTAGTGATTGTGCTGGGTGCCCAGGTAGCCGTCGAAATGCTTGTGCGGCGTTACCGCCGGGTTTACCAGCAGGGCCTTGAGGCCATAGCGCTCGGCCAGATGGGTGGCATAGTAGCCGCCAAGCGAACTGCCTACCAGTAATGGCGCACCCAGCTCGGCGATGGCCGCTTCGAGCTGGGCGATGGCCTGCCGTGGGTGGTGGTGCAAGGCGGGCACCCGCAATTGGGCCGACAGGCCCAGTTGCTGCATCACGGCCTCGAGTTGGCGCGCCTTGGTGGAAAGCGGCGAGCTGTTGAAGCCATGGATATAGAGGATGGAACCCGACATGCTGCCCCCGGAATCTGTGGCTTCGCGCCTGATAATGCGGGCGCAGGGACGCGCAGTGTAGCGCGTTCGCCGGCTTTTGGCGCCGCACAGGGGTTTTAGCAACAAATTCTTCAACAGGGGTACGCGATCTCCTGTGGGAAGCGGCCTTGTGTCGCGATAGGGCTGCGCAGCAGCCCCAAAATCCTCAATACCCCGGGCTATCGAAGTCGAGCTTCACTTCGAAGTCCAGCGCCCGCTTCACCCCGGTCTCCAACCGCCCGTCGGCATGCAGGCGCAACCAGCGGTAGCCCGGCTGCTCCTCGCTCACCTGGAAATCCTCGCTACGCGCCGCGAACTGGATACAGGTCGACGGCGTAGCCAGCAGGCGCAGGCCGCCGCGCACTTCATCCCATTCCTGGTGCACATGCCCCCAGAGCAAGGCTCGCACCTGTGGATAACCCTCGACGATATCGAACAGCGCCTGGGCATTGCGCAAGCCGATCGGCGCAATCCAGGCACAGCCGATGTCCACCGGCTGATGGTGGAAACACACCAGGCAATGCAGCTCGCCCGCCCCTTTCAAGGCGGCCTCCAGCAATGCCAGCTGGTCATTCTCCAAAAAACCGTGAGTGGCGCCGTACACTGCGGTGTTGAGCATGACGATGCGCCAAGCACCAACATCGGTTACCGCCTGCAGCAGTTCCGGCGCCACCTGCGCCATGACCCGCGCCTCGTCATGGTTGCCCGGCAACCAGCGAGCAGGCACGGCAAACGGTGCGGTCAGCTCGCGGAACGCCTCATAGGACGCCACGCTGGCGTCCTGCGAAAGGTCGCCGGTGCACAGCAGCAGGTCGACAAGCGGTTGCTCCCGCCGCACCTGGGCAACCACATGGCGCAGGCTGTCACGGGTATTGAGACCCAGCATGCTGCCGGCCGGGTCGGCGAACAGATGGGCATCGGTCAGTTGCACCACATGCACGGGGCGCGTTTGGTCTGGCTGCGGCAACGGCCGTCTCCTCGAACGGATTCAGCGCGAATTATGGCTGTACAACGGTTGCGAGCAAACACCCGCACCCAAACCACGTCACAATTCAGCGAACGCTTGCCAGCTCGTGGCCACAGGCCAGGCAGTGGCTCAGCCATTCACCGAGGAACAGGTTGAGCTGGGCCTTTTCGTCCGGCTGGTGCATGGCCTCGTTGGGATAGGGGTAGATGCTGCGCAGGCGCCGGGTATGTTCGGCACTGACCACTTCGGCCATGCGCGCATCGTGGTACACCTGCACTTCCAGGTGCGGCACCGGCAACCACGGCAGGCTGTGCTCCTGGCGCACGTGCAGGGTGGTGGTGTACGGGCAGGCCAGCACCACGTCGAGCACCAGCACGCCAAGCATCTGGTCGCCCTGGGTCATGCCGATGCGGCGCGAGCTCTGGGTGGTACGCATGTCGGGCAACAGGCGCATCAGCCGGGCGTAGTTGGCCTCGCAGGCTGCCTGCAGCCCGACCAGGTCGACCCGATAACGCTCGCGCAGCAGGTTCACTTCCACATACCTCGTACTTCGTCACGGTTCAGCGCCAGCCACTGCAGGCCGATGATGGTCGCCGCGTTGCAGATGCGCCCGTCGCGCACTGCCTGCAAGGCATCCTCGAACGACCACACGCGCACGCGAATGTCCTCGCCCTCTTCTTCCAGGCCGTGCAGGCCGCCTGCCCCTTCGCTGCTGCAACGGCCGAGGAACAGGTGAACGTATTCGTCACTGCCGCCGGGCGACGGGAAGTAACGGGTCATCGGCCACAGGGCGCTGAAGGTCAGGCCGGCTTCTTCTTCGGCTTCGCGGTGGGCGACTTCCTCGGGTTGCTCGTCCTTGTCGATCAGCCCGGCCACCATCTCGATCAGCCAGGGGTTGCCCACCTTGTCCAGCGCCCCCACACGGAACTGCTCGATCAGCACCACCTCGTCGCGTTGCGGGTCGTAGGGCAGCACGCACACCGCATCATGGCGCACAAACAGTTCGCGGCTGATCTCGCGGCCCATGCCACCGGCAAACAACTCGTGGCGCAGGCGTAGCTTGTCGAGCTTGTAAAAGCCCTGGAAGCAATTGGCCCGCTCGATGATTTCGAAGCCCTTGGGCACTGAGTTCAACGCGTCTGACATGGAAATCCTCATTACCTCGAATACCGCATCGCGCCATCCTACTCTGCACGCCTGCCGGTTTCATCCCTTTCCGGCAACCGTTCGCGCACTCGGGACAGCGCGCCTTCTCTCTGTTAGCTTAGTGGCGAACTGAAGGCCGCGCAGACGGTCAAAGGCCGACTTTTCCCTGTTCTGCAAGGATCCCCATGACACTTGTCAAACTGACTTCCGTGGCTGTGCTGGCCCTGGCCCTGGGTGCCTGCCAAAGCCTGTTCACGCCCAACTACCGGGCGCCGCTCGAGGTCAAGCGCGATGCCTGGGAGCATGTCAAACCCGGCTGCAGCGAAAGCGACTGCCCGCTGGTGAACATCGACATGATCCATTTCCCGGCCTTGCCCAAGCTCGATGGCATCGTCGAGAAACGCCTGCTGCAACTGACCGAAGACAACCAGCGCGGCAACGCACCGGCCACCCTGCAAGCCTACGAGCAGCAGTACCTGGCCAGCGCCGACAAGCGCAACAGCAGCTACCTGCAGGCCAAGGTACGCGAGCAGCATGACGGACTGGTGATCATCGAACTGTCCAGCTACCTGGACAGCGGCGGCGCCCACGGCATGCCCGGGCGTGGTTTCATCAACTATTCGCGCAAGCTGGACAAGGTGCTGACCCTGCAGGACATGCTGGTGCCCGGCCAGGAAGACACCTTCTGGAAAACCGTCGAGGAATCGCACCGCGCCTGGCTGATCAGCGTGGGCATGGACAAGGACGCCGAGTTCATCAAGACCTGGCCGTTCAAGCAGTCGCCGCACATCGCCCTGACGTACGGCGCGGTGGTGGTCAAGTACGAGGTCTATAGCATCGCGCCCTACTCCATGGGCCACGTGGAATTGAAGATCCCCTACCCGCGCCTGAATGGCGTGCTCAAGCCTGAACTGTTTCCCGGCCGCGGCTGAAGCTGAGCAGCCCGTGCAGTAGCCCTGCCAGCAGCAATGCCGGCAGGGTCGCCCCCAGGTCCGGCGCTTGTGCGGCGATCACATGGTACGCCGCCACACCCACCACCCAGGCCAGCAGTGCCTGCCAGTGCAAGCCATTCACCTGTGCCGGCAGGCGGCGGCGACGGATCACGTAGTGGTCCATCAGTACCACACCGAACAGCGGTGCGAACACCGAACCGATCAGCAGCAGGAAGTTTTCGTACTGTGCCAGTGGCGCCAGCAGGGCGATCAGCGTGCACAACACACCAATGGCCAGCGCCAGGTGCTCGACCTTCAGGCGTACCAGCACACCGGTGGAAACGGCCGCCGAGTGTATGTCGGCAAACGCCTTTTCCGACTCGTCCAGCAGAATCAGCAGCAATGGAATGCCCATGCCGGCGCCCGCCAGGGCAAGCAGCAGGGCGTTGGCTTCGCCGCTGCCGGCAAAGGCCAAGGTGTAGCCCACGCCCAGGCTCATCAGCCAGGTGTTGCCGATGAAGTAGCCCAGCACCGTACCGCCGAATACCTGTTTGCCGTTGCGGGCAAAACGCGAGTAGTCGGCGATCAGCGGCAACCAGGAAAGCGGCATGGCGATGGCAATGTCGAAGCCCACGGCCAGCGACATCGAACCGTCACCGGCGCGGTTCCACAGTGCTGCCAGGTCAGCCTTGGCGAACAGGTTCCAGGTCAGCCACAGGCACGCGCCCAGCAGCAGCCAGATGCCCCAGGTGCGCAGTACCTTGCGCACGAACGCCAGCGGCCCACCGACCGCGAGCAAGGTGGCCAGGGCGCCGAAGCACAGGGTCCAGAGCATCGGGCTGTTCCAGGCACTGGCTTCACCGAACGCCCGCGCGCCCAGCAGGCTGGCGGCATCGCGCATGACAATGATCTCGAACGCGCCCCAGCCCACCAGTTGCAGCAGGTTGAGTAGCGCCGGCAAGCGCGCGCCATGGCCGCCCAGGCTGAGTTTCAGGGTGCCCATGGCCGACAGGCCGGTGTCGCTGCCGATGACACCGGCAGCCCCCAGCAACAGCACACCCACGCCGGTGCCCAGGGCGATGGCCAGCACCGCACCGGCAAGGCCCAGGCCTGGGGCCAGCATGGCGCCGACCTGCAGCACCATCAGGCCGATGCCCAGGGAGAACCATAGCGAGAACAGGTCGCGGGCGCCGAAGATGCGCTGGGCGATGGGGACCGGGTGGTCGGGGGAGAATTGGCTGGGTGATGTCATGGTTGGCGCTCGCCGGCAATGTTGTTGGTGTTCCTGGCGAGGACTGCGTCCTCGTATCGCGACGCAAGGCCGCTCCCACAAAAACCGCGCTGGCCTCAAGCCTTGCGCGGTCCCTGTGGGAGCGGCCTTGCGTCGCGAAAGGGCCGCAAAGCGGCCCCAGCGGTCTTAGACTTTGTGATACAGCTGGCTGCCTTCCTGGCGGAACCGCTCGGCCTGCTCGCGCATGCCTTGCTCGACCGTCACATCCACGGTTTCGATCTTGGCGGCGTACTCGCGTACTTCCTGGGTGATCTTCATCGAGCAGAACTTCGGCCCGCACATCGAGCAGAAGTGCGCGACCTTGGCCGATTCCTTCGGCAGGGTCTCGTCGTGGTAGGCACGGGCAGTGTCCGGGTCCAGGCCGAGGTTGAACTGGTCTTCCCAACGGAATTCGAAGCGCGCCTTGGACAAGGCGTTGTCACGAATCTGCGCGCCCGGGTGGCCCTTGGCAAGGTCGGCGGCATGAGCGGCGATCTTGTAGGTGATGATGCCGGTCTTCACGTCATCCTTGTTCGGCAGACCCAGGTGCTCCTTGGGCGTGACGTAGCAGAGCATGGCGCAACCGAACCAGCCGATCATCGCCGCACCAATGCCCGAGGTGATGTGGTCGTAGCCAGGCGCGATGTCGGTGGTCAGCGGGCCGAGGGTGTAGAACGGCGCCTCGTCGCAGCACTCCAGCTGCTTGTCCATGTTCTCCTTGATCAGCTGCATCGGCACGTGGCCAGGGCCTTCGATCATGCACTGCACGTCGTGCTTCCAGGCAATCTTGGTCAGCTCGCCGAGGGTTTCCAGTTCACCGAACTGTGCAGCATCGTTGGCGTCGGCAATCGAGCCGGGGCGCAGGCCGTCGCCCAGCGAGAAGCTGACGTCGTAGGCCTTCATGATTTCGCAGATTTCTTCGAAGTGGGTGTACAGGAAGTTTTCCTTGTGGTGCGCCAGGCACCACTTGGCCATGATCGAGCCACCGCGGCTGACGATACCGGTGACGCGCTTGGCGGTCAGCGGCACATAGCGCAGCAGTACACCGGCGTGGATGGTGAAGTAGTCCACGCCTTGCTCGGCCTGCTCGATCAGGGTGTCGCGGAACAGCTCCCAGGTCAGGTCTTCGGCTACGCCGTTGACCTTTTCCAGGGCCTGGTAGATCGGCACGGTACCAATCGGCACCGGCGAGTTGCGGATGATCCACTCACGGGTTTCGTGAATGTGCTTGCCGGTGGACAGGTCCATGACCGTGTCCGAACCCCAGCGGATGCCCCAGGTCAGTTTGGCCACTTCTTCCTCGATCGAGGAACCCAAGGCACTGTTGCCGATGTTGCCGTTGATCTTCACCAGGAAGTTGCGGCCGATGATCATCGGCTCCAGTTCCGGGTGGTTGATGTTGGCCGGGATGATCGCGCGGCCACGGGCGATTTCCTGGCGAACGAACTCGGGGGTGATTTCTTTCGGAATGTTGGCCCCGAAGCTGTGGCCGGCGTGCTGCTCGTCGAGCAGGCCGGCGGCGCGGGCCTCTTGCAGCTTCATGTTTTCGCGGATGGCCACGTATTCCATCTCGGCAGTGATGATGCCCTGGCGGGCATAGTGCATCTGCGAGACGTTGGCACCCGCCTTGGCACGGCGCGGGTTGCGCACGTGGGCGAAACGCAGCTTGGCCAGTTCCGCATCGTTCAGGCGCTGCTGGCCGAAATCGGAGCTCAGGCCGGCAAGGCGCTCGGTGTCACCACGTGCGTCGATCCATGCCGAACGCACGTCGGCCAGGCCCTTGCGCACGTCGATGACCACGTTGGGGTCGGTGTACGGGCCGGAAGTATCGTAGACCAGTACCGGGGCATTGGACTCGCCACCGAAATCGGTCGGGGTGTCGTCCAGGCTGATTTCACGCATGGGCACGCGGATGTCCGGGCGCGAGCCTTCGACATACACCTTGCGCGAACGCGGGAACGGTTGCACGGACTGCTGATCGACTTGTGCCGATTCGCTGAGGTTGATCGCTTTTTCTTGTTTGGTCATCACAGGCTCTCCAGACGGCTTCCTAGCAGTGGAATGTCGGGGTGAACCTGAAAGGCGCGGACGCACCCTTCATGGGTGCAGTGCCGGATATGGGGGTGCCTGAAGCTGCATGCAACTGTGACAATCCCGGACCTGGCACAAGAGGCTCCCCGGGAAGGCGAGCAATCTTGTTCCCTACGCAGGCGCTAACCTGATCAGGTTCAACGGGATCCGCAACTTTGCGATCTCAGCCTTTGCTTCAAGGCACCCCGACAAGAACATGCGCAGTCTAGACTGGAGTGGTCGGCAAAGCCAAGCAGGTAAATGCGCGGATGATGAAAGGCACCCCGAGCGATTGTTGCCGGGTGCGCATGGCACTAAACTGGCCCGTCGCTCGATACTCAACAGTTCAGTAATTCAATTTCGTACAAGGATTGCCTCTATGCTGCGCAAACTCTCACTGGCAATAGCCGTGTCTTGTGCGTCCAACGGAGTGGTCTGGGCAGCGGACGTGCCCCAAACAGTGAAGACCGACCTGGTCAGCGTCTACCAGGAAGCGGTCGACAATAATGCTGACCTGGCTGCAGCCCGCGCCGATTACGGCGCCCGCCGCGAAGTGGTGCCGCAGGCCCGTGCCGGGTTGCTGCCCAATCTTTCGGCCGGTGCCGAGATGCAGAACACCCGCACCAAGTTCGACGAGCCGTCGGCCACCAGCAACCGCAGCGGCAATACCTGGAGCGCGACCCTGGCGCAACCGATCTTTCGCGCTGACCGCTGGTTCCAGTTGCAGGCGGCCGAGGCGGTCAACGAGCAGGCGGCACTGGAGCTGTCGGCGACCGAGCAGAACCTGATCCTGCAAACCGCGCAAAACTACTTCGCCGTGCTCCGCGCCCAGGACAACCTGGCCGCGACCAAGGCTGAGGAAGCTGCCTTCAAGCGCCAGCTGGACCAGTCCAACGAACGGTTCGACGTCGGCCTTTCCGACAAGACCGACGTACTGCAATCCCAAGCTAGCTATGACACGGCACGGGCCAACCGGATCATTGCCGAGCGCCAGGTACAGGATGCCTTCGAGGCACTGGTTACCCTGACCAACCGCGAGTACACCTCGATCCAGGGCGTGGTGCATACCCTACCGGTACAGGTGCCAACGCCCAACGACGCCAAGGCCTGGGTTGAAACCGCCGGGCGCCAGAACCTCAACCTGCTGGCTACCAACCACGCGGTCACCGCTGCCGAGGAAACCCTGCGCCAGCGCAAGGCCGGCCATGCGCCGACGCTGGATGCGGTTGCCAAGTACCAGAAAGGCGACAACGACAATCTTGGCTTCACCAACTCGGCTGCCCAGCCAAACGTGCACTACAGTGGCGACGTCGAGCAGACCAGCATCGGCCTGCAGTTGAACATCCCGATCTACAGCGGCGGCCTGACCAGTTCGCAGGTGCGCGAGGCCTACCAGCGCCTGAGCCAGAGCGAGCAGCAGCGCGAAAGCCTGCGCCGCCAGGTGGTGGAAAACACCCGCAACCTGCACCGTGCGGTGAACACCGACGTGGAACAGGTGCAGGCGCGCAAGCAGTCGATCATCTCCAACCAGAGCGCGCTGGAAGCCACCGAGATCGGCTACCAGGTGGGTACCCGCAATATCGTCGACGTGCTCGATGCCCAGCGCCAGCTGTACACCTCGGTACGCGACTACAACAACAGCCGCTATGACTACATCCTCGACAACCTGAGCCTGAAGCAGGCAGCCGGCACCTTGAGCCCGCAGGACCTGCAGGACCTCAAGCAGTACCTGAAGCCGGACTACAACCCGGACAAGGACTTCCTGCCGCCGGACCTGGCTGCCGCCGCCGCCAAGAACTTCGAGCGCAGGCCTTGAGATAGGTGTTGGCTTCTTCGCGGGCTCGCCCGCTCCCACAGGGATTGCGCAGCCCTCGAAGCATGCATCAATCCTGTGGGAGCGGGCGAGCCCGCGAAGAAGCCAATGCAAAAATCAGCGGATAAACGCACCCAGCCCATCGAGCAACCGTTGCAAGGCCCCCTGGTTGGCCCGCATCACCGCCCTGCCCGCCTCGCCCATGCGCTGCGCGTCCTGCGGCAACTCGACCAGCCGCCGCACCGCCTCGGCCAGCCCGTCGGCATCATCCACCTGCTGCAACGCCCCCGCCTCGCGCAGCATCGCGCTGATTTCGAGGAAGTTGAACACATGCGGCCCCATCAGCACCGGCAAGGCCAGCGCCGCCGGCTCCAGCGGGTTGTGCCCGCCAGTCGCCACCAGGCTGCCACCGACGAAGGCGATGTCGGCCAAGGCATAGAGGAATAGCAACTCGCCCATGGTGTCGCCGAGCAGTACCGGCGTCTGCGCATCGACCGGCGTGCCGGCAGAGCGGCGCACGGTGGTGAACTGTTCGCTGCACAGCGCATGCACCGCAGCGAAGCGCTCGGGGTGGCGCGGCACCAGGATCAGCAGGGCATCGCCATGCACCTGCAACAACTGCCGATGTGCCTGCAGGATCAATGCGTCTTCACCTTCATGGGTGCTGGCGGCGATCCACACCGGGCGCTGTGCAGCCCCCCACTGTTCACGCAATGCCCTGGCACGCGGCAACAGTTGCTCATCGATCTTCAGGTCGAACTTGATCGAACCGGTGACCTGCACGCACTCCGGACGCGCGCCCAGGTCACGGAAGCGCCGGGCCTCGGTTTCGGTCTGCACGGCAATCAGGCTCATCTCGGCCAGCATGGGCCGGGTCAGCCTGGCAAAACGCCCATAGCCACGGGCCGAGCGCTCAGACAAGCGTGCGTTGGCCAGCGCTACCGGAATGCCGCGCTTCGCACACTGGTGAATGTGGTTGGGCCACAGCTCGGTCTCCATGATGATGCCCAGCTTCGGCTGCACATGATCAAGAAAACGCCCTGCCGCCCAAGGCAGGTCGTAGGGCAGGTAGCAATGCTGCACGCGCGGTTCGTCGGCGAACATGGCGCGAATACGCTCGGATCCGGTCGGGGTCATGCAGGTCAGTGTGATCGGCAATCCCGGGTAGGCCTTGAGCAAGGCACGCACCATCGGTGCCGCTGCAATGCTCTCGCCCACCGATACCGCGTGCACCCAGATGCCGCCCTGGCGCATGACCGGCAGCTTGAAGGCAAAGCGCTCGCCGATGCGTTGGCCATAGGCCGGCGCCTTGCGCGCGCGCAGGTACAGGCGCAGCGCAACCAGCGGCAGGCCCAGGTGAAACAACAAGGTATAGAGAGTTCTGTTCATGGCCGCGGAGTTTACCCGATCGCGCGCAGGTGCACCGCAAAGCGCTCGGCCAGCCACTGCGCGGCCGGGCCCAGTGGCGCGTCACGGCGCCAGGCCAGTTCCACCACCAAGGCCGGTGGCCGCCACTCGCTGTCCAGTTCGACCATGTGCGCCTGGTAGGTCGGGTACTGCACCACGTGCCGCGGCAGCCAGGCCCAGCCCAGGCCGCGCATCAGCAGTTCGGCCATGGCGTAGAAGCTGTCGGCGCGCCACACCTGCGGGCTGATCGCCTCGCCGCCGGGGTAGCCGCTTTGCTGCGGGGCGATCAGCAATTGTCGATGGCGCGCCAGTTGCTGGCGAGTGACCCGGCCTTCGCCGGCGAGCGGGTGGCCGACCGCGCACACCGTGACCATTTCCACACTGCCCAGGGCCCGCCGCTCCAGCGAAGCCGGGATGCTCTCGTGGTGGAAGAACAGGCCAAGGTCGGCGCGCCGCTCAACCAGCTTGCGCGCCACGTCGCCCTGGGCGCCGCTGGCCAGCTGCACCTCCAGGAACGGGTAGCGGCTGGCCAGCTCGTCGAGGCTGTCGATGACCGGCTGATAGGGCATGGCTTCGTCCTGGGCGACCCGCAGCAGGGCCTCCTGCCCGCGCATCAGCGCCAACGCACGGCCATCCAGGCGCTCACACTGGCGCAACAGTTCACGGGCATCCTCCAGCAGGGCGCTGCCGTTCTCGGTCAGTTTGGGTTGCCGGCCACTGCTGCGCTCGAACAAGGTGACCCCCAGGTCGGTTTCGAGCAGGGCGATCGCGCTGCTGATCGCCGACTGGGCCTTGCGCTGCTCGCGGGCCACGGCAGAGAAGGAGCGCAGTTCTGCAACGCGCAGGAAGGTACGTAGCTGTTCAAGGTTCCACTGCTCGGCCATCGACCTATCTCCAATACTGATAGGTAATGACTTTACCCCATCCAGGTAACGCCTAGAATGCCCACCCAGTTACCGGAGGATCTCGCCATGAATGCCTACACCTACCTCGCCATCGCCATCTGCGCCGAAGTCATCGCCACCGCGTCCATGAAAGCGGTGAAAGGCTTGAGCACGCCCTTGCCGTTGCTGCTGATGGTGGTTGGCTATGGCATCGCGTTCTGGATGCTCACCCTGGTGGTGCGCAGCATTCCGGTGGGGATCGCCTATGCCGTCTGGTCTGGGCTGGGGATTGTGCTGATCAGTGTGGCGGCACTGGTGATCTATGGGCAGAAGCTGGATGTACCGGCGATGCTGGGGATGGCGATGATTGTGGGAGGGGTGGTGGTGATTCAGCTGTTTTCGAAGACGGCTGGGCATTGATGATCGGCTAAAGATTGCCTGGGCCGCTTTGAGGCCCTTTCGCGACACAAGGCCGCTCCCACAAAAGCACGGCGTACGCCATCAGATGTGGGAGCGGCCTTGTGTCGCGAAAGGGCCGCAAAGCGGCCCCAAGGATCGCAAAGCCCCCGCAGGCGCGACCCTGTATACTTGCCAGCTGTCCCAGTCTTCGAGGTACCGCCATGCCATCCGCCATTTCCACTGACGTGCTGATCGTCGGCGCCGGGGTCGCAGGCCTCTGGCTCAATGCCCGCCTGCGCCGTCTGGGCTATTCGACAGTATTGGTGGAACGCGCCAGCCTTGGCGGCGAGCAGACCATCAAGTCCCAGGGCATCATCCATGGCGGCACCAAGTACGCCCTGCACGGCGCCCTCACCGGCGCCTCGGAAGCCATCGCCGACATGCCGCGCCGCTGGCGCGAAGCGCTGAGCGGCAGCGGCGAGCTGGACCTGACCAGCACCCGCCTGCTGTCCGACGCCCACTACCTGTGGTCGCCAGGCACCCTGGCCGGCAACCTCACCAGCTTCTTCGCCAGCAAGGCCGTGCGCGGCAGGGTCGACCAGGTGAAGGGCGAGCAACTGCCACCCGCGCTGCAGGACCGCGCCTTCAAGGGCAAGGTCTATCGCCTGGCCGAGCTGGTCATCGACGTGCCCAGCCTGCTGGCCAACCTGGCCGAACTGGCAGGCGACAGCCTGCTGGCCGGTGAACGCATCGAGCCACTGCGCGAGGGCGACGACCTGATCGGCCTGCGCGTGGACGAGCGCGACATCCGCGCCCAGCGCATCGTGCTCAGCGCCGGCGCCGGCACCGAAGACCTGCTGCATGGCCTGGGGCTGAGCCAGCCGGCCATGCAGACACGCCCACTGCACATGGTCATGGCCAAGGGTGCCAACCTGAAACCACTTTACGCCCATTGCCTGGGCGGCGGGCCGAAGCCACGGGTGACGGTTACCACCCACCCGGCCGCCGATGGCCAGTGGGTCTGGTACCTGGGCGGCGACCTGGCCGAAGCCGATGGCGTTGCCCGCGAACCGGCTGCGCAAATCGCCGCGGCACAGAAAGAAATCGCCAGCCTGCTGCCATGGGTCGACCAGAGCCAGGTGCGCTGGGCCACCCTGCGGGTCGACCGGGCGGAACCTGCACAATCAGGCCTGGTACGCCCGGACAACGCCTTCCTCGCCGACCAGCAACGCCTGCTGGTCGGCTGGCCGACCAAGCTGGCCCTGGCACCGGACTTCAGCGACCGGGTCATCAGCCACCTGGAGCGCGACGGCATCCGCCCACAGGCGCAGGCCGACCTGGCCGACCTGCCACGCCCACCGCTGGGCGTACCGGCCTGGGAGCGACTGCTGCCATGAGCCTGCCCACCCTGCACGACTTCCATCGCCCATTGGGCAGCACCGGCTTCAAGGTTTCGCCGCTAGGCCTGGGCACGGTCAAGCTGGGCCGCGACCAGGGCGTGAAGTACCCCACCGGCTTCACCATCCCCGGCGATGACGAAGCCCGCCTGCTGTTGGCCCAGGCCCGCGAGCTGGGCATCAACCTGATCGACACCGCCCCGGCCTATGGCCGCAGCGAAGAACGCCTGGGCCCGCTGTTGCGCGGCCAGCGCGATGAATGGGTAATCGTCAGCAAGGTTGGCGAAGAATTCGACAACGGCCAGTCGCACTTCGATTTCAGCGCCGCCCACACCCGCCGCTCGGTGGAGCGCAGCCTGCGGCGACTGGAAACCGACCGTATCGAGCTGGTGCTGGTGCACTCCGACGGCAACGACCTGGCGATCCTTGAACAGCAGGAGGTCTACCAGACCCTGGCCGAGCTCAAGCAGGAGGGCAAGATCCTCGGCTTCGGCCTGTCCGGCAAGACCGTCGCCGGCGGCCTGAAGGCGCTGGAGCAAGGTGACTGCGCCATGGTTACCTACAACCTCAACGAACAGGCAGAACGCCCGGTGCTGGACTACGCTGCCGAACACGGCAAGGCCATCCTGGTGAAGAAGGCCCTGGCCAGCGGGCATATCTGCCTGGCCCCGGGCATCGACCCGGTGCAAGCCAGCTTCGAACTGCTGTTCGCCCACCCGGGCGTCAGCAGTGCTATCGTCGGCACCATCAATCCGTTGCACCTGGCCCACAACGTGGCCACCGTCGCCCGTATCCTGGGCCAGCATTGAGTTGCCCCAGGCCCAAGGGCCTGGAGACTGACCCGACGCAAGGAGGAGCCTCGTGGCGCGAACGCTGATCCGCAAGAACCCGAGCAACTTCAAGACACTGCCGCTGCATGTCGAGGCCACGCCCGAAGGGCTGATCTACCAGAGCATCGGCATGCCGCTGAACTTTGCCCAGACCCAACAGCGGCGCAAGGCCATCCAGCTGCCCGACGTGCAGCGTTTCGTGGTCGAACTGGCCAACCTGGGCGTGTCGGTGCGGCTGACCCTGCATTGGCAGAACCGCGATTACTGGGTGCTGGTACGTCAGCGCCGGCAAGACCGTGGCGATGTGGTGCTGAAACTGATTTCCGGCTATGTACCGGCGCAGGAGCTGAACCTGCCGTTGCACACCGCCGTGCAGGAAGTGGCCGAGGAATGCCTGCTGGAAACCCCGGAGGGCTGGCTGGGCGGGCGCTTCAACGACACCTGGCTGCCGGTGCCCTACGCTGCCGCCCTGCACTACCGCGAAACGCCGCACTTCGTGCTGGCCCCAGAGTCCGGTGCGGCGCGCCCGGTGCACTGCGGCAAGCTGATGCTGCTGGAACGGCCACGGGCGTATGTGCACTTGCCCACCGCCTCGCTGCAGCTGATCTATGACATGCGCCTGCAGGTACCCCGGGACGCCAAGAAACTCAGCCTGTTCCACGTTGATGAGCGGCTGGAGGGCGACCAACTGGTGGCGCGGCTCAACCGCAAACGGCCGGACCTGTACCTGATGCCGTTGAAGGACGGCCAGCCACTGGCTGAGCTGTATACCGTGAAGAAAGACGAACTGGTGCCGGCGAGCACGCGCGGGCTGTACCTGGCCGAAAGTTTTGCTCGGCAGGAGGGCTGGGTGGTCACGGACGAGCGGGTGCGCTGGAGGGATTGGGTGAAGCAGCAGGGGCTGGTGGAGAGCAAGCCGGTGCGGGCATCGCACCTGCAGCGGTTTGGCGACAAGGCGCGGGAACTGCTGGAGCGGGCGCGTACTTCACTGCATAAATGATGATTGGGGCCGCTATGCGGCCCTTCGCGGGCACGCCCGCTCCCACACAGAAGCGGTGTAATGCTCAAGCCTGCGCCGTACTTGTGGGAGCGGGCATGCCCGCGAAGGGCTGCACAGCAGCCCCCAAAGCATCAGTTCTTGCGAATTTTCTCGACGATCGCCGTGGTCGAGCTGTTCTCGACCAGCCCCAGCACCTTCACGGTACCGCCATAGGCCTTGACGATATCGGCCCCCACCACCTGGTCGATGCCATAGTCACCACCCTTGACCAGCACATCCGGCTTGACCTGGCTCAGCAGGTTCTCCGGCGTGCCCTCGGGGAAGCTGATCACCCAGTCCACCGCCCCCAACCCGGCCAGCACGGCCATGCGCCGGTCGACGCTGTTGATCGGCCGGCCCGGCCCTTTCAGGCGGCTGACCGAGGCATCATCGTTGACCGCGACGATCAGGCGATCGCCCTGGGCCCGCGCCTGCTCCAGGTAGGTGACATGCCCGGCATGCAGGATGTCGAAGCAGCCGTTGGTGAAGACGATCTTCTCTTTGTGCGCCCGCGCGTCATCGATGGCCAGCAGCAGCTGCTCCAGGCCCAGCACGCCGCGCTCGGAGCCTTCCTCACGCTGGATCGCCCGGCGCAGCTCGGGGGCGCTGATCGCAGCCGTACCCAGCTTGCCGACCACGATGCCCGCCGCCAGGTTGGCCAGGGCCACTGCGTGGGGCAGGTCCTCACCGGCAGCAATGGCCGCCGCGAGGGTGGAGATGACGGTATCACCGGCACCGGTCACGTCGAACACTTCACGCGCCCGCGCCGGCAGGTGCAGCGCCGGCTGGCCGCTGCGCAGCAAGGTCATGCCATGCTCGCCACGGGTCACCAGCAAGGCGCCCAGGTCCAGGTCCTGCAGCAGCTGCAGGCCCTTGGCGACCAGCTCGGCCTCATCGGCGCAGCGGCCGACAATGGTCTCGAACTCGCTGAGGTTGGGGGTGATCAGGCTGGCGCCACGGTAGATGGAAAAGTCCTTGCCCTTGGGGTCGGCCAGCACCGGAATGCCCTTGGCCCGCGCCGCCTGGATCAGGCTCTGGTGGTTTTTCAGTGCGCCCTTGCCGTAGTCGGACAGGACCAGCACCTTGACGCCTTCGAGCAGGCTGTCGACCTCGGCACCCAGCGACAGCGGGTCGGTGGCGAACGGTTCTTCGAAATCGATGCGCAGCAACTGCTGGTGACGGCTCATGACCCGCAGCTTGACGATGGTCGGCTGGTGCGCGATGCGCTGGAACACCGAGCGCACGCCTGCAGCCTGCAGGCTGTTGGCCAGGCTGTCGGCGGCCTCGTCCTGGCCGGTGACGCCAATCAGCGAAGCCGGTGCGCCCAGGGCGGCGATGTTCAAGGCAACGTTGGCCGCGCCGCCGGGGCGATCCTCGATCTGATCGACCTTGACCACCGGGACTGGCGCTTCAGGCGAGATACGCGAAGTACCGCCATGCCAGTAGCGGTCGAGCATGACATCGCCGACCACCAGTACCGGGGCTTGATCGAAACGCGGCATGGACAACTTCATGGGCAACCCATATGGAAATAATGAACAGGGGCAGGATATTAGCACAGGGTAGACGACGGCTTTATGGCCAGATCACCCCAGGAAAATTCCCGTGACAATCGGGGCCGCGACGGCCCCGATCAACGAGGGTTCAGGTGATATCGGCCTTGGCCGGTTCATCCAGGCCCATGGCATGCAGGCGGGCATAATGGCCATTGGCCGCGAGCAGCTCGGCATGAGTGCCGCGCTCGACCAGACGGCCCTGGTCCATGACCAGGATCTGATCGGCCTTCTCGATGGTCGACAGGCGGTGGGCGATCACCAGCGTGGTACGGCCTTGCATCACATGGTCCAGGGCAGCCTGGATATGCCGCTCGGACTCGGTATCCAGCGCCGAGGTGGCTTCGTCGAGGATCAGCAGCGGTGCGTTCTTCAGCAGTGCCCGGGCGATGGCCAGGCGCTGGCGCTGGCCGCCGGAGAGCAGCACGCCGTTTTCACCCACTTCGGTATCGAAGCCTTTCGGCAGCCGGTCGACGAACTCCTTGGCGTAGGCATCGGCCGCAGCGGCTTCGATGTCGGCGCGCGGGGCGCCGGCCAGGTCGCCATAGGCGATGTTGTTGGCCACGGTGTCGTTGAACAGGGTGACGTGCTGGGTCACCTGCGAAACGTGGCGACGCAGGTTGCGCAGGCGATAGTTCTCGATCTCCACGCCATCGAGCAGGATCTGCCCCTGGTCGTGGTGATAGAAGCGCGGGATCAGCGCCGCCAGAGTCGACTTGCCGCTGCCGGAGCGACCGACCAGGGCAATCATCTGCCCCGGCTCGGCAACGAAGCTGATATCGCTCAGCACCTCACGCTCGGTACCCGGGTAGGTGAAGCTCAGGTTGCGCACTTCCAGGCGCCCTTCCACCCGTTCCTTCTCGACGGTGCCGCTGTCCACTTCAGGTGCTTCGTCCAGTTGCTCGAAGATGCTCTCGGCACCGGCCAGACCTTTCTGGATGGTCGAGCTGACCTCCGAAAGCTGACGAATCGGCTTGGGCAACAGGCCGGCGGCGGTGATATAGGCCACCAGATCACCGGCAGTGGAGTCACCACGCAGGAACAGCACCAGGAACATCAGCGCGGCCATGGCGGTGTAGATCACCAGCTGCAGCATCGGCGTGTACAGCGAGCCGGTCTTGGTCATGTGCAGCTGCTTGTCGGTGTTGCTCTGGCTGGCCTTGCCGAAACGCTCCTGCTCGTAGGCCTCGCCGCCGAAGCTGCGCACCACGCGGTAGCCCTGGATGGTTTCCGAAGCGACGTGGGTGACGTCGCCCATGGCCACCTGGATCTTCTTGCTCTGCTTGCGGAATTTCTTGCTGGCGACGCTGACCATCACCGCGATCAGCGGCAGGATGGCGACCATCACCAAGGTCAGGTGCCAGTTCATCCACAGCAGGTAGCCGAACAGGAACACCACGGTCAGGCCTTCGCGGATCACCACCTTGATCGCATCGGTGGCGGCACCGGTGACCATGGTCACGTTGAAGGTGATGCGCGAAATCAGGTGCCCGGAGTTGTGGTTGTCGAAGTAGCGGTTAGGCAGCACCAGCAGCTTGTTGAACAGTTCCACACGCAGGTCGTGCACCAGGCACAGGGAAACCTTGGCCAGGAAGTAGTTGCCGAGGAACGAGCCCAGGCCCTGCCACGCGGCAATCAGGATGATCAGCAGCGGCACCGCCTGCAGCAGTTGCAGGTCGCGCAGGTAGGGGACGTTGGGGAACAACACCGCTTCGGGGTTGCTCAGCCCATCGACGAAATACTTCAGGATCCCCGCCAGCATCGGCTGGGTCGAGGCAAAGATCACGAAACCGATGATGCTCAGCAGGAAAATGCCGACATAGGGTTTCACATAGCTCAGCAGCCGGAAGTAGATCTTCAGGCTGGAGGTGTGTTCCGCCGGTCGCGGTGTTTCGGCCATTATCAAGCTCGCTGTTCAGGTTGAACCGGAAATTTTACCACAGGCGTCATTTTCGGCACGCCCCCATGGCAGCAACATCACCAGGCCCACGGGCAGCCAGCTGATGAACCATTCGGCACGTGGCGTGCCGGTGAGGCTGGCGGCATCGAACTGCATGGCCAGGGTCGAGTAGACCCAGAAGCCAAGCAGGATCTTGCCGAACAGCGTGCCGCGTGCGCGGATGATTTCGCCCAGGGTGTACAGCCATACCATGACCCACAGCAGCATGCCAGGCAGGCCCATCTCCACTGCGATGTGGGTGAACATGTTGTGGGTGTGGTCGAAGTGCTTGCCCACTGCACTCACGTCGTAGGCAGCCCCCAGGCCAAGGCCGGTCCAGGGATGCGCGGCGATCATGTCGACCACGGCATGGAAGATTTCCGGCCGGTAGGACGAGCCGCGCTGGGCGATCAGGTCGTACACGAGATAGAAGGCCAGGCCGGTGGCAATGGCCGCCAGCATGGCGAACACCTGGCTGTGGCGGTCACGGAACCACAGCGGCGCCATGATCACGGTGAGCACCAGGGCCAGGACCGCCCCACGGCTCTGGCTGAGCATGGCAAACAACCCCAGGCACGCCAGTGCTGCCAGCCACAACAGCTGCAGGCCACGTTGCCGCGGCGGCTCGTAAAGCAGGAAGAGCACGGCCGAACCGATGACGTAGGCGCCCAGGATCGGGTGCGATATTTCGCCGATGCCCTCCAGGCGGGCCACCAGCGGCATGCCCAGCACGCCGTAGAAATGGATGACCGAAACCAGCGCGGCCACGGCCAGCAAGGCGCTACCGGCCAGCAGCAGCTGACGAATGCGGGCCAGGCCAAGCTGGGCCAGCAGCGGGAACGCCAGCAGGAACAGCAGGATGTAGAGCAGGCGCTTGGCCTCGCGCCCCGGGTCTTGCGCGGCAGACCAGGTCAGGCTGAGCCCGCTCCAAGCCAGCAGCAACAACACACTCCCCCACAAGGCCGGCTGACGCCGCCAGGCCTGCACGATTACTTGCCTTGCGGACCACGCCATTACCAGCGTTGGCAACCACAGGAACAACACCAGGCCTTGCTGATAAATCTTGTTGCTCGGTGCCAAGGCAATCGCTGCCAGGAACCAGACCAACCCCAAACCCAACCAGGCTCGCGCCCAGTTTTTTTGATACAACATCCTTTCCCCCGATGAATCAAAGACACCATCCATGGTGCAACTGCATTATTTTCGGCATTATTGCCGGTCATTTTGCTCGCCAGACGACAAGGCTCTATTCATGCAATGCTCCCGGCTCACCCAGGTCGACTTCGATCAGCTGACACAAGGCGCACAGGTGCTTGAGGCAGATAGCCATGGCGCCAAAGTCTACCTGCTTGCGGATGGTAATTTCCTCAAGGTTTTCCGTAGGAAGCGGCTGATTTCATCTGCACTGCTGCGCCCGTACTCGCAGCGCTTCGTCGACAACGCCGCGCGCTTGGCACAACTGGGCATCCCCACTCTGGAAGTGATCAGCCAGCACAAGCTCGACCTGCCAGGGCGCACTGCCGTGCTGTACCGCCCGCTGCCAGGGCGCACCTTGTTGCAAATGTCGCGCGATGAAGGTTTCAACTGGGGTATTTATCTGCCGCGCCTCATCGAGCTGATCCGCCAGTTGCACCGCAGCGGCGTGTACTTCCGCTCGTTGCACCTGGGAAATGTGGTGGTCACCCCCGACCAGCAACTGGGCCTGATCGACGTGGCCGACATGCGTTTCCTGCGCCCGCCGCTGTCGGCGCGCATGATTCGGCGCAATGTGCAGCACATGGTGCGTTATATCGAACGGGAGAACCTGGGCGACCGGTTCCCCCTTGCCGACTTCGAGGCGGCCCTGCTGGCGCGCTGAGCGTCAGCTGCGCAGCAGGCTCTGCGAGCCGTTGCAGAACGCCTGCCAGGCCTGCTCCGGGGCCAGCGCCTGGCGCTGCCGGGCGGCTACCGCCGGGGCACTGAGCGCCGTGCAACGCTCGATCGCCTCGGCCCAGGCATTTTCATTGGCAACGGGCAGGTAGCCACCGGTGTCCTGCAACTGCTCGCGAAACACCTGCAGGTCGCTGCACAGCACCGGTACGTCGGCCATGACCGCCTCCTGTACCACCAGCCCCAGGCCTTCGGAGCGCGAGGGCACCAATAGCCAGTCGAATGCCCGGTACAGCTGCTGCAGGTCATCGCGGTGACCGCTCAGGTGAACACGCCCGGCCAGGCCAAGCGCGTCGATACGGGCCTGCAGCACCGCACGCAGGGGGCCTTCGCCGATGATGGCCAATTGCATGTCCGGCTGGCGCGCACTGGCCTTGGCGAATGCCTCGATCAGCATTTCGAAGCCCTTGCTCTCCACCAACCGCCCGACCGCGCCCAGCATCACCCCATTTACCTGTGGCAACTGCAGGGCCTGCCTGGCCGCTCCTCGACTCAACAACGGCTCGGCGAATGCCCGCGGGTCAAGGGCCATGCGCAAGGTCTGCACCGGCCTGCCCAGGTCGTGTTCGATGGACGCGGCAAGTGTCTGCGAAACGGCGGCAATGCTCAGCCGCTCGGCCGGGAACATGCGCAGCAGGCGAACATCACTGTCACTCAGGCGCGTCTTGCCGTGAAACAGCACCTTGGCACGCACCTGCGGAACCTGCTCCAACAACGGCAACACCAGCCGCGCCACACCGACACCGTCGAGCAGCACGACTTCAGCCTGGGCCTCGTTCAGCGCCTTGCGCAAGCGCATGCGCAACCATGGGCGCAACAGGCGCCAGAAGTGCCGCCCTTTCAGCGCCCGTGACGGCATGTGCCACTCCCGGGTCGCACCAAGCCCACAGCAGAGCCCACTACCCAGCAGCAGCCAGTTGGTAATCCGGGCATCGGCCCCCGCGTGCGACAGCACCTGCCGATGCACCTTGTGGATGGACATGTACGGCGTTCCACCCGCCCACATCATATTGACGATGTTCATGGGCCCTCTCCCGCTCATGCCAGGTGGGGCAGCGACTTCATTGAACAAAAATGGTGATTCCCATGCCAATCACGGCACCCGCCACGAGCGTCAATGCCAACTTGATCCGATCACGTTTACGACGTTTGGCCTTGCGCTCCACTTCGATGGGCAAGGTCACGTGATTACCGAATCCAGTATGTAATACTGCATCACCCTCCAAGGTGACCGCTGTCAGGTTCAACTCAGCGTAGCGTCGGGAAAGTGCCTTCTCTCCAGCATAGGCGGCAAATGGCGCGCAACGCTGGTAATCGCTCAAGCGACGCAGCCCGGGGTTGAGCGAAAAAGCCTGCCACTCGGCCTTGTCGGACAGCAGCGGGTAGCAAGGGACGCCAGCGATCACCTGGCGATCGCCCAGGTGGATGTACGGGCTGTGGATGGCCAGGTCATGGGCATGGCTGCGCAGCCAGACCTGCAACAGGTTGGGGCTGACCTCCAGGATGGCCCGGGAGTCTTCGACGAAGCTCTGGCGATAGAAGTGCCAGTCGTCCTCGCAGTGAAAGATGTAGGGCGTCTTTACATGGCTGTAGGCCAGGTCGATAGACGGCAGTTGGCCCAGCTTGGGCCGGTTGACGAACACCTTGCAATGCGGCTTCCAGTGCTCAGGCACAGCGGCATGCACGGCATCGTCACCGGAATCTTCGGTGATGAACACTTCGCGAATGGGCGCGGTATTGTAGCGATCGAAACTCTCAAGGGTATCTTTGAGCAGATCGAACCGCCCACAACTGGTCACGACAAGCGTGATGTCACTCTCACCTGAAAAGCGCACCGGACTCCCTCCGCATTGCGACTATCGACTTCCGGCACCCTTTCCGTAGGCGCGAAAGTTCTTATGTTAGATGCCCAGCTTCAGGCGCAGCCGCTGCCATGCAGACAACGGTGGGTGGGGCCTGAGCGCCGGGCGCATGTGGTCGACGATGCTACGTCCAACTGCCGCGAAACTGAAACGGGAAACCGCCAGGTGGCGGCCATTTTCTGCAATCTGCCGCGCCAGCTCAGGGTCCGAACGCAAACGGCGGAGCTTTTCCTGAAGGGTGGGGATACTGTCATAGAACACCACGTTGTGCATGTCCTGCAGGCCCAGCGCGCGGTTCTCTTGCTCGCCCTGGTCATACGCCAGCAACACACAGCCACAGGCCATGGCTTCGAAGTTCTTGATCATGTATTCGCCCATGCCGACGTCGGCACTGACGAAGAAGCGGATCCGGTTGAGCGTGTTGCAGTAGTCCTCACCCGATTTGGTACGGGTCACCACCAGGTTCTCGACCCGACCCAGCTCGTCCAGCAACGCCTTGCGGCCACTGTAGGCCACGCTGTTGGTGCTGCCGACGAAGGCCAGTTCGATGTCGCGCTCACGCCCCTGGTCGGCCAGCAACTGCTCGTCGTAGCCCTTGGGCACGAACACGGCATCGAAACCTTCCTGACGCAGGCGCTCGCTGACCATGTAGCCGGAGCTGATCACCCGCGCCCAGGGCAGCTTGCGGTAATGGGCGCTGAACTTGCCGGTGTACTTGCACGGGATGTAGTTCTGATAGGCATCATGCTCGAGGATGACCAGGTTCGGCACGGTGCGGATGAACGCCGCCTGGCGGATTTCCTGCTTGAAACGCAGGAAGAACACAATGCGGTCATAACGCTCGACCTGCACTTCACGCTTGAAATAACGGCGCAGATTGCGCTGGTCTTCGCTGGTCAGCCAGCGCAGGTCGCACTCGCAGTTGGCCGCGACGCCATCGTACAGGCGGTCGAGAATCGCCCGCTGTTCCTTCTGCACCAAAAATAGGACTTTCATTGCATTCCTTGGGCGCTCTGCGCCATCGCGGTCAACCATGGGGCGCGGCTACAGCTCACGCCGCCAGAACAGTTCATGTCGGCGCACGGCCTTGCGGAAGAATTCGTTCTCGCCGTAAGGCGACGGCCGCCGCCCGGCCAGCCAGCGCTGCAACAAGCGGCGCAGGCGGCGCTTGAACGGCGCCGGCGGCTGCAGGTCGTGCATCATGCCCAGGGCCATGGCCTTGTCGCGCTGGGTCGCCAGATCCAGCACAAGGCTGCAGGGTGCCCAGGCCTGGGCAGCGCTCAGCTGCGGCGGCAAGGCCACGCCATCACCACTGTCGCCCATCGGCCAGCGATCGTTGTCATGCAGGTGGTTGGCGTAGCACAGCAGGGTTTGCGGCTGCCAGGCCAGGCCTTGCAAGGCTTCCAGCACCGCTGCCTGGGCACAGATGTGGTCGGGGTGCGGGTCGAGTTGCGGGTGCGGCATCACCAGCACCTCTGGCCTGGCCATTTCCAGCAAGGCACGCAGGTCGGCCAGCAGGTTGTGCCAGGTCGGCGCGCCATCGCCGTCGGCCGGCAGCGGGAACGGGTTGAACCGGCGGAATACGCGAATGTCGGCGAGGTCGGCCTCGCGAGAAGCGGCCGGCTGGTCTGGCGCGGCCTGCATGGCAGGCAGTTGCAGGCAGAAGTAGCCCAGCTGCACGCAGCGCGACTCCGCCACACCGGCCCAGCGTGGCACCGCGATACTGTCCCAGGCCCGCAGGCGCCCCTTCAGGCGCGCGGCCTCGGCCTTTGCCAGGCCCATCTGCTGATAGTGCTCGGCCTCGATTTCACCAGCGGTCAGGGTCACTACCCAGGTTTCATCGGCCTGGCTGTAGAGGCCATACGCGGCCAGCTCGGCATCATCGGCATGCGGCGCGATCACCATCACCCGGCGCTTTTGCAGCTCGACCGCCGGAGTTATCCACAAGCGCGGCTGGCCCGTCAGCCGACAATGCCGGCCACGCAGGCGCAACGCGCCAGCCTGCAGCGGTGCGGCAAGGCCGGTCAAGTTGAGGAAGCGCACGCCATCGACGCCGCGCTCGAAGGTTTGCCGGTCGGTCTGTTCACCAGCCACCAGCTCGACCTGCGGGTCGAGGAAGCGCCCCAGCCAGCGGCTTTCTACCCGCAGCTCGAGGATCAGGGTCTCGTTGCCCTGCAGCGCGCAGTCAGCCTTGAGCAGGCCGCCGTTCAGGCTGGCAGGGACTTGCCGGGTCTGCTCGCCGAAGTCGTAGGCGTAGTCCTCGCCTGGCGCATAGAACAGGTGGTCGGCAAACCAGGCTTCATGGGCCGCCCACAGCAGCGGCAACAGCAACAGTGGCAACCACCACCAGCTGAGCACACCCAAGGCCACCAGCGCGACCAGGCCCGCCAGCAGGCCCAGGCGCTTGTTGCGCCGGTGGCGCTTGAGCAACTGCTGCTTGCGGCTCACGCCTGATACACCGGCACGGGGTTGCACCAGCGGTCCTTGTACTCGCGGTCGGCACGGCCGAACGAGAACCGCAGCGGCTTGTTGCGCGCACGGGCGTCTTCCCAGGCGGCCTGGGTATTGAGGAAGCTCAGCACGCTGCCGGGGCTGAAGGCCTTGGTTTCAGGGTCGACACCGCCATTGATGTACTCGACGCTGACCCATTCCGGCGCTTCGACACGGTATACCAGCTGGATGGCGATCGGCTTGCCGTCCAGCAGCAGGACCGAACCGATCAGCAGCGCGCGCAGGCGCTCGAGCACCTCGGCCATGCGCTCGGCACCGGTGGCCGGGAAGCCCCAGCGGCGCTGGAACAAGTCGCAGTACATGCTGGCGATTTCCTGCGCGCTGAAGTCGCTGATCGGGCGCACCACACCGCCCGCCTCTTCCAGCAGGCGAAGCTCGCGGCGCTGGTTGTAGCGGAACTTCTTCGACAGGTCTTCGTGGGCGCGAGCCATGGCCAGCTGTTCCTTCTGCACCTTGAGGCCACTGAAGCGGCCCTGGTTCAGTTCGGACAGGTAGCGCGCGGCATGGCGCAACGGCGCGGCGGCATCGGCCGCCGCCGGCAGGATGATCTCGGCGTTACCCAGGTCGAACAGCGCCTTTTTGCCGGCACGCTTGAGCACGTCCTTGGACAGCGCAAGGTGGCGCCCCCAGGTGGGGATGGCGGCCTTCAGCTCACCGGCCTGGTGCCAGCCGAGGTAACGCACCGGGATCTGCGCCAGATCCGCCAGCTGCTCGACCACCAGAGGATGGGTGGCGACACTGCCGCCAAAGCGGGCCCATGCCTCGGCGTAGGCCTTGGCATCGATCACTTGCCAACCGCGCTCGCGGAAGGCCTGGATACGGTTGAGCATCAGGCCTTCCCCACCAGCGCACGGACCTGCGGCAGCTGCCAGAAGGCCTCGCGCACCGCCTGGTCGGAGAAGCGTTCATGCAGGCGCTGCAGCATGTGCCCGGCACAGGCCTGGCGCTGCTGCCCATCGAGCACGGCCATGTGCTTCAGGCCTTGGGCCAGTTGCCCGGCATCGCCCAGCGGGAACAGCACGCCAACACCCTCGACCACTTCACGGGCACCGCCACAAGCCGTGGCCAGCACGGGTACACCGGCAACCATGGCTTCAAGCAGGACCATGCCGAACGGCTCATGGTCGGAGCTCAGGGCGAACACGTCGAACGCCTGGAAGTAACGACGCGCATCCGGCACCTGGCCAAGGAAGTCCACTTGCCCGGCAATGCCCAGCTCGGCGGCCAGGTCCTTGAGCCTGGCTTCCAGGCGGCCCTTGCCGAGGATCGCCAGGCGGGCACCGGCCGGCAGCCCCGGTAGTGCTTCGGCAAAACCACGCAGCAGGGTAGCCTGGTCCTTGTCCGGGTGCAGGCGCCCGACGTTACCGACAATCCACGCCTGCGCATCCAGACCCAAGGCCTGGCGCGCCTCGGCGCGCGGCACCAGGGCCGTTTGCAGGGCGTCGATGTCGATGCGGTTGTACAGGGTCTGGATACGCTCTGCCGGCCACTGCGGCAGGCAGCGGCGCATGTCGTCACGCACGGCGTCCGACACGCCCAGCAGGCTCAGGCGTTTGCTGAACAGGTTGGCGAAGATGCGTCGCCCCTTGCGCTCGTAGTCACCGAAGGCATGGTGCACACCGATCACCGGCAAGCCGGTGCCCAGCAACGCCACATAGATCGGCTTGAAGCGATGGGCAATGCAGAAGGCGAAATTGCGCTCGGCCGCGATCCGCCGCAATGCACGGATGGCGCCGAGCTTCAGGCCGCGTACGGCCTTGGAGCTGAACTCCAGGAACAGCACCTCGTCCGACGCGCAGCCGGCCGCTACCTGCGGGTCGGCTGCGCCGGTGAGGAACACCGTGGTGACCTGGTAGCCACGCCCCTGGAACAGGCTGGCGTACTGACGGGCGCAGTCCAGGAACGGCCCGTCATAGCCATGGCAGAACTGCAGGATGCGCGGTTCAGAGCGGCTGGTCATACGGGGCCGCGCCGTCCTTCACAACCAGGATGTCTTCCATGATCAGGTACTGCAGGTCCGAGCCGAAGAACATGTTCAGGGCGTCGGTCGGCGAGCAGATCATCGGTTCACCACGGCGGTTCAGCGAGGTGTTCAGCGACACGCCGTTGCCGGTCAGGTCTTCCAGCGCCTTCATCATGTCGTAGTAGCGCGGGTTGTACTCGCGCTTGAGCACCTGGGCACGCGAAGTGCCGTCCTCGTGGACCACTTCCGGCACGCGGGTCTTCCACTCTTCAGCCACTTCGAAGGTGAAGGTCATGAACGGCGCCGGGTGGTCGACCTTGATCATCTGCGGGGCGACGGTGTCGAGCATCGACGGGCAGAAAGGTCTCCAGCGTTCGCGGAACTTGATCTGCTCGTTGATGCGGTCGGCCACGCCCGGCACGCTCGGGCAGCCGATGATCGAACGGCCGCCCAGGGCGCGCGGACCAAATTCCATGCGGCCCTGGAACCAGGCCACCGGGTTGCCATCGACCATGATTTTGGCGATGCGCTGCGGCATATCGTCGAGCTTGCGCCACTTTGGCGCGTTCGGGTGACGGGCACAGGCAGCGATCACGTCTTCGTTGGAGTACGACGGGCCGAGGTAGACGTGTTCCATCTTCTCGACCGGCACGCCACGGGCGTGGGAAACGTAGGCGGCAGCGCCCACGGCGGTACCCGCGTCACCAGAAGCCGGCTGCACGAACAGCTCTTTCAGGTCTGGGCGGGCGATGATCTTCTGGTTGAGCTTGACGTTCAGCGCGCAACCGCCGGCAAAGGCCAGCTTGCCGGTTTCACGCAGGGTGTCGCCCAGATAGTAGTCGATCATCTGCAGGGCGATTTTCTCGAACAGCGCCTGCATGCTGGCCGCGTAATGGATGTACGGCTCGTCGGCGATATCGCCTTCGCGCTTGGGGCCCAGCCATTCGATCAGCTTCGGCGAGAAGTAGAAGCCCTTGCCCTTCTCTTTATAGCGGCGCAGGCCGATGACGTTGGCGTATTCGGTGTTGATCACCAGTTCGCCATTTTCGAAGCTGGCCAGGCGCGAGAAGTCGTACTTGCTGGCGTCGCCATACGGCGCCATGCCCATGACCTTGAACTCGCCGTCGAGCATCTCGAAGCCGAGGAACTCGGTGATTGCGCCGTACAGGCCGCCCAGCGAGTCCGGGTCGAAGAATTCCTTGATCTTGTGGATCTTGCCGTTTTCGCCATAGCCAAAGAAGGTGGTGGCGTATTCGCCCTTGCCGTCGATGCCAAGGATTGCGGTTTTTTCCTTGAAGCCCGAGCAGTGGTAGGCGCTGGAGGCGTGGGCCAAGTGGTGCTCGACCGGCTCGATCTTGACCTTTTTCGGGTCGAAGCCCAGTTGCTCCAGGCACCAGACAATCTTCTTGCGGTAGCGCTTGTAGCGACGGTTGCCCATCAGGATGGCGTCGAGGGCGCGGTCCGGGGCGTACCAGTAGCGCTTGGCATAGTGCCAGCGCGCCTTGCCGAACAGGCTGATCGGGGCGAACGGGATGGCTACCACGTCGACGTCGGATGGCTTGATGCCTGCCTGTTCCAGGCAGAACTTCGCCGACTCGTAGGGCATGCGGTTCTTCGCATGCTTGTCACGCACGAAGCGCTCTTCTTCGGCGGCGGCAATCAGCTTGCCGTCAATGTACAAGGCCGCGGAAGGGTCATGGCTAAGGGCGCCGGACAGGCCAAGAATCGTCAATGCCAAGGGATTAGCCTCTTCATTCGGTAGAAATGCGCCAGCGGCCTCTTGGGCGGGTGGCGGCTAAAGGGCGGGATTATAACGCAAACATCAGGATAGGCACTGCATTAACCTGTGGGAGCGGGCGTGCCCGCGAACACCGGCAAAGCCGGTGCCATGCACCGCAGCGCCTGCTCCCACAGATGCCCCAAGGCAACTGCTTATTCGGCGATCAGCCAGTCCATACGGAAGCTGCCGGCGGTCTGCGCCAGCTCCTTGGCCAGCCATGGCAGCAGCTCCTTGAGCTCGTCCTCCAGCCCCCACGGCGGGTTGGCGATGGCCAGGCCGGAGCCATTGAGCCCCTGCGGGCTGTCCTGGTGATGCACATACAACTCGACCCGCAGCAGCTTCGGCGCGCCGGTGCTGGTCAGGTCCTGGTAGAAGCGGGTCAGCGAACGCTGGTCCTTGATCGGATACCAGATGGCCGCGACGGTCTGGCGCATGCGGCCGATCGCCTCTTTCATCGCCGTGGTGCAGCGTTTCAGCTCATCAGCTTGCTCGAACGGCGGGTCGATCAGCATGATCGCGCGCTTTTCCTGCACGGGCAGCAAGGCCCGCGGCACATGCCAGCCTTCACCCAGGTGCACGACCACGCGCGGGTCTTTCTTCATGTTCTCTTTGAGCAGCGGCCCGTCTTCGGGGTGCTTCTCGTTGAGCAGGGCGCGGTCCTGCTGACGCATCAGGCGGCGGGCCAGCTCGGGCGAACCGGGGTAATAGCGCAGCTCGCCATCGGCATTCAGGCGTTTGATGATACGCAGATAGTCGTCAGCCATGGCCGGCAGGTCATCGCGATTCCACAGGCGGGCGACACCTTCCAGGTACTCGCCGGTGCGGGTTGCCTGGTCGCCTTGCAGATCGTACAGGCCAAGCCCTGCGTGGGTATCGATGTAGGCGAACGGCTGTTCCTTGCGCGACATCAGGGCGATGAGGCGGGTCAGCACGATGTGTTTGAGGACGTCGGCGTGGTTGCCGGCGTGGAAGGCGTGACGATAGTTCATGGCAACTCCTGCGGGGGTGGCAAGTTTACCTTGCCTTGCAGGCGGAGTCAGGCCTGGCTGCTGATCGGCGGCGGCTTCTTCGCGGCTAAACCCGCTCCCACAGGCACCTCACAGAATTTGAGTTCTGCGCAATTCCTGTGGGAGCGGGTTCACCCGCGAAGCAGGCGCCGCCGACTCAACGGGTATTACTTGTCAGCGTGATACGCCGCATCAGCAGTCTCGAAGCGCTTGACCATTGCCTGCGACGGGCTGCCCAGCTTGCTCACCACGATGATGGCGATGCTGGCGAACAGGAAGCCCGGGATGATTTCGTACAGCCCGAGGGTGTCGAAGTTCTTCCACAGGATCACGGTCAGCGCACCCACCACGATACCGGCCAGCGCGCCGTTACGTGTCATGCCTTTCCACAGTACCGAAATCAGCACCACCGGACCGAAGGCAGCACCAAAGCCGGCCCAGGCGTAAGCCACCAGGCCCAGCACGCGGTTTTCCGGGTTGGCGGCCATCGCAATGGCGATCAGGGCGACGGCCAGCACCATCAGGCGGCCGACCCACACCAGCTCGACCTGCGAAGCGTTCTTGCGCAGGAAGGACTTGTAGAAGTCTTCGGTCAGGGCGCTGGAGCACACCAGCAGCTGGCAGCTCAGGGTGCTCATCACCGCCGCCAGGATGGCCGACAGCAGCACACCGGCAATCCACGGGTTGAACAGGATCTTGGCCAGCTCGATGAACACGCGCTCGTGGTTCTCGGTGACCGGGCCCGCCAGCTCAGGGTGTGCCGAGAAGTAGGCGATGCCGAAGAAGCCCACGGCGCAGGTACCGGCCAGACACAGGATCATCCAGGTCATGGAGATGCGGCGGGCATTGGCGATCGATTTCACCGAGTCGGCAGCCATGAAGCGCGCCAGGATGTGCGGCTGGCCGAAGTAGCCCAGGCCCCAGCCCATCAGCGAGATGATGCCGATGAAGGTGGCGCCCTTGAGCATGTCGAAGTTGGCCGGGTTCGCCGCTTCGATGGCAGCGAAGGTGGTGTCGAAGCCGCCAGTGGAGATCAGCACGATCACCGGGGTGAGGATCAGCGCAAAGATCATCAGCGAAGCCTGCACGGTGTCGGTCCAGCTCACTGCCAGGAAACCACCGACGAAGGTGTAGGCGATGGTCGCTGCGGCACCGGCCCACAGGGCAGTTTCGTACGGCATGCCGAAGGTGCTCTCGAACAGGCGGGCACCGGCAACGATGCCGGAAGCGCAGTAGATGGTGAAGAACACCAGGATCACGATGGCCGAGATGATCCGCAACACGCCGCTGTTGTCTTCGAAGCGGCTGGAGAAGTAGTCCGGCAGGGTCAGTGCATCGCCGTTGTGCTCGGTCTGCACGCGCAGACGGCCAGCGACGAACAGCCAGTTCAGGTAGGCGCCGACGGTCAGGCCGATGGCAATCCAGGCTTCGGACAGGCCGGAGAAGTAGATCGCGCCCGGCAGGCCCATCAGCAGCCAGCCGCTCATGTCGGAAGCGCCGGCGGAAAGCGCGGTAACCACGCTACCCAGGCTGCGACCGCCGAGGATGTAGTCGGAAAGGTTCTTGGTGGAGCGATAGGCGGCGAAGCCGATCAGCACCATTGCCGCGATATAGATCACGAAAGTGATCGTTAGTGGATTGCCCATGCGTGTGCCCTGGCGTTTGTTTTTATGTCATGCACAACCGCAGCCATTGCGGTTGCACCCAGGCGGCGAATCCTATGCAACAACGCAAAGCGGGTGCAACCATTTTTCATTTGCAAGTTGCACCTGCTCGTGCATTTTCAGTCAAAGCCGCTTTTTTGCTCCACTTTTGGAGCAACAAGGTCTTTTTTCAGAAGAAAACGCACCAAAAACGACCCTTTCCAAGGTGTGGAAATATCTGTCGGACGAGTTGCACCTTTTCCACGAAAAATTCGGGTTGCACCTGGTTGCACCCGAATTGTCCTACAGCTACTCTTGGCGCCAGCTTAGGCCACAACCGTGGCAATAACGAGGATAAGAAATGGCGACGACCACCCTTGGGGTCAAACTCGATGACCCGACCCGTGAGCGACTCAAGGCAGCTGCGCAGTCGATTGACCGCACGCCGCACTGGTTGATCAAGCAAGCGATCTTCAACTATCTGGAGAAGCTCGAGGGTGGTGCCACCCTGACCGAACTCAACGGCCATGCCAGCAGCCTGGCCGATGACGCCGGTGAAGTCCAAGCCGACCACAGCCACCAGTGCTTCCTCGAGTTCGCCGAGAGCATCCTGCCGCAGTCGGTACTGCGCTCGGCGATCACCGCCGCCTACCGCCGCCCCGAGCAGGAAGTGGTACCGATGCTGCTGGAGCAGGCGCGCCTGAGCGCCCCGCTGGCCGAAGCGACCAACAAGATGGCCGCCGGCCTCGCCGAAAAACTGCGCAACCAGAAGAGCGCTGGTGGCCGTGCCGGCATCGTCCAGGGCCTGCTGCAGGAGTTCTCGCTGTCGTCCCAGGAAGGCGTGGCACTGATGTGCCTGGCCGAAGCCCTGCTGCGCATCCCCGACAAGGGCACCCGTGACGCACTGATTCGCGACAAGATCAGTACCGGCAACTGGCAGCCACACCTGGGCAACAGCCCGTCGCTGTTCGTCAACGCCGCCACCTGGGGCCTGCTGTTGACCGGCAAGCTGGTGTCCACCCACAACGAATCCGGCCTCACCTCCTCGCTCACCCGCATCATCGGCAAGAGCGGCGAGCCGATGATCCGCAAGGGCGTCGACATGGCCATGCGCCTGATGGGCGAGCAGTTCGTCACCGGCGAAACCATCGCCGAAGCGCTGGCCAACGCCAGCCGCTTCGAGTCCAAGGGCTTCCGCTATTCCTACGACATGCTCGGCGAAGCCGCACTGACCGAGCACGACGCACAGAAGTACCTGGCGTCCTACGAGCAGGCCATCCATTCGATCGGCAAGGCCTCCCATGGCCGTGGCATCTATGAAGGCCCGGGCATCTCGATCAAGCTGTCGGCGCTGCACCCGCGCTACAGCCGCGCCCAGTACGAGCGCGTGATGGAAGAGCTGTACCCGCGCCTGCTGTCGCTGACCCTGCTGGCCAAGCAGTACGACATCGGCCTGAACATCGACGCCGAAGAAGCCGATCGCCTGGAGCTGTCGCTCGACCTGCTCGAGCGCCTGTGCTTCGAGCCTTCGCTGGCCGGCTGGAACGGTATCGGCTTCGTTATCCAGGCCTACCAGAAGCGCTGCCCGTACGTGATCGACTACGTCATCGACCTGGCCAAGCGCAGCCGCCACCGCCTGATGATCCGCCTGGTGAAAGGCGCCTACTGGGACAGCGAGATCAAGCGCGCCCAGGTCGAAGGCCTGGAAGGCTACCCGGTCTACACCCGCAAGGTGTACACCGACGTGTCCTACGTCGCCTGCGCCCGCAAGCTGCTGGCCGTGCCAGAAGCCATCTACCCGCAGTTCGCCACCCACAACGCCCACACCCTGTCGGCCATCTACCACATTGCCGGGCAGAACTATTACCCGGGCCAGTACGAGTTCCAGTGCCTGCACGGCATGGGCGAGCCGCTGTACGAGCAGGTGGTCGGGAAAATTTCCGAAGGCAAGCTGAACCGCCCGTGCCGCGTCTATGCACCGGTCGGCACCCACGAAACGCTGCTGGCCTACCTGGTGCGTCGCCTGCTGGAAAACGGCGCCAACACCTCGTTCGTCAACCGCATCGCCGACCACTCGATCTCCATCCAGGAACTGGTCGCCGACCCGGTCGCCAGCATCGAGCGCATGGGCACCCAGGAAGGCAGCATCGGCCTGCCGCACCCACGTATCCCGCTGCCGCGTGAACTGTATGGCAGCGAGCGGGCCAACTCGGCCGGCATCGACATGGCCAACGAACACCGCCTGGCGTCGCTGTCCTGCGCCATGCTGGCCACCGCCCACAACGACTGGAAAGCCGCCCCGCTGCTGGCCTGCGCCGCCAGCGAAGGCGCTGCTGCGCCGGTGCTGAACCCGGCGGACCACCGCGACGTGGTCGGCCATGTTCAGGAAGCCACTGTCGCCGACGTCGACAATGCCATCCAGTGCGCACTGAATGCCGCACCGATCTGGCAGGCCACCCCGCCGGCCGAACGCGCTGCCATCCTGGAGCGCACCGCCGACCTGATGGAGGCCGAAATCCAGCCGCTGATGGGCCTGCTGATCCGCGAAGCCGGCAAGACCTTCGCCAACGCCATCGCCGAAGTGCGTGAAGCCGTGGACTTCCTGCGCTACTACGCGGTGCAGGCACGCAACGACTTCAGCAACGACGCCCACCGCCCGCTGGGCCCGGTGGTGTGCATCAGCCCGTGGAACTTCCCGCTGGCGATCTTCACCGGCCAGGTGGCCGCAGCGCTCGCCGCCGGCAACCCGGTACTGGCCAAGCCGGCCGAGCAAACCCCGCTGATCGCCGCCCAGGCCGTGCGCCTGCTGCTGGAAGCCGGTATTCCGGAAGGCGTGCTGCAGCTGCTGCCAGGCCGCGGTGAAACCGTCGGTGCCGGCCTGGTCGGTGACGAGCGCGTCAAAGGCGTGATGTTCACCGGTTCCACCGAAGTGGCCCGCCTGCTGCAGCGCAACGTCGCCGGCCGCCTGGACAACCAGGGCCGCCCGATCCCGCTGATCGCCGAAACCGGCGGCCAGAACGCGATGATCGTCGACTCCTCGGCACTGACCGAGCAGGTAGTGATCGACGTGGTGTCCTCGGCCTTCGACAGTGCCGGCCAGCGTTGCTCGGCCCTGCGCGTGCTGTGCCTGCAGGAAGACTCCGCCGACCGCGTGATCGAAATGCTCAAGGGCGCCATGGCCGAAAGCCGCCTGGGCAGCCCGGACCGCCTGGCCGTGGACATTGGCCCGGTAATCGACGCCGAAGCCAAGGCCGGTATCGAGAAGCACATCCAGGGCATGCGCGAGAAAGGCCGTTCGGTCTATCAGGTGGCCATTGCCGATGCTGCCGAGATCAAGCGTGGCACCTTCGTCATGCCGACCCTGATCGAGCTGGAAAGCTTCGACGAGCTGAAGCGTGAAATCTTCGGCCCGGTGCTGCACGTGGTGCGCTACAACCGCCGCAACCTGGACCAGCTGATCGAGCAGATCAACAACTCCGGCTATGGCCTGACCCTCGGCGTGCACACCCGCATCGACGAGACCATCGCCAAGGTGGTGGAAACCGCCAACGCCGGCAACATGTACGTCAACCGCAACATCGTCGGTGCGGTGGTGGGTGTGCAGCCGTTCGGTGGTGAAGGCCTGTCCGGCACTGGCCCGAAAGCCGGCGGCCCGCTGTACCTGTACCGCCTGCTGTCGACTCGCCCGGCCGACGCGATTGGCCGCCACTTCCAGCAGCAGGACGGCGAAGGCAAGCCTGACCGCGCCCTGCACGAGCAGTTGATCAAGCCGCTGCACGGTTTGAAGGCCTGGGCCGAGAGCAACCAGTTGGCCGACCTGGCCGCGCTGTGCAGCCAGTTCGCCAGTCAGTCGCAAAGCGGCATCGCCCGCCTGCTGCCAGGCCCGACCGGCGAGCGCAACAGCTACACCATCCTGCCGCGTGAGCACGTGCTGTGCCTGGCCGACAACGAGGCCGACCTGCTGGCGCAGTTCGCCGCAGTGCTGGCGGTTGGCAGCTCGGCGGTATGGGCTGACGGCGAGCCGGGCAAGGCCCTGCGTGCCCGCCTGCCGCGTGAGCTGCAGGCCAAGGTCAAGCTGGTGGCGGACTGGAACAAGGATGAAGTGGCGTTCGACGCCGTGATCCATCATGGCGACTCGGACCAGCTGCGCGGCGTGTGCCAGCAGGTGGCCAAGCGTGCCGGTGCGATCGTGGGCGTGCACGGGCTGTCCAGCGGGGATCATCAGATTGCGCTGGAGCGTCTGGTGATCGAGCGGGCAGTGAGTGTGAACACTGCTGCGGCGGGTGGTAACGCCAGCCTGATGACCATTGGCTGAGGCTGAAGGTTGTTGAAGAAAAGGGAGAGCTTTGGCTCTCCTTTTTTTATGGGTGCCTGGCTTGAGATTGGGGGTGGGTTGCCAGGTTTTTGCCACAATATTTTCTGCGCTTGGGAGATCGAGCGCAGATAATGTTGTGGCGAACACCTCGCGGCCTTCACTCGACCTGAAGCCAATCCCTCACTGCTTCATCCCCAACTCAGCATCATCCATCAGTGCCTTGGCCATCGCACTCAGGTAATAGGCAGCCCAGATCATCATCGGCTTCTCATCCATCAGCCCGGTAATGGTCAATTCACGGACATACCCCATCAACTCCGAAGACTGCTCGCGGGCGTCCCTGCACGGGATACCGGGCTCGATGCGGAAAAGCGGGTGTGTGCCATTCTCGCCCTGGTAGAAGGTAGTCTTGCCGACGGTGAATTGGGTGTCTTCTGTTGTCATTGTTCAATCCCCTGATAATTCTCGACTGCCTGGGCCGGCCCTTTCGCGGGCATGCCCGCTCCCACAGGTTCACCACAGGCTTCAAGACTTGCACCGTACCTGTGGGAGCGGGCATGCCCGCGAAAGGGCCGGCCGAGGCGACACATCAATAAGCCTCAGTGCGTAGTCCGTGGCCTGGATGAGGGCATCTCGAGTGAATGGGTGTTCAGGGGTGGATCGGGGACAATTTTCAGCATTATGGTTCACCTGGTAATAGGGGCCACCACACACCTGCTGTCAAACAAGAGGGTGGCAGCTGTACATGGGTTGACAGACCGGTAGGCAAACCAAAAAACCGGCGCACACGAAGTGCCCCATGCACAGCTGCCATAAAGGCAAAGCCATGCGGTTTGACCTGAGCGGCCTGTCAAAGCCGGCCACTGATTTGGCAGCGACCACCCGAGACTAGGGCCCTGCCCAGAGCACCGCAATGACTAAAAGGGGGCTGGGAGTATGTTTGGGAAATGGACTACATGGAATAGGCAAAAACCTAAAAAACTGCCGGGGTGCTGACTGAAATGCGGTAGGGCTGGCAGGTCTCACCTCGCCCTTTGCAGCGCGCCTGTGCGACCGAGCGCCGCTCGGTCGCACAGATACAGAAAGAACCGAAGCAAGCCCCTTTAATGCCCTCGCTCATCCGAGCCTTCGCCAGAACCACCAAAGGCTTAGGATTTTAGCCCCTTCAGAAGCTGCGAAAAGGCTCAACCAAACCCACGTACTGGTATCTGGCAATAATAGAAACAAAGAAAACGACGGAACTATAAACAAGACACGAAATGGAAATTGAACGAAAGCCAGATAACGCCCTGATCTTCTCCCCATACAAAGCAATATGCTACTGGCAACAAGGGATACCTGGACAATCAGTCCCATCCACACCATGAACTCAAGCCCTCCCCCCCACTGTTCCATGTTTGCAAGGGCGGAATTGAAATCACTCACAAAGGGGGTCAAACCTCTATTCAGGCTACTGACCACAACGAAAGAAATGTAAAAAGCATCCATACCACCCCAAAACAAACCGACCAAACGCGTTGACCTTATCAAGCCGATGCTCCAGCTCATTTATCTTTTAACTCATATTCTTCATTTGCGATTACTGGTCGCCAATGCCATGAGGAGCCCGACACATCCCAGGCATCATCAGCCTCCACATAAATTTGGGCTACTTTACGTTCCATTCCATATCTGTGGATTGCGGAGGACGGCGAAAAATTCTGCTCCTCTTCATCTAGCGGTACCCATTCCTGCGTAACTGTTCTCGTCGTATTCGCAAAATCTTTCCCTGACGACAAGAAGACTCGCCCCTCATCTCCTCTTGATGTAAGGAAATTCGCAACAAAGGCAGCACTCGAAGCAAGTTTATTAACACGCATAGCTGTTATCTTCCACTTGCCCGGCCCACTCATCGCAGAAACAGTGTTAATAAAATCGCCGCCGCCCCTCTCACGACAACTTCTCGCATACCAATTCTCTTCGAGATTTATCGGCTTGAATGGCCTATCTCTAATCAGCATCCACTCACCTGATGCAACCGGCCTAAGCGCTCTATCAATTTGATCACTCGCCAGTCTAACCGAGCCATACAAACCGCACTCCTTTAAGAGTTCTGTTACGCCGAATATTTCTTGTACGTAGCCCCTACTTTGCAAATAATCTCTAATTATCCCGGCCGAAAAGAATGGGTCTTCGACCCTACACAGGTCATCCGTTCGAACGTTCGTCCAGCGAGTGAGCTTTTCCATTGCCAATCCTCCATTCAGAACACCGACGTTTACATTCGCTAGATCAAAAAATCTGTAGGACCACTTCTGATAACGCTGTGGGAAATTTCTCTATCTTTAATGGAAAGCAACACCTGTACGGATGCCAGACCGCAGGTCTCATTACACTTTCTCAACCCATATCACCCAAACCTATTAACCTGTCGCCCACCCCACCACCCTCCTACACTCGCAGCATCCCGCCTCAGGACCGCGACCATGCCCGAGACCCTGCTCAGCCCCCGCAACCTCGCCTTCGAACTCTACGAAGTCCTCGAAGCCGAAGCCCTGACCCAGCGCCCACGCTTCGCCGAGCACAACCGCGAAACCTTCGATGCAGCGCTATCAACTGCCCGCACCATTGCCGAGAAGTTCTTCGCCCCGCACAACCGCAAGGCCGACGAAAACGAGCCGCGTTATGTCGACGGCCGCGCAGAGCTGATCCCCGAAGTAAAACCCGCCATCGACGCCTTTCTCGAAGCCGGCTTCCTCAACGCCAACCGTGACTTCGAGGTCGGTGGCATGCAGCTGCCGAGCCTGGTCTCACAGGCCTGCTTCGCCCACTTCCAGGCCGCCAACGCCGGCACCACGGCCTACCCGTTCCTGACCATGGGCGCGGCCAACCTGATCGAGAGTTTCGGCAGCGAAGAACAGAAGCGCCTGTTCCTCCAGCCGATGATCGAGGGCCGCTACTTCGGCACCATGGCCCTGACCGAACCCCACGCCGGCTCGTCACTGGCCGATATCCGCACCCGCGCCGAACCCGCCAGTGACGGCAGCTACCGACTCAAGGGCAACAAGATCTTCATCTCCGGCGGCGACCACGAGCTGTCGGAAAACATCGTGCACATGGTCCTAGCCAAGCTGCCGGACGCACCGCCCGGGGTGAAGGGCATTTCGCTGTTCATCGTGCCGAAGTACCTGGTCAACCCGGACGGCAGCCGTGGCCCGCGCAACGATGTGCTGCTGGCCGGCTTGTTCCACAAGATGGGCTGGCGCGGCACCACCTCCACCGCGCTGAACTTCGGCGACAACGGCCAGTGCGTCGGCTACCTGGTCGGCCAGCCGCACCAGGGCCTGGCCTGCATGTTCCAGATGATGAACGAAGCACGCATCGGTGTCGGCATGGGCGCGGTGATGCTCGGCTACGCCGGCTACCTGTATTCGCTGGAATACGCCCGCCAGCGCCCGCAGGGCCGGTTGCCGGACAACAAGGACCCGCACAGCCCGGCAGTGCCGATCATCGAACACACCGATGTGAAACGCATGCTGCTGGCACAGAAGGCCTACGTGGAAGGCGCCTTCGACCTGGGCCTGTATGCCGCGCGCCTGTTCGACGACACCCAGACTGCCAGCGACGACAGCGCCCGCAAGCAGGCGCAGGAGCTGCTCGACCTGCTGACCCCGATCGTCAAGTCCTGGCCCTCGGCCTTCTGCCTCAAGGCCAACGAACTGGCGATCCAGATCCTCGGCGGCCACGGCTACACCCGCGAATACCCGGTGGAGCAGTACTACCGCGACAACCGCCTGAACCCGATCCACGAGGGTACCGAGGGCATCCAGTCGCTCGACCTGCTCGGCCGCAAACTGGCGCAGAACAATGGTGCCGGCCTCAAACAGCTGATCCGCCTGATCGCCGCCACCGGCGAGCGCGCCAGCCACCACCCGAACCTCGACCCACTGCGCCAGCCGCTGGAGCAACTGGTCAACCGCCTGCAAGGTGTGACCCTGGCCCTGCTTGGCGACCTGGCCCAGGGCAAGGTCGCCGGTACCCTGGCCAACTCCGCCTTGTACCTCAAGGCCTTCGGCCACTGCGTGATCGGCTGGCGCTGGCTGGAGCAGGCGATTCATGCCGAGCTTGGACTGCTCAAGGGCAACCCTGCCGACCGCGACTTCTACCTCGGCAAGCTACAGGCCGCGCGTTATTTCCTGACCTGGGAAGTACCGGGCTGCCATAATGAGCTGGCATTGCTCGAGGCGCGCGACGATACCTGCCTCGCCATGCAAGACGGGTGGTTCTAGGGGGAGCCACCGTGTACACGGAGGCTTCCGAATGTTCGATTCCAGCGCCCTGCTGCGCCAGCGCTTCGCTGCGCTGCGCAGTACGGCCGAGTTGTTTTCCCTGCGCCATGTGAAACAGTCGCACCAGGCGCTGTCGGTGCGCCGCAATGTCGCCGAACCGCCGCTGTTCAGCCAGGACGAAGGCGCCATGCTCACCGTGCGGGTCAATGGCGTGGAGGCCTACGCGGCCACCGCCGACCTGTCCCAGGCCGGCCTGCAGCGCGCCCTGGAGCAAGCCGAGGCGCTGGCCCGGCAGGTCGCCCGGCACAGCCTGCTGGACCTGCGCGAACAGCCCGTCACCAGCGCCCGCCATGACCACATCTCGCCCAACTTCGACCAGCCCGTACCTACCCTCGCCGATTGCCTCGGCCTGCTTGCGGCCGAATCGGCCAGCGTGCCCAAGGACAGCCGCCTGGTGGACTGGCAGGCCAGCCTGGGCCTGAGCCTGGTCGAGCAGACCTACCTGAACTCGGCCGGCGCCGAGTTGCGCCACGCCCAGCGCTTCCTGTTCCCGGGCCTGGGCGTGACCGCCAGCGACGGCCAGGACAGCCAGAGCCGCAGCCTGGGCCGCGACAACTTCGGCCAGCAGGGCGGCTTCGAGATCATCGAGCGCTGCGGCCTGGTCGGCGCGGCCCGCCGGGTGGCCGACGAAGCGCTACAGCTGCTGCTGGCACCGAACACCCCCAGCGGCCCGCGCGACCTGCTGTTGATGCCGGACCAGATGATGCTGCAGATCCACGAATCCATCGGCCACCCGTTGGAGATGGACCGCATCCTCGGCGACGAGCGCAACTACGCTGGCACCAGCTTCGTCAAAGCCAGCGACTTCGGCCACCTGCAATACGGCTCCAGCCTGCTGAACGTGACCTTCGACCCGACCATCGGCGAAGAGCTGGCCAGCTACAGCCATGACGACGACGGCACCCCGGCCAGCAAGCAGTTCCTGATCCGAAACGGCCTGCTGCTACGCCCGCTGGGTGGCGCGCTGTCGCAGTTCCGCTCCGGCCTGGATGGCGTGGCCAACAGCCGCGCCTGCGGCTGGAACCGTGCGCCGATCGACCGCATGGCCAACCTCAACATCGAGCCGGGCGACCAGAGCCTGGATCAACTGGTAAAGGGCATCGAACACGGCATCCTGATGCGCACCAACCGCTCCTGGTCCATCGACGATGCACGCAACAAGTTCCAGTTCGGCTGCGAGTGGGGTCAGCTGATTGAAAACGGCGAGCTCAAGGGCATCGTCAAGAACCCCAACTACCGCGGTATCTCCGCGCAGTTCTGGCGCAACCTGGCGGCAGTCGGCGACCGCAGTACCTTCCAGGTGCTGGGCACGCCCAACTGCGGCAAGGGCGAACCCAACCAGGTGGTGCGGGTGGGGCATGCCTCGCCGGCCTGCGTGTTCCGCCAGATCGACGTATTCGGAGGAGATGCCTGATGAAACACACTTTCGAAGCCTTGGTCGGGGATGTGCACAAAGCCCTGCAAGCGAGCGAACAGTTCACCCTTGGCTACAGCGCCGAACAGTCGCAATTCGTGCGTTTCAACCACGCCAAGGTGCGCCAGGCTGGCGAAGTGAGCCAGGCCAGTGCGCAGCTACGGCTGATCCGCGATGGCCGTCAGGCAGAGCAACAGCTGACCTTGAGTGGTGACACGCAACTGGATAGCCGGCGCCTGATCGCGGCCCTGGAGCAACTGCGCCAGACCTTGCCACTGCTGGCTGTCGACCCCTACCTGCGCCTGGACGAAAGTGCCTGGCACAGCCAAAGCCAGCAGGCGCAGCCGCTGCCCGAACTGAGCGAAGTACTGGCCCTGCTCGACCGCGAGGCCGGCGACCTCGACTTGGTCGGCATCTATGCCGCCGGCCCCATCTGCCGGGGCTTCGCCAGCTCGTTCGGGGCCTTCGGCTGGCACCAGGCCAACAGCTTCAACTTCGACTGGAGCCTGTTCCACGAAAACGGCGAGGCGGTGAAGGCCAACTACGCCGGACAGGTGTGGAGCGCCGACGACTTCACCGCACGCCTGCGCCAGGCGCGGGAGCAACTGGGCTTCCTTGGCCGCCCGGCAGTCACGCTAAAACCTGGGAGCTACCGCGCCTACCTGGCCCCGGCAGCCATGGACGAAATAGCCGCCATGCTGTGCTGGGGCGGCTTTTCCGCACAGGCCCTGGCCACCGGCAACAGCGCCCTGCAGCGCCTGTACAACGGCGATGCGCGGCTGAGCCCGCTGGTGAGTTTCACCGAGCAGGTCAGCGGCTCGCTGAGCCCGGCGTTTTCCGATGAAGGCTCGCCGCGCCTGGATGTGCCGTTGATCCAGCATGGCACGGCCCTGCAGCGTCTGATCAGTGCGCGCAGTGCGGCCGAGTTCGAGCTGCTGGCCAATGGCGCCGACAGCTACGAATCGCCCTGTGCGCTCAGCCTGGCAGCAGGTAGCCTGCCGAGCGAGCGGATCCTGGAGCGGCTCGGAACCGGGCTGTATATCAGCAATCTGTGGTACCTGAACTATTCCGACCTGCCGGCTGCACGCATGACCGGGCTGACCCGCTTCGCCACATTCTGGGTGGAGAACGGGCAGATCCAGGGGCCGGTGAGGACGATGCGCTTCGATGACAGCCTTTACAGCTTGTTGGGTAGCCAGCTGGAGGACCTGACCCAGGAGCGCGAGATGATTCTGTCGACCAGTACTTATGGACAGCGCAGTACCGGGTCGAGTCATTTGCCAGGTGCACTGGTCAAAGGCCTGACTCTGACATTGTGACTGGACTTGCCGGCCCTTTCGCGGCTAAAGCCGCTCCCACAGGAACTCCACTGCCCTTGAATGTAGTGATATCCCTGTGGGAGCGGGTTCACCCGCGAAGAGGCCGGCACTGACAAACGAGGAAGTCATGCCCGAACGCGCTCCGCTGGACCCTGTCACCGCCCGCTGGATCCCTTGGGTGGTGGCCATCGCCTTCTTCATGCAGTCTCTGGACGGCACCATACTCAACACCGCACTGCCGGCCATGGCCCGCTCGCTGGCCGAAGACCCGTTGCGCATGCAGGGCGTGATCATCGCCTACATGCTCACCGTGGCCCTGCTGATCCCCGCCTCGGGCTGGATCGCCGACCGCTTCGGCACCAAGCGCATCTTCTTCAGCGCCATCCTGCTGTTCAGCTTCGGCTCACTGCTGTGCGCCGCCGCCAACAGCCTCGGCTTCCTGATCTTCGCCCGCGTCGTGCAGGGGCTGGGCGGTGCGCTGATGCTGCCGGTCGGGCGGCTGGTGGTACTGCGTGCCTACCCGCGCACCGAACTGGTGCGCATCATGAGCTTCATCACCATCCCCGGCCTGCTTGGGCCACTGCTGGGCCCAACGGTTGGCGGCTGGCTGGTGGAAATTCTGAGTTGGCACTGGATCTTCCTGCTCAACCTGCCGGTTGGCCTGATCGGCTGCTACGCCGTATGGAAGTTCATCCCCGACCTGCGCGGCGCCGAGCGCACCACGTTCGACGGCCCGGGCTTTCTGCTATTCGGCGCAGCAATGGTACTGATCACCATCGCCATGGAAGGCCTGGGCGAACTGCACCTGCCGCACCTGCGGGTGATGTTGCTGCTGTTCGCCGGCATGGCCTGCCTGGCGGCCTACTGGCTGCGCGCCGGGCGCGACCCGGAGCCACTGTTCTCGCCCAGCCTGTTTCGCGTGCGCACCTTTGCCATCGGTATCCTCGGCAACCTGTTCGCCCGCCTGGGCAGCGGCGCCCTGCCGTTCCTGGTGCCGTTGCTGCTGCAGGTGGCGCTGGGCTACTCGCCGGCCCAGGCCGGCATGAGCATGATCCCGCTGGCGGCGGCGGCGATGCTGGCCAAGTCCATTGCCCGGCCGCTGATCGAAAGGTTCGGCTACCGCATCATCCTCACCGGCAATACCTTGCTGCTGGGCATACTGCTGGCCAGCCTGGGGCTGGTGGACGAGCAGACACCCTATTGGCTGTTGCTGGTGCAACTCGGTCTTCTGGGCGCAGTGAACTCCATGCAGTTCACCGCGATGAACACCGTTACGCTCATCGACCTCGACGACGCCAGTGCCAGCAGCGGCAACAGCCTGCTGTCGGTGGTCGCGCAGTTGGCCCTGAGCCTCGGTGTGGCATGTGCGGGTGCCTTGCTCGGCGGCTTCACCGCGGCGGGCAGCGCCGAGGGTGTGGAAACCACCTTGGGCGCGTTCCAGCTGACCTTCGTCACCATCGGCGTGATGGCCATGCTGGCGGCGGCGATCTTCCTGCAACTGGCGCCGACGGACGGAAGGCGTGCCCGTCGTCCGGAACAACACATGGAGTCGTAGGGCGAATGGCCACGAGGCTGGTAGACTGTGCGGCATTTTTCGCTTCGCACCGCAGGCCCGCCTCGTGACCACCGAATCCACCGCCTTTGCCACCTTGCCGCTGTCCACCGCCATGCTGGCCAACCTGGACGCCCTCGGCTATGCCTCGATGACGCCGATCCAGGCCCAGAGCCTGCCGGTCATCCTCAAGGGCCAGGACCTGATCGCCCAGGCCAAGACCGGCAGCGGCAAGACCGCCGCCTTCGGCATCGGCCTGCTCAACCCGATCAACCCGCGCTACTTCGGCTGCCAGGCGCTGGTGCTGTGCCCCACCCGCGAGCTCGCCGACCAGGTGGCCAAGGAGCTGCGCCGCCTGGCCCGCGCCGAGGACAACATCAAGATCCTGACCCTGTGCGGCGGCGTTTCGCTTGGCCCGCAGATCGCTTCGCTGGAGCACGGCGCACACATCATCGTCGGCACCCCGGGGCGCATCCAGCAGCACCTGGACAAGGGCACCCTGGTGCTCGACGGGCTGAACACCCTGGTGCTGGACGAAGCCGACCGCATGCTCGACATGGGCTTCTTCGATGCCATCGCCAGCATCATCGGCAAGACCCCGTCGCGGCGCCAGACCCTGCTGTTCTCGGCCACCTACCCGGCCGGCATCAAGCAACTGGCCGCTGATTTCATGCGCAACCCGCAGCAGGTCAAGGTCGAGAGCCTGCACGCCGACAACCAGATCGAGCAGCGCTTCATCGAGATCGACCCGCAACAACGCCTCGAGGCCGTCACCCGCGTGCTCGGCCACTACCGCCCGCAGTCCTGCGTGGCGTTCTGCTTCACCAAGCAGCAGTGCGAGGATGTGGTCGCCCACCTGACCGCCAAGGGCATCGTAGCCCAGGCCCTGCACGGCGACCTGGAACAGCGCGACCGTGACCAGGTGCTGACCATGTTCGCCAACCGCAGCAGCTCGGTGCTGGTAGCTACCGACGTGGCCGCGCGCGGTCTGGACATCGATGGCCTGGACATGGTCATCAACGTCGAACTGGCGCGTGATGCGGAGATCCATGTGCACCGTGTGGGCCGTACTGGCCGTGCTGGCGAGAAAGGTATTGCGGTCAGCCTGGTGGCTCCAGCCGAGGGCCACCGCGCCCAGGCCATCGAAGACCTGCAGAAGAGCCCGCTGCGTTGGGACCAGCTGGACAGCCTGAAGCACAAGGGCGGCGAGCCGCTGCTGCCGCTGATGAGCACCCTGTGCATCGCTGCCGGGCGCAAGGACAAGCTGCGCCCGGGCGATATCCTCGGGGCGCTGACCGGTGATGCCGGGATCCCGGGCAAGCAGGTGGGCAAGATCGCGATCTTCGATTTCCAGGCCTTCGTGGCCGTGGAGCGGCCGCTGGCCAAACAGGCCATGCAACGCTTGAACAGCGGCAAGATCAAGGGGCGTTCCCTGAAAGTCCGCATTATCTAAAGCCAGGCAAGGTCCCTGGGGGAGCGGGTTTACCCGCGAATGCGATGGTGGGCTCACTGCCGCCTTCGCGGGTGAACCCGCTCCCACAGGGTTCTGTGTTTCTTTCTCATAAGGTTTACACCGTGCACTCCACCGACGTGATCATCCTCGGCGCCGGCGCCGCCGGCCTGATGTGCGCCCAGCTCAGCGCCCGCCGTGGCCGCCGGGTACTGGTGCTCGACCACGCCAACAAACCGGGCAAGAAGATCCTCATGTCCGGCGGCGGCCGCTGCAACTTCACCAACATGTATACCGAGCCAGCCAACTTCCTCTCGCAGAACGCACACTTCTGCAAGTCGGCCCTGGCCCGCTACACCCAGTGGGACTTCATCGAGCTGGTGTGCAAGCACGGCGTGGCCTACCACGAGAAGAAGCTCGGCCAGCTGTTCTGCGACAACAAGGCCAGCGACATCCTCGACATGCTGCTGGCCGAATGCGACGAGGCCGGTGCCGAGATCCGCATGCACACCAGCATCGAACAGATCGAAAAGACCGAAAGCGGCTACCTGCTGCAGACCAGCGGCGGCCAGTTCGCCTGCCAGTCGCTGGTGATCGCCACCGGCGGCCTGTCGATCCCGACCCTGGGCGCCACCGGCTTCGGCTACCAGGTGGCCCGCCAGTTCGGCCACACCTTGCTGCCGACCCGCGCCGGGCTGGTACCCTTCACCATCACCGAGCCCCAGCTCAAGGCACTGTGCACCGAGTTGTCCGGCACCTCGCTGGATTGCACCGCCAGCTGCAACGGCACCAGCTTCCGCGAAAACCTGCTGTTCACCCACCGCGGCCTGAGCGGCCCGGCGATCTTGCAGATTTCGTCGTTCTGGGAAGCCGGTGACACGGTCGAGATCAACCTGCTGCCCGACCGCGATGCACTGACCTGGCTGCAACAGATGCAGGCCGAACGCGCCAACGCCGAGCTGAAGACCGTGCTGGGCGAGGTGTTTACCCGCAAGCTGGCCAACCTGCTGGCCGAGCAGTGGTTCGAGTCCCGGCCCATGAAGCAGTACACCCCGGCGGAACTGGCACAGATCGCCGAGAAGCTGGCGAACTGGCAAGTGGTGCCGGCCGGCACCGAGGGCTACCGTACCGCCGAAGTGACCCTGGGCGGCGTGGACACACGCGAGGTGTCGTCCAAGACCATGGAATCGCTGAAGAGCCCCGGCTTGTACTTCATCGGTGAAGTGCTGGATGTGACCGGCCACCTGGGTGGTTTCAATTTCCAGTGGGCCTGGGCATCGGCCAACGCCGCAGCGCAGTTCGTGTAGAGTAGAATCCATTCAGCAGCACGGAACGCTTCTTGCTGGCCGTGCTGCAATGCATTCATTCGCTCACTGCCTAGCAGGCCATCATGTCATCGAGCTCGTTCCGTCAGTCACTGCGTCGCCTGTGGGGCCAAGACAAGTTCAGCTACAGCATCCGGGTGACCATCGCCCTCACCGGCAGCCTGGCCCTGTGCTGGTACCAGAACGAGATGGCCCTGCTGATTCCACTGTTCCTCGGCATCATCGCCAGCGCCCTGGCCGAAACCGATGACAGCTGGCAGGGCCGCCTCAGCGCCCTGGCCGTTACCCTGGTGTGTTTTGCCATCGCCGCGCTGGCGGTCGAGTTGCTGTTCCCCTACCCCTGGATCTTCGTCATCGCCCTGGCCTTGGCTGCCTTCGGCCTGACCATGCTCGGCGCCCTGGGCGAGCGCTATGGCGCCATCGCTTCGGCGACCTTGATCACGGCGGTGTACACCATGATCGGCGTGGACCAGCGCGGCGGCCAGGTCACCGACTTCTGGCACGAACCGCTGCTGCTGGTGGCGGGTGCGGCCTGGTACGGGCTGCTGTCGGTACTGTGGCAGGCGCTGTTTTCCAACCAGCCGGTGCAGCAGAGCCTGGCCAAGCTGTTCTTCGAGCTGGGCAGCTACCTCAAGCTCAAGGCCAGCCTGTTCGAACCCATCCGCACCCTTGACGTAGAAGCCCGGCGTCTGGAGCTGGCCCAGCAGAACGGCAAGGTGGTGGCAGCGCTGAACGCGGCCAAGGAAATCATCCTGCACCGGGTGGGCAACAGCCAGCCCAACTCCAAGGTCAGCCGCTACCTCAAGCTGTACTTCCTGGCCCAGGACATCCATGAACGGGTCAGTGCTTCGCACTATCCCTACAACGCCCTGACCGAGGCTTTTTTCCACAGCGACGTGATGTTCCGCTGCCAGCGTCTGCTGCGAAAACAAGGCTCGTCCTGCCAGGAGCTGGCCCGCTCGATCCGCCTGCGTCAGCCGTTCGTGCTGGCCAGCGGCTATCCCGAAGCCCTCGAAGACCTCAACGCCTCGCTGGAGCACCTGCGCATCCAGAGCAACCCGGCCTGGCGCGGCCTGTTGCGTTCGCTGCGAGCGCTGGCTGCCAACCTGGCGACGCTGGACCGCCTGCTCAGCGCCGCCAGCAACCCGGACAGCCTGGCCGACGCCAGCGACAGTAGCCTGCTCGACCGCTCACCACGCTCACTGAAGGACGTGTGGACCCGCCTGCGCACTCAGCTGACACCGACCTCGCTGCTGTTCCGCCATGCCCTGCGCCTGCCGCTGGCGCTGTCGATCGGCTATGGCATGGTGCACCTGATCCACCCGACCCAGGGTTACTGGATCATCCTCACCACACTGTTCGTGTGCCAGCCCAACTACGGTGCGACCCGGCGCAAGCTGGTGCAGCGGGTAGTCGGCACCGCCGTCGGCCTGACGGTGGGCTGGGCGTTGTTCGACCTGTTCCCCAGCCCGCTCATCCAGTCGTTGTTCGCCGTGGTCGCCGGGGTGGTGTTCTTCGTCAACCGCACCACCCGCTACACCTTGGCCACGGCTGCGATCACCCTGATGGTGCTGTTCTGCTTCAACCAGATCGGCGATGGCTATGGGCTGTTCCTGCCGCGCCTGTTCGATACCCTGGTCGGCAGCCTGATCGCCATCCTCGCGGTGTTCCTGTTCCTCCCCGACTGGCAGGGGCGGCGGCTGAACAAGGCGCTGGCCAATACCCTGGCCTGCGCCAGCGTATACCTGCGCCAGATCATGCAGCAGTATGCCCATGGCAAGCGCGACGACCTGGCCTACCGCCTGGCCCGGCGCAATGCCCACAACGCCGACGCGGCGCTGTCCACCACCCTGGCCAACATGCTGATGGAGCCGGGGCATTTCCGGAAGGAGGCCGACGTCGGCTTCCGCTTCCTGGTGCTGTCGCACACCTTGCTCAGCTACCTCTCGGGGCTGGGCGCACACCGCGACACGGCTTTGCCGGCGGAGGTGCAGGAGCAGTTGATCGAAGGCGCCGGGCAAAGCCTGGCCCGCAGCCTGGACGAGATTGCCAATGGCCTGGCGGCGCGGCTGCCGGTGGCGATTCACAGTGATGCCGAAGAGGCGCTGGCCAATGCCCTGGAGCAGATGCCGGAGGAGCTGGACGAGCATCAGCGGTTGGTGCAGACGCAGTTGGCGTTGATCTGCCGACAGTTGGGGCCGTTGCGGACCTTGGCTGCACACCTGATCAAGGAAGGTGCGCCGGCCTGAGTTGTACTATCGCCTGTGCCGGCCTCTTCGCGGGTAAACCCGCTCCCACAGGTATCTCACAGGACTTGAGGCTTGTGGTGTTCCTGTGGGAGCGGGTTCACCCGCGAAGAGGCCGGCACAGGCTGTAGAAATCAGAAGCCATACTGGCGCAGCAACCGCGCAAAACTGCCATCCGCCTTCATTGCCGCAATCGCCTGCTCGAACCGCTCGACGATCCGCTCATGCTCCGGGTGCTTCAGGCTGACCAGGATATGCAAGGTGTTCTCTCCCAGCGGCGGCTCAACCAGCATCACCCCGTCGCGTACCTCCGGCAGCTCGCGTTGCAAGTTGTAACGGGCCACATACTCGTCCTCCACTGCCAGGTTCACCCGCCCTGCCGCCAGCATGCGTACCGCAGAGGAAAAGTTGCGCACCGGCACCTTGTGCAGGCGGGTGTCGCGGTCGAACTCGGGGGAATAGGCGTAATCCCGCACCACGGCGATGCTATAGGGATACAAGTCCGACAGGCTCTTGTAGCGGAACGCCTCGCCCTTGCGCTGCAGCAAGCGAATGCGGTTAGTCAGGTAGGCCGTGGAAAACTGCCCGATGCGGGCGCGCGAGTCGTTGTACCAGGCGTTGATCAGCACGTCATAGCGCCCTTCACTCACCCCCAGCAACGCCCGCGCCCAAGGCACTTCTTCGAACCCACTGGTGTAGCCGGCCCTGGCCAGCGCCGTGGTGACGATGCTGGTCGCCAGGCCGCCGCCCGGCATGCTGGCATCGGTAAACGGCGGCCAGCTGTCCGCCACCAAGCGCAACTTGTCCTGAGCCAGAACAGGTGTTGCCAGCATCAATGCCAGAAATCCCAGAACACAAAGCAGTGGCCGCATGCTCACGTCCTTTCGCAATGGAGGGGCACACACTGCCGATGAGATTACACAAAGCCATTGCCGAGGGCAGCGGCCAATAGTGTCATTTTGCCTCTATTTTGGCCGCGATCGTAGATTGCTCACGGATACCCCAGCACTTCGCGAATCTGCCGCAGGTGCTGGATGATCCACTGCTTGTCGATCGCCCCCCAGTCATGAATGCGGTAATGCCCGGCGTGGTTACGCGCGCCTTCCTGCTGTTCGAACTCGCAGACGATATCCAGGTCGGCCAGCGCCGCAATGGTGTCCTGGGCGGTACGCCGGGGCATACCGGTGGCCTCCATCAGGGCGGGCACGCTGGTCGCGGTCTGGCTGTCGATCAGCCAGGCTACGTACAGGCGGCGGTAGAAGCTGCTCTTGGTCTTGCTCACTTCCATGCTGCGTGGTCCTTAACAGTTGCCCGGCAGCTCCCGATAGGTCAGGTAGACGCGCAGGTCGAATTCCAGTTGGTGATAGTCCGGCTCCATGTGCTGGCAGAGCTGGTAGAACGCCTTGTTGTGCTCGCGCTCGCGCAGGTGTGCCAGTTCGTGCACCACGATCATGCGCAAGAACTGCGGCGCGGCCTCCTTGAACAGCGAGGCAATGCGGATTTCCTTTTTTGCCTTGAGCTTGCCGCCCTGCACCCTTGATACCGCCGTGTTCAGGCCCAGGGCCCGATGGGTCAGGTCGAGACGATTGTCGAACAGTACCTTGTCCAGGTTTGGTGCGCTGCGCAGGTATTGCTGGCGCAAATCCTGGGCATAGCCGTACAACGCCTTGTCGCTCTGCACGTCATGGCGGTCAGGGTAGCGGCGCTGCAGGTACTCGCCCAGGCGGCCGCTGTCGATCATCTGCCGCACTTGCTGCTGAAGGTGCGGGGGGTAGGCTTGCAAGTAACGTAATACGTTCATGGCGCTGCATTCGGTGTAACGAACGCCGATTCTAGCCAATCATGGCCCTGGCCAGGAGAAAATCGCCGGGAAGGCACTGGCATCCGTAGCGGTCATCGGGTGAGCCACCAGGAAGCCCTGCACGTACTCACAGCCATTGGCCTTGAGCCAGGCCGCCTGGGCCGAGGTTTCCACGCCCTCGGCGATCACCGTGATACGGTAGTCGGCGCACAGGCTGATAACGCTGCGCACCAACGCCGCATCCACCGCCGAGTCGGGCAAGCGCGCCACCAGGTGGCGGTCGAGCTTGAGGGTATCGATCGGCAGGTCGCGCAACATGCGCAGCGAACAGTCACCGGCACCAAAATCATCCAGCGCCACCCGCACGCCCAGCTCGCGCAAACGGTGAATCTGTTTCACGGCCGCATCGATGTTGTACATCAGCGAGGTTTCCGCCACTTCCACTTCCAGCTGCGCCGGGTCCAGCTGGTAAAGCTGGATGACCCGATGCAGTTCGTCGACCAGGTTGGGCATGACGAACTGCGCGCGGCTCAGGCTGATACCCAGCACCAGTTCCGCCGGAAAACGCTGGCACCAGGCCTGGCGCTGGGCCGCGCCCTGGCGGTAGATCCAGCTGGCCAGGCGGTTGATCAGGCGCGCCTCTTCCAGCAACGGGATGAACAGCCCCGGCGGTACGTCGCCGACACTGGGATGCTGCCAGCGCAACAAAGCCTCGAAGCCACGCAGGCGGCCATCGTTGAAGCCAACCTGCGGCTGGTAAACCAACGTGAAGTCTTGCTGCTCGACAGCCGTGCGTACGCTGTCTTCAAGCATCAGCCGCGAACGTGCCCGGCCGTTGAGCTCCTGATCGTAGAAGCGATACTGCTGGCGCCCGGCCTGCTTGGCCGCGTACATCGCCGCATCGGCCGCACGCAGCAGGCCTTCGACATTGGCCCCGCAGTCCGGATAGGTGGCGATGCCGATGCTCACCCCAAGGCTCACATCCAGCCCTTCCACCTGGTGGCTGATGGAAATGCGTTCCAGCAACCGCTCGGCATAGCGCCCGGCCTGCTCCGGATAAGGCAGGCCGTCGAACAGCGCGGTGAACTCATCGCCGCCCATGCGCGCCAGCAGCGCTTCACTGCCCAGGCAATCCTTGAGCTGTTCGGCCACCCAGTGCAGCACCCGGTCACCCGCGTCGTGGCCGAGCGAGTCGTTGATGCGCTTGAAGCCATCCAGGTCCATGTACATCAGTGCCTGTGCCTTGTCCGAGCGCTCGTTGCGCAGCAACGCACCTTCGGCGGCCTGGTAGAAGCCGCGGCGGTTGAGCAGGCCGGTGAGCGGGTCGGTGACGGCCTGGTATTCCAGCTGCTGGTGCAGGCTGCGCACCGCCGACATGTCCAGTACGGTGACCACCATGGCCTGCTGGTCGGCCGGCAGCGGCGCGCAGGACAACGCCACCGGCACCAGCTCGCCGCCCTGGGTGCGCAGCTGGGCATCGTGCACACGGAAGATGCGCCGCCCCAGATAGGCCTGGTAGAAGTCCGACTCATTCCACAGGCTGGTACTGGTCAGTTGCACCAGGTCAAGCAGATGGGCGCCCTGCAACTGCTGCACCGACGCTGACAACAAACGGGAAATGGCCGGGTTGGCAAAGCTGATGACGCCTTGGGCATCCACCACCAGAATGCCCTCGGCGGCGTTCTCCAGGATTGAGGCATTGAACGCCCTGGCTGCTTCCAGCTCGCGGGTCAGGCGCTGCAGCATGCGGCGGTTGCGCTGCTGGTCGAGCAGGGCCTGGACCTTGGGCTTGAGGATTTGCGGGTCGAACGGTTTGAACATGTAGTCCACCGCGCCGCTGGCGTAGCCTTTGAGCACGGCCGCTTCGGACTGTTCGTTGGCGGTGAGGAAAATGATCGGGGTCAGCCGGGTGCGCTGGCTGCCGCGCATCAGCCGGGCGACTTCGAAGCCGTCCATCTCCGGCATCTGTACATCCAGCAAAACCAGGTCGACATCGTGTTCGAGCAACGCGCTCAGGGCTTCCATTCCTGAGTTTGCCGTCAATACTTGCCAATCCTGACGGGCCAGCAATGCCCGCATGCTGATGAGGTTTTCGGGGTAATCGTCTACCACCAGAAGAACCGAGTTGCCATCCAGTGGCTGAGGGTGAGGGTGAGCGCCATCCATGCTGCTTCTCTATTTTGTGACCGACTTCAAGATACGCTTGGATCCACTTGTACTCTAGACCTGAGCGGGTAACACGCAATGCAATCAGAACGCTATCAATGCCTCAACTGTACGGTAGCCGACTAACGGTCGGTTTGCCGGGAATATGTGCCGCCCTCTTCGCGGGTAAACCCGTTCCCACAGGTTCATCACTGTTTTCCAGGCCAGTGAGTACCCTGTGGGAGCGGGTTTACCCGCGAAGAGGCCGGCACAGGCGGAAGGTTCCATCACCCGAAAATGAAAAAACCCGCATCGCTGCGGGCTTTTTCATTCATGCCAGAAGATCAGTTGACCTTGGCGGCCAGCTCACCTTTCAGGTAGCGCTGGTACATGCCTTCCAGGGAGATCGGCTTGATCTTCGAGGCATTGCCAGCAGTGCCGAAGGCTTCGTAACGGGCGATGCACACGTCACGCATGGCCTTGACGGTTTCACCGAAGAACTTGCGCGGGTCGAACTCGCTCGGGTTCTGCGCCATCAGGCGGCGCATGGCACCGGTGGAAGCCAGGCGCAGGTCGGTGTCGATGTTGACCTTGCGCACGCCGTACTTGATACCTTCGACGATTTCTTCGACCGGTACACCATAGGTTTCCTTGATGTCGCCGCCGTACTGGTTGATGATCGCCAGCCACTCTTGCGGTACCGAGGACGAACCGTGCATCACCAGGTGGGTGTTGGGGATGCGCTTGTGGATTTCCTTGATGCGGTCGATGGCCAGCACGTCACCGGTTGGTGGCTTGGTGAACTTGTAGGCACCGTGGCTGGTACCGATGGCGATCGCCAAGGCATCGACCTGGGTCTTCTTGACGAAGTCGGCGGCTTCTTCCGGGTCGGTCAGCATCTGGCTGTGGTCCAGCACGCCTTCGGCGCCGATACCGTCTTCTTCACCGGCCATGCCGGTTTCCAGCGAACCCAGGCAACCCAGTTCGCCTTCTACCGAAACGCCACAGGCATGTGCCATGGCAACGGTCTGCTGGGTAACGCGGACGTTGTACTCGTAGTCGGTTGGAGTCTTGCCGTCTTCACCCAGCGAGCCGTCCATCATGACCGAGCTGAAGCCCAGCTGAATCGAGCGCTGGCAAACGTCAGGGCTGGTGCCGTGGTCCTGGTGCATGCACACCGGGATATGCGGGAACTCTTCGATGGCAGCCAGGATCAGGTGGCGCAGGAACGGAGCACCGGCGTATTTGCGGGCACCGGCCGAAGCCTGGACGATCACCGGGGAGTCGGTCTTGTCGGCCGCTTCCATGATGGCGCGCATCTGCTCGAGGTTGTTGACGTTGAAAGCTGGTACGCCGTAACCGAACTCGGCGGCGTGGTCCAGCATCTGGCGCATGCTAATGAGTGCCATTGTGTATCTCTCTCCCGACAAGCGTCGTTTGTTTCGTGCAAGCCTGCCGCAGGGGCGGTTGCTGTTCAAGTAGTGTGGGCCACCCTCGCGGCCCGGCCAGTCACGGTGCCTTGCAGCCCCGCCCAATCAGATCGTTGGTTGCCACCCAGTACACCAGGCCTTCTTCGCCTTTGGTGTGAAAGGCCAGCATGCCATCGCTGTACAGCGCACCCGATGCCCCCGGCTCGGCCTTGAGCCGGTAGACCTGGTCGCCGCCACCAAGGCGCACATCGACCTGGTCGCGCTGCGCATCGGCGAAACGCCATAGCACTTCAGCCTGGGTGTCGCAGACCCAACGGGTCCAGTCGTCTGCCGGGGCGGGTTGCGCCGGCTGCAGCAGTGAGCATCCTGCCAGTGTCGCCAGGGCCGTCACGGCCAAAAGCGCTTTCATTACATATCCTCTAGATGACCACGCAGCGTCCGCTTGGTTGCCTGGCCCGACGAAATGTCGAGATCAAGGGCAACCCGGCGCCTTGCGCTGGTGGTCTTCGTCGTACTTTTCCAGGCCCTCCGGGCCCACGCGCTTGCTGATGACCGGCACGGTCTCGGCCTGCCACTCGGACTGGTAGCAACCGCCCTTGGGCGGCTGCGCCGGATCGGCATCCGAAGCCGGGCTGCCGGCGCAGGCGCTCAGCAGACCAGCCAGCATCATCACAGGCAATTGCTTGACCATCAGGCCACTCCCTTTGCCAAGCGCCGACGTCATCAGGCCTTGGCCCGCTCTTCCAGGATTGCCACGGCTGGCAGGACCTTGCCCTCGACAAACTCGAGGAAAGCGCCACCACCGGTAGAAATGTAGGAGATATCGGCGCCAACGCCATATTTGTCGATGGCTGCCAGGGTGTCACCGCCGCCGGCGATGGAGAACGCAGCACTGTCGGCGATGGCCTTGGCCAGCACCTTGGTGCCGTTGCCGAACTGGTCGAACTCGAACACGCCAACCGGGCCGTTCCACAGGATGGTCTTCGACGACTTCAGCAGCTCGGCGAAGTTGGCTGCGGTTTGCGGGCCGATGTCCAGGATCATGTCGTCAGCGGCAACGTCGGCAATGGCCTTGACGGTAGCTTCGGCGCTCTCGGCGAACTCCTTGGCAACCACCACGTCGACCGGCAGAGGTACGCTGACCTTGGCGGCGATGGCCTTGGCGGTGTCGACCAGGTCAGGCTCGTACAGCGACTTGCCCACCGGGTGGCCGGCTGCAGCCAGGAAGGTGTTGGCGATGCCGCCACCGACGATCAGCTGGTCGCAGACCGAGCTCAGGCTGTTCAGCACGTCCAGCTTGGTGGAGACCTTGGAGCCGGCAACGATGGCCGCCATCGGCTTGGCCGGGGCCTTCAGGGCCTTGCCCAGGGCATCCAGCTCGGCTGCCAGCAGCGGGCCGGCAGCGGCGACCTTGGCAAACTTGGCAACGCCATGGGTCGAACCTTCGGCACGGTGTGCAGTACCGAAAGCGTCCATGACGAACACGTCGCACAGGGCGGCGTATTTCTGCGCCAGTTCGTCGGCGTTCTTCTTCTCGCCCTTGTTGAAGCGCACGTTCTCGAACAGCACCAGGTCACCAGCCTTGACCTCGACACCGTCGAGGTAGTCGGCAACCAGCGGCACGTCGCGGCCCAGGGCCTTGCTCAGGTAGTCAGCGACCGGCTTGAGGCTGTTCTCGGCAGAGAACTCACCCTCGGTCGGGCGACCCAGGTGCGAGCAGACCATTACCGCCGCGCCCTTCTCCAGGGCCAGCTTGATGGTCGGCAGCGCTGCCAGGATACGCGCGTCGCTGGCTACCACACCGTCCTTCACAGGCACGTTGAGGTCTTCGCGGATCAGTACGCGCTTACCTTGCAGGTCGAGGTCGGTCATCTTCAACACGGTCATGAATGCAGTCCTTCAGGGCTGTTTGTTGCGGGTTGGGTGAACGACGTGCAGATAGTGTTCGGCAACGTCGAGCATACGGTTGGCAAACCCCCATTCGTTGTCGAACCAGGCCAGCAGGTTCACCAGGCGGGGGCCGGAAACACGGGTCTGGCTGGCATCGACGATCGCCGAATGCGGGTCATGGTTGAAATCACAGCTGGCATGCGGCAACTCGGTGTAGGCCAGCAAGCCTTTCAGCGGGCCTTCCAGCGCCGCCTCGCGCAGCACCCGGTTGACTTCGGCCGCGCTGGTATCGCGGGCGGTCTGCAGGGTGATGTCCAGGCACGAGACGTTGACGGTCGGTACGCGTACCGCTTTGGCCTGGATTCGCCCGGCAAGTTCCGGAAGCAGGCGCTCGATGCCACGCGCCAGCCCCGTGGACACCGGGATCACCGACTGGAAGGCCGAACGCGTGCGGCGCAGGTCTTCGTGGTGGTAGGCGTCGATCACCGGCTGGTCGTTCATCGCCGAGTGGATGGTGGTGATCTGCACGTATTCGATGCCGAACGCCTGGTCCAGCACACGCAGCAGCGGCACGCCGCAGTTGGTGGTGCACGAGGCATTGGACACCAGGCGCTCGCTGCCCGTCAGGCAGGCCTGGTTGACACCGTAGACCACCGTGGCATCGACGTCGGCCTCGCTGGCCATCGGCTGCGAGAACAGCACCCGCGGCGCGCCGGCATCGAGGAAGCGCTGGCCATCGGCGCGGGTGTGGTAGGCGCCGGAGCACTCCAGCACCAGGTCGATGTCCAGGGCAGCCCAGTCGATGCCTTCGGGGGTGGCACTGCGCATCACCTTCACGCAGTCGCCATTGATATGCAGACAGTCGCCGTCGACCTTCACCTCACCGGGGAAGCGCCCGTGGGTGGAGTCGAAGCGTGTCAGGTATTCCAGGCTGGCCTGGTCGGCCAGGTCGTTCAGCGCAACGATCTCGAAACCGGCCTTTGCCCCCCGCTCGAACAGCGCGCGCAGGACACAGCGGCCGATACGGCCATAACCGTTGAGTGCAACTTTGTAGGGACGCAGGTGGGACATTCGTTGGCTCGCTAACGCATGATGGCTGTTGGGGCCGCGTTGCGGCCCATCGCGGCACAAGGCCGCTCCTACAAGGGGCTGCATGCGCAATACCCTGTAGGAGCGGCCTTGTGTCGCGATGGAGGGCGAAGCCCTCCCCCTTGCACGACCTGGAGGGCGTCACTGCCCTCCATATTTACATCAGTCTTCCAGCAGCTCTTCGGCAGTACCGAGGATGTTCTCCACGGTGAAACCGAACTCTTCGAACAGGGCCGAAGCCGGCGCCGACTCACCATAGGTGGTCATGCCGATGACGCGGCCTTCCAGACCGACGTACTTGTACCAGAAGTCGGCGTGGGCGGCTTCGATGGCGATGCGCGCCCCCACTTCCAGCGGCAGAACCGACTGCTTGTAGGCCGCGTCCTGGGCATCGAACACGCTGGTGCATGGCATGGAAACCACGCGCACCTTGCGGCCTTGCTCGGTCAGCTTGGCGTGCGCCTGTACAGCCAGGCCCACTTCGGAACCGGTAGCGATCAGGATCAGCTCAGGCTCGCCGGCGCAGTCCTTGAGCACGTAGCCGCCGCGGCTGATGTCAGCGATCTGCTGGGCGTCGCGGTCCTGGTGCTGCAGGTTCTGGCGCGAGAAGATCAGCGCCGAAGGGCCGTCCTTGCGCTCCAGGGCGTTTTTCCAGGACACGGCGGATTCCACCGCGTCGGCCGGGCGCCAGGTGTCCAGGTTCGGCGTGCTGCGCAGGCTGGTCAGCTGCTCGATCGGCTGGTGAGTCGGGCCGTCTTCGCCCAGGCCGATGGAGTCGTGGGTGTAGACGTGGATCACGCGCTGCTTCATCAGCGCCGACATGCGCACGGCGTTGCGGGCGTATTCCATGAACATCAGGAAGGTTGCGCCGTAAGGTACCAGGCCACCGTGCAGGGCAACGCCGTTCATGATGGCGGTCATGCCGAACTCGCGCACGCCGTAGAACACGTAGTTGCCGCTGGCGTCGTTGGCTTCGACACCCTTGCAGCCCTTCCACAGGGTCAGGTTGGAACCGGCCAGGTCAGCCGAACCGCCGAGGAACTCCGGCAGCAGCGGGCCGAAGGCGTTCAGGGCGTTCTGGCTGGCCTTGCGGCTGGCAATGGTTTCGCCCTTGGCGGCCACTTCGTTGATGTAGGCCTGGGCCTTGGCGCTGAAGTCGGCCGGCAGCTCGCCGCTGGCACGGCGCTTGAACTCGGCAGCCAGCTCCGGGTAGGCCTTGGCGTAGGCGTCGAAACGCTGGTTCCACTCGGCTTCGGCCTTGGCACCGGCAGCCTTGGCGTCCCACTCGGCGTAGATCTCGGCCGGGATCTCGAACGGGCCATGGTTCCAGTTCAGTTCCTTGCGGGCCAGGGCGATTTCGTCGTTGCCCAGCGGTGCGCCGTGGCAGTCTTCCTTGCCCTGCTTGTTCGGCGAGCCGAAACCGATGATGGTCTTGCAGCAGATCAGGGTCGGACGATCGCTCTTGCGGGCGGTCTCGATGGCGGTCTTGATCTCGTCGGCGTCATGGCCGTCGACGTTGCGGATCACCTGCCAGTTGTACGCCTCGAAGCGCGCCGGGGTGTTGTCGGTGAACCAGCCGTGCACTTCGCCGTCGATGGAAATGCCGTTGTCGTCGTAGAAGGCGATCAGCTTGTTCAGGCCCAGGGTGCCAGCCAGCGAGGCAACTTCGTGGGAGATACCTTCCATCATGCAGCCATCGCCGAGGAACACGTAGGTGTTGTGGTCGACGATGGTGTGGCCGTCACGGTTGAACTGGGCCGCCAGCACTTTTTCGGCCAGGGCGAAGCCCACGGCGTTGGCGATACCCTGGCCGAGCGGGCCGGTAGTGGTCTCGACGCCTGGGGTGTAGCCGTATTCCGGGTGGCCCGGGGTGCGGCTGTGCAGCTGGCGGAAGCCTTTGAGGTCATCGATGGTGACGTCGTAGCCGGTCAGGTGCAGCAGCGAGTAGATCAGCATCGAACCGTGGCCGTTGGACAGCACGAAGCGGTCACGGTCGGCGAAATCCGGGTTGCTCGGGTTGTGCTTCAGATAGTCGCGCCAAAGCACTTCGGCGATATCCGCCATGCCCATGGGGGCACCTGGGTGGCCGCTGTTGGCCTTTTGCACGGCATCCATGCTGAGGGCACGAATGGCGTTGGCACGTTCACGACGGCTGGGCATCGCTGATCTCCTGGGGGGCTTGAATAGGTGGTGTCACGAAAAAAGGCGGCCATTTTCGCCCACTGGGGGGGCTTGGGGCAATGACGTATGGTCGCAGTCGGGGGATTTTCCTCTGATTGGCACTCATTTCGGGGCAAAATCTGGAAATCGGTGCCGGCTTCTTCGCGGGTGAACCCGCTCCCACAGGGTCGCACCAAGCCTGAGGGCAGTGCTGAACCTGTGGGAGCGGGTTCACCCGCGAAGAGGCCAGAAAGGGCAACCCCGCACTCCGCCCATCAGTCAATATCAAAACTTTTTGATATTGACCTTGCTAGGGCAATGATACCTGCCTAGACTGCCGCACCATGAACCTCCGTGCGCAATCGATCCCCGAGCAACGCGAAGCATTGGCTGCCCTGTGCAAAGCCAGTGGCGACGAGTTGCGCCTGAACGTGTTGCGCGCCCTGGCCAACGACTCGTTCGGCGTGCTGGAGCTGGCGCAGATCTTCGACGTGGGCCAGTCGGGCATGAGCCACCACTTGAAGGTGCTGGCCCAGGCCGAGCTGGTGGCGACCCGCCGCGAGGGCAATGCCATCTTCTACCGCCGCGCCCTGCCCGACAGCCTGCGCCTGGGCGGCCGGCTGCATGCGGCGCTGCTCGAAGAGGTGGATGACCTGACCCTGCCGCCTGACGTGCAGGCGCGCATCGCCCAGGTGCAGCAACGCCGCGCGGCCACCAGCCAGGACTTCTTCCTGCGCGTGGAAGAGAAGTTCCGTGCCCAGCAAGACCTGATCGCCGGCCTGCCGCAGTACCGCGAAAGCCTGCTGGCGTTGCTCGACAAACTGAATTTCGACCCGGCCGCCAGCGCCCTGGAGGTCGGCCCCGGCGACGGCGGCTTCCTCCCCGACCTGGCCCGGCGCTTCGCCCAGGTCACCGCCCTGGACAACAGCCCGACCATGCTCGAACTGGCGCGTCAGGTGTGCCAGCGCGAGGGGCTCGACAACGTGAACCTGCAGTTGGCCGATGCACTGGGTGCAACGGATGTGGCCGCCGACTGCGTTGTGCTGAACATGGTGCTGCACCATTTCAGCGACCCGGCCCTGGCCTTGCGCCAGCTGGCCAAACGGGTGAAGGCAGGCGGCAGCCTGCTGGTCACCGAACTGTGCAGCCATGACCAGGGGTGGGCGCGGGAAGCCTGCGGCGACCTCTGGCTGGGCTTTGAACAGGACGACCTGGCCCGTTGGGCCAACGCTGCCGGGCTGGTCCCCGGGGACAGCCTGTACGTGGGCTTGCGTAACGGTTTCCAGATCCAGGTCCGCCATTTCCAGCGGACGGCTGGCGACATACACCATCGGTAAATTTCAGGAACCTTCGAGATGAGCGAATACTCCCTTTTCACCTCCGAGTCCGTGTCCGAAGGGCATCCGGACAAGATCGCCGACCAGATTTCGGACGCTGTCCTTGATGCCATCATCGCCCAGGACAAATACGCCCGCGTAGCCTGCGAAACCCTGGTCAAGACCGGTGTCGCCATCATCGCCGGCGAAGTCACCACCTCCGCCTGGGTCGACCTGGAAGAGTTGGTGCGCAAGGTCATCATCGACATCGGCTACAACAGCTCCGACGTCGGCTTCGACGGCGCCACCTGCGCCGTGATGAACATCATCGGCAAGCAGTCGGTGGACATCGCCCAGGGCGTCGACCGCTCCCGCCCGGAAGACCAGGGTGCCGGTGACCAGGGCCTGATGTTCGGCTACGCCAGCAACGAAACCGACGTGCTGATGCCGGCACCGATCTGCTTCTCGCACCGTCTGGTCGAGCGCCAGGCCGAAGCGCGCAAATCGAAACTGCTGCCATGGCTGCGCCCGGACGCCAAGTCGCAGGTCACCTGCCGTTACGAAAATGGCAAGGTGGTCGGCATCGACGCCGTGGTGCTGTCGACCCAGCACAACCCAGAGGTTTCGCAGAAAGACCTGCAGGAAGCCGTGATGGAGTTGATCGTCAAGCACACCCTGCCTGCCGAACTGCTGCACAAGGGCACCCAGTACCACATCAACCCGACCGGCAACTTCATCATCGGTGGCCCGGTGGGTGACTGCGGCCTGACCGGGCGCAAGATCATCGTCGACTCCTACGGTGGCATGGCCCGCCATGGTGGTGGCGCGTTCTCCGGCAAGGACCCGTCCAAGGTCGACCGCTCCGCCGCCTACGCCGGCCGCTACGTGGCCAAGAACATCGTCGCCGCCGGCCTGGCCGAGCGTTGCGAGATCCAGGTGTCGTACGCCATCGGCGTGGCCCAGCCGACCTCCATCTCGATCAACACCTTCGGTACCGGCAAGGTCTCCGACGACAAGATCGTCCAGTTGGTGCGCGAGTGCTTCGACCTGCGCCCGTACGCCATCACCACCATGCTCGACCTGCTGCACCCGATGTATCAGGAAACCGCTGCCTACGGCCACTTCGGCCGTACCCCGCAGCAGAAGACGGTCGGCGACGACACCTTCACCACCTTCACCTGGGAGCGCACCGACCGCGCCCAGTCGCTGCGTGACGCTGCCGGTCTGTAAGTTTCCTGCAGCGCCGGACGAAAGCCCCTGCCGAGCAATCGGCAGGGGCTTTTTTGTGTTTGCCGGCTCAGCGGCAAGGCCGGGCTCGACGGATTCAGGATCGACAGGCACAGCATCGAGCAATGAATTTTTACCAATTTGCCTGCAGGAAAAACCCGAGATTCAGCCGGAAAGCCCCAACAAGGGTTTCTAAATGGGCAAAACCAAGGCAGGATTTCCCCCAACTTTTGCTGCCCCGCCCCGTCAAGGAGGCTTTTCATGAAACGTATTTCAACCCTTTTCCTGCTCGCGACACTAGGCCTGGCCGCTGGCGCTGTACAAGCTGCCCAGCCGGATGCCGGCCTGACCGGTTGCGCCGCCAAGCGCAGCGCCATCGAGAACCAGTTGAAGATTGCCCGTGACCACGGCAACAACGACCAGGTCGCAGGGCTGGAGGAGGCGCTGCGTGGGGTCGATAACTGCACCGATGCCAGCCTGCGCAAGGAACGTGAGCAAAAGGTGCTCGAAGCCCGTCACGAAGTGGCGCAGCGGGAAAAGGACTTGAAGAAAGCCGAGAAGAAAGGCGATTCGGAGAAGATCAACAAGCGCAAGGACAAGCTGGCCGAGTCGCGCAAGGAACTGCAGGAAGCGGTGGAGGATCTGGATCGCTGACTTTCCCTGGTATGCGCCATTCCTGTGGGAGCGGGCGTGTCGAGGCGTCGAACCGCCGCGAAGCAAGCGCCGCGGTGGATGGCACGGGCTTCGCCCGTGTTCGCGGGCGCGCCCGCTCCCACAGGAATTTCGCCAGTTTGCAGAAATCGAGCAAGACAGCTGCTCCCCGCACGGGCAGTCAAGTCAGTGATTGCGGAATTCGGTATGACAAGCCTTGCAAGCCGCTTCGACCTTGTCCATCGGCGCCTTCAACTGCGCAGCGTCCAGCGGCTGGCCGCGGGTGACATCGACCAGTTCGCCAGTGACGCCTTCCAGCTGCCGGGCCAGGTCATGAAAGCGCGCCTGGCGCTCCCATACCTCGGCACGCGCGCTGCTGTCGCCACCATCGCGGGCCTGTGGAAAGTGCTGCCAGGGTTGGTGCGAAAGGTTGTCCAGTTTCAGTGCACCGTCGGCGAACTTCACCCCGTCGAACGGCAACCGGCCACGCAGCATGCCACCCAGGTCTTCGCTGGTCTTGAGCATGTCCTTGAAGATCACCTTGCGCTTGCCCAGCGGGGAGTTCGGGTCAACCCGATCGCAACCCCCCAGGGCCAGTGCTGCCAGCAGAACAACGGTCAATCGCTTCAACATCACGGTCACTTCGGCCTACGCAAATGGGCGGCCAGTATCGCTGCCCAAGGGCCAAAGACCAATAGCCACATAAAAAACAGGGGCGAATATTCATGTTCACCCATGACAGGAACGTACTCATGAAATCTGCCCTGCGCCATCTGGCCTGGACACTGCCGGCGCTGGCCCTGCTGGCCGGCTGCAACGGTGGCGAAAGTGCCAAACCCGAGCCGCACGCCATCGCCACCTACGCCAATGCCACCTGGCAGGACCTGCCCACCGTCAGCGACAGCGATCTGATAGCCGGCTTCCAGGCCTGGCGCAACGGCTGTGAAAAGCTCAAGCGCGACACCGTCTGGGCCAGCACCTGCGAAACAGCCGCCAGCGTACCCGACAATGCCCTGCAGGTACGCGCCTTCCTGCAACAGAACCTGCAGGTATACGGCCTGCGTTCGGCCGAAAACAATGCCAACGGCCTGATCACCGGTTACTACGAACCGGTCTACCCTGGCAGCCTGAGCCAGTCGGCGACCAACCATGTGGCAGTTTACGGCATCCCCGAAGACATGATCGTGGTCGACCTGGCCAGCGTGTACCCCGAACTCAAAGGCAAGCGCCTGCGCGGTCGCCTTGATGGCCGGGTGCTCAAGCCTTACGACACCGCCGAGGTGATCAACCGTGACGGCGTCAAGGCACCGGTGCTGGCCTGGCTGACCGACCCGATGGACCTGCAGTTCCTGCAGATCCAGGGCTCCGGCCGGGTACAACTGGAAGACGGCCGCCAGCTGCGCCTGGGTTACGCCGACCAGAACGGCCACCCCTACCGCCCAATCGGGCGCTGGCTGGTGGAACAGGGCCAGTTGAAGAAGGAAGAAGTGAGCATGGGCGCCATTCACGCCTGGGCCCAGGCCAACCCGCAGCGGGTGCCGGAACTGCTTGCCAGCAACCCCAGCTACGTATTCTTCAGCACCCGCCCGGACAGCAACGAAGGGCCTCGTGGTTCGCTGAACGTACCGCTGACCGCTGGATACAGCGTGGCCATCGACCGCAAGGTGATTCCGCTGGGCAGCCTGCTGTGGCTTTCCACCACTCGCCCGGACGGAACCCCGGTGGTACGCCCGGTGGGGGCTCAGGATACCGGTGGGGCAATTACAGGCGAGGTGCGCGCGGACCTGTTCTGGGGCACCGGGCCGGAAGCCGGAGAGCTGGCCGGGAACATGAAGCAGCAAGGGCAGATCTGGATGCTGTGGCCCAAGGGCAAGCCACTGCCTGAAGTACCTAAAGTGCCTTGATCGGTGCTGGATTCTTCGCGGGTAAACCCGCTCCCACAGGGACATCACCGCTCTCGAGAGCTGTGATGACCCTGTGGGAGCGGGTTTACCCGCGAAGAAGGCGACGCGGTCTCAGATCGAAACCACGAAGAACGCCACGATCATCGCCATCCCGGCAAACCACACCAGCGATCGCAAGGCAGCCCAGTCGGCCAGGTAACAGATGATGTAAAGCAGCCGACTGGTGATGTACATCACCCCCAGCACATCCTGGGTCACCTGCTCGGCATTGCCGACGATATCCGCCACCAGCACCGCCGCGGCAAATGCCGGAAAGGCCTCGAAACCGTTCTGCTGGGCAGCATGCGCGCGCCGCGGTAGCCCGGACAGGGTATCCAGGAACGCACGCGGGTCGTGGTTGTCGCGCAGGCGGAAGCGGCCACTGCTGACTTTGGCGATCAAACCACACAGTGGCGGCAAGACCAGCGCAATCAGGATGCACCACAGGGCAACGGTCATGGACAGGACTCCTTGTTCAGTCTTTTCGGGTCAAAGCTTCATTACCAGCATGCCGGCCAACACCAGCCCGCAAGCTAGGAGTCTCGGCCCGCCAAAAGGTTCTTTCAGGTAGCGCATGCCCAACAGCACCACCAGGATCACGCTCAACTCGCGCAGTGCCGCCGCCTCGGCCACCGACCCCAGGTGCATGGCCCACAGCACCAGCGCGTAGCTGAGCAATACGCACAACCCCACCGCCAGCCCCAGACGCCACTGCAGGCGCCAGAACAGCACGAACGGCGCACGTCGTGCCACGCTGGCCAGCAGCGGGAAGGGCCAGGCACTGAGCAAGGTCAGCCACACCAGGTAATCCCAGGGCTTGCCCCACAAGCGCACGGCCTGGCCGTCGAACCAGGTGTAGCAACCAATGCACAGGCCTATCAGGGCCACCACCGGCAGCATCGACCAAGGCAGCCGGTCACCGCCGCCGCCCTGCCACAACAGGCAAGCCATGCCACAAGGGATCAGCAGGATGCCGATGATCTGCTGCTGGCTCAGCGACTCGCCGGCAAAGGCCAGGGTCAGTCCCAGCACCACCAGCGGCGACAGCCCGCGCATCAGAGGATAGACCAGCCCCAGGTCGCCCACGCGGTAGGCCTGGATAAGCAGGAAGCGGTACAGCTGCTCGGCCAGCGCCGAAGCCAGCAGCCAGGGCCAGATGTTGGCCGGCGGCACCTCGACGAAGGGCACCGCCAGCACCGCGAAGGCCAACGCCACCGTATCCATGCTGGCGATCACCAGCAGGCGCTCGCCGCTGAATTTGATCAGGGTATTCCAGGTCGCGTGCAGCAGGGCGGCGATCAGTACCAGGGAAGTTGCCAGCACGCCTTCTTATCCTTGTGGCTTTTCATGGCTGTGAATATATAGCGTTCGGGGGCCGCTGTGCGGCCCCTTGTACGGGAACGATTGGAACGAATCTGGTCAAACCTTGTGTCCCGAACCCCGCGCCAGGTCATCAAAGAACTGCCCGAGCCGTTCGGGTTACGACTTGGAAGCCACTGTTACAGGATTCGGGATGCTTGAACTCGTTGCTGCGTTTATCTGCCTCACTACCCTCCTCACCTATGTAAATTACCGTTTCATCGGCCTGCCCCCCGCCATCGGCGTAATGGTCACGGCCCTGCTGTTCTCCCTGATGCTGCAAGGCCTGAGCCTGATCGGCTTCCCTGGCCTGGAAGCACGCGTCGAAGGGCTGATGAACCAGATCGACTTCAACGACCTGCTGATGCACTGGATGCTGGCGTTCCTGCTGTTCGCCGGGGCCTTGCACGTCAACCTCTCCGACCTGCGCAGCTACCGCTGGCCCATCGGCCTGCTGGCCACCGTCGGCGTATTGATTGCCACCGTGGTCATCGGCTACCTGTCGCATTGGGTGTTCGCCCTGTTCGGCTGGCAGGTGCCGCTGATCTACTGCCTGTTGTTCGGTGCGCTGATCTCGCCCACCGACCCGATTGCCGTGCTTGGTGCACTACGTACCGCCAATGCCTCGAAACCGCTTAAAACAACCATCGTCGGCGAGTCGCTGTTCAACGATGGCACTGCGGTAGTGGTGTTCACCGTGCTGCTGGGCATCATCCAGCTGGGCGAGACGCCGAGCATGACCGACACCGCGATCCTGTTCGCCCGCGAGGCCATCGGCGGCGTGGCGTTCGGCGGCCTGATCGGCTACGCCACCTACCGCATGATCAAGAGCGTCGAGCAATATCAGGTGGAAGTGATGCTGACCCTGGCGCTGGTCATCGGCGGCTCGGCGATGTGCTACGAGCTGCACGTTTCGGCGCCGATCGCCATGGTGGTGGCCGGGCTGATCATCGGCAACCTGGGGCGCAACCTGGCGATGAACGACATGACCCGTCGCTACATGGACGGTTTCTGGGAGCTGATCGACGACATGCTCAACGCCCTGCTGTTCGCGTTGATCGGCCTGGAACTGTTGCTGCTGCCATTCAACTGGATGCACCTGGCAGCCGGTGGCGTGCTGGCGCTGGCGGTGCTGCTGTCGCGGCTGCTGACCGTGGCCCCGGCGATCGTGCTGCTGCGGCGCTGGCGCCCGGTGCCCAAGGGCACGGTGCGGGTGCTGACCTGGGGTGGCCTGCGCGGTGGGGTGTCGGTAGCCCTGGCACTGTCACTGCCACAGGGCGAGGAACGTGACCTGCTGCTGTCGATCACCTACATCGTGGTGCTGTCGTCGATCCTGGTGCAGGGGTTGAGTATCGGCCGGGTGGTGCGCAAGGTCAGCGCTCAGCCTTGAGATAGTTTCCGGCCTCTTCGCGGGCTTGCCCGCGAAGCGCCAAATGCTGAACTTATTCCACCGCGGAATCCGGGAACTGGTCCTGGATGTACTTGATCTCGGTCCGCCCATGCGCCGCCGGCAGCCCGTCCTCGCCAAGGTTGACGAAGACCATCTTGTCGACCGTGAGGATGGCCTTGCGGGTGATCTTGTTGCGCACTTCGCACTTGAGGGTGATCGAGGTGCGGCCGAACTCGGTGGCGGTGATGCCCAGCTCGATGATGTCGCCCTGGCGCGAGGCACTGACGAAGTTGATTTCCGATATGTACTTGGTCACCACACGCTGGTTGCCCAGCTGGACGATGGCGTAGATCGCCGCCTCTTCGTCGATCCAGCGCAACAGGCTGCCACCGAACAGGGTGCCATTGGGGTTGAGGTCTTCGGGTTTAACCCACTTGCGGGTATGAAAGTTCATCTGTACTCCTGACCTGCCTGACTAACGTGTAGCAATGATGGCAGAGCGGCCGCTGTCGCTCCATTGAACATCGACTATCGTCGCGATTAATCGACAGAAAACCTTGGGCAAGCCGACGGGCGCGGCTATAATCTCTGCCGCTTTACATGGCCGCCCACAGCGGCGCCATGCCCGCCACCCGTCCGAGGGGCGCTGCAGCAGGCTAGGCCTGTCAGGCTCGGATGGGGCGTTGCTCGCTCTCGCGGGCGCTTAACGCACAACGGCGCCCATTCGCACACTACGAATGGAGGCTCTCATGAGCGCTGCAAACATGCCTGCTGGTTTTACCGATTACAAAGTCGCCGACATCTCCCTGGCAGCCTGGGGCCGTCGCGAAACCATCATCGCCGAATCGGAAATGCCTGCACTGATGGGCCTGCGTCGCAAGTACCTGGCCGAGCAACCGCTCAAGGGTGCGAAGATCCTGGGCTGCATCCATATGACCATCCAGACCGCCGTGCTGATCGAAACCCTGGTTGCCCTGGGTGCCGAAGTGCGCTGGTCGTCCTGCAACATCTTCTCCACCCAGGACCAGGCCGCCGCCTCCATCGCCGCCGCCGGTATCCCGGTGTTCGCCTGGAAAGGTGAAACCGAGCAAGAGTACGAGTGGTGCCTGGAACAGACCATCCTCAAGGATGGCCAGCCATGGGACGCCAACATGGTCCTCGACGACGGTGGCGACCTGACCGAACTGCTGCACAAGAAGTACCCGCAAGTACTGGAGCGCGTGCACGGCATCACCGAAGAGACCACCACCGGCGTGCACCGCCTGCTGGACATGCTGGCCAAGGGCGAGCTGAAAGTCCCGGCGATCAACGTCAACGACTCGGTCACCAAGAGCAAGAACGACAACAAGTACGGCTGCCGTCACAGCCTGAACGACGCCATCAAACGTGGTACCGACCACCTGCTGTCGGGCAAGCAGGCCCTGGTGATCGGCTACGGTGACGTGGGCAAGGGCTCGGCCCAGTCCCTGCGCCAGGAAGGCATGATCGTCAAGGTCACCGAAGTCGACCCGATCTGCGCCATGCAGGCTTGCATGGACGGTTTCGAAGTGGTTTCGCCGTTCATCGACGGTATCAACAACGGCACCGAAGCCAGCATCGACAAGGCGCTGCTGGGCAAGATCGACCTGATCGTGACCACCACCGGCAACGTCAACGTGTGCGACGCCAACATGCTCAAGGCGCTGAAGAAGCGTGCCGTAGTGTGCAACATCGGCCACTTCGACAACGAGATCGACACCGCCTTCATGCGCAAGAACTGGGCCTGGGAAGAGGTCAAGCCGCAGGTGCACAAGATCCACCGCACCGGCGCTGGCAGCTTCGACCCGCAGAACGACGACTACCTGATCCTGCTGGCCGAAGGCCGCCTGGTCAACCTGGGTAACGCCACTGGCCACCCAAGCCGCATCATGGACGGTTCGTTCGCCAACCAGGTACTGGCGCAGATCTTCCTGTTCGAGCAGAAGTTCGCCGACCTGTCGGCCGAGAAGAAAGCCGAACGCCTGACCGTTGAAGTACTGCCGAAGAAGCTCGACGAAGAAGTGGCCCTGGAAATGGTCCGCGGCTTCGGCGGCGTGGTCACCCAGCTGACCAAGCAGCAGGCCGAGTACATCGGCGTCACCGTCGAAGGCCCGTTCAAACCGCACGCCTACCGCTACTAAGCGGCAAACTTGACGCTTCAAGCGGCAAGTTTGCCGCTTGCAGCTCAAGCATAAAGGATCTTGAACGATGCCCAAGCCAGGCCGGCCATAACCGATCTGGCTTTTACTTGCAGCCTGCCGCTTGCAGCTGGCTGCCAGAGGAACGCCTGATGTCCCAGGAACGCCGTTACAGTTTCGAGTTCTTCCCGACCAAGACCGATGCCGGTCACGAAAAGCTGATGGGCGTCGCCCGCCAGCTGGCCGCCTACAACCCGGACTTCTTCTCCTGCACCTACGGTGCCGGTGGCTCGACCCGCGACCGCACGCTGAATACCGTGCTGCAGCTGGAAAGCGAAGTGAAGGTACCTGCCGCACCGCACCTGTCGTGCGTCGGCGACACCAAGGCCGAACTGCGCACCCTGCTGGCCGAATACAAGGCTGCCGGCATCAAGCGCATCGTTGCCCTGCGTGGCGACCTGCCATCGGGCATGGGCATGGCCAGTGGCGAACTGCGCTACGCCAGCGACCTGGTCGAATTCATCCGCCAGGAAACCGCTGATCACTTCCACCTGGAAGTGGCCGCCTACCCGGAGATGCATCCACAGGCCCGCAACTTCGAGGCTGACCTGGCCAACTTCGTGCACAAGGTCAAGGCCGGTGCCGACAGCGCCATCACCCAGTACTTCTTCAACGCCGACAGCTACTTCTACTTCGTCGAGCGCGCGCAGAAGCTGGGCGTGGACATCCCGGTGGTGCCTGGCATCATGCCGATCACCAACTACAGCAAGCTGGCGCGCTTCTCCGATGCCTGTGGCGCCGAGATCCCGCGCTGGATCCGCAAGCAGCTGGAAGCCTATGCCGACGACACCGCCAGCATCCAGGCATTCGGCGAAGAAGTGATCACCCGCATGTGCGAACAGCTGCTGCAAGGCGGCGCACCGGGCCTGCACTTCTACACCTTGAACCAGGCCGAGCCGAGTCTGGCGATCTGGAACAATCTGAAGCTGCCACGCTGAAATTTTTTGCAAAATCTGTTTAAGATCTGATTAAGGCTTTGGTCATAGACTAAAGCCTTATTCATTTTCCGGTTACACAGGTCTTGCCTGCCATGCAGTCCCACCCGCCATCGCGTCCACAGCTCGTCTACCTGGCATTTGGCCCGGCAACCTACCATCAGGAAGCCTGCTTCAGCATCGTCAGCGCCCTCGCCCACCTGGGCACGGCAGCAGGCGAAGCCATGGACATACAGGTCTACACCGACAACCCGCAGCCCTATGCCGGCCTGCCGGTCACCGTACACCTGCTGGACGAGGCCACGCGCCAGGCCTGGAACGCCCCCCACGGTTATCACTTTCGCAGCAAGCACGTGCTGTTGCGCCAGGTGCTGCAGCAACACCCGCTGGCAGTGCTGATCGACACCGACACCTTCTTCCGCAAGTCGCCGCTGGAGCTGTTCGCCCGGGTAGCCCCAGGCCGGCTGCTGTGCAATGCCATCGGCGCGCGCTACGGCAGCAACCAGAAGTGCCTGCTGTACAAGAACCTGCTGGCCATCCTCGAATCCCGGGGCCTGGCCGATTGCCAGATGCCACTGGTCAACTCCGGGGTGATCGGCCTTACCGCCGAAGACGCCGGCACGCTGGACCGCTCCATCGCCATGATGGACGAGTTCCACCCCCTGGCTCGCGAAGCCTATACCCTTGAGGAGTTCTGCCTGGCGGTGGCGGCCTACCGCAGGCTGGAGCTGGCCGAATGCACCGATGTCATCCACCACTACTGGAGCCGCAAGGCGCAGTTCCGCGCCAAGATCCAGGCCTGGCTGCGCAAGCACGGCCATGACCCGCTGAGCCAGGCGGCGCTGGCCGACGTGCCCCTGGTCAATGACCAGCTGCCACGGCCGCCGGCCCTGCAACGGCTGGGTTACAAGGCACTGAGCATGACCCTGCCCAGCCACGAACGCCAGTTCGCCCGCGAGTTGCTGTATGGCTGCTACCCCTACCCCAACGAGTTCGACCGCGCCTGCGCGCCGGCCTGGTGGGACAAGGCCCTGGAAAACCTCAACGCCCGCCATGGCCACATGGAGCCCGAGCAACTGCGCCAGTGCCTGCGCCACCCGGGGTTGCGCCTGTCACTGGGCGAGCGGCGCAAGGATATCGAGGCGCATCTGCTGAGGTCTTCCCACACTTGAGTGACCTGTGCCGGCCTCTTCGCGGGTAAACCCGCTCCCACAGGATCTCTGCTGGCTTGCAGGCTCGTGCTGTACTTGTGGGAGCGGGTTTACCCGCGAAGAGGCCAGCACAGGAGAACATCATCCTCACTGGCCTTGAACAGGCCGAGCGCGTAATCTCCGGCCATGCCACACGTCGCCCGTCTGTTCTGGATCCTGTTGCTCGCCTGCCTGAGCCCGCTGGCTCTGGGCGAGCGCCTGCGCCTGGTGACCGACGACTGGGCACCCTATGTGTACCAGCAGGACGGCCAGCCGCGCGGCATCGACTACGAAGTCACCACCCAGGTGTTCCAACGCCTTGGCGTCGAGGTGGAATGGCAGTTCCTGCCCTGGAAGCGCTGCCTGGCAATGATCGAGCAGGGCCTGGCCGATGGCATCATGGATATCTTCCAGGCCGAGTCGCGCCAGCCCTACCTGGTGTATGCCCCCGAGCCCATGTCGGAGGTCGAGTTCGTCCTGTTCCAGGCCCGCGCACGTCGCCATGCCGTCACGGCCCTGGATGACCTTGCCGGCCTCACCGTCGGCACCTCACCCGGCTACGCCTATGGTGCAACGTTCAACGAGGCCGCACATTTCAGGCGCGAAGCCGCGCCTACCCATGAAGCCAACTTCGGCAAGCTGATGCTGGGCCGCATCGACCTGGCAATCACCGACCGCAGGGTCGGCCATTACCTGCTGCGGCATCTGGGCCTGCAACAGCAAGTCGAGGAGCTGCCGCTGGTGATCAGCCGCCAGGCGCAATACCTGGGGCTGGCACGCAAGCCGGGGCGGGAGGCACTGGCCCAGGCCTTCGCCGTGGAACTGCGGCGCTTCAAGCAGGAACCCGCCTACGCGGCGATCAGCAACCGCTACATAGGCAACATCGGAAACACTCTCAACGCCGTTGAGCAGCAGGAAAGCAGCACAGCGCGTTAGCTCTGTTATACTCGGGCCTTCCCGCCCGGCTCACGCCCGGACGCTCGGCCTCGCAACAGGCATCCCGATCGGCATCGACGCGCCTTCGCGTCCACCCTCCGTTACCCGGATGTGCAGTGAAAGCCCAGCTGGACCGGACGCGATCGCATCCCACCGATGCCCGTCGCGCCAGGCAGAACATCCCAAACGGGCCCAGCCCACACGAGAACAGGATTGCCCATGTCCTTTGCTTCCCTCGGTCTCTCCGAGGCTCTTGTCCGCGCTATCGAGGCTGCGGGCTATACCCAGCCGACCCCCGTGCAACAGCGGGCGATTCCCGCCGTGTTGCAAGGCCGCGACCTGATGGTCGCCGCACAGACAGGTACTGGTAAAACCGGCGGTTTCGCCCTGCCGATCCTCGAGCGCCTGTTCCCGGCCGGCCACCCCGACAAGTCGCAGCGCCATGGCCCGCGCCAACCTCGCGTACTGGTCCTGACCCCGACCCGCGAACTGGCAGCCCAGGTGCATGACAGCTTCAAGGTCTATGCCCGTGACCTGCCACTGGTCAGCGCCTGCATTTTCGGCGGCGTCGGCATGAACCCGCAGATCCAGGCCATTGCCAAGGGTGTGGACGTGCTGGTCGCCTGCCCGGGCCGCCTGCTCGACCTGGCCGGCCAAGGCAAGGTTGACCTGGCCCACGTTGAAATCCTGGTGCTGGACGAAGCCGACCGCATGCTCGACATGGGCTTCATCCACGACGTCAAGAAGGTCCTCGCCCGCCTGCCGGCCAAGCGCCAGAACCTGTTGTTCTCGGCCACCTTCTCCAAGGACATCACCGACCTCGCCGACAAGCTCCTGCACAACCCGGAGCGTATCGAGGTCACCCCGCCGAACACCACCGTCGAGCGTATCGAGCAGCGCGTCTACCGCCTGCCTGCCAGCCACAAGCGCGCGCTGCTGGCACACCTGATCACCCTGGGTGCCTGGGAACAGGTGCTGGTGTTCACCCGTACCAAGCATGGCGCCAACCGCCTGGCCGAGTACCTGGAAAAGCACGGCCTGACCGCCGCCGCGATCCACGGTAACAAGAGCCAGAATGCCCGCACCAAGGCCCTGGCCGACTTCAAGGCCAACAGCGTGCGCGTACTGGTCGCCACCGACATCGCCGCCCGTGGCCTGGACATCGACCAGTTGCCGCACGTGGTCAACTTCGAGCTGCCGAACGTCGAGGAAGACTACGTCCACCGTATCGGCCGTACCGGCCGTGCCGGGCGTTCGGGCGAGGCCATTTCCATGGTCGCACCGGATGAAGAAAAACTGCTCAAGAGCATCGAGCGGGTCACCAGGCAGAAGATTCCGGACGGCGACCTGATGGGCTTCGACGCCAGCCAGGTAGAAGCCGAAAAGCCTGAAGTACGCGAGCGCCCGCAGAACAACGGCCGTGGCGGCCGCAACCAGCAGGCCCGTGGCGAAGGCGGCAAAGACGCCAACGGTGGCCGCAAGGACAAGGGCAAGGATAAAGGCAAGGCCAAGCAACAGGCTGCGGACAAGCCGGCCGACAAGGAAAAGAGCGGCGACAGGCAACAGCAGCAACGCAAGCCGCGTGACAAGAAGCCGCGCCAGCAGCAACAGCAGGCCAGCACCAACAGCGTGCCGAAAGTGCCTGCCGACCGTGATCCGGAAGAATTCCTCGACGACGATATCGACAACTTCGGTAACCGTGCCGACTATGTCAGCCCGTACCAAGGCAAAAACCAGGGCCGCAATCGCCGCCCGGGTGGCAATGCCGGCCAAGGTCAGGCTCAAGGTAGTGGCCAACGCAACAACGCGGGTGGCCAGGGTCGCAATGCTGGCCAGCAGCGCAGTGGCGGTGGCGAGAAACGCCCGGCCCGTGCCAACAACGGTGGCGGTGGCCGCCGTGATGGCGGCGGCCGTGGTCGCCCGGCCCGTGACGATGCTGCCCGGCAAGAGCCGGCCGTGCGCAACCCGCGCCAGCCGGAAAAACAGCCGGTGATCATCCGCAAGGAATCCAAGCTCGACCGTTACCCGACGCCGGAGCAGCTGGATGACCTGCCAAGCCGCCCACGCGGTGAGCGCCCGGCGCTGCTGACCCGCAAGGGCTGACAAAAAGCATGAGGGGGCTGCTTCGCAGCCCTTTCGCGACACAAGGCCGCTCCTACAGGTATTGCGCTGCAAGTGAAAACTGCGCAAAACCTGTAGGAGCGGCCTTGTGTCGCGAAAGGGCTGCGAAGCAGCCCCCTCGGTCTTTCAGCTAAGCCGAATTACTTCTGCTTCACACCTTCAACACTGATATCCAGGTCCAGGGTCTGCGAAGTAGCGCCCGGGCCTTTGATGCCGAAGTCGTTCAGGTTCAGGGTAGTGGTGGCGTTGAAGCCAGCGCGCTCGCCACCCCATGGGTCCTTGCCTTCACCGTTGAAGGTGGCCTTGAAGGTAACCGGCTTGGTCACACCATGCATGGTCAGGTCGCCAGTCACGTCAGCGGTCTTGTCGCCAGTCGGCTTGACGCTGGTGGAGACGAACTTGGCTTGCGGGTACTTCTTCACATCGAGGAAGTCGGCGCTGGCAATGTGCTTGTCACGCTCGGCGTGGTTCGACCACAGGCTGGCGGTTTTCAGGTCGACGCTGATCTTGCTGGCTTCAGGCTTGGCGCTATCCCAGGTGAAGTTGCCGTCGAAGTCCTTGAAGGTACCGTGGATGAAGCTGTAGCCCAGGTGGCTGATCTTCCAGTCAACGAACGCGTGCTGGCCTTCCTTGTCGATCTTGTACTCGGCAGCCATGGCCTGGCCGGCGGAGAGCAGAGCGGTACCGAGCGCCAGAGCGGCAAAAGTCTTTTTCAACATCCTTACTTCCTTCCTATGCAATTGAGGTTGAGAGTCAAGCTTTGCGGCCCAGCATGCGGGTCAGGGTCGCGTCACGGTCGATGAAATGGTGCTTGAGCGCTGCCAAGGCATGCAGCACGGCAAAAATCACCAAGCCCCAGGCCAGCCAGAGATGAATCACGCCAGCCAGGTCTGCCTGGTCGGGCAGGTCGCTGACCAGTGCCGGCACTTCGAACAGGCCGAACACCGGAATGCCGACACCGTCGGCAGTGGAAATCAGGTAACCGGCGATCATTACCGCGAACAGCCCCAGATACAGGGCCAGGTGGCCCAGCTTGGCCGCCAGGCGGGTGAGTGCACCGTGGTTGGCCGGTGCCGGTGGTGGCGGGCTGATGAAGCGCCAGACCACCCGCAGCAGCATCACTGCCAACAGCACCAGGCCGATGCTCTTGTGCAGGTCCGGGCCGGCCTTGCGCCAAGGGCTGTAGTAGTCGAGACCGACCATCCACAGGCCCAGGCCGAACAGGCCGAACACTGCCAGAGCCACGCCCCAGTGTAGGACGATGCTGACCACGCCGTAGCGAGAAGGTGAATTGCGCAGTTGCATGTTGACGTGTTTCCCCGTGAAAGCTGTGCACAGACTAACGCGTAACGTATCGAATAAAAGCGGAAAAAATTGCTTTGGATTATCGAGAAATCCGATATTTATTCTGTAAGCTTCCCATTAAGGAAACATTAACGATAGACGGAGCGTTCGCGGTTGCCAGTGCCGGCCCTTACGCGGGTCCGGCACAGGTATCAGAAACTGCGCCGACCCTGTGGGAGCGGGTTTACCCGCGAAAGGGCCGGCACTGCCAATAAATCAACCGGCCTTGGCTTGGGTATTGGCTACAGCTTTCTTGGCCGGTTCGGACTTGGCAGTCGCTTTCTTGGCCTCGGCAGGCTTGTGGGCCGGTTTGTGCGCCGGTGCATGCCTGGCAGGTGCAGCCTTGGTCGCAGCAGGCTTGGCCGCCGCTTCCTTGGCCACAGGCGCTGGCGTAACCGGGGCCGGCGCGGCTTGTGGCGCTGGCACAGGTGCCGGCACCACTTCCTCGGCCTTGGCAATCGGCTCGGCCTTCACCTCAGGCTTGTCCGCCCCGCCAAACAGGCGCTTGAAGAAGCCTGGTTTGTCCTGCTTGGCCTCATCGACCGCCTTCGGCTCAGCGTTGGCCGGGGCCTTGTCTGCCTTGTCGCGCTTGTCGGACGAGCCACCGAACAGGTTGGAGAAGAACCCGCCCTTGCTCTCCTTGGCCGCTACGGCGCCTGCCGCTGCCGCCGCCGCCACCGGTGCCGCCTTGGCTGGGTCGAACGACTTGCCGGCCAGCAGGTCCTGCACCTGGCTGGCCGCGCGCTGGCCACTGCGCAGGGCGCCTTCCAGGGTACCTGGGTAGAGGGCGTCGGTATGCTCACCGGCAAAGGTGATGCGCTGCACCGGGCGCTCCCACAGGCGCCAGTACTTGCTGATCTGCCCCGGGCCATAGGCCAGGTAGGCGCCGCCGGTACCGGCGTCGGTGCTGTAGCGCTTGACCTCGTAGCCGGTAAACGAACCACGGGCCTGTGGGTAGAACGCATGCAGGCGGATCAGCACCTGGTCGACCATCTGCTTGTCGCCAAAGGCCTGCAGCAGACGGGCGTTGTCACCGGACAGGTTGATCACCACGTTGGCGCCACCCTTGAGCGCAGGCTCGATCCACAGCATGCCCAAACCAGCGTTACTGAAGATTTCGCCCGACATGCGCGCGCGGCTTTCCCACACCGGCTTCTTGAACTTGAGCATCAGCTGGTCGCGCCAGCCATAGTTGGTGCCCTTCAACGCCGCCAGGTGCTGGCTGTCCAGGCCCGGGGTCATCTGGATCTTGGCCAGGGCGCGCAGGGGCACGGCCATGACCAGGTAATCCGCCTGGTAACCGACGCTGCCGACCTTGACCGTGACACCGTCCTTGTCCTGGACGATGGAGGTCACCGGCGAACTGGTCTTGATGGTCTTCAGTTGCTTGACGAAGGCCTGGGCCAGCACCGGGCTGCCGCCGGGCAGGCGTGCGGCACGCAGGTCACGGTCGCTGACACCGCGATACACGCGGTTCTGCTGGGCGAAGTACAGCAGCGACAGGCGTGATGGCTCATCGTAGCGGGTACGGATCTGCTGGTTGACCAGCTGACGGGCAGTGGTCGGCAGTTGCAGCTTGTCCAGCCAGGTGGAGACGTTGATCTGGTCGAGGGCGAACAGCGTGCTGTTGGCCTGCGGGTTCAACGGGTCGTCGATCGAACGGGCCAGGTCGTCGAGGGTTTTTTCGTAACGCTTGAGCGCCTCGGCGGTGGCTGGCTGCTTGGTGGCCAGGTCGGTGGCGCTGAAATACTCGCCGTCGATCAGGTAACCGGGGGTACGCACGAACTCCGGTGCCGGCAGTGTTTCAAGCTTGAAACGGTCGAGGTACTGGTTGAGCACCGGCTGCGCCTTGGCGTTGCCGATCCACTCGCTGGTGGCCAGGCCCGAGCGCCCGCCCATGCCCGGTTTGGCTTCCAGCAGCGTCACCTGCCAGCCTTTGTTCTGCAGCTCGTAGGCGGCCGTCAGGCCCGCCAGGCCGCCACCCACGACGATCGCCGAGGGCGTCTTGTCCTTTGCCAGCGCAGCGCCGCTGGACACACCAATCAATACCAACGCGCACAGGCGCACCCAAGCAGCAGCCATGTCGGCGAACTCCGAGTCAGGGGTTACAGAAACGGGGAGAGGCAGGAATGCCCCGGGAGAGATGCGTTAAGAATACGTCAGGTCCGCCGGCCCTGCCAGCGCAGTGACATCAAGTCCTTTTGGCAACTGACATTTTTGCCTGCAGCCCTGCCACACGGTGGCAAGCGAAGCTGGCAAGCCGATGAACAGCAGCGGTTGTCCTGCCCTGCGGCATTGCTTAGGCTTACGCGGTCGAACCAAGCCGCGAAGCCAGGAGAAGTGCCCATGGGCCTCAATGATCAGTGGATGCAACGCGACCTCAAGGTCCTGTGGCACCCCTGCACCCAGATGAAAGACCACGAGCAGCTGCCGCTGATCCCGATCAGGCGCGGCGAAGGCGTGTGGCTGGAAGACTTCGAAGGCAAGCGTTACCTGGATGCGGTGAGCAGCTGGTGGGTCAACGTGTTTGGCCACGCCAACCCGCGTATCAACCAGCGCATCAAGGACCAGGTCGACCAGCTGGAGCACGTTATCCTGGCCGGCTTCAGCCACCAGCCGGTGATCGAGCTGTCCGAACGCCTGGTGGCCATGACCCCGGCCGGCCTCGACCGGGTGTTCTATGCCGACAACGGTTCGTCCTGCATCGAAGTGGCGCTGAAGATGAGCTTCCACTACTGGCAGAACGTCGGCAAACCGGGCAAGAAGCGCTTCGTCACCCTGACCAACAGCTACCACGGCGAAACCATCGCGGCCATGTCGGTCGGCGATGTACCGCTGTTCACCGAAACCTACAAGGCGCTGCTGCTCGACACCCTGAAGGTGCCCAGCCCCGACTGCTACCTGCGCCCCGAGGGCATGAGCTGGGAAGAGCACTCGCGCAACATGTTCCAGGCCATGGAACAGACCCTGGCCGAGCACCACGCCTCGATCAGCGCGGTGATCGTCGAGCCGCTGATCCAGGGTGCCGGCGGCATGCGCATGTACCACCCGGTGTACCTCAAGCTGCTGCGCGAGGCCTGTGACCGCTACGACGTGCACCTGATCCACGACGAGATCGCCGTGGGCTTTGGCCGCACCGGCACGATGTTCGCCTGCGAACAGGCCGGCATCCGCCCGGACTTCCTGTGCCTGTCCAAGGCCCTGACCGGCGGCTATCTGCCGCTGGCCGCCTGCCTGACCACCGACAAGGTGTACCAGGCGTTCTACGACGACTACCCGACCCTGCGCGCGTTCCTCCACTCGCACAGCTACACCGGCAACCCGCTGGCCTGCGCCGCGGCGCTGGCGACCCTGGACATCTTCGAGCAAGACAACGTGATCGAGGCCAACAAGGCCCTGGCCACACGCATGGCCAGCGCCACCGCGCACCTGGCCGACCACGCGCATGTGGCCGAGATTCGCCAGACCGGCATGGCCCTGGCGATCGAGATGGTCCAGGACAAGGCCGGCAAGGTCGCCTACCCGTGGCAGGAACGGCGTGGCCTGAAGGTGTTCGAGCATGCCCTGACGCGTGGCGCCCTGCTGCGCCCGCTGGGCAGCGTGGTGTACTTCCTGCCGCCGTATGTGATTACGCCGGAGCAGATCGACTTCCTGGCAGAAGTGGCCGGCGAAGGCATCGACATTGCCACCCGCGATAGCGTCAGCGTGGCCGTACCGGCCAACTTCCACCCCGACTTCCGCGACCCGGGCTAGGTCCTACAGCCTGCCGCCTAACCCTGTGGGAGCGGGTTCACCCGTGAATGCGATAGTGGACTCACCGCCGCATTCGTGGGTAAACCCGCTCCCACAGGGTCACATGTTCCCTTTTCGTCCGAGCTGAACCATGAGACTGTCCCGCTTTTTCATCGACGCCCCCCTGAGCCTTGGCGAGCACGACCTGCCCGAAGCCCAGGCCCACTACATCGGTCGCGTGCTGCGCATGGCCCCCGGCGACGCCGTGCAGCTGTTCGACGGCAGCGGCCAGGAATACCGCGGCCAGTTGCTCGAAGTGGGCAAGAAAACCGTCCGCGTCAGCCTCGACCAGGCCCTGGCCGGCCAGGCCGATTCACCCCTGCACGTCCACCTCGGCCAAGGCCTGTCCCGTGGCGAGCGCATGGACTGGGCGATCCAGAAGGCCACCGAGCTGGGCGCGAACGAAATAACCCCGATCGTCAGTGAACGCTGCGAAGTGCGGCTGAAGGACGAACGCGCCGACAAGCGCCTGGCCCACTGGCGCCAGGTGGCGATCAGCGCCTGCGAACAATGCGGCCGCTCGACCTTGCCGGTCATCCACCCGCCAGTGACTCTGGCCGAATGGCTCAATAGTGCCAAGGCCGACCTGAAACTGGTCCTGCACCCGGTGGCCGAACCGCTCACCAGCCACGCCAAGCCTGCCACCCTGGCCTTCCTGATCGGCCCCGAAGGCGGCCTGAGCGAAGCGGAGGTCGAGCAGGCCAAGGCTGCCGGTTTCCACGCCGCACGCCTTGGCCCGCGGGTACTGCGCACCGAAACCGCACCGGTGGTGGCACTGTCGGTGGCGCAGCAACTGTGGGGCGACTTTTAACTAACGCACGTAGAGCGACACCGCCACGAAGTGCATGAGGCTGCCGGCGATCACGAACAGGTGCCAGATGCCATGCCAGTGGCGGAAGCGGCTGTCGAAGGCGAAGAAGATGATGCCGACGGTGTAGAACACCCCGCCGGCGGCAAGCCAGGCAAAGCCGGCGCTGCCGAGCGAGTGCAGCAACGGCTTGACCGCCACCAGCACGATCCAGCCCATCACCGCATAGATGATGATCGACAGGATGCGCGCCTCGGAGCGAGGCTTGATCTCCTGCAGCATGCCGATCACCGCCAGCCCCCAGACCACCCCGAACAGGCTCCAGCCCCAGGGGCCGCGCAGGCTGACCAGGCAGAACGGCGTGTAGCTGCCGGCAATCAGCAGGTAGATCGACAGGTGATCGAGCTTGCGCATGATCACTTTCGCCCGCCCGCGAGTGCTGTGGTACAGGGTGGAAATGCTGTACAGCAACAGCAAGGTGCCGCCGTAGATGGAGAAACTGACGATCTTCCACGGGTCGCCCTGCAGGCCCGCGACCACGATCAGCCAGATGGCACCGATACAGGCCAGGACGGCACCGACCAGGTGGGTCCAGGCGTTGAAGCGTTCACCGTGATACATGCAAACACAGACCTCCTGAGGTGGGCTGGGTTCCTGCGTCCTTCTGCTACGGCCTCTTCGCGGGTAAACCCGCTCCCACAGGTACGGCACCGCCCTCAGGCTTTTTGGGATCCCTGTGGGAGCGGGTTCACCCGCGAAGAGGCCCTGTGCCTTACATCCTAACCAAAGTCAGGTTGCAGTTCCGCGTCACGCACCAGCCGTTCCAGCCCGACCAGGTCCGGCACCCGCGCCACCTGTTCGCCCACCTGCACCGCCGCCAGCTCCAGGCGCCCCAGCGCCACGTCCACGTAATTAAGCTGGCTGTCGAGCTTGCACGAGCGCGGAATGTCCTGCAGCAACACTGCCAGGTAACGCAGCCCGGTATCACCCAAAGCATTGAGCACCACTACGCGCGCCCGCTCGCCGCAGGGTGTCTCGCCACCGCACGCGGCCTCGAAGCCGATCAGCGGCAGGCGCTGCTGGCGCCAGTCGATCCAGCCCAGGTGCCAGGCCGGCTCGCCGCGCTGGCACACCAGATTGCGCTGGCCACTCAGTTCGGCCACCGCCACGTTGGGCAACACCAGGGTACGGTCGCCCAATGGCAGCAAAAGCCCGGTCAGGCTGCTGCGCTGGCCGGCGATCAGTTCAAGCATGGGTCTGGCTCCAGTGGGCAATGCTCTGCAACAGGACCGACTCCTGGTACGGCTTGCCCAGGTATTCGTTGACGCCGATGGCCATGGCACGGTCGCGGTGCTTCTGCCCGGTGCGCGACGTGATCATGATGATCGGCAAGTCTTTCAGCCGCTCGTCACGGCGAATGCGTGTGGCCACCTCGAAGCCGTCCATGCGCGGCATCTCGATGTCCAGCAGCAATACATCAGGGCGGTGTTCTTCCAGCAGGGCCATGGCATCGACCCCGTCCTTGGCCGTCAGCACGCTCATGCCATGGCGCTCCAGCAGGCGGCTGGTGACCTTGCGCACGGTCACCGAGTCGTCCACCACCATGACCAGCAAGGCCCGCCGCGGCGCCGGGCCGAACACCTGGCGCTGGGCCCCGCCGCCGCCCGGCAGGCGCGCCAGGCGCCGCTGCTGGCCACGCAACTGGCCCAGCAGGTCGAGAATCAACACCACCCGGCCATCGCCCAGCAGCGTCGCCCCCGACAACCCGGCAACGGCAGCAAACTGCGGCCCCAGGCTCTTCACCACGATCTCGCGGCTGGGCGACAAGCTGTCGGCCTGGATGGCGAATGACTGCTCCTGGGAATGCACCAGCAGTACCGGTAGCGGCACGCTCTGTCCGAGCAATGCCGGGCGCGGCATGCCCTGCAGCAGTTCACCCAGGTAGCGCAGCTCGTATTCGTGGCCGGCGTACACATAACGCGGGGCGTCCAGCTGGTAGCACGCTGCCAGTTCAGCCGCCGGCACCCGGACGATGCCCTCGATGGTATTCAGCGGAATGGCGTACTGCTCTTCGCCCAGGTGCACCATCAGCGCACGGTTGACCGACACGGTGAATGGCAGGCGGATCAGGAAGCGCGCGCCCTTGCCCTGGGCCGACTCGATACTCATCGAGCCGCCCAGCTGCTTGACCTCTTCGTGTACCACGTCCATGCCCAGACCACGCCCGGAAATCTGGGTGATTTTCTCGGCAGTGGAAAAGCCCGGGCGCAGGATGAACTGGAGGATCTCGTGATCGCTCAAATGCGCCTGTGGGTCCAGCAGGCCACGCTTGATGGCCTTGCGGCGCACCGCTTCCAGTGGCACGCCGGCACCGTCGTCGGTCATTTCGATAACGATGTCTGCGCCTTCGTGCAGTAAATTCAGGTGAATGGTGCCCTGCTCCGGCTTGCCGGCGGCCAGGCGCATTTCGCGGCTTTCCAGGCCATGGTCGACGGCGTTGCGCAGCATGTGCTCCAGCGGCGCCACCATGCGTTCGAGCACGCTGCGGTCCAGTTCGCCCTCGGCATTGCCGACCACCAGTTCCACCTGCTTGCCCAGCTCGCTGGCCACCTGCCGCACCACACGCTGCAAGCGTGGCACCAGGCGCTCGAAGGGCACCATCAGGGTGGCGGTCAGACCTTCCTGCAACTGGCTGTTCACTCGCGCCTGCTGCTGCAGCAGGCTGTAGGCTTCCTGGGCACGATGTGCCAGGGTTTCCTTGAGGTCGAGCAAGTCCGAGGCGGACTCGAACAGGGCCCGCGACAGCTGCTGCAGCTGCGAGTGGCGGTCCATTTCCAGCGGGTCGAAGTCGTCATAGGTATCGCCTTCGAACTGCTGCCGGCTGGAGATCCGCCCTTGGGTTTCGATGTCCAGGCGCAGCAACTGGTCGCGCATGCGCTCGAGGGTGGTTTCCATCTCGTTGAGGGTGAACTGCGCATCGTTGACCTGCTGCTCGATGCGCCCACGGATGACCGAGTGCTCACCGGCCAGGTTGCCCAGGTCGTCGAGCAACTCGGCATCGACCTTGACCATGTCGCCCGGTACCCGCTCCGGTGCCACCGCCGGCGCCTCAATGGTCGCAGCCTCGATCGGCCCCTGGCCGGCGGCGCTGTCGGCAAGGGCCGAGAAGCTGAAGTTGCGAATGTAGTCGATCAGCGCCGTGGCGGCATGCAACGGCTGCCCCAGGCGCACGGCATCGAGCATGTGCGCCAGGCGGTCATGGCAGTTCTGCAGCAAGGCGAACAGGGGCGCGCTCGGCGGCATGCGGCCAGCGGCCAGCAGCTCGTAGAGGAACTCCAGCTCGTGGGCCAGGTCGCCGATCGGCGCAATTTCGACCATGCGCGCCACACCCTTGAGGGTGTGCAGGTCGCGCATCAGGTTGTCCACCTCGACGCTGCTGCGCGGGTCGGCCTGCCAGCGCGCCAGGGCTGCGGCGGCGCTCTCGACGATGTCCGAGCTTTCTTCGAGGAAAACTTCCAGCAGCTCTTCGCCAGGGCTTTCCGGCTCTTCGACCAGCGGCTCAGCTACTGCCGGCAGCGAAGGGTTGTGCGCCAGCCCCAGGCCAAGGGTATCTGCCAGGTCCATGTCCGGGTGCAGCGGCGTGACCGTGTCGATGCCCACCAGGCCGGTGGCCTCCGGCGCCAGGGCCTGGCCCAGCAGGTTGCGCAGGCTGTCGACCAGTTCCGGCCGTGGCGGGATATCCTGCCCGGCCGCCACTTCGTCGAGCATGTCCAGCAGGGCTTCATGGGCCCGCTGCGCCTGGGCGAAGAAGCGCGCATCGGCGGGCAGGCTGCCCTCCTCCACGGCACCGTACAGGTCGAGCAAGGCCTCGCACACGTCATCCATCTGCCACAGGTCGGCCAGGTGCGCGGCGTGCCCCAGGGTGGTCAGTTCGTCGAGCAGGGAATCCAACGCATCGCGCTGGCCGGGCTGTTCCTGCCAGCGCGACAGCAACGACTCGGCATCCAGCAGGATATCCATGGCCTGGGCCAGGAAACTGGCGATCAACTGCGGGTCACGCTTGTTGCGCCGCGCATGCTGCGGGTCGTCATGCAAGCTGGCCAGGCGCCCATCCACCGCCTGGCCGACCTGCTCGATCAGCTCCGCGGCGCCCGGGATGGCCGCCAGCGGCGTGCTGTCGAGTTGCGCCAGGCCTAGATGGAACAGCGAATGCGCCGCTTCCAGCCATTCGATCTCGGCCATTTGCAGGGGCAGTTGGTGGCCCTTGTATTCACGAGCCAGGCGATCGAAGGCGGTGGCCAGTTCAGCGACCGGCATCACTCCGGCCATGGCGGCACTGCCCTTGAGCGTGTGCAGGGCGCGCTGCAGGCTATCGCTGACCGACGTGTCGTGGCCGTCGGCACCCTGCAGGAAAGCCTCCAGGCTGGCCAGGTGACCCTGCGCCTCGCTGCGGAAAATGTCGAGCAGCTGCGGGTCGAGGCCATCGATATCGGCCACTACGGGGGCATCGTTTTCGGCCAGGGCATGCAGGTGCCCGGCCAGTCGCTCGATTGCCGTCAGTTGCGGCAACTGGCCGGCGGCAAAGTCGGCCAGCAGGTCGGGCAGGTGGACGAACACCTGCTGCAGGGCCACTACGCCTTCCGGGCTGAGCACGCTGCGGCCCTCGAGTACCCGGTTCAACAGGTGCTCGGCGCCCCAGGCCAGCTCGGCCACCGCCTCGGCATGTACCATGCGGCCACTGCCCTTGAGCGTATGCAAGGCGCGGCGCACTTCTCCCAGTGCCTCGCGCTGCTGGTTGTCGGCACGCCAGCGCAGCCAGTGGCGCTCGATTTCCGGCAGCAGTTCACCGGCCTCGTCGAGAAACACTTCGCGCAACTCGTCATCGATGCCATCAGCGCTGCCATCTTGGCCTGCAGTGGCCTCGACCAGCGCGCAGTGCACGCCCAGCGTCGCCAGGCTGGCGCGCGCCATGTCGATGAACGGCTGGCCATCCGCCAATGGGTCCGCCACCCGCCATTGCAGGTAGCATTCGGCGGCGCTCAGGGCCTCGGCCAGGTGCCTCAGCTCGTCGGCCGGCGGCTCTACCTCCAGGTGCTGCAGCCAGCGCTGCACATAGCTGGCGCAACCGGCAAACAGCTCGGCCACGGCCGGTAGCATCAACATCGCCAGCGCCCCGCGAATCTGCTGCAACAACCCTGGCAAGGGTTGCAGGCGTTGCCGCGGCCAGTCGGACTCCAGGCAATCGCCGATCAGGTCCTTGGCCTGCTGCAGCACGTTCAGCGACTCGTTCAACACCAGTTGGCGGATCTCGGCCAGGTCCGAGCCCGGCAGGCCACCCTGGCCGTTTTCCTCCAGCGGGCCGACCATGCCATTGAGCGTGGCCTCCACATACAGCAGGGCCCCCGCTACATCCATCAACACCGCGTCATCCACCACCCGCTCGCCCTGGGCCAGGGCCTGCAGCGCCAGCACCTGGTCGATGATCACCCGGCGTGGCTGCTGGAAGCCCAGCACCGCCAGGGTGTCGGCCACGTGGCGCAGCGGTGCCAGCAGGGCATCGAGCTGCTCGCTGTGCTGGCGATCGCTGCGCACGAACTGGTCCAGGCGCTCCTTGATGCGCATCAGGTCATCGCACAGCGCGGTCACCACCGAGCGCAGGGCATCGCGGCCCGGCCCGGCCTGCAACTGCTCGCGCCAGTTGCCCAGCGACAGGTCGAGGTTGGCCAGGTCGTCGGCACCGGCAAAGCGTTGGGTGGCACCGCTGATCAGGCTGGCCTGGGCCAATGGCTCCTCGCCACGGCAGGCACGCAGCTGGTTGAGCAGCGGCAGCATCACCAGTGGCAGGTCGTGGCGGGCGCCGCGCAAGCGCTCCAGGTACGAGGGCAATTGCTCCAGGCCGCGGAACAACGCCCCCAGGCAATCACCGCGGGGGCTGACCTGGCCATCGGCCAGGGCCTTGGCGAACAGCTCCAGTTCTTCGGCCAGGCGCGTGGCGCCGCGCAGTTCGAGCATGCGCAGGCAGCCGTGCACCTGGTGCAGGTTATCGACCACGAACGCCAGCATCGACAGGTCGCCCGGCTCGCCGGCAAAGCGCTCCAGCGCCTGGCGCGCCTGGCCCAGGCAGTCGAGGATGGCAGCCCTGGTCCAGGCCAGCGCCACCGTGTCGTGGCGCTCGGGGCTTACAGCAACTACAGCCATGGGCACTCCTCGGCGCTGCTCTTCAGTTGGGCTCTTTGGGTGGCGGCAGGGTAAACCCGGACACCGAACGGCGCATCTCGCTGGCCATGCGCGCCAGGTGGCGGATGCTGTCGGCGGTGGCGCCGGAGCCGGCGGAGGTCTGCGCGGTAATCTGCTGGATGACCGCCATGGTGTGGGAGATCTGCCCGGCCGACGAAGTCTGCAACTGGGCGGCATCGGAGATGCTGTGGATAAGGTCGGCGAGGTTCTGCGAAACACCCTCGATCTCGGCCAGCGCCACCCCGGCATCCTGGGCCAGGCGGGCACCGCGTACCACTTCGGCGGTGGTCTGCTCCATGGAGATCACCGCCTCGTTGGTGTCGGCCTGGATGGTGCGCACCAGCGCCTCGATCTGCCGGGTGGCCGACGACGAGCGTTCGGCCAGGCGCTGTACCTCGTCGGCGACCACGGCAAAACCACGGCCGGCCTCGCCGGCCAGCGAGGCCTGGATCGCCGCATTGAGGGCGAGGATGTTGGTCTGGTCGGCAATGTCGTCGATCAGGCTGACGATGTCGCCGATTTCCTGGGAGGACTCACCGAGGCGCTTGATCCGTTTGGCGGTGTCCTGGATCTGCTCGCGAATGTTGTCCATGCCGTTGATGGTGTTGTGCACCACCTCGTTGCCCTTGTTGGCGATCGCCACCGAGCGCTCGGCCACCTTGGCCGACTCGTAGGCGTGCGCCGAAACCCGGTCGATCGACTCGACCATGTCGCCGACCGCCTCGGACGCCTCGCTGATCTGCTCGGCCTGGTGCTCGGAGGCCTTGGCCAGCTGGCGTGCGGTGTTCTGCGTGTCCTGCACGGCGGCAGCGACCTGCATCGCGCTGTGGTTGATGGTGGCGACCAGGTCGCGCAATTGGTCCACGGAATAGTTGATCGAGTCGGCAATGGCGCCGGTAAAGTCTTCGGTCACCGATACGGTCACGGTCAGGTCGCCGTCAGCCAGCTCTTCGATTTCGTCGAGCAGGCGCATGATCGCCTGCTGGTTGCGTTCGTTCTTTTCCGCTGTCTCGCGCAGTTGGCGGTTGGTGGTGCGCACCATGACCAGGCCGATGAGGATGATCGAAGCCAGCGCCAGCAGCCCCAGGGCATAGCCGCCGACGGTGTCGAGGGTGCGCCCGCCAGCCAGGTTCTCGAAGCCGTTGGCCAGGTACGAGGCCTCGTCGAGCAGGGTTTGCGACAGGCTGAAGATATTGCCCGCGGCCTCGCGCACGCGGAACAGTTCCGGCGAGGTTTCGAGGATTTCATCCACCGAGCCGGCAACGAACTGGAACAGCTCGGCAATTTCGGCCAGGCGCGCGCGGGCGTCGGCATCCTCGACACGGGTCACCTGGATCGCCCCGTTGCCACTGAGCATGCCCTCAAGCACCTGGCCGAAGCGCCCGGCATCGCGGCCAAAGGCGTCGGCCGCCTGGGCCGCGGTGTCGTCACCGGCCAGCACGGTGTTGACCGAGCCGAGGATGCGTTCGGCCAACAGCAGTTGGCGCTGGGCCACTGCCACCTGGTTGGCCGGGGCGCCGCTCTGCAGCAGGATCTCGACCACTTTCTCGTATTCCACCTGCAACTGCGGCACGGTCTCGGCCAGGGTTGCCGCCACCTGGTGCAGTGACAGCACGGTCTGCTCGCTGGCGAGGATGGTGTCGGTGTTCTTGCGCAGGCTTTCCCAGTCGCGGCGTACCGCTTCCATTTCGTCACGCACCATGGGCGGCGCAGGCGGCAGGCCGGTGGACTTGTCACCCTCGCGCAGGTAGCCCCAGCGCCGTTCGAAATCGTTGCGCGCGTCCGACAGCAGCTTGAAGGCCAGGGCCTTGCCGGTGGCGGCTTCGGTGGCATTCTTGGCGATGCGCTGCGACAGCACCCGCAGTTCGCCGGCGTGGCCGATGTACTGCTTGTCGTAGTTGGACTGGGTGTTCAGGTAGGCGAAGTTGGCGAACAGCAGGATGATCGACAGGATCAGGATCAGGAACAGCACGGTGATCTGCGCGATGCTGCGGGTACGTGGGGTCACGGTAGTGACGGGGGTGGCAGGCTTGTTCACGTTCGCAGGTCCTATAACGCCACATCGAGAAAGCCCGGCGCCTGGGCCAGGGCGAAGGGGCTGAAGATCGCCCAGTTGCGTTCACGCGGGAAGTGCCCCTGCACGAAAGGTGCAGCGGCACGGATCAGGGGCTGTGGTGGCGACAGCTGCAGGCTGTCCAGGGCAAAGTGCTGCAGGCCCAGCACCTCGTCCACCAGCAAGCCGACGAACAGGTCCTCGTGGTCCAGCACCAGCACCCGCCGCTGCTTGCCCGGGGCGGCGTGGCCCAGGCCGAAGAAACTGCTCAGGTCCATCACCGGCAGCAGCCGGCCACGCAGGTTGGCCACCCCGCACACCCACGGCTGCACGCCAGGGACGCGGCTGCTGCGCGGTTCGCGCAGCACCTCGGCCACCTCGCCCATGGGCGCGACGAACCATTGCCCGGCAATGCGAAAACCGATGCCGCTCCACTGTTGCAGGCGGTTGTCTTGCGGCGGCTGGTCGGCGACCAGCAGGCGGCAGCGCCGGTCGATGTCCAGCAACAACTCGAAGGCGGTCAGCGACGCGCCCTGCGGGCGGGTGGTCAAGCCCCCAGCACTTCTTTGAGCTTGGCGATCAGCGCGTCCTCTTCCACCGGCTTGGTCAGGAAGTCACGGGCGCCCTGGCGCGTGGCCCAGATGCGGTCGGTTTCCTGGTCCTTGGTGGTGACCACGATCACCGGGATGGCGCTGGTTTCCGGGTCCTTGCTGAGCTGGCGAGTGGCCTGGAAGCCGTTCATGCCAGGCATGACGATGTCCATCAGCACCGCATCTGGCTTGTCCTGCCGGGCCAGGGCCACGCCATCGGCACCATTGTTGGCCTTGAGCACCTGGTAGCCGTGCTTTTCCAGCCACTCGGTCAATCGGTACATCTCTGTCGGCGAGTCGTCGACAATCAGAACTCGGGCCATGCTGGTTCCCCATCAGGAAAGAAAGACCGTGCCATGGCGGGGCGCGGTCAGGGTGCGTGTTGTTGGGCTGCGGCAAAACCGGGCACATGGGCGCGGATCGCATCGAGCAGCTCTTCCTTGCTGAACGGTTTGGTCAGGAACTGGTCGGAGCCGACCACCCGGCCACGGGCCTTGTCGAACAGGCCGTCGCGTGACGACAGCAGAATGACCGGGGTGTCCTTGAAGGCACTGTTGTGCTTGATCACCGCGCAGGTCTGGTAACCGTCCAGGCGCGGCATCAGCACATCGACGAAAATGATGCTGGGCTGGTGGTCGACGATCTTGGCCAGGGCATCGAAGCCATCGCTGGCGGTGATCACCTCGCAGCCCGCTTCACCGAGCAACATCTGCGCGGTGCGGCGGATCGTGCGCGAATCGTCGATCACCATCACCTTCAGGGGTTGTTCCATCTGTTGGGCTACCGTTTGCCGAAATTCCGGGGCCGTTGCGGGAGCGGCCTTGCGTCGCGAAAGGGCTGCGCAGCAGCCCCATGGGCCTGTCATTCAGCACTATGACTGGCATTTTTAGCACACTCCGGGTGGCCATTCCATCTGCCGCGCCCCTTGACCGGCAGCGTTCACAGCGCCACCCTGAGCCACTTTTCTTTCGATCCATCGCGGCCACGCGCCGCCAAGAGGAACCACCCCATGAGCGTTCGCCTCGGCATTGTCATGGACCCCATCGCGTCCATCTCCTACAAGAAGGACAGCTCGCTGGCCATGCTGCTGGCCGCCCAGGCTCGCGGCTGGAGCCTGTTCTACATGGAGCAGCGTGACTTGTACCTGGGCGCCGGCCAGGCCCGTGCGCAGATGCGCCCGCTGAAAGTGTTTGCCGACCCGGCCCGCTGGTTCGAGCTGGGCGACGAGCAGGACAGTGCGCTGGCCGACCTGGACGTGGTCCTGATGCGCAAGGACCCGCCCTTCGACATGGAGTTCGTCTACAGCACCTACCTGCTGGAGCAGGCCGAGCGCGAAGGCGTGCTGGTGGTCAACCGCCCGCAGAGCCTGCGCGATTGCAACGAAAAACTGTTTGCCACCCAGTTCCCGCAGTGCATGGCGCCGACCCTGGTCAGCCGCCGTGCCGATATCCTGCGAGAGTTCGCCACCACCCACGGCGACGTGATCCTCAAGCCGCTGGACGGCATGGGCGGTACCTCGGTGTTCCGCCACCGCCCGGGTGACCCCAACCTGTCGGTGATCCTCGAAACCCTGACCCAGCACGGCGGCCAGCAGATCATGGCACAGGCCTACCTGCCCGAGATCAAGGACGGCGACAAGCGCATCCTGATGATCGACGGCGAGCCGGTGGACTACTGCCTGGCGCGCATCCCGGCCAGCGGCGAGACCCGTGGCAACCTGGCCGCCGGCGGCCGTGGCGAAGCACGCCCGCTGACCGACCGCGACCGCTGGATCGCCGCCCAGGTCGGCCCGACCCTGCGCGAGAAGGGGCTGCTGTTCGTGGGCCTGGACGTGATCGGCGACTACCTCACCGAAATCAACGTCACCAGCCCCACCTGCATCCGCGAGATCGATGCCGCCTACAACACCGATATCGGCGGCAAGCTGATGGATGCCATTGATCGCCAGCTGAAGGCGCGCTGACCGCCGACGCACGGCAACAACCCAGAGTGGGGTATGATGCGGGTCCTTTTTGCCTGGCCTGTTGCCCCGCCCTGCGGTTGCTGGATACCTGATGACGCTGCCCGCTGACATCCCCGCCGACCTGCTGCCCCCCCGAGTTCGCCCGGTGGACCGGCTCGGCTTTACCCTGTTCCTGGCTGCCCTGGTGCACCTGGCGCTGATCCTCGGCGTCGGTTTCAGCGTGGTCAAGCCTGCCGAAATCCGCCACACCATGGACATCACCCTGGCCACCTTCAAAAGCGAGAAACCGCCGCAGAAGGCCGATTTCCAGGCCCAGGACAACCAGCAGGGCAGCGGCACCCTGGACAAGAAAGCGGTGCCCAAGACCACCGAACTGGCGCCGTTCCAGGACAGCAAGATCAACAAGATCACCCCGCCACCTGCAGCCAGGCCCGAGGTTGTGCCGCCCCCTGCCCCGCAGAAGTCGGCGGTCGTGACCACGGCGCCCAAACCGCAAAAGGTCGAGCCCAAGCCCAAGGAAAGCAAGCCGCGGCCCAAGCCGGAAGCGCCGGCACCGGACTTCGACAGCTCGCAGCTGTCCAGCCAGATCGCCAGCCTGGAGGCGGAGCTGTCCAACGAGCAGCAGATGTATGCCAAGCGCCCGCGTATCCACCGGCTCAATGCCGCCTCGACCATGCGCGACAAGGGCGCCTGGTACAAGGAAGAATGGCGCAAGAAGGTCGAGCGGGTGGGTAACCTGAACTACCCCGACGAAGCGCGCCGGCAACAGATCTACGGCAACTTGCGCATGATGGTGTCGATCAACCGCGATGGCTCGCTGTACGAGGTGCTGGTACTGGAGTCGTCCGGGCAACCGGTGCTGGACCAGGCGGCGCAGCGCATCGTGCGGCTGGCGGCGCCGTTTGCACCGTTTACCGGGGACCTGGCCGAGTTTGACCGGTTGGAGATCATCCGCACCTGGCGCTTTGCCCGTGGGGACCGTCTGTCCAGTAACTGATTTGCGGCCTTGCGCGATCGCTGTGGGAGCGGGTTTACCCGCGAATGCGCCAGATCAGGCAATGATGCCGCCTGGTCGGACGCATTCGCGGGTAAACCCGCTCCCACAGCGATCGCGCAAGCCTCGTTGAGCACCTTGTCAGCCTCGCCACCTGGCGCCACACTATCCCCCATGAAAACCCACACGCCGAGCTACCTCAAGCATCAGTTCCTGATCGCCATGCCGCACATGGCCGATCCGAACTTCGCCCAGACCCTCACGTACATCGTCGAGCACAACGCCCATGGCGCCATGGGCCTGGTGGTCAACCGGCCGCAGGAGCTGAACCTGGCCGACATCCTCGAGCAGCTGCGCCCGGACGAAATGCCGCCGGCCAGCACCTTGCAGGTGCCGATCTACCTGGGTGGCCCGGTACAGACCGACCGAGGCTTCGTGCTGCACAGCAGCGAGTGCAGCTTCCAGGCCACCGTCGCACTGGAAGGGCTGTCGCTGACCACGTCGCAGGATATCCTGTTGGCCATCGCCGCCGGAGTCGGCCCGAAACAGAGCCTGATCACCCTGGGCTATGCCGGCTGGGAAGCGGGCCAACTGGAAGAGGAACTGGCCGACAACGCCTGGCTCAACTGCCCGTTCGACCCGGAAATCATCTTCGGCAAGGCCAGCGACCTGCGCCTGGAAGCCGCCGCCGCCAGCCTGGGGATCAACCTGAACCTGCTGACCAGCCAGGCGGGCCACGCCTGATGGCTGAACTGCACCCTGAACTACGTCTACTGCTGGGCTTCGACTACGGCAGCAAACAGATCGGCGTGGCCGTCGGCCAGGTGGTCACCGGCCAGGCCCGCGAGCTGTGCACCCTGAAGGCGCAGAACGGCGTGCCGGACTGGGCCCAGGTGGAAAAGCTGATTGCCGAATGGAAGCCCGATGCCATCGTCGTCGGCCTGCCGCTGAACATGGACGGCACCCCCAGCGAAATGAGCGCCCGCGCGGAAAAATTCGCCCGCCGCCTGAACGGCCGCTTCAACCTGCCCGTGCACACCCACGACGAACGCCTGACCACCTTCGAGGCCAAGGGCGAGCGCATGGCCCGTGGCGGCCAGCGCGGCAGCTACCGCGACAACCCGGTCGATGCCATCGCCGCCGCCCTGTTGTTGCAAGGCTGGCTGGAGGCCAATACCTGATCATCTTTGCCGCCGGGCCCGCCCGGCGCACCCTTCCGAGGAGCCCGCAATGAGCCTACCCAATCCCGCCGAGCTGATCCGGCAGATGGCTGACGACCTTCGCGCCCACCTGGCCCGCCGGGCAATTACCGAGCCGCGTTACATCGGCATCCGCACCGGCGGTGTCTGGGTTGCCCAGGCCCTGCAGGAAGCCATGGGCGACACCAGCCCCATGGGCACTCTGGACGTCTCGTTCTATCGCGACGACTTCAGCCAGAACGGCCTGCACCCGCAAGTGCGTCCGTCCGAGCTGCCGTTCGAGGTCGAGGGCCAGCACCTGGTGCTGGTGGATGACGTGCTGATGAGTGGTCGCACGGTGCGCGCCGCGCTCAACGAACTGTTCGATTATGGCCGCCCGGCCAGCGTCACCCTGGTCTGCCTGTTGGACCTGGATGCCGGCGAACTGCCGATCCGCCCGAATGTGCTCGGCGCCACCCTGTCGCTGGCTGCCCATGAACGGGTAAAATTGACCGGACCCGCACCGCTCGCCCTCGAGCGCCAGGACCTCGCCTCCGCTTCCGCCCTTTAAGAGTCCCCCGCGATGACGCCAATCGACGCCAAGCGCCCGCTGCAGCTCAATTATCAGGGCCAGCTGCGCCACTTCCTCTCGCTCGACGGTTTGCCCCGCGAACTGCTCACCGAGATCCTCGACACCGCCGACTCCTTCCTCGAAGTCGGTGCCCGGGCCGTGAAAAAAGTCCCGTTGCTGCGCGGCAAGACCGTGTGCAACGTGTTCTTCGAGAACTCCACCCGTACCCGTACCACCTTCGAACTTGCCGCCCAGCGCCTGTCGGCCGACGTGATCAGCCTGAACGTGTCGACCTCCTCGACCAGCAAGGGCGAGACCCTGTTCGACACCCTGCGCAACCTCGAAGCCATGGCCGCCGACATGTTCGTGGTGCGCCACTCCGACTCCGGGGCCGCGCACTTCATCGCCGAGCACGTGTGCCCGGAAGTGGCCGTGATCAACGGTGGTGATGGCCGCCACGCGCACCCGACCCAGGGCATGCTAGACATGCTCACCATCCGCCGCCACAAGGGCAGCTTCGAGAACCTGTCGGTGGCCATCGTCGGCGACATCCTGCACTCGCGCGTGGCCCGCTCCGACATGCTGGCACTCAAAGCGCTGGGCTGCCCGGACATTCGCGTGGTCGGCCCGAAAACCCTGATCCCGATCGGCATCGAGCAATACGGTGTGAAGGTGTACACCGACCTCGCCGAAGGCCTTAAGGACGTCGACGTGGTGATCATGTTGCGCCTGCAGCGTGAGCGCATGGCCGGCGGCCTGCTGCCCAGTGAAGGCGAGTTCTACCGCCTGTTCGGCCTGACCACCGCGCGCCTGGCCGGGGCCAAGCCCGACGCCATCGTCATGCACCCAGGCCCGATCAACCGTGGCGTGGAAATCGAGTCGGCGGTGGCCGACGGCAAGCACTCGGTGATCCTCAACCAGGTCACCTACGGCATCGCCGTGCGCATGGCCGTGCTGTCCATGGCCATGAGCGGGCAGAACGCGCAACGTCAATTCGACCAGGAGAACGCCCAGTGACCATCAGTATTCTCGGCGCCCGGGTCATCGACCCCAACAGCGGCCTGGACCAGGTCACCGACCTGCACCTGGACGGCGGCCGCATTGCCGCCATCGGCGCAGCCCCGGAGGGGTTCAGCGCCAGCCGCACGATCCAGGCTGATGGCCTGGTCGCCGCGCCCGGCCTGGTCGACCTCGGTGTGTCCCTGCGCGAGCCGGGCTACAGCCGCAAAGGCAATATCGCCAGTGAAACCCGCGCCGCCGTCGCCGGCGGTGTCACCAGCCTGTGCTGCCCGCCGCAGACCAAGCCGGTGCTGGACACCTCGGCCGTGGCCGAGCTGATCCTCGACCGCGCCCGCGAGGCCGCCAACAGCAAGGTCTACCCGATCGGCGCCCTGACCAAGGGCCTGGAAGGCGAGCAGCTGGCCGAGCTGGTGGCCCTGCGCGACACCGGCTGCGTGGCCTTCGGCAATGGCCTGAAGGAAATCCCCAACAACCGTACCCTGGCCCGCGCCCTGGAATACGCCGCCACCTTCGACCTGACCGTGGTGTTCCACTCCCAGGACCGCGACCTGGCCCACGGCGGCCTGGCCCACGAAGGTGCCATGGCCAGCTTCCTCGGCCTGCCGGGCATCCCGGAAACCGCCGAGACCGTGGCCCTGGCGCGCAACCTGCTGCTGGTCGAACAGACCGGCGTGCGCGCGCACTTCACCCAGATCACCAGTGCCCGTGGCGCGCGGCTGATCGAGCAGGCCCAGCAGCTTGGCCTGCCGGTGACCGCCGACGTGGCGCTGTACCAGCTGATTCTCACCGACGAATCGCTGCGTGAATTCTCCAGCCTGTACCACGTGCAACCACCGCTGCGTACCACCGCCGACCGTGACGGCCTGCGTGCGGCAGTGAAGTCGGGGGTGATCCAGGCGATTTCCAGCCACCACCAGCCGCACGAGCGCGACGCCAAGCTGGCCCCGTTCGGCGCCACCGAGCCGGGCATCAGTAGCGTCGAACTGCTGCTGCCGCTGGCCATGACCCTGGTGCAGGACGGCCTGCTCGACCTGCCAACCCTGCTGGCCCGCCTGAGCAGCGGCCCGGCGGCGGCCCTGCGCCTGCCGGCCGGTGAGCTGAAAGTGGGTGGCGCGGCCGACCTGGTGCTGTTCGACCCGCAAGCCTCGACCGTGGCCGGCGAGCAATGGTTCTCGCGCGGCGAGAACTGCCCGTTCATCGGCCACTGCCTGCCGGGTGCAGTGCGTTATACCTTGGTCGATGGGCACGTCTGCCACGAGGCCTGAGTACCCCCTGTGGGAGCGGCCTTGTGTCGCGATAGGGCCGCAAAGCGGCCCCAGCAATCTATGCGTGATGCCGAGAACCTGGGGCCGCTGCGCGGCCCTTTCGCCACGCAAGGCCGCTCCCACATTGACCGCGTACAACCTTGAGCCTGCACCGACCATTCATCCCCCACGGTTGAAATCCTTCCCCCCACCCCCATATGAGTCTGCATCAGGCACTTTCGCCCCGCTGCGTGGAGACTCTCCCCTTGACCACCATCGTTTCTGTCCGCCGTAACGGCAAAGTCGTCATGGGCGGCGACGGCCAGGTATCCCTCGGCAACACCGTGATGAAAGGCAACGCCAAGAAGGTGCGCCGCCTGTATCACGGCCAGGTCATCGCGGGCTTCGCCGGCGCCACCGCCGATGCGTTCACCCTGTTCGAGCGCTTTGAAGGCCAGCTTGAAAAACACCAGGGCCACCTGGTCCGTGCCGCCGTCGAGCTGGCCAAGGAATGGCGTACCGACCGTTCCCTGAGCCGCCTGGAAGCCATGCTGGCCGTAGCCAACAAGGACGCCTCCCTGATCATCACCGGCAACGGCGACGTGGTCGAGCCCGAGGACGGCCTGATCGCCATGGGTTCCGGCGGCGCCTACGCCCAGGCTGCAGCCCGCGCCCTGCTGGACAAGACCGACCTCTCGGCCCGTGAAATCGCCGAGACCGCCCTGAACATCGCCGGCGACATCTGCGTGTTCACCAACCACAACCTGACCATCGAGGAGCAGGACCTGGCCGACTGATCAGTGGTTCTGGCGTCCCATCCCGGTGATGGGACTTTTCCACGCTGATTCATTCCGCCCGAGGACCATTTTCATCATGTCCATGACCCCCCGCGAGATCGTCCACGAACTCAACCGCCACATCATCGGCCAGGACGACGCCAAGCGCGCCGTGGCCATTGCCCTGCGCAACCGCTGGCGGCGCATGCAGCTCCCTGCCGAGCTGCGTGCCGAAGTGACACCGAAGAACATCCTGATGATCGGCCCTACCGGCGTCGGCAAGACCGAAATCGCCCGCCGCCTGGCCAAGCTGGCCAATGCGCCGTTCCTCAAGGTCGAAGCCACCAAGTTCACCGAAGTGGGCTACGTGGGCCGCGACGTCGAGTCGATCATCCGCGACCTGGCCGATGCCGCGCTGAAGATGCTGCGTGAGCAGGAAATCATCCGCGTGCGCCACCGCGCCGAAGATGCCGCCGAAGACCGCATCCTCGACGCCCTGCTGCCGCAGGCGCGGGTAAGCAGCTTCGCCGAGGAAGCCGCGCAGACCAGCACCGACTCCAACACCCGCCAACTGTTCCGCAAGCGCCTGCGCGAAGGCCAGCTGGACGACAAGGAAATCGAGATCGAAGTGGCCGATGCCGTGGGCGTGGAAATTGCCGCGCCGCCCGGCATGGAAGAAATGACCAACCAGCTGCAGAGCCTGTTCGCCAACATGGGCAAAGGCAAGCGCAAGGCGCGCAAGCTGAAGGTGAAAGAAGCGCTGAAGATGGTTCGCGATGAAGAAGCGAGCCGCCTGGTCAACGAGGAAGAGCTCAAGGCCAAGGCCCTGGAAGCGGTCGAGCAGCACGGCATCGTGTTCATCGACGAAATCGACAAGGTTGCCAAGCGTGGCAACGTTGGTGGTGCCGATGTGTCCCGTGAAGGCGTGCAGCGCGACCTGCTGCCGCTGATCGAAGGCTGCACGGTCAACACCAAGTTGGGCATGGTCAAGACCGACCACATCCTGTTCATTGCCTCGGGTGCGTTCCACCTGAGCAAGCCGAGCGACCTGGTGCCCGAGCTGCAAGGCCGCCTGCCGATCCGCGTGGAGCTCAAGGCCCTGACCCCGGAAGACTTCGAGCGCATCCTGCAGGAGCCGCACGCGTCGCTGACCGAGCAGTACCAGGCCCTGCTGAAAACCGAAGGCCTGAACATCGAGTTCCTCGCCGACGGCATCAAGCGCCTGGCCGAAATTGCCTACCAGGTCAACGAGAAGACCGAGAACATCGGTGCCCGCCGCCTGCACACCCTGCTCGAGCGGTTGCTCGAAGAGGTGTCGTTCAGCGCTGGCGACCTGGCCAGCACCCATGACGAAGCGCCGATCCAGATCGACGCGGCGTATGTGAACAGCCACCTGGGTGAGCTGGCGCAGAACGAAGACCTGTCGCGTTACATCCTGTAAAAACGGCGTCGACTGCTTCGCGGGCACGCCCGCTCCCACAGGATCACCACAGACCCAAAGCATGTGGTGATCCTGTGGGAGCGGGCGTGCCCGCGAAGAGGCCCTTGAATCCCTCCATCATAAGCTGGAAGCTTGCTTCATCAGCTCCCGAGAGATTCCGCCCATGGCCCGCCTGCCCACCGCCATCAACCTGCACAAAGCCTCGAAAACCCTCAGCCTCACCTACGCCCCCGGCGAGGTCTACCACCTGCCCGCCGAATTCCTGCGCGTGCATTCCCCCTCCGCCGAGGTCCAGGGCCACGGCAACCCCATCCTGCAGTTCGGCAAGATCAACGTCGGCCTCATCGGCCTGGAACCTGCCGGCCAATATGCACTGAAACTGACCTTCGACGACGGCCATGACAGCGGTCTGTTCACCTGGGAATACCTCGAACAGCTGTGCCTGCGCCAGGAACAGCTGTGGGCCGAGTACCTCGACGAACTGCACAAGGCCGGAAAGTCCCGCGACCCCGCCGAGTCGGTGGTCAAACTCATGCTCTAGCGCAAGGCCTGCCGGGTTTAGAGCGCATTTTCTAAAATCATCTGTTTGAATGACTTACAGACAGCCCAATGACGGGCTGTCTTGCGCATTACATGAAAGTCGGGTAACCAATGGGGGGTGGCAAGTTCCCTGCATCAAATGGCAGGTAGTCAGAACCCTCGCAGCACCGCTGTTCCTTATCACTGGTAACCCGAGTAGCAGTACCGGGCTCAGCACTGTGCACCCGCCACAGCAACCGGTACTCGTCTCAGGACAACGGAGCGTCGTAGATGAGTAACAAGAACAACGATGAGCTGCAGCGGCAGGCCTCGGAAAACACCCTGGGGCTGAACCCGGTCATCGGTATCCGTCGCAAGGACCTGTTGAGCTCGGCACGCACCGTGCTGCGCCAGGCCGTGCGCCAACCGCTGCACAGCGCCAAGCATGTGGCCCACTTTGGCCTGGAACTGAAGAACGTACTGCTGGGCAAGTCCAGCCTTGCCCCGGAAAGCGACGACCGTCGCTTCAATGACCCGGCCTGGAGCAACAACCCGCTTTACCGCCGCTACCTGCAAACCTACCTGGCCTGGCGCAAAGAGCTGCAGGACTGGATCGGCAGCAGCGACCTGTCGCCCCAGGACATCAGCCGCGGCCAGTTCGTCATCAACCTGATGACCGAGGCCATGGCACCGACCAACACCCTGTCCAACCCGGCAGCGGTCAAACGCTTCTTCGAAACCGGCGGCAAGAGCCTGCTCGATGGCCTGTCCAACCTGGCCAAGGACCTGGTCAACAACGGCGGCATGCCGAGCCAGGTGAACATGGACGCCTTCGAGGTGGGCAAGAACCTGGGCACCAGCGAAGGTGCCGTGGTGTACCGCAACGATGTGCTGGAGCTGATCCAGTACAGCCCCATCACCGAGCAGGTGCATGCCCGCCCGCTGCTGGTGGTGCCACCGCAGATCAACAAGTTCTACGTATTCGACCTGAGCCCGGAAAAGAGCCTGGCGCGCTACTGCCTGCGCTCGCAGCAGCAGACCTTCATCATCAGCTGGCGCAACCCGACCAAGGCCCAGCGCGAATGGGGCCTGTCCACCTACATCGATGCACTCAAGGAAGCAGTCGACGCGGTGCTGGCGATTACCGGCAGCAAAGACCTGAACATGCTCGGTGCCTGCTCCGGCGGCATCACCTGCACGGCGTTGGTGGGCCACTATGCCGCCCTTGGCGAGAACAAGGTCCATGCCCTGACCCTGCTGGTCAGCGTGCTGGACACCACCATGGACAACCAGGTCGCGCTGTTCGTCGACGAGCAGACCCTGGAGGCCGCCAAGCGTCACTCGTACCAGGCTGGCGTGCTCGAAGGCAGCGAGATGGCCAAGGTGTTCGCCTGGATGCGCCCCAACGACCTGATCTGGAATTACTGGGTCAACAACTACCTGCTCGGCAACGAGCCGCCGGTATTCGACATCCTGTTCTGGAACAACGACACCACGCGTCTGCCGGCCGCCTTCCACGGCGACCTCATCGAAATGTTCAAGAGCAACCCGCTGACCCGCCCGGACGCCCTGGAAGTGTGCGGTACGCCGATCGACCTGAAAAAAGTGCAGTGCGACATCTTCAGCGTAGCGGGCACCGCCGACCACATCACCCCGTGGCAGTCGTGCTATCGCTCGGCACACCTGTTCGGCGGCAAGATCGAGTTCGTGCTGTCCAACAGCGGCCATATCCAGAGCATCCTCAACCCACCGGGCAACCCCAAGGCACGCTTCATGACCGGTGCCGATCGCCCGGGTGACCCGGTGGCCTGGCAGGAAAACGCCACCAAGCATGCAGACTCCTGGTGGCTGCACTGGCAAAGCTGGCTGGGCGAGCGTGCCGGCGAGCTGAAAAAGGCGCCGACCCGCCTGGGCAACCGAGCCTATGCCGCCGGCGAAGCCGCCCCGGGCACCTACGTTCACGAGCGTTGAGCTGCAGCGCCGTGGCCCCTGCGGGGTGCCACGGTGTTCATTTCACCCAAGAGTCACGTGCATGCCGCAACCCTATATCTTCAGGACCGTCGAGCTGGACAACCAGTCCATTCGCACCGCCGTCCGCCCGGGCAAACCGCACCTGACGCCGCTGCTGATCTTCAACGGCATCGGCGCGAACCTGGAGCTGGTGTTTCCGTTCATCGAAGCACTGGACCCGGACCTGGAAGTCATTGCCTTCGACGTGCCCGGGGTCGGCGGCTCGTCCACGCCGCGCCACCCGTACCGCTTCCCCGGGCTGGCCAAACTGACAGCACGCATGCTCGATTACCTCGACTATGGCCAGGTCAATGTCATCGGCGTGTCCTGGGGCGGCGCCCTGGCCCAGCAGTTCGCCCACGATTACCCCGAGCGCTGCAAGAAGCTGGTGCTGGCCGCCACTGCCGCCGGTGCGGTGATGGTGCCGGGCAAGCCCAAGGTGCTGTGGATGATGGCCAGCCCACGGCGCTACGTACAGCCGTCGCATGTCATCCGCATTGCGCCGACGATCTATGGCGGCGGCTTCCGGCGTGACCCGGAGCTGGCCATGCAGCATGCCGCCAAGGTGCGCTCCGGCGGCAAGATGGGCTACTACTGGCAGCTGTTCGCCGGGCTTGGCTGGACCAGCATCCACTGGCTGCACAAGATCCAGCAGCCAACCCTGGTGCTGGCCGGCGACGACGACCCGCTGATCCCGCTGATCAACATGCGCCTGCTGGCCTGGCGAATTCCCAATGCCCAGCTACACATTATCGACGACGGCCATCTGTTCCTGATCACCCGGGCCGAGGCCGTCGCCCCGATCATCATGAAGTTCCTTCAACAAGAACGACAGCGCGCCGTCATGCACCCTCGCCCGGCTTCGGGAGTGTGAGGGCGATTTGGGGCCCTGTGGGAGCGGGTTCACCCGCGAAGAATCCAGCTCGGTGCATGGCACCGGCTTCGCCGGTGTTCGCGGGTGAACCCGCTCCCACAGAGCCCCTGCCAAATCAATAAGTATGTTTAGTCATGAGGCACCAGGTCAGGACGAGGGAGTGTTGCCATGAAAGACAAACCGGCCAAAGGAACGCCAACGCTTCCCGCCACCAGCATGAACGTGCAGAACGCCATCCTCGGCCTGCGCGGCCGGGACCTGATTTCCACGCTGCGCAATGTCAGCCGCCAGAGCTTGCGCCACCCGCTGCACACCGCGCATCACCTGTTGGCTCTGGGCGGCCAGCTGGGCCGGGTGATGCTGGGTGACACACCGTATCAGCCGAACCCGCGCGATCCACGCTTCAACGACCCTACATGGAGCCAGAACCCATTCTACCGCCGTGGCCTGCAGGCCTACCTGGCCTGGCAGAAGCAGACCCGCCTGTGGATCGAGGAAAGCCACCTGGACGACGATGACCGCGCCCGTGCGCACTTCCTGTTCAACCTGATCAACGATGCGTTGGCACCGAGCAACTCGCTCCTCAACCCGCTGGCGGTCAAGGAGATGTTCAACAGCGGAGGCCTGAGCCTGGTACGCGGCGTGGCCCACCTGCTCGATGATCTGCGCCACAATGACGGCCTGCCACGCCAGGTCGACGAACGCGCTTTCGAAGTAGGCGGCAACCTGGCCGCGACCGCCGGCGCCGTGGTGTTCCGCAACGAGCTGCTGGAACTGATCCAGTACAAGCCGATGAGCGAAAAGCAGCACGCCAGGCCACTGCTGGTGGTGCCGCCGCAGATCAACAAGTTCTACATCTTCGACCTCAGCTCGACCAACAGCTTCGTCCAGTACATGCTCAAGAGCGGCCTGCAGGTATTCATGGTCAGCTGGCGCAACCCCGACCCGCGCCACCGCGAGTGGGGCCTGTCCAGCTATGTGCAGGCCCTGGAAGAAGCGCTCAACGCCTGCCGCAGCATCAGCGGCAACCGCGACCCCAACCTGATGGGCGCCTGCGCCGGCGGCCTGACCATGGCCGCGTTGCAGGGCCACCTGCAGGCCAAGCACCAACTGCGCCGGGTGCGCAGCGCCACCTACCTGGTCAGCCTGCTGGACAGCAAGTTCGAAAGCCCAGCCAGCCTGTTCGCCGACGAGCAAACCATCGAGGCCGCCAAGCGCCGCTCCTACCAGCGCGGCGTGCTGGATGGCGCCGAGGTGGCGCGGATCTTTGCCTGGATGCGGCCCAACGACCTGATCTGGAACTACTGGGTCAACAACTACCTGCTCGGCAAGACACCACCGGCCTTCGACATCCTGTACTGGAACGCCGACAGCACGCGCCTGCCCGCCGCGCTGCATGGCGACCTGCTGGACTTCTTCAAGCACAACCCGCTGACCCACCCCGCCGGCCTGGAGGTATGCGGCACCCCCATCGACCTGCAGAAGGTCGAGCTGGACAGCTTCACCGTGGCCGGCAGCAACGATCACATCACCCCGTGGGACGCGGTGTACCGCTCGGCCTTGCTGCTGGGGGGCGACCGGCGCTTCGTGCTGGCCAATAGCGGGCACATCCAGAGCATCATCAACCCGCCCGGCAACCCCAAGGCCTACTACCTGGCCAACCCCAAACTGTCCAGCGACCCGCGCGCCTGGTTCCACGACGCCAAGCGCAGCGAAGGCAGCTGGTGGCCGTTGTGGCTGGAGTGGATCACCGCGCGCTCCGGCCCGCTCAAGGCACCGCGCAGCGAGCTGGGCAATACCACCTACCCACCGCTGGGCCCAGCGCCGGGCACTTACGTGCTGACCCGATGAGCATGCCGACTGGATGAAGACTCGCGACCGTATCCTCGAATGCGCCCTGCAACTGTTCAACCAGCAGGGCGAACCGAACGTATCCACCCTGGAGATTGCCAACGAACTGGGCATCAGCCCCGGCAACCTTTACTACCACTTCCACGGCAAGGAGCCGTTGGTGCTGGGGCTGTTCGAGCGCTTTGAAGAAGCGCTGATGCCCTTGCTCGACCCGCCGCTGGAGGTACGCCTGGACGCCGAGGACTACTGGCTGTTCCTGCACCTGATCGTCGAGCGCATGGCGCAGTACCGTTTCCTGTTCCAGGACCTGTCGAACCTGACCGGGCGCCTGCCCAAACTGGCCCGCGGCATGCGCAGCCTGATCAACGCGCTCAAGCGCACGCTGGCGGCATTGCTGGCCAGCCTCAAGGGCCAGGGGCTGGTTGAGAGCGATACCCAGGCGCTGGGGCAACTGGTGGAGCAGATCACCCTGACGCTGATGTTCTCACTGGATTACCAGCGGGTACTGGGGCGCGATGGGGATGTGGGGATTGTGGTGTACCAGGTGATGATGCTGGTGGCGCCGCATCTGCAGGCTCAGGCGCGGGGGGCGGCGGAGCAGTTGGCGGTGCGCTACCTGGAGGGTTAAGCCTGACAGGAATGTATTGCAGCAGCCGACGCATTCGCGGGTGAACCCGCTCCTACAGGTACGGTGCAGAGCTTACAAGCGGCGCACTACCTGTGGGAGCGGGTTTACCCGCGAAGAAGGCGACGCGGTATCAGATCAGGGTACCGGTGCCTGTCGGTGCCGACGGCGGGTTGCTGGCCGGAGCCGCGGTTGGTGCAGGAGCTGCGCTAGCGACCGGAGCGGCGCTGGCCGCTGGGGCTGCCGGCTTGGCGGCTGCCGGTTTCGCCGGTGCTTTCTTCACCGCAGGTTTCTTGGCTGCCGCAGGCTTGGCCGCTGCCGGTTTCGCCGCTGGTTTGGCTGCTACAGGTTTGGCAGCCGCCTTGGTGGCAGGTTTTGCCGCAGCAGTTTTGGCTGCCGGCTTGGCCGCCGCGGTTTTCGCCGCAGGCTTGGCCGCTGCCGTCTTGGCCAGTGGCTTGGCCGCCGCCTTGCTCGCAGCCGGTTTGGCCGCAGCAGTGCGCGACGAAATCGGCGTAACCGAAGCACCGGTCAATTTCTCGATCTGCTTGGTCAGGCTGTCCACCTGCTGGTGCAGGGCCTTGATCTCGTTGCGGCTCGGCACGCCAAGGCGCGAGATGGCGCTGTTCAGGCGTTTGTCGAAGGCCTCTTCGAGTTCGCTCCACTTGCCCAGCGCACGGTCCTTCACGCCCGACACACGCGAAGTGGTCGACGACTTGGCGGTTTCCGCCACGTCTTCAGCGGTCTTCTTCGCCTGCTTCTCGGCCTTCTCGCCATCCTTCACCAGCGAGTCGAACAGCTTCGGGCCGTCCTGGTCGATCTTCGAATAGATACCCAGCCCTGCCAGCCAGATCTTGCGGGAGTACTTCTCGATCCCGCCGACCCAGGAGCTGCCTTCTTTCTCGGAATTCTTCTTGCCAGCCATCCTGCTCTCCTTATGGTTTGTGCGCGACGCGCTCGAGCAGCTCGTGCAGCTGTTCAAGCTTGATGGACAACGCCTCAACGTCATGTTTAGACGGAATGCCCAGGCGATTCAAGGCGCGACCGACCCGCGCGTCGAAAGCTTTTTCGATCTTGTCCAGTTGAACTTCGACCTTGCCACGTACGCGGCTGACCTCCTGGGTCGCTTCGTCGATCTGATTGTTGGCAGCATCGAGCTCTTTGTCGATGCGCTTCTTGCCACGCTTCTCGACGCCTTCGCCGGCCTTGACCAGCTCATTGAAGTAGTCGGAGCCTTCCTGGCCCACGCGCGCATAGGCGCCGATGCCCGCCAGCCAGATCTTGCGCGCGTAGCCGCGCACCTCGCCCAGCGTGCCCGGGGCGTCGTCCTTTTTCTTCACTGTCACTTTGGCCATGCTCTGTACCTCATGCTCATGAGTGGAGGAGGAACCGCCCATGGAGGTTGGGCTTGAGCACAAGGTAGAGAGGGAAATTAGAATCTTCACCCTAAGGTGAACGAGCATGGCCCCGGGGAGGGATCAGGCCAGGGCTTTGTCCAGCGCCCGCTCGATCTCGCCCTTGATGGTGCCGCTCATCATCGACAGCATCATGCCCAGCTTCAATTCGACGCGGATGCGGTCATCGAAGATGTGCACGCTGCCGTTGGCACCGCTGCGCGCCACGTCGACCCGGTCACCGTTCCAGGTGGCCTTGAGGTCGTATTCGCGAGTCAGTTTGTCGACCAGCGCTTCGGCCTTGGCACGGGCGGCATCACGGCCGAGGGAATGTTTGCGTTCGACGCTGATCTGGGTCATGCGGGTGTTCCTGAAGGTGAAGACATAATGGGCATTATGCCCGCCCCTGCCCACTGGCACACCCCGCCAAGACAAATCCGCCCGTTCGCCCTAGAATGGCGGTAATTTTTTCCGGTGAAGCGATATGAACGACCAGCGCAAAGGCGACCACGCCGAACCCACCACCCATTTCGGTTACCAGGACGTCCCTGAAAGCCAGAAGGCGAAGAAAGTCGCCGAGGTGTTCCACTCGGTGGCGGCCAAGTACGACCTGATGAACGACGTGCTTTCCGGCGGCATGCACCGCCTGTGGAAGCGCTTCACCATCGAGCTGTCGGGCGTACGCGCCGGCAACCGGGTACTGGACATTGCCGGCGGTACCGGCGACCTGGCCGCCAAGTTCTCGCGGCTGGTCGGCCCGACCGGTCAGGTCGTGCTGGCCGACATCAACGAGTCGATGCTCAAGGTCGGCCGTGACCGCCTGCTCGACCGTGGCGTGGCCGGCAACATCGAGTTCGTCCAGGCCGACGCCGAGAAGCTGCCATTCCCGGACAACCACTTCGACTGCGTGACCATTGCCTTCGGCCTGCGCAACGTCACCCACAAGGACGAAGCCATCCGCTCGATGCTGCGCGTGCTCAAGCCGGGCGGTCGCCTGCTGGTGCTGGAGTTCTCCAAGCCGACCAACAAGCTGATGTCCAAGGCCTACGACGCCTACTCGTTCGCCTTCATGCCACTGGCCGGCAAGCTGATCACCAACGATTCGGAAAGCTACCGTTACCTCGCCGAATCGATCCGCATGCACCCCGATCAGGAAACCCTGAAAGCCATGATGGTCGAGGCCGGTTTCGACCGTGTCACCTACCACAACATGACCAGCGGCATCGTCGCCGTGCACCGGGGGATCAAGCCCTGATGCTGCTGGCCGGGCTGCTCGCCAGCGTCGAACATGGCCTGAACCGGGTCCTGCGCATGGACAGCACGGCCCTGCCGCGGCTGGCCGCGCTGGACGGCAAGGTCATCGAGATCGACTGCCGCCAGCCGGCCCTGCAGGTGTTCATCCTGCCCGATGAACAAGGCTTGATGCTCGCCGGCCATTGGCAAGGCGAGGTCGATTGCAGCCTGCGCGCCCCGGCCGGCAGCCTGGCGCAACTGGCCCTGGCCAAGGACAAGACCGCCGTGCTGCACAGCCCGCAGGTCGAGCTGCATGGCGACAGCGCCGTGCTGCTCGACCTGTTCGGTGTGCTGCAGGACCTGGAGCTTGACTGGGAACACGAGCTGCAACGCTGGCTCGGCCCGGTCGCCACGGCGCTGCTGGCCGGCCACATCCGCCTGCGCGCACGCTGGACCCGCCAGGGCCTGGCGCGCTTCAGCCAGAACCTTTCCGAGTACCTGGCCGAAGAGTCCCGTACCTTGGTTGGCAAGCGCGAAGCCGAAGCCGCCTTCAGCGAGCTCGATGCCCTGAAGCTCGATACAGAACGCCTCGAGGCGCGCCTCAAGCGCCTCTCCCGATCCCTTGATACCAGCGATAACGCATGAAGCTGCTCGCCGTCCGCCGTCTTTTTCGCATCCAGCGTGTGGTGATCCGCTACCGTCTCGATGACCTGCTGTTCGACCTGCCGCTGCCCTGGTGGCTGATGAGCCTGCGCCTGCTGATGCCATGGCGCTGGCTGCCGCGCAAGCCGAACGAGCTCAGCCGTGGCGCGCGCCTGCGCCTGGCCCTGCAGGACCTGGGGCCGATCTTCATCAAGTTCGGCCAGTTGTTGTCCACCCGCCGTGACCTGCTGCCCAACGACATTGCCGATGAGCTGATGTTGCTGCAGGACCGCGTACCGCCGTTCGACCCCAAGCAGGCCGTGGCGCTGATCGAGGCACAGCTGGGCGCCCCGGTGACGCAACTGTTCAGCCGCTTCGACGTCGAGCCGCTGGCCTCGGCCTCGGTGGCCCAGGTGCACGCTGCGCGCCTGAAAAGTGGCGAGGAAGTGGTGGTCAAGGTGGTACGCCCGGGCCTGAAGCCGGTGATCGCCCAGGACCTGGCCTGGCTGTTCCTGATTGCCAAGGCCGCCGAACGCGCTTCGGCCGACGCCCGCCGCCTGCACCCGGTGGAAATCGTCGGCGACTACGAAAAAACCATCTACGACGAGCTCGACCTGCTGCGCGAAGCGGCCAACGCCAGCCAGCTGCGGCGCAACTTCGAAGGCTCCGAGCTGATGTATGTGCCCCAGGTGTACTGGGACCTGTGCCGCCCCAAGGTGCTGGTGATGGAGCGTATCTACGGCGTGCCGGTGACCGACATGGCCACCTTGGCCGACCAGCGCACCGACATGAAGCTGCTGGCCGAACGGGGCGTGGAGGTATTCTTCACCCAGGTGTTCCGCGACAGTTTCTTCCATGCCGACATGCACCCCGGCAACATCTTCGTCAGCACGGTCAAACCGTGGAGCCCGCAGTACATCGCCATCGACTGCGGCATCGTCGGCAGCCTGACCGCCGAGGACCAGGACTACCTGGCGCGCAACCTGATCGCTTTCTTCAAGCGTGACTACCGCCGCGTCGCCCAGTTGCACATCGACTCGGGCTGGGTGCCGGCACACACCAAGGTCAACGAGTTCGAAGCGGCGATCCGCACCGTGTGCGAGCCGATCTTCGAAAAACCGTTAAAGGATATTTCCTTCGGCCAGGTGCTGATGCGCCTGTTCCAGACCGCCCGGCGCTTCAACATGGAAGTGCAGCCGCAACTGGTCCTGCTGCAGAAGACCCTGCTCAACATCGAAGGCCTGGGCCGCCAGCTGTACCCCGACCTGGACCTGTGGAGCACCGCCAAGCCATTCCTCGAGCGCTGGATGCGCGACCGCATGAGCCCCAAGGCCGTGCTCGGCAACATCCACAGCCAGGTCGAGCAACTGCCGCACCTGGCCGACATGGCCCGCGACCTGCTCGAACGCCTGTCGCAACCGCACCTGCACGATCCGCAACTGCCGGAGCGGCGCCGCCAGGGCGACCGCTGGGCGCTGCGCCTGCTCGGCGCCGGCCTGCTCGGCGGAGGCGCGGTCCTGGCCGCTGGCGCCGCCGCAGCCGCCAGCCTGGCTGCCCCTGCCGCCTGGCCGGCCTGGCTGATGCTGGCTGCTGGCCTTTACCTGATCGTGCGCCAATAGCCAGCCGCGCCCATGGCTGGCACACTAGCGCAAAGGGCCCGGCACAGGAGCGGGCCCGCTTTGGAGTCGACGATGAAAGACTGGCTGGACGAGATCAAGTGGAACAGCGAAGGCCTGGTACCGGCGATCGCCCAGGACCACAAGACCGGACGCGTGCTGATGATGGCCTGGATGAACCGCGAATCGCTGGCCCTGACCGCCGCCGAGCAGCGCGCCATCTACTGGTCGCGTTCGCGTGGCAAGCTGTGGCGCAAGGGCGAGGAATCCGGGCATGTGCAGAAGCTGCATGAAATGCGCCTGGACTGCGATGCCGACGTGATCATCCTGATGGTCGAACAACTGGGCCATATCGCCTGCCATACCGGCCGTGAAAGCTGCTTCTACCGCGTCTTCGAGGACGGCCAGTGGAAAACCGTCGACCCGGTCCTGAAAGACCCGGATGCCATCTACAGCGCAGGACACTGACATGAGCGACACCCTCAACCGCCTGGCCGCAGTGCTTGAAGAACGCAAGCAAGCGGCGCCCGACAGCTCCTACGTGGCCAGCCTGTACCACAAGGGCCTGAACAAGATCCTCGAAAAGCTCGGCGAAGAGTCGGTCGAGACGATCATTGCCGCCAAGGATGCTGCAGTCAGCAAGGATTACAGCGATGTCATCTACGAAACCGCCGACCTGTGGTTTCATAGCCTGGTAATGCTCAGCGCGCTGGGCCAGCATCCGCAGGCCGTGCTTGACGAGCTGGAACGCCGTTTCGGGCTTTCCGGGCATGACGAGAAGGCCGCACGCCAGCCTTCGGCCTGACGTATTTTCGGGCGCCTGTGGGAGCGGGCGTGCCCGCGAAGAATGCGACGCGGTGCATGGCACCGGCTACGCCGGTGTTCGCGGGCATGCCCGCTCCCACAGGGGCCGTGTTGCCGGATCGATTTGCTGTACACACATTTTTCAGGAGTACGAAATGGGTATCTTTGACTGGAAACACTGGATCGTCCTGCTGGTAGTCGTGGTCCTGGTGTTCGGCACCAAGAAGCTGAAGAACTTCGGCAGCGACCTGGGCGAGTCGATCAAGGGCTTTCGCAAGGCCATGAGCGATGAAGAGAACAAGCCGGCCGAGCAGACCCCGCCGCCAGCCCAACCCGTTCCACCGGTGCAGAACACTGCCCAGCAGAACCAGGGCCACACCATCGAAGGCCAGGCCCAGCCGGTCCAAGAGCCGCAGCGGAAAGACTGACCCATGTTCGGCATCAGTTTCAGCGAGCTGCTGCTCGTCGGCCTGGTCGCCCTGCTGGTGCTCGGCCCCGAGCGCCTGCCCGGTGCCGCGCGCACGGCAGGCCTGTGGATCGGCCGGCTCAAGCGCAGCTTCAACAGCATCAAGATGGAAGTGGAGCGCGAAATCGGCGCCGACGAAATCCGCCGCCAGCTGCACAACGAGCACATCCTGCAGATGGAAGAGGAAGCCAAGCGCATCCTCAACCCGATGACGCCACCGGCGCAGCCGCCCGTCACCACCGCCACCGTGCAGCCCCCCGCCGGGCTCGAAGCCAGGCCAGCCGAAACAGCTGCCACCCCGGCCACGCCTTCTGAACCGCCTCAACCGCCGCGAGCCCCATGAGCGAGAATCCGGAACACGACCAGCCAATGCCGCTGGTTTCGCACCTCACCGAACTGCGCACTCGCCTGTTGCGCTGCGTTGCCGTCATTTTCCTGATCTTTGCCGGGCTGTTCTCCTTTGCCCAGCAGATCTACACCCTGGTCTCCGCGCCGCTGCGCGAGCACCTGCCGGCCAATGCGACGATGATCGCCACCGACGTGGCCTCGCCGTTCCTCACGCCGTTCAAGCTGACCATGATCGTCTCGCTGTTCCTGGCGATTCCGTTCATCCTCCAGCAGATCTGGGGCTTCATCGCGCCCGGGCTGTACCGCCATGAAAAGCGCATCGCCATTCCACTGCTGGTGTCGAGCATATTCCTGTTCTACGCCGGCATGGCCTTCGCCTATTTCCTGGTGTTCCCGCTGATCTTCGGCTTCTTCGCCAGCGCCACGCCGGAAGGCGTGTCGATGATGACCGACATCGCCAGCTACCTCGACTTCGTGATGACGCTGTTCTTCGCCTTTGGCGTGGCCTTCGAAATCCCGGTGGCGGTGGTGCTGCTGGTATGGATCGGCGTGGTCGACGTGAAGTACCTGAAGAAGATTCGCCCCTACGTGATCATCGGCTGCTTCGTGGTCGGCATGGTCCTTACCCCACCGGACATCTTCTCCCAGACCCTGCTGGCCGTACCCATGTGGCTGCTGTTCGAGATCGGTGTGCTGTGCGGCAGCCTGATTCGCAAGCGCAGCGCCCACGATGAAACCGCCAACGACCACAACGACCAGCCACCAGCGACCCAACCGTGAACCTGTTGCTCCTTGAAGAGGCCGACTTCGTCTCGGCCGACCGCGTCGTTCTCGCTGACCGGCGCTTCACCCACATGCAGGACATCCACCGCGTGGCGGTGGGCGACAACCTGCGCGTGGGCCGTATCAACGGCCTGATGGGCAAGGCCACGGTGCTGCGCCTGGAAAAGCACGAAGCCGAACTGGAAGTCGCCTTTGACCAGCAGCCACCGGCCAAGCTGCCGCTGACCCTTGTGCTCGCCGTACCCCGGCCGAAGATGCTGCGCCGGCTGTTCCAGACCGTGGCCACCCTCGGCGTGTCGCGGCTGATCCTGGTGAACAGCTACAAGGTCGAGAAAAGCTTCTGGCAAACCCCCTTCCTGCACCCGGACAGCATTCGTGAAAATCTCATCCTCGGCCTGGAACAGGCGCGCGACACCGTGCTGCCCGAGGTGATCATCGAGAAGCGCTTCAAGCCCTTCGTCGAAGACCGCCTGCCCGCCATCGCCGCAGGCACCCTGGGCCTGGTCGGCCACCCCGGCCCCTACCCCGCCTGCCCGCGCGCAGTGGAGCAAGCCGTGACCCTGGCCATAGGTCCCGAGGGTGGCTGGATCCCCTATGAGGTCGACCTGCTGGGCAAGGCAGGCCTGGCACCGGTGCAACTGGGCGAGCGTATCCTGCGGGTCGAGACTGCTGTAACGGCGCTGCTTTCGCGCATTTTCTGACGTAAACGCCGCATTTTCGCCCATCAAGTTTCCTTCTCCCTGGCCGATGGCCTTGGCAACACAACAACTATTTGTGCTGCCACGCCGCCAGGGAGTCGTATATGTATCAATGGTTCGCCCAATCGTTGGGCAATGTGAGCGTCAACCGCAAACTGGGGCTGGGCTTCGGCCTGGTGCTGCTGTTGACCCTGGCCATTACTCTGGTCGGCTGGCACGGTATGGACAGCATCATCGAACGTGGCGACAAGCTGGGAAACATCTCGGTCATCCAGCAGTACACCCAGGAACTGCGCATCGCCCGCCAGCATTACCAGCGCCAACGTGACGAAGCCTCGGTGGCTGAGCTTGAAAAAGCCCTGGGCAACCTCGACCGCCAGGTGCAGCTGATGCTCGGACAGATCGAGCAACCCACTGACCGCCAGCGCCTGGAGCAACAACGCGAGGCCGTGCGTACCTACCAGCAGGCGTTCAACGAACTGAAGCAAGCCGGCCAACGCCGCGAAGCCAGCCGTGGCGTGCTGGGCGACAGTGCCGACAAGGCCGCGGAGCTGATCGGCCGGGTACAGCGGGGCCTGCTGCAAGGTGGCGATATCAACCAGTACCAGTACGCAGTGGAAGTCAGCGCCCTGCTCCAGCAGGCACGCTTCCAGGTGCGTGGCTACACCTACAGCAGCAATGCCGATTTCCAGCAAACGGCGCTCAAAGCCATCGACCAGGCTCTGGCCGAACTGCGCGCGCTGCCGGCCAAAGTACCGGCTGAACATGCCGCCAGCCTGGACGATGCCGCCACCGCCCTGGCCGGCTACCGCGATGCGGTCACCCAGTTCGGCAATGCCCAGGTCGCCAGTGAACAGGCCCTGCAGCACATGGCCGAGCAAGGCACGGTACTGCTGCAGACCAGCCAGGCGATGACCATCTCACAAACCGCTGTGCGTGACGCCGGCGCAGCCCAGGCCAAGACCCTGCTCGCCGTGGCCACCGTGCTGGCCCTGGCCCTCAGCCTGCTGGCAGCCTGGGCCATCACCCGGCAGATCATCATCCCGCTGCGCCAGACCTTGCGCGCCGCCGAGCGCGTGGCCAGTGGCGACCTGACTCAAGCGCTGCCGGTACAACGCCGTGACGAACTGGGCCAGTTGCAAGCCAGCATGCAGCGCATGACCCAGGGCCTGCGCGAACTGATCGGCGGCATCGGTGATGGCGTCACGCAGATCGCCAGCGCTGCCGAGGAGCTGTCGGCGGTGACCGAGCAGACCAGCGCCGGGGTCAACAACCAGAAGGTCGAGACTGATCAGGTAGCGACCGCCATGAACCAGATGACCGCTACCGTGCATGAAGTGGCGCGCAATGCCGAGCAGGCCTCGGAAGCCGCGTTGATGGCCGACCAGCAAGCCCGCGAAGGCGACCGTGTGGTGGGCGAAGCGGTGGCGCAGATCGAGCGCCTGGCCGGTGAAGTGGTCAACTCCAGCGAAGCGATGAACCAGCTCAAGGCCGAGAGCGACAAGATCGGCAGCGTGCTCGACGTGATCAAGTCGGTGGCTCAGCAGACCAACCTGCTGGCGCTCAACGCGGCCATTGAAGCGGCCCGTGCCGGCGAGGCCGGGCGTGGCTTTGCCGTGGTGGCCGATGAAGTGCGCAGCCTGGCGCAGCGCACCCAGCAATCGACCGAAGAGATCGAAGAGCTGATTGCCGGCCTGCAAAGCGGCACCCAGCGCGTGGCCAGCGTGATGGACAGCAGCCGCCAGTTGACCGACAGCAGCGTCGAACTGACCCGCCGTGCCGGCAGCTCGCTGGAAACCATCACCCGCACCGTCTCGTCGATCCAGGCGATGAACCAGCAGATTGCCACTGCCGCGGAAGAACAGACAGCCGTGGCCGAGGAGATCAACCGCAGTGTGATGAATGTGCGGGACATTTCTGACCAGACCTCGGCAGCCAGTGAAGAGACGGCCAGCTCCAGCATGGAGTTGGCGCGGTTGGGTACCCATTTGCAGGGGTTGGTGGGGCGGTTCAGGCTCTAGGCTGATGGGTGGGTCGCCTGTGCCGGCCTCTTCGCGGGTAAACCCGCTCCCACAGGTACTGCACAGGTGTTGAGAGCTGTGCAGTACCTGTGGGAGCGGGTTTACCCGCGAAGAGGCCGGCACAGGCAGAATCCTCCCACATGCTGCGGTGAAATTTCCTACCTGATTATCAGGTCAAGTCCTACAACTCCGCTGCCGATTGGCAGAGGTGTGATGCCGGCAATACGCCCGCCTCCCTCTCTCAATCGCACGGAGACCTCCCATGCTCGGCTACCTCAACCGCAAGCTCGGCAACATCAGTGTCGGTGCCAAACTGGCTCTCGGCTTCGCCGTGGTTCTGCTACTTACCCTGGCCACCACCATCAGCGGCTGGCGTGCACTGGATGGCGCTATTGTCCGTTCACAGCAACTCAGCGAAATAGGCCAGATAAACGATCTGACCAAGGACCTGCGCGCAGAGCGCATCACTTACCGCGTGCTGAACGACAACGCCAGCAAGTCACGCATCATCACTATCCTCGATCAACTGAACAGCATGCTTGCCACGCTGCAACAACGCAGCAACGTCGATGAGTCACGGCAGATGCTGACCGACAAACTGGCACTGCTGCAGCGCCTGCGCGATGACTTCAGCGAACTGCAACGCACCGTCGCCAACCGTATCGCCCTGCGCGAGGCCATGCAGGCGCAGGAACAGAAGCTCAACGAGGCGATCGACGAACTGCAGACCCAGGCCTTGCTGGAGATGCCTGCCGACAATCAGCAAGGCGGTGTGCTGAGCCTGATGGATACCCTCAGCCGGCATATCGACGGTGCCAACCAGCAGAGCTTGGTGCCGGCCTACACCTTCACCCCTGTCGAGGACTTCGCCAAGGTCGGCGACAGCGCCCTGGACGCTGCCGATACCAGCCTGGGGCAACTGCTCAAGAGCCTTGCTCCGCTGCGCCTGCCACGCGCCGTCACCGAGCAGCCCGGAATCGAGCTGGCCAAATACCGCACCAGCCTGGACCAGTACCGCCACGCCGCGGTGCAGGTCGAGCAATTGCAGAACAACCTGGAAAAGATGGGCAATGAGTTGCGCGCGGTAAGCCTGGAGCTCGGCAAGCGCAAGGTCGAGCAACGCGACAGCGAAGCCCTGGCTGCCCGCTCGCTGCTGACCAGCGTGGCGCTACTGGCGCTGGCGGTGGGTGTGCTGGCCGCCTGGCTGATCACCCTGCAGATCACCCAACCCTTGCGCCAGACCCTGGCCGTGGCCGCACGCATCGCCAAGGGCGACCTGAGCCAGGTCGAAACGGTGCAGCGGTGCGACGAGATGGGCCAGTTACAGAGGAGCATGCGCGAAATGACCTTGAGCCTGCGCGAGCTGATCGGTGGCATCGACCAAGGCGTCGGGCAACTGTCACAGGCAGCCTCGGAGCTGGCGACCAGCAGCGAGGACACCAAGCTGCGCATCAACCAGCAGCGCGAGGAAACCGACCAGGTGGCAACTGCCATGAACCAGATGAGCGCCACCGTACAGGAAGTGGCGCAGAACGCCGAACAGGCCTCTCTGGCCGCGACAAACGCCGACCAGCAGGCGCAGATGGGCGACCAGGTAGTGGCCGAGGCCATCGGCCGTATCGAACAACTGGCCAGGCAGATGGACCATTGCCTGGCGGCCATGCAGCACCTGGCAGGCGAGAGCCAGCGTATCAGTGGCATCCTCGATGTGATCAAGTCGGTGTCCGAGCAGACCAACCTGCTGGCCCTGAACGCGGCGATCGAAGCGGCACGGGCCGGTGAAGCCGGGCGCGGTTTTGCCGTGGTGGCGGACGAAGTACGTGGGCTGGCGCAGCGCACCTCGACGGCGACCGAGGAAATTGGCCAACTGATCGACAGCCTGCACAACGGGACTGATGAAGTGACACGGTTGCTGGACAGCAGCAAGAGCCTGACTGAACAGAGCGTGGAGCTGAGCCGCAAGGCAGGGCATGCATTGAGCCAGATCACCGATACGGTGTCGAACATCCAGGGCATGAACCAGCAGATTGCCACGGCCAGCGAAGAGCAGAGCGTGGTGGCCGAGCAGATCAACCGCAGCGTGCTGAATGTGCGCGATGTGTCGGATCAGACCAGTGCGGCCAGTGAGCAGACGGCGGCGTCGAGTGGCGAACTGGAGCAGTTGGGGCAACAGTTGCGGGGGATGGTGGGGCGGTTCAACATCTAGACAGGAGTCGCCTCTTCGCGGGTAAACCCGCTCCTACAAGTACCTCGCCGCTCTCAAAGTCGGTGCAGTACCTGTGGGAGCGGGTTTACCCGCGAAGAGGCCGGTGCGGGTTAAAGCACCTGACGCAGGAACGCCTGCGCGCGCGGGTCCTTCGGCGCGGCAAAGAACGCGGCCGGGGCCGAATCCTCCAGCAGCTTGCCATGGTCGAAGAACAACACCCGGTCAGCCACTTCACGGGCGAAGCCCATCTCGTGGGTAACGCAGACCATGGTCATGCCTTCCTGGGCCAGGGTCTTCATCACGTCCAGCACCTCGCCGACCATTTCCGGGTCAAGCGCCGAGGTCGGCTCGTCGAACAGCATCACCTTCGGGTCCATGGCCAAGGCGCGGGCGATCGCCACCCGCTGCTGCTGGCCGCCGGACAGGCGCGACGGGTATTCGTTGGCTTTCTGCGCAATGCCAACCTTCTCCAGCAGCGCCCTGGCCTTGGCCTCGCGGTCGGCCTTGTTACGCTTGCGCACCACCTTCTGCGCCAGGCACAGGTTTTCCAGCACAGTCATGTGCGGGAACAGGTTGAAGTGCTGGAACACCATGCCGACTTCACGGCGGTAGGCGTTGATGTCGGTCTTCGGGTCGGCCAGTTGCAGGCCGTCGATGGCCACATGGCCTTCGTCGAAATGCTCCAGGCCGTTGAGGCAGCGCAGGAAGGTCGACTTGCCCGAACCCGACGGGCCGAGCACCACCACCACTTCGCCCTTGGCGACCTGGGTGGTGACGTTGTCCACAGCCCGTACCACGTGGCCACGGGTGTCGAAGACTTTCAGCAGGTCACGGACTTCAATCACTTTGCGCAAGCCTCCGCTCGAGCCGGCTTGCCAGGTGCGACAGCGGCAGGTTGATCAGCAGGTACAGGCCTGCCACGCAGAACCAGATCTCGAAGGTCGAGAACGAGGTGGTGATGGCCTCGCGGCCGCTCTTGGTCAGTTCGGTGATGGCGATCACCGAGACCAGCGAGGTGTCCTTGACCAGGCTGATGAACTGGCCGGCCAAAGGCGGCAGCACGCGTTTGAACGCCTGCGGCAGGATCACGTGGCGCATCGACTGGCCCGCGTTCAGGCCCAGCGAGCGGGCCGCTTCGTTCTGGCCCTTGGCGATGGACTGCACGCCGGCACGAACGATTTCAGCCACGTAGGCGCCGGTGAACAGCGCCAGTGCGGCCACCCCGGCAAACTCGCGGGACAGGTTGAGCACGGTACCGATGAAGAAGTAGAAGATGAAGATCTGCACCAGCAGCGGGGTACCGCGCACCAGTTCGACATACACCGTCGTCAGGTCACGCAGGGTGGGGTTGCTGGACAGCCGGCAGAGGCCGGCGAACAAGCCGATCAGCAGGCCCAGGGCACCGGAAACCACCGAAATCCAAAGGGTGGTCCACAGCCCCCAGACCAGCGGGCCGGCCGCCCAGTGGCGGGTGACGCCAATCTGGTCGCCTTCGGCCACATCGTCGCCGCGGGCCAGCTGCAGGCTGTCCTTGGCCACGTCGAGTACCTGCTCGGCACCGTTCTCATCTTTCAGCGTGACACGGGCATTGTCGCCCGAGATGACGATCTCCTGCACGGTGCCGTAACCGGCGGCGCGCTGTGCTTCCTCGGCCTTGTAGGCGAAGTACTGCGGTACGCGGTTCCAGCGCCACTCGTAGGAAATCATCGAGGTGGCCATATACAGGCTGAACGCCAGGCCCACCAGGACCAGGGCAGTCAAACCGTGCCAGGGCCACTGGGCTTTCTTGTGTTTGATCACGTGGGGTACTTCCGTAAATGCGAACGCGCAGGGTTTGCCTGCGCGTCGGGGTCATAAAGCCGGGCTTGTGGCCTGGGCCTTATTCCATTTCCTTCAGCCAGTCCTTGTTCTTGAACCACTTGTCGTGAATACGATCGTAGGTCCCGTCATGCTTGATCTGGTGCAGGAAGTTGTTGATGAAGTTGATGCTGTCGTAGTCGCCTTTCTTCAGGCCGAAGGCCAGCGGCTCGTAGGTGAAGGGTTCTTCGAGGAACAGCAGCTTGCCGGCACCGGCCTTGTCCACTGCCACCACGTTGTACGGTGCGTCGTAGACGAAGGCATCAGCCTTGCCATTGACCACGTCCATCACCGCTTCCTGCTCGTTGTCGTAGCCGTGGTACTTGGCCTTGGCGATCAGCTTCTTGGAAACCATTTCGCCGGTGGTACCGAGCTTGGAGGTGATGCGGTACTTCTCGTTGTTCAGGTCCTTGTACGACTTGATCTCGCCCGCCAGCTCCTTGCGGATCAGCAGGGTCTGGCCAACCACGATGAAAGGTTCGCTGAAGTTCAGGCGCAGGTTGCGTTCCTGGGTCAGGGTCATGCCGCTGCCGATCATGTCGAACTTGTCGGTCAGCAGGGCCGGGATGATGCCGTCATAGGCGGTGGAAACCGGCTCGAACTTGACGCCCATGGACTTGGCCATGGCTTTGAGGATATCGACTTCGAAGCCGATGATCTCGCCACGCTTGTTGGTCATCTGGAATGGCATGTAGGTCGGGTCCATGCCCACCCGCAGGGTGCCGCGCTTGACCGCGTCATCGATGGCACCCGCCTGGGCCGCCGTCACGGCGACCAGGGCGGTGACACCGACCAGCAGTCGCGAAAGGTATTTCTTGATCATCACCAAGTCCCCTAGCAAGAAAAGTAGCGAATCTTATTGTTGGCATGGCCGTAGCGGCCGATGCGTCATATCGGAGAGGGATGCTAACGCATGGCGGCTCGGGGACCTAGAGCCGGGGGGGACTTTGTTGGCCAAAATCGAGGGAGGGCCCTGAAAGCTTCGCGGGCACGCCCGCTCCCACAGGTACAGCGCATGCCTCAAAGGCTGTGAAGTACCTGTAGGAGCGGGCGTGCCCGCGAAGAGGCCCGATCAGGCGCCGACGAGTGCCGGTTGGCCTTCATTCTCCGGGTGCAGCGGCAACAGCGGCGAATGCGGGTCGTTCTTGATCGATGCACGCCACACGTTGATCCACGCCGCATTGTGCTCGGCCCAGACCTGCTCGTGCAGGCGGGTCAGCGCCACCGGGTCGCTGAGCAGGGCCAGGCGGGTATTGAGGTCCAGGCCTTGCGGCCCGACTTCCATCGCCTTGGCCACACGCTCGACGCGCAGTGCCTCGATCGGTGCCGCCTGGCCATGACGGGCAGTGGCCATGGCACAGGCCAGGGCGTTCTGCCGCGGGTCGACCACGGCCCGCACGAAGCCGTCATGCAGGGCATGCCAGCGGTTTTCGTGGGTGTACCGGTCGGTGGCCAGCAGCTCTTGCGGGGTGGCGTATTCCTCGGGGATGAGGAACAGCTTCTCGTCCTTGGCCGCCAGGCCCAGGCGGGTGCGGCTGGAGATCACCGAAACCGGGATCGACAGCACCAGCGAACCGACGATTGGCGCCAGCCACCACAGGAAGCTCGGGTTCAGCCAGGCCACCAGCGCCGCCCAGGCAATGCCCAGCAGGGTCTGCGGGCCATGGCGGCGCACCGCTTCGCTCCACGGCGTGGAGTCATCGTCACGCTGCGGCGAATTCCAGGTCGCGGCCCAGCCGAGGAACGCAGCCAGCACGAAGCGGGTGTGGAAGATCATGCGCACCGGTGCCAGCAGCATGGAGAACAGCATCTCCATCAACATCGACAGGGTGACCTTGATGCGCCCGCCAAACTCGGTCGCGCCCTTGGCCCAGATCAGGATGACGCTGAGCAGCTTGGGCAGGAACAGCAACACGATGGTGGTGGAGAACAGCGCTACGGCCTTCTCCGGGTGCCACTGCGGCCACAGCGGGTAGAGCTGGTACGGCTCGATGAAGTACTGCGGCTCCATCAGCGTGTTGGTCGCCAGGAGCGCGGTCGACAGCACCAGGAACAGGAACCACAGTGGCGCCGACAGGTACGACATCACCCCGGTGAGGAACACTGCACGGTGCACCGGGTGCATGCCCTTGACCAGGAACAGGCGGAAGTTCATCAGGTTGCCGTGGCACCAGCGGCGGTCGCGCTTGAGCTCGTCGAGCAGGTTCGGCGGCAGTTCTTCGTAGCTGCCCGGCAGGTCGTAGGCAATCCACACGCCCCAGCCGGCACGGCGCATCAGCGCGGCTTCGACGAAGTCGTGGGAGAGGATTGCACCGGCGAACGCGCCCTTGCCCGGCAACGGCGCCAGGGCGCAGTGCTCGATGAACGGCTTCATGCGGATGATCGCATTGTGGCCCCAGTAGTGCGACTCGCCCAGTTGCCAGAAGTGCAGGCCGGCGGTGAACAGCGGGCCGTACACGCGGGTGGCGAACTGCTGCAGACGCGCATACAGGGTGTCCATGCCCGAGGCTTTAGGCCCGGTCTGGATGATGCCGGCGTCCGGGTTGGCCTCCATCAGGCGCACCAGGCTGCTCAGGCACTCGCCGCTCATGACGCTGTCGGCGTCGAGTACGACCATGTACTTGTACTCGCCGCCCCAACGACGGCAGAAGTCGTCGAGGTTGCCGCTCTTGCGCTTCACCCGGCGCCGACGGCGACGGTAGAAGATGCGGCCAAAGCCTTTGGTTTCGCGGCACACGTCCAGCCAGGCCTGTTGCTCGGCCACGGCGATGTCGGTGTCGTTGGTGTCGCTGAGCACGAAGAAGTCGAAGCGGTCAAGGTTGCCGCTGGCAGCCACCGACTCGAACGTTGCGCGCAGGCCGGCGAACACGCGTGGCACGTCTTCGTTGCAGATCGGCATCACCAGCGCGGTACGCGCCTCGGGCGCGATCGGCTCGTTGCCTGCGCTGCTACCGGAAATCTTGTACTTGTCACGCCCGGTGAGCAGCTCGAGGAAGCCCATCAGCGCGGTCCAGAAGCCCGCCGACACCCAGCAGAACAGAATGCCGAAGAGGATCAGGATGGACGTCTGCAAGGCATACGGCCATACCTGCACCACGGTGTCCCAAAGCGGCTGGTTGACGACTTCGTCAAAGTCCACGAACGACCAGCCCTGATACGGCAGGATGCCCTTCATGTACCAGCCGGCGACGATGGTCTGGCCGATCATCAGCGCCAGCAGGATGTAACGGCGGATCGAGCCGACCGTGCGCCAGCGGGCCGGCGGCAGCTCGCGCTTGGGCGGCTGCGGCGCGTTGGTACGGCCGGTCATGCGCCGCCACATGCGGATCAGCACGTTGGTGCGCCATGGCTCGGGCACGACCTTGGTGCGCTTGATCGGCGGGGCGATCTTCAGGCACAGGCGGCCGCTGCCGTCGACGCCAAGCATTTCGGCGTCTTCCAGCTCGGCGGCGCTGCCTACGGTCAGGCGCGGGCCCACCGAGGCCTGCACGGCCTCGGCAGAGCTGGCGGCCGGGTTGGCCGCCAGGCGTTGGTGCAGCTCACTGAATGACGTGCAGCTGGCGAGTTCCGCCCGTTGCTCGTCGCTCAGTGGTAGGTGGGCCAGGTACTCGCGAAGCGATTCCGGCCTTGCGCTTGAGTTACTCATCGGCAGGCAACTGATAGCTCCAGGTCTCGGTCAGCACCTTCTCGGTGGTGGCCGGGGTCCCGTTGGTGGGCGCCGCATCGGCGGCAGGTTGTTCGGCCTTGGCGGTTTTCTCGGCCTTGGCTTGCTTGGCTGCAGCCTTGTCCTGCTTGGCAGGTTTGGCGGCTTCGACCGGCACGTCACGCACCAGCGCGGCACGCATTTCGGTCGACTTGTTGGCTTCCTTGACCTTCAAACGCAGGGTCAGGCGCCAGCCCTTGGTCTCAGGGTTATAGCGCAGGTTGTTCTCGACCACCTCGGCGTTGTCGGCCACGCTGATCTGGCTGCGCACGGCGGTGTCTTCCGGCAGGGCGGCCAGTGCCGGGCCGGCGAAGTCGACCAGGAAGGCCACGCTGCCGTCTGGCTGGCGGATCAGGTTGGACTGCTTGACGTCGCCGGTGGAACGCAGGGTCTGCTTGACCCAGCCCAGCTCGGGGGCCTGGAACTTCGGCTCGTCGATAGTCCAGTGCAGACGGTAGGCGTACTCGAATGGCTTGCCTGGCTCAGGCAGCTTTTCCGGGCTCCAGAAGGCCACGATGTTGTCGTTGGTCTCGTCGGCAGTCGGGATTTCGACCAGGTCGACGGTACCCTTGCCCCAGTCACCCTTCGGCTCGATCCAGGCGCTCGGGCGCTTCTGGTAGTTGTCGTCGAGGTCTTCGTAGTCGCTGAAGGCGCGCTGGCGCTGCATCAGGCCGAACCCACGCGGGTTCTCGACGCTGAAGTTGCTCACGGCCAGGTGTTTCGGGTTGTTCAGCGGGCGCCACAGCCACTCGCCGTTGCCGGCATGGATCGACAGGCCTTCGGAGTCGTGCAGGGCCGGGCGGTAGTTGAGGACCTTGGACGGCTGGTTGGGGCCGAACAGGTACATGCTGGTCAGCGGGGCGATGCCCAGGCGGCTGACATGGTCACGCAGGAACACGCGGGACTGCACGTCGACCACGGTGTCGTTGCCCGGGCGCAGGGTCAGCTTGTAGGCGCCGGTGGAACGCGGCGAGTCCAGCAGGGCGTAGATCACCAGATGCTTGTCGGTCGGCTTGGGCTTCTCGACCCAGAACTCGGTGAAGCGCGGGAACTCCTCGCCCGACGGCAGTGCGGTGTCGATGGCCAGGCCACGGGCCGACAGGCCATATACATGACCCTTGCCGACCACGCGGAAATAGCTGGCGCCAAGCAGGGTCATGATCTCGTCCTGCTTGTCGGCCTTGTTGATCGGGTACAGCACGCGGAAACCGGCGTAACCCAGGTTCTTGGTGGTTTCCGGGTCGTGGGGCACGTCACCGAATTCGAAACGGCTCGGGTCGTACTTGATTTCCTCGACCTTGGTGGCGGTGACCTCGTTGATCTTCACCGGGGTATCGAAGTGCATGCCCTGGTGATAGAACGACAGTTTGAACGGAGTCTTGTCCTTGGCCCACTCGGCCTTTTCCTGCAGGAAATGAATCTTCTGGTAGTCCGCAAACTTCATGTCGCGGAATACGGCTGGCAGGTTGCTTTTCGGTGCGTCGTACTTCTGGCCGGCCAGATCCTTTGCCTTGGCTGCAACATCGTCAAGATTGAATGCCCACAGCTGGCCCGCGCTCATCAGGCCGATCAGTGCCACACTGGCCATCAGGGCCTTGCGTAGCCCGGTTCCGGGGATTCTTGATGCTTTTTGGGGACTAACAATCACGAGCAACCCTCGCCGAAAACAGATCATGAAACCAACGGCCAGCGACAAATGCCGGGTTGGCGAGCACTGTTCGGACCCCGTGAGGGCGTAATGATTCCCCAAACGGATCCAGACAATGCTCGAGTCAGAGTGAAACGAACCTGCGAACGCAGGTCCATGCAGCGCGCGATTATCCAGCAGGTCGCGTGACAACGCATCAGGCTGGAACAACTATTTATCGTACAAAACCCCTTGTTTTCTTGTGAACAAGGGGTTTTTTGCCCTCACATTTGTAACATAAATGTTACGGGGCCATCATTGACCAGGTGCACCTGCATGTCTGCGCCGAATTGCCCGCTTGCCACGTCGGCGTGCCGAGCCCTGGCTTGCTGCAAAAGATAGTCGAACAACTCGGCGCCGAGGGCCGGTGGCGCTGCCGTCGAGAAGCTCGGGCGCATGCCGTTGCGGGTGTCTGCCGCCAGGGTGAACTGCGACACCAGCAACAAACCACCCCCGACATCCTTGAGCGACAGGTTCATCTTGCCCTGCTCGTCACTGAACACCCGGTAGTTCAACAGCTTGTGCAGCAGCTTGTCGGCCTGCTCACGGGTATCTTCAGGCTCGACGGCCACCAGCACCAGCAAACCTTGGTCGATGGCACCTACCACCTCCCCCGCTACTTCCACCCGTGCGCCGCGCACACGTTGCAGCAGGCCCCTCATGCTTCTTCCAGGGGCAGATCGAGCAAACGTCGGGCCATCTGGTCGGCAGCACGCACCAAGGCATCGGTGATGCCCGGTTCGGAAGCCGCGTGGCCAGCGTCACGGATAACCTTCAGTTCGCTGTTCGGCCAGGCCTGGTGCAGCGCCCAGGCGTTGTCCAGCGGACAAATCACATCATAGCGGCCATGCACGATCACCGCCGGCAGATGAGCAATTTTCGGCAGGTCGCGAATCAGCTGATCCGGCTCGAGGAAAGCATTGTTCATGAAGTAGTGGCATTCGATACGGGCGATCGACAGCGCGCGCTGCGGCTCGGAGAAGCGATCGACCACCAGCGGGTTGGGGCGCAAGGTGGCAGTACGGCCCTCCCAGGTGGACCAGGCCTTGGCCGCGTGCATCTGGGCGATCTGGTCGTTGCCGGTCAGGCGCTTGTGGAAGGCCGATACCAGGTCACCGCGCTCTTCCGGCGGGATCGGCGCGATGTAGTCCTGCCAGTAGTCGGGGAACAGGCGGCTGGCGCCTTCCTGGTAGAACCACTGGATTTCCTGGGGGCGGCACAGGAAGATACCGCGCAGGATCAGGCCATGTACCCGCTCGGGGTGGGTCTGGGCGTAGGCCAGGGCCAGGGTGGAACCCCACGAGCCGCCGAACAGCACCCATTTATCAATGCCCAGGTGCTCGCGGATGCGCTCCAGGTCCTCGACCAGGTGCCAGGTGGTGTTGTTCTCCAGGCTCGCGTGCGGCGTGGAGCGACCACAGCCGCGCTGGTCGAAGGTGATGATGCGGTACAGGGTGGGGTCGAAGTAGCAGCGGCTCTGGGCGTCGCAACCGGCGCCCGGGCCGCCGTGGATGAATACCACTGGCAGACCTTCTGGCGAGCCGCTTTCATCGACATACAGCACATGCGGCGCTTCCACGGCCAGATCGTGCCGGGCGTAGGGTTTGATCTGCGGGTACAGGGTCTGCATTGCGCACTCCGTGTGAGGATTATTCAGCCGTGGGCCATCATAAACCTGAATTGCGCTTTGAGCACTGCCCCTGAAGGGCACATATATCTACCTCCCACAGCCCGGACAGGCCAGCGATAGTCCCTTGCCCCAAATCAAGCAAGGGCCTCGCCATGCCAACTGCAGTCACTGCCGCGCCTAGTGTTCACTACGCCACCATCGAGCGCAAAGTCCCCACCTGGCTCAAGCAGGCTCCGCCAGAAACCCACCGCGCGATGCGCAACTGGCTTCAAACCCCTGCCTGGCTGGCAACGGCACTCCAGCAACAACCGGAAGTCGCCAAGGCATGGCAGGAGGAGCATGCACGCCACCGCGAACACCAGGCGCAGGTGCACAAGCTGTTCGAACAGCTTCCAACCCTGGAAACCTACGCCACCCAAGCACTCACCGAAGCCGTCAAGCAGCAATTCGGGCTTGACCTGGACGTGCGCAACACCTACCTCATCGATGCCCGCCTGATCGAGGCGACCAGTGCCATCGACAGCCGCCAGGCCATCGACCGGGCTACGCGCTCGCTGCTGCATTGCGCCTTGCACAACTTCGACCTGCCCGCCACCACTGAACATGGCATGGACGCGCCCGCTAGCCTGCTGAAGAAGTCGGTCATCGTCGATCATCGGCGCTTCATGGGTACCGTGCCGATCATCAATGCACTGGACATCGCCGCCGAAGACTTCGCCGACTTGTGTCGCACGCTGGATATCGGCGGCAAGTACCATGAGCGGGTACATGCCATCTACTATCCGGCGGCCACGCCGCCGCTCAGCGCCGATGAAACCGCACTGGCCGTTTATGAAACCCTGGGGCGTGCCGAGGTCTCGGCATTCCGGCAATCCCTGCATTTCGCCCGCCTCAAGGGCGACATCAGCGAAACGCTATATACCGCCGCTCTAGCCGCGCCACTTGACCAGGCGCCGTCGCCCTCCTCACCGATTACCTTCAGCTTGCTCGACTTGTGGGAAGCCGAACTGACCGGGGTTGTGCTCATCACCCTGCAAGCCGCAGGGCATCAGGCCGTGGCCCTGTATATTCCTGAAGACAGCACGACGCCACTCAAGGAGTTCACCAGCCAGAAAGCCCTGCACGACGAATTGCGCGACAGGCTCCAGGCCGATATCGGCTACCTGGACAGGCACCTCGCCGACCGCGACAAGGCGCCCATAATCACCCGCGTCAAGGACCGGCTCACCCCACTCGCCTGGAGTGTCCGCGGCCTTCAGGAACGTGTTCCGGACCCGCACGCCACCCTGTACCCGGTCAAAAGGCCTTTCAGCCACGCATTCCAGGGCGTGATGGCCTTCCAGAAGGCCCAGCGTCATGAGAAGGATGTGCTGTTCCACGCCACGCCGACCGAAATCGTCGACCGGCGCACCGCACTCGCCCACCGGGAACTGATTGCCAGCCGCGTACTGACGGGCTTGAACATCGCCGGCTTCTTCGTGCCGGGGCTGGGCGAAGCGATGCTTGCCGTGTGCCTGGCCCAGCTGGCCCATGAGGTGTATGACGGTATCGACGCCTGGGAAAACGACGAGCGTGATACAGCCTATGGCTACCTGGTCGATGTGATCGAAAACGTGGCGATCATGGCCGCCCTCGGCGCGGCAGCCAAGGCATTGGGAGGTTCACGGGGCGGCGAAGCCGGCAACGCGCTGGAAGGGCCGGAGATCGAAGAGCCAGCGGATGAGGCGCCAGAGCTGGCACGTATTCCTGTGGAAACGCCTTCCTTCATCGAAGAACTGGAAGACGTGGAAACACCCGATGGCCAGACGCGCCTGTGGAAACCCGACCTCACGCCCTACCAAAGCACAGAGACACTGCCCGACGACCTGGTACCGGACGAACTGGGCCTACGGCATCACCAAGGGAGACGCTGGCTGGTATTGCAGGGCAATCAGTACAACGTCACACCAGCGCCAACGACCGGTGAGTATCGTCTGCAACACCCGGCAAATCCTCGCCGCTACCAACCGCCAGTGCGGCACAACGGTGCCGGGGCATGGTTGCAGGTAACGGACAAGCCACTGAGTTGGTCGGGCACGACGCTATTGCGCCGTATCGGCCACTTGAGCGCGCACTTCGACGAGCCGACACTGCAACGGATTTTCGCCGTCAGCGGCATACACGAAGACGAGCTGCGCCGGGCCCTGGCCGACAGCCAACGGCTGCCGGCCTTGCTGGAAGACACCCTGCAACGCTTCAAGCTGGACGAAACGATCCGCCAACTGCCGGATGCCAGCACTCGCCCAGCTGAGTTTTCCAAGGCCTATGCCAGCCTGCCGCTCAGCCTGGCGCCGGGCGCCGAGGCCATACAGCGGGTGTACCCGAAACTGCCGGTAGCAGTCGCCAACGAGCTGGCGCGCGGCGCCAGTACCGACGAGCTGCAAATGCTCGACAACGGCAAGGTACCACTGCGCCTTGGCGAGGAGGCCCGCGTCTACCAGCAACACATCCGCCTGGCCCGCGCCCGTGAAGGGCTGTACCTGTCCAGCGTGCCAAACTGGGACAGCGACCGGTTGATCATGCACACCCTCGAACGCCTGCCAGGCTGGCCCACAGAAACCAGGCTCCGGCTGCTCCAGCGTGTGTCCTGGCCGACCCAGGACCATGCCATAGGCCCGCTGGACGACCACCCGTACAAGACCATCACCCACGCCCGGGCAGGGTACATCGTCCACGACGAAAACCTGTCGAGTGCGGTGGTCACAACCCACCCAAGCCTTTACGCCGCCTTGTACGAGGCACTGCCAGCGGCCATGGCACAAATGGATGTCGCCGCCCCGCAAGCGCTGCAGCGCCTTGTACAGGAAAGCCCGTTGCTGCCTCGCCCGGCCCTGAGGGTGCTGCTGGGCATGCAGCCGGTACGCCCTGGCTATCGCTCCCCCATGCGCCTGGCCGACGGCCGCCTCGGCTACCCGCTCAGTGGCGGCGGCCCGGCCACGCAAGGCGTCACCCGCCAGCGCCTGCTCGAAGCTGTCGAAGCCACAGGCCTCGCTGCTCGTACCGGCCGCTCCCCGGACCAGGTGCTGCTGGCACTTGCCGGCCACGGCCGTACACCGCTGCAGATATTCGAACATTTGCAGACACTGCTGGAGCAGCGCAACGAGCTGCAAAGCAGGCTGGACGACTGGAGCGAAGCCATTTCGCCGGCAACCGACCAGGCAGCACACGACTACGACAACCTGCGTGACTCGATCATGCAACATTGGTACGACGCCGCACTGGACGACAGCGCCGGGCCTGGCACCGAGCTGCGTATCGCCCGTGTGCCCCTGGCCGACATCCCCCTGACCTTGCCCGATTTCTTCAACGCACGGGTGCGCAGCCTGAGCCTGATCGACCTGCCTTCAGGAACCCTGGCAGGCTGGGCGCAAAACGAGCGCCTGCTGCAGCGCCTGCTCAGGCAGATGCCACAGATCGAGTCGCTGGAAATCAGCCGGCCGTTCGACCCCAGGGCAACGCCCTCGTCCTTCCTGTTTTGCATTCCCACCATCACCGAACACTTGCCAGGGTTGCAACGGCTGGTGATCACCAACCAGAACATGGCGCTTTCCGAAAGTGACCTGAACCTGCTGGCAGGGCTTCGCCAGTTGAGATACCTGGACCTGAGTGGTAACCGTCTGGCGCAGGGCAACAGGCCAAGTTTCCATGAACTGACCCTGGACTACCTGGGCCTGGACCAGATGCAGCTGGCCCAATGGCCAATCGGGATTGGCAGCGACGCCTTGGCGCGCATTGCCCGTCTGTCGTTGCGCCACAACAACCTCAGGTCGTTGCCCTCGTTCCTGCTTCACGAAACAGACACGCTGACCACTCCACCGGTGATCGCCCTGGAAGGCAACAGCATCAATGAATCCCACCTGCAGCGCTTGCTGCTGAATGAGCGTTTCGACACGTCGGGTATCACCACGGACCAGCCCGCAGCACTTTCCGAACAGCTCGCCCGCATTCGCGAGGAGCGACAACAGATGCGCGAAGCGATCGATGGCTGGGCCCAGGCGTCCAGCTCGAGCAACCCCTTGACCCAGGCCGCGCTGGCAGACAGGCAGCGCATCGAGTCGGCGATCAGTCAATTCTGGGAACAACAGGAGCAGGGCCAGTCATACCTTCGCTTGCAACTCGAGGAGGTGGCCATCGAGCATTTCCCCAGGCGGCTTCCGGCGTTCTTCGGTGCGCGCGTGCGTGCACTTGGCCTGACGCGGTTACGGGGCAGCGCCTCGCAGCTCGATGAACTGCTCAGGCGGTTCCCGAACGTCACCCGACTGACCATCGACGAGCACCAGGCCGCCACCCCCGCGCTGGCATCGGCCCTGGCTCGCCTTCCCCAGCTCGCCTACCTGGAGTTTCGCAACATGGGGCTGGAAGTCGACCAGGCCATGCTGGATATCTTCGCAGGGCTGCAACACCTGACCTCGCTGGACCTGTCAGGCAACCGTGTGGGCAGCATCGAGCGGGTACCCGCATCACTGTCCAGCAGCCTGCAGTCACTCGCACTGACCAACATGAACCTGCAAGCCTGGCCTAGCTGGTGTGACAGCTTGCTGCCGCTGGAGCTGCTGGACCTGAGCTCGAACAACATTACCCAGTTGCCCGAGCACATCCTCTCGAACCTGAACAACCCCATGCCGATCTCGTCGATCGCCCTGTTCGACAACCCGCTGCCGCTTGAAACCATCCTGCGGGTACGCGCGTTCTCGGACAGCAGCCAGCACAGCTATTCCTTTGCCCTGGATATTCCGGGCAACCTGATGGCCGTCGATTCTTCGAGCGAAGGGTCACTCGACCACCCTCACTTCCCCCTGCTGGGCGACGATACGCCCAGGCTGGAGGACTGGATGCTGGGCAGCGAGGCGCAGAACGAGGCGCTGCAGGACTGTTGGGAACAACTGGAAGGCAGTGACCTGTTGCGTCTGGTGGGCCGTTTGCACAATGCCGCCCCATACGTTGACCCGAATACGCGAACCACCTTCTGCGAACGGGTACGCATGATGCTGGTGGTGGCTGCAAGCAACGAATCCGAACGACCGATCATGGAGAGCATCGCCGCAGCAGCGTTGCCAGACCCGGAAACCGGCTCGCAGACCTGCCATGATGGCGCGCTGCAGGAGTTCAACAACATTGAACTGTACCTGATGAGCCAACGCCTGTTGATCGACGCCGGCGATACCCTGCAAGCACTGCGACATCGCCTGTTGCAGCTTTTCCGGATCGAACGGCTGGAGTTACTGGCCAACCAACGGACTGGCACGGGTGACCGGGTCTCGGTGCGCCTGGCCTACCGTCGCGAACTGGCCAGGGAACTGGACCTGCCGATCGCCGACAGCATGCGTTTTCGAGGGGCTGCGAACCTGGCGCGCGATGAGCTATCCAACGTGCTGGAAAAGGTCCGCAAAAGTGAACTGAGCGATGCACTGGTCGACTACATGCTGGCGAATCCGGATTGGAGCATGCGTCTGCGAACCGAATATGCCGACCGCTTCGCCGAAATAGAGGCCCGTTTCCGCCTGCGCGTGCTCGAGCTGGCCAGCAAGGACCACTCGCTTCAGGACGAGTTGAACTTGCAGCAAGGCCTGCAGGATGACAAGGATCAGGAAGAGCAGGAGCTACTGCGCGAACTCACCATCAAGCAGATCAACACCAACTGACCCGCAGTGACTGGCGACGCGCATGACCTGCATCGCGTCGCCATTCTCGTTGGCGAGCTTCACCGCGCGTAACGCGCCTCGCCCCAGTCCAGCAGCGCCTGCAGAAGCTGTTTCAACACCTCCTGTGTCGGCCGGGCCAGGTCTTCGCGGTAATCGAACGGCTCGGTTTCCTCCATGTAGGTGCTCTGCGCCAGCTCCAGCTGCACCGCATGGATGTGGTTGGCCGGGTCGCCATAATGCCGGGTGATATGCCCGCCCTTGAAGCGGCCATTGAGCACATGGCTGTAGCCCTGGGCCTGGGCGCAGACCCCATTCAGCTGTTCGGCCAGAGCCGGGTCGCAGCTGGCGCCGTTGAAGGTGCCCAGGTTGAAGTCTGGCAGCTTGCCGTCGAACAGGTGCGGGATCAGCGAACGGATCGAGTGGGCGTCCCACAGCAGGGCGTAGCCGAACTGCTCGCGCAGCCGCGCCAGCTCGCGACGAATCGTGTCGTGGTAGGGGCGCCAGATCTGCTCCAGATACTGCTTGCGTTCCTCGCCAGTCGGCTCCAGCCCGTCCTTGAACAATGGCTCGCCATCGAACAGCGTGGCTGGGTACAGGCCAGTGGTGGCGCCGGCGTACAGCGGCTTGTCGTCATCCGGGCGGTTCAGGTCGATGACGAAGCGCGAATACTCCGCTGCCACCACACTGGCGCCCATCTCGCGGGCAAAGTCATACAGCCGTGGAATATGCCAGTCGGTATCCGGCAGGCTGCGCGCCTGGTCGACCAGGCCATCTCGTACAGCCGGCGACAGTTTCAGGCCGGCATGGGGCATGCTGATCAGCAGCGGCAGGCGGCCCTGGTGAAAACTCAGTACCTTGTCCATCGTGCCTCTCTCAGTTGGAAATCTCGTGGCCCTTGCGCACCACGCGCTTGGGCAGGTCACCGCCCAGCCAGTAGGCCAGGTCGGCTGGGCGTTCGATCTGCCAGGCGACGAAGTCGGCGACCTTGCCCACTTCCAGCGAGCCATGGCTGTCGCCCAGGCCCAGCGCCGTGGCCGCGTGCACGGTGACACCGGCCAAGGCTTCTTCTGGGGTCATGCGGAAGCAGGTGCAGCCCATGTTCAGCATCAGACGCAGCGACAGCCCTGGCGAGGTGCCGGGGTTGAGGTCGCTGGCCAGGGCGATCTTCACGCCGTGGCGGCGCAACGCGTCCATCGGCGGCAGCTGGGTTTCGCGCAGGAAGTAGAACGCGCCCGGCAGCAGCACGGCGACCGTGCCAGCGTTTGCCATGGCAATGGCGTCATCCTCGGTCATGAACTCCAGGTGGTCGGCTGACAGCGCCTGGTAGCGCGCCGCCAGGCTGGAACCGTGCAGCGAGGACAACTGCTCGGCGTGCAACTTGACCGGCAGGCCCAGCTCGCGCGCCTTGATGAACAGCCGCTCGACCTGGGCCGGGGAGAATGCCAGGTGTTCGCAGAAGGCATCCACGGCGTCCACCAGGCCTTCGGCGGCCAGGGCCGGCAACATTTCGTCGCAGATATGCGCGATGTAGTCGTCAGCCCGGCCGGCGTACTCCGGCGGCAAGGCGTGGGCGGCCAGGCAGGTGGCGCGCACCGCCAGCGGCAACTCGTCGGCCAGGCGCCGGGCCACGCGCAGCATCTTGCGCTCGTTGGCCAGGTCCAGGCCGTAGCCGGACTTGACCTCGATGGTGGTCACGCCGTCACGCATCAGCGCCTGGACCCGCTGGCGAGCACTGGCGAACAACTCGTCCTCGCTGGCCGCGCGGGTGGCCCGCACGGTGCTGGCGATGCCACCGCCCTGTGCGGCGATTTCGGCATAGCTCACGCCCTGCAGGCGCTGCTCGAACTCACCGCTGCGGTTGCCACCGAACACCGCATGGGTGTGGCAGTCGATCAGCCCCGGGGTGACCCAGGCGCCGCCCAGGTCCACCGTACGCTCGGCCTCCACCGACGCCAGCTCGGTGCGTGGGCCGATCCACTCGATCAGCCCGGCGTTGGTGACAATGGCCGCGTCCTCGATGGCCGAGTAACGGCCCTCGGCCATGGTTGCCACATGGCAGTGCTGCCAGACGGTTCTCATACATTTACTCCTGTACTAGCGGTGCAGCTCGGCCGGTTGCGCTGCCGGCTGGCCCTGCCCTGCGCGCGGCTTGCACCACAGCAGGTAGGACGCCACCAGGAACACCACCCAGACCACGCCGACAAGCAATGCCGCCTGGGTATCCGGGAAGTAACCGAGCACGCCAAAGATGAACACCATGAACGCAATGGCCATGGCCGGGCCGTAAGGCCAGAACGGTACCGGGAACTGCAACTGGGCCACCTGTTCACGGCTCATGCTGCGGCGCATGGCCACCTGGGTGACCAGGATCATCAGCCACACCCACACGGTGGCGAAGGTGGCGATCGATGCGATCAGCAGGAACACGTTCTCCGGGATCAGGTAGTTGAGCAGCACACCGATCAGCAGCGCAGCACCCATCACCACCACGGTCATCCATGGCACGCCGTGCTTCGACAGCTTGCTGAAGCCGCGCGGGGCATGGCCTTGCTGCGCGAGGCCGTACATCATGCGACCGGCGCCGAAGATGTCGCTGTTGATGGCCGAGATCGCGGCGGAAATAACCACGACGTTCAGCACGGCGGCGGCGGAACCGATGCCCAGGTTGCTGAAGATCTGCACGAACGGGCTGCCCTGGCTGCCGATTTGTGGCCATGGGAACAGGCACATCAGCACGAACAGGGTGAGCACGTAGAACAGCAGGATGCGCAACGGCACGGCGTTGATCGCCTTGGGGATGACCCGCTGCGGGTCCTTGGCCTCACCGGCGGTGACGCCGATGATCTCGATGCCGCCGAAGGCGAACATCACCACGGCAAAGGAGGCGATCAGGCCACCCACGCCATTGGGCATGAAGCCACCGTGGTCGAACAGGTTGCTGACACCCACGGCTTGCCCGGTGCCAACCTGGCTGAAGCCGAATGCCATGATGCCGAGGCCGGCCAGGATCATCGCCACGATGGCGCCGACCTTGAGCAGCGACAGCCAGAATTCCATTTCGCCAAAGACCTTGACGTTGCACAGGTTGAGGCCGCCGATCAGGAAGACGATGCCCAGCACCCAGATCCAGCGGGCCACTTCCGGGAACCAGAAGCCCATGTAGATACCGAAGGCGGTAACGTCGGCGATGGCGACGATGACCATCTCGAAGGCGTAGGTCCAGCCGAGGATGAAGCCGGCCATGGGGCCGAGGTAGGTGCTGGCGTAGTGGCCGAACGAGCCGGCAACCGGGTTGTGCACGGCCATTTCACCGAGCGCGCGCATGACCATGTACACGGCGGCGCCACCGATCAGGTAGGCCAGCAGCACGGCTGGGCCGGCCATCTGGATGGCCGAGGCGGAGCCGTAGAACAGGCCCGTGCCGATGGCGGAACCGAGGGCCATGAAACGGATGTGGCGGGCACTCAGCCCGCGCTTGAGACCTTGAGCTTGTTGCATGTCACGTCCTTGAATTGTTTTTGTGGTCGTGAGATCGAGGGGGCCGCCATGCTGCCCAATCGCGAGCAAGCTCGCTCCTACAAGGGAATGCGTTGCCTTTGTAGGAGCGAGCTTGCTCGCGATGGGCCGCAACGCGGCCCTAGGGGCATTACAGGCTTGGCAGCACACCCGCCGGCAGCAGGCCGGTCAGGCTACCCTTGGCCAACAGTTCCACGGCCTTTTCGATGTCGGGCGCGAAGAAACGGTCACGGTCGTAGTGCGGCACTTCGCTGCGCAGCGCCTGGCGCGCCTGCTCCAGCTTGGCGGAAGTCTTCAGGCCCTTGCGCAGGTCCAGGCCCTGGCAGGCGCCCAGCCATTCGATGGCCAGCACGCCACGGGTGTTTTCGGCCATTTCCCACAGGCGCTTGCCGGCAGCCGGGGCCATCGACACGTGGTCTTCCTGGTTGGCCGAAGTTGGCAGGCTGTCGACGCTGTGCGGGTGCGACAGGGCCTTGTTCTCGCTGGCCAGGGCAGCAGCGGTGACCTGGGCGATCATGAAGCCGGAGTTGACCCCGCCGTTTTCCACCAGGAACGGCGGCAGCTGGGACATGTGCTTGTCCATCATCAGCGAGATACGGCGCTCGCTGAGCGAACCGATTTCGGCGATGGCCAGGGCGATATTGTCGGCGGCCATGGCCACCGGCTCGGCGTGGAAGTTGCCGCCGGAAATCACGTCACCCTCGGCAGCGAACACCAGTGGGTTGTCCGATACGGCGTTGGCTTCGATGCCCAGTACCTCGGCGGCCTGGCGCAGCTGGGTCAGGCAGGCGCCCATGACCTGCGGCTGGCAACGCAGCGAGTACGGGTCCTGGACCTTGTCGCAGTTCTTGTGCGACAGCGACACTTCGCTGGAGTCGCCCAGCAGGTCACGGAAGCAGGCAGCAGTGTCGATCTGGCCACGCTGGCCGCGCACTTCGTGGATGCGCGCATCGAACGGCGAGCGCGAGCCCAGTGCGGCTTCGACACTCAGGCCGCCGCAGGCGATGGCGGCGGCGTACAGGTCTTCGCCCTGGAACAGGCCACGCAGGGCATAGGCGGTGGACGCCTGGGTACCGTTGAGCAGGGCCAGGCCCTCCTTGGCGGCCAGGGTCAGCGGCTCGAGGCCGGCCACAGCCAGGGCTTCGGTGGCTGGCAGCCACTGGCCCTTGTAGCGGGCCTTGCCTTCACCCAGCAGCACCAGCGACATGTGCGCCAGCGGGGCGAGGTCACCGGAAGCGCCCACCGAACCCTTCAGCGGGATGTGCGGGTACACTTCGGCGTTGACCAGGGCGATCAGCGCGTCGATGACTTTGCGGCGGATGCCGGAGAAGCCACGGCTGAGGCTGTTGATCTTCAGCACCATGATCAGCCGCACCAGGTCGTCATCCAGCGGCGCGCCGACACCGGCGGCGTGGGACAGCACCAGCGAGCGCTGCAGGTTTTCCAGGTCGTGGCTGGCGATGCGGGTCGAGGCCAGCAGGCCGAAACCGGTGTTGATGCCGTAGGCGGTACGGTCTTCGGCAATGATCTGCTCGACGCAGGCAACGCTGGCGTCGATGGCCGGCGCGGCGCTGGCGTCCAGTTGCAGGCGCACGGGCGCGGCATGGATGGCGCGCAGCTGGGCCAGGGTCAGGGTGCCGGGCTTGAGGGTCAATTCGGTCACTTCACTACTCCAATCGCGTGGAGCCGCAGGCCCGTTTTCTGGTGCCTGCGCGCCCCTTCTTGTTGTTCAGTATCACCCTTGTGGGGTGCGATCCAAAGCGTGGCGATCAGCCAGTGATCATCGGCAGGTCCAGGCCCTGCTCCTTGGCACAGTCGATGGCGATGTCGTAACCGGCATCGGCATGACGCATTACACCGGTCCCTGGGTCGTTGGTCAGCACGCGCGCGATACGCGCGGCGGCTTCATCGGTACCGTCGCAGACGATGACCATGCCCGAGTGCTGGGAGAAGCCCATGCCCACGCCACCACCGTGGTGCAGCGAAACCCAGGTAGCACCGCCGGCGGTGTTCAGCAGGGCGTTGAGCAGCGGCCAGTCGGAGACGGCATCGGAGCCGTCACGCATGGCTTCGGTTTCACGGTTGGGGCTGGACACCGAACCGGAGTCCAGGTGGTCACGGCCGATCACGATCGGTGCCGACAGCTCGCCGCTGCGTACCATTTCGTTGAACGCCAGGCCCAGCTTGGCGCGCAGGCCCAGGCCAACCCAGCAGATACGTGCCGGCAGGCCCTGGAAGCTGATGCGCTCGCGGGCCATGTCCAGCCAGCGGTGCAGGTGGGCGTCGTCGGGGATCAGTTCCTTGACCTTGGCGTCGGTCTTGTAGATGTCTTCGGCATCACCGGACAGCGCCGCCCAGCGGAACGGGCCGATGCCACGGCAGAACAGCGGGCGGATGTAGGCCGGCACGAAGCCCGGGAAGTCGAAGGCATTGGTCACGCCTTCTTCCTTGGCCATCTGGCGGATGTTGTTGCCGTAGTCGAAGGTCGGGATACCCTGCTTCTGGAAGTCGAGCATGGCTTGAACATGTACGGCCATCGACTGCTTGGCGGCCTTGACCACGGCAGCCGGTTCGGTCTGCGCACGGTCGCGGTATTGTTCCCAGGTCCAGCCGGCCGGCAGGTAGCCGTTCAGTGGGTCGTGGGCGCTGGTCTGGTCGGTGACCATGTCCGGGCGCACGCCACGCTTGACCAGCTCTGGCAGGATTTCGGCAGCGTTGCCGTGCAGGGCAATGGAGATGGCCTTGCCTTCGGCGGTGTACTTGGCGATGCGTGCCAGGGCGTCGTCGAGGTCAGTGGCCTGCTCGTCGACGTAGCGGGTTTCCAGGCGGAAGTCGATGCGGCTCTGCTGGCATTCGATGTTCAGCGAGCAGGCACCGGCCAGGGTGGCGGCCAGAGGCTGCGCGCCGCCCATGCCACCCAGGCCGGCGGTCAGTACCCACTTGCCTTTCAGGCTGCCGCCGTAATGCTGGCGACCGGCTTCGACGAAGGTTTCGTAGGTGCCCTGGACGATGCCCTGGCTGCCGATGTAGATCCAGCTGCCGGCGGTCATCTGGCCGTACATGGCCAGGCCCTTGGCGTCCAGTTCGTTGAAGTGTTCCCAGTTGGCCCAGTGCGGCACCAGGTTGGAGTTGGCGATCAGCACGCGCGGGGCGTTGCTGTGGGTCTTGAACACGCCAACCGGCTTGCCCGACTGTACCAGCAGGGTTTCGTCGTCTTCCAGGCGGGTCAGGGTCTCGACGATCTTGTCGTAGCAGGCCCAGTTGCGCGCGGCACGGCCGATACCGCCGTACACCACCAGTTCTTTCGGGTTTTCCGCGACCTGTGGATCGAGGTTGTTCATCAGCATGCGCAGTGGCGCTTCGGTCAGCCAGCTTTTGGCAGTCAGCTTGTTGCCACGTGGGGCACGGATCTCAACGTCACGGTATTTGTTGTTGTCGGTCACGGGAAAGGTCCTCTACGGTCGTCCGCGGGCGGGTATGTCGTGGTAGATATACAAACACATCTTTACTTGTATGTACAAGCATGGACAACCAAAATAATCGGACCTTTCCGCTGAGCGGCAAAAAAGCCGGGGCCGCTGCGCGGCCCTTCGCGGGCTTGCCCGCTCCCACAGAGCGCTTCACAGCCTTCAAGGCTTGCGCTGTACCTGTGGGAGCGGGCAAGCCCGCGAAGGGCTGCGCAGCAGCCCCGGCTATCTCAACTTGGAATGAGTTCGATCAGGCAGCAGCGCCCCTGCACATCCAGCCCCAGCAACTGGTCATTGCCCTCCAGCCGCAAGCAGTCATACAACCCCAACCGCTGCGTCTCACGCCCGGCGATGCCAACCTCGACCTGGCTGCTGGCTGCGAACAGCAACACCGTCGACGCCGAGCTGTACAAGCGGCTGGTGCCATCGAACCACTGCAACCGCGCCCGGTAGCGCTGCGGTGCATAGATCAGGTTGAAATCGCGGATCGCCCCGCCCAGCAGCTTGCAGCTGACCTGGCTCTCGCCGCTGAAGGCAAAGGCATCGAACGGCAGCAACGGCCGGCTGGCCTGGCCGTCGACCAGCAGGCGCATACCGTCGCCCTGCAGCACGGTGATGATCCGCTGGTAGCCGGCGAAGGTGGAAAAGCCGCCGGACTCCTCGATATCGGCAATCGACAGGCGCCAGCCAAAGCCGTCCAGGCCCTCGCCACTGTCGCGGGTAATTTCTTCGGTGAAACCGCCACCGTTCTTCCACGGCATGCGCGGGTAGTCCTGCGCACGCAACAACTGCAGCTGACTCATTTACTGAAACGTCCTTCCAGGCGATGACGGGAACCGGGGTGGATCAGCCGCGCGGCGGTCACCGGCTGGCGGCCGGACCAGGTGCGACGGCGGATAAGCAGGCAGGGCTCGCCCCGCTCGATCTGCAACAGGCGGCATTCTTCCGGCTCGGCCAGGATCGCCTCGACCACGTGCTCACCCTCGGTCAGCGGCGCCACCTGCGACAGATAGGCGTAAGGCGTCTGCCGGGTGAAGTCCTGCTTGAGGTACTCGGGGGCAATCGCCGCATTGACGTAGCGGTCCTCGATCTGCACCGGCACGCCATTCTCGAAATGCACGATCAGCGAGTGGAACACCCGCTGGCCTTCACGCATGTCCAGGGCCAGGGCCCGCTCGGAACCGGCCGCTTCCTCGGTGAGGGTGATCACCTGGCAGCTATGCTGGTGGCCACGCGCGGCAATTTCGTCGGCGATGTTGTTGACCTCGAACAGCGCCGAACGCCCCTTGGGCTCGGCCACGAAGGTACCGACCCCTTGCATGCGCACCAGCAGGCCTTCGGCGGTGAGTTCGCGCAGGGCGCGGTTGATGGTCATGCGGCTGAAGCCCAGCTCGCTGACCAGTTCGCTCTCCGAGGGTACCCGGTGATGCGGTGGCCAGCTGCCATTGTCGATCTGCTGGATGATCATCTGTTTGACCCGGGCGTACAGCGGCGCCGGGCCCTCGCCCATCTGGGCAACCAGCGCGGAGACAGGAGGTGTCGGCACGGCGTTGGATCCTTGTGCAAATGGAATGAGCGGTAGCTTGCCGCAGTTTACCCGGCAGGCAAACGCCTGTATATGTATATACAAGTTAACAATAACAGGATTTTCACCGATGTCCGCCTACTTTGCCGAACGCGCCCTGCTGCCCACGGGCTGGGCCAGCCATGTCCGTATCGAGGTCACCCGCGATGGCCACGTGGCCCGCATCGAGCCGGGCGCCTCGGCCGAGGGCGCCGAGCGGCTGGCCGGCCCGCTGCTGCCCGGCATGCCCAACCTGCACTCGCATGCCTTCCAGCGCGCCATGGCAGGGCTGGCGGAGGTCGCCGGCAACCCCAATGACAGTTTCTGGACCTGGCGCGACCTGATGTACCGCCTGGTCGGCCAGATCAGCCCGGAGCAGCTGCAGGTCATCGCCCGCCAGCTGTACATCGAGATGCTCAAGGCCGGCTATACCTCGGTCGCCGAATTCCACTACGTGCACCACGACCAGGCCGGCAAGACCTATGCCGACCCGGCCGAACTGTCCCGCCGCATCAGCGCAGCCGCAGCCGACAGTGGCATTGGCCTGACCTTGCTGCCGGTGCTGTACAGCCATTCAGGCTTCGGCGGCCAGGCCCCGAATGACGGGCAACGGCGCTTCATCAACTCCACCGAGCAATACCTGCAACTGCAAGCGCAACTGGCCCCGCTGCTGGCCGCACAACCCGCACAGCAACTGGGATTGTGCTTCCATTCGCTGCGGGCGGTGACGCCCGGGCAGATCGCCGAGGTGCTGGCAGCCAGCGACAAGCAATGCCCGGTGCATATCCATATCGCCGAGCAGCAGAAGGAAGTCGACGACTGCCTGGCCTGGAGCGGCCTGCGCCCGTTGCAGTGGCTATACGAACATGTGGACGTGGACCCACGCTGGTGCCTGGTGCATGCCACCCATGCCGAGCCGGATGAAGTTACGGCCATGGCTCGCAGCGGCGCGGTAGCCGGGCTGTGCCTGACCACCGAGGCCAATCTGGGCGACGGGATTTTCCCGGCAGTGGACTACCTGGCACAGGGTGGGCGGATGGGCATTGGTTCGGACAGCCATGTGTCGCTGAGCGTGGTGGAGGAGCTGCGCTGGCTGGAATATGGCCAGCGGCTGCGCGACCAGCGGCGTAACCGCCTGTATCGCGGCGACCAGCCGATGGTCGGGCGCACGCTGTATGACGCTGCGCTGGCGGGCGGTGCACAGGCGCTGGGGCAGGCGGTCGGGGAGCTGGCTGTGGGCAAGCGCGCCGACTGGCTGGTGCTCGACGGGCAGGACCCTTACATCGCCATGGCGGACGGAGATGCCATTCTCAACCGCTGGCTGTTTGCCGGGGGCGATCGCCAGGTGCGGGATGTGATGGTGAATGGGCAGTGGGTGGTGCGCCAGGGGCGGCATGCGCAGGAAGAGGAAAGCCGGTTGGCGTTTGCCGAGGTACTGCGGCAGCTTTTGGGCTGATCTACCGGCAGTTCTCTCGCATTCGCGTGTGAACCCGCTCCCACAGGTGAGGCGCTGAACTCAGATGCGGTGCAGTACCTGTGGGAGCGGGTTTACCCGCGAACACCGGCGAAGCCGGTGCCATACATCGCGGTTGCGGGTAGGCCCACACCCACAACCACTCTGAACCTCAGTGCCTCTTGACGATCTGCTGGTCCGACGCGCGCCAGATCAGGCGGCTGGTGTCATACCCCTGTTGCCGTGCTCTGGACATCAGGTTCTCGCGCTCCCAGGCCGGTAGCGTCGGCGTACGCGAAAGGATCCACAAGTGCTTGCGATCCGGGCTGCCGACCACCGCCGTGCGGTAGCGTTCATCCACATACAGAATCCAGTACTCGCCCCTGGCCACACCTGGCACCAGCTTGGTGAACCAGTTGTCGAACTCGACCCACAACTTGTCAGTGTGCCCCGGCTCCTGGATGCTCGCATGCCCTTCGGCGCGCAGCCATTCGTCACCCATGGTACGGCAGCGGTTGAGCACGCCGAGGCTACCATCCAGTTTGAGGTTGTAATGCGCCTCGGACTGTTCGCAGCCGGTCTGGTAGCGCATGGGCAGGCGCGCCAGCTCGTACCATTTGCCCTGGTAGCGCTTGAGGTCGATGTGGCCAGCGGTCTTCGGCGCCAGCGGATCGTGCACGGAGCCGGCACAACCACCAAGCAGCAACGCCAGGCATACCCCCATCAGCAGATACAGACGCCTCATTTGAGACCCTGCCCTGAATACATCAGTACCTTGTCTGCAGCGTACTGCACGCTGATGAAGCTCTTCTCGTCCCCCCAGGTGCAGCTGCTCATGCCCAGTGCGCCAGAGCACTCGGTCGGCGTGCCGAGCAACTGCTCGACCTCGGCCTTGTTCATACCGGCCTTGATCTTGGAATAGTTTTCCTGGTTGATCTTGCTGCAGGCAGTCAGGACGACGCACAGCGACAACAGGGCGAGGGAACGCAACGACATGAAGGACACTCCTGAAGAGGGGATACAGGCGAGTGGCCTGTAGTGACCTTCGACGATAAAAACCCTCCCAGGTTCCCTGCCCTCCCTCCTCTACCCCTACGCCATTGGTCGGATGGCCACTACTGTGCGATTAATCACAAAGGAGTATCCCGACCAAACAAAAAGGCCGCCCCGTGCAGGGGCGGCCTTGCGTCGCGATGGCCTGCGCAGCAGACCACAAAACCTCAGAATCTGGAGCCTGGCTCCAGCAAAAAGTCCATTTCTTCACTGGTGCTCGGCCGCTCCAGCACCAGGTTGCGGTGCGGAAAGCGCCCAAACCGGGCAATCACCCGTTGGTGCTGCTCGGCATAGTCGAGGAAGCCTTCGAACAGCCGGCGGTTGGCTTCGGGCTGCTCGTCCAGCAGCAACTGGTAGCGCTCGACGCACAGGTTCTGCCAGTCAAGCACTTCGGCATGCTCCAGCACCAGCAGCACGAACACCCGCTGGATCGGCAGCAACTGGTAATCCCAGTTCTTCTGCAAACCCTGCATCGCCACCACCTGGGCACGCCGGTCGCCCTCGAAGGCGCGCGGCGTGTCGCGGTAGATCATGCGTGGCAGCTGGTCCAGCAGGATCAGCAGGCCCAGCCAGCCCTGCGGGCTTTGCTGCCACTCGTCGAGCCCACCCGCCAGGGCGTGCTCGACCAGCTCGCCAAACAGCGCATGGGCCTCGGCATCGTGATGCTTGCCGAACCACAGCGTGCTCTTCTCGTCAGCCACGGCCTGGGGACTGGTGCCCCAACCGAACCACCACTCCAGCAACGGCTGCCAAGGTGCGAGCATGACTTACTCCTTGTGGTAGGCGGTGACGCGCTCGACCTCTTCCTTCGAGCCGAGGATTACCGACACACGCTGGTGCAGGCTTTCCGGCTTGATGTCGAGGATGCGATCGTAACCGTTGGTGGAGGCGCCGCCAGCCTGTTCGATGATGAACGACATCGGGTTGGCTTCGTACATCAGGCGCAGCTTGCCCGGCTTGCTCGGCTCGCGGGCGTCACGTGGGTACATGAACAGGCCGCCACGGGTCAGGATGCGGTGCACGTCGGCCACCATCGAGGCGATCCAGCGCATGTTGTAGTTCTTCTTCAGCGGGCCGGTCTCGCCTGCCAGCAGCTCGCCCACGTAACGCTGAACCGGGGCTTCCCAGTGGCGCTGGTTGGACATGTTGATGGCGAACTCGGCGGTGCTTTCCGGCACGCGGATGTTTTCGTGGGTGAGGACGAAGCTGCCCAGTTCGCGGTCCAGGGTGAAGCCCTTGACGCCGTTGCCCAGGGTCAGGATCAGCATGGTCTGCGGGCCATAGATGGCGTAACCGGCGGCGACCTGCTGGGTGCCTGGCTGCAGGAAGGCATTTTCGTTCAGGGTTTCGTTCTGGCTCAGATACTCGTTAGGGCAACGCAGTACCGAGAAGATGGTACCGACCGAAACGTTGACGTCGATGTTGGACGAGCCGTCCAGCGGGTCGAAGACCAGCAGGTAGGCGCCTTTCGGGTACTTGCCCGGAATCTGGTAGGCGTTGTCCATTTCTTCGGAGGCCATGCCAGCCAGGTGGCCGCCCCATTCGTTGGCTTCCAGCAGGATATCGTTGGAAATCACGTCCAGTTTCTTCTGGACTTCGCCCTGCACGTTTTCAGTGCCCATGCTGCCCAGCACACCGCCGAGGGCGCCTTTGGACACGTGATGGCTGATTTCCTTGCACGCACGCGCCACCACTTCGATCAGGAAGCGCAGATCGGCAGGGGTATTGTTGCTGCGGGTCTGCTCAATCAGATAGCGACTCAGGGTAACGCGGGACATGTATGGCTCCGAAAGGATTGGGGGATGAAAAACCCACGCAGTTTACAGGGAGAGTTGCGGGCTAGCGAGTGATGAGACTCGCCACGGCTCTCAGACGGCACAATAGGTCGGTAGTTCAGCGTGCGCCAGGCCGGTGGTCTGGTTGTAGGCCTCTTCGCGGGTAAACCCGCTCCCACAGGGACTGCACAGGTTTCCGAGGCTGTGCAATTCCTGTGGGAGCGGGTTTACCCGCGAAGAGGCCAGGGCAGGCTTACCTCAATCCAAAGCCTTCCAGATCTCGCTGGCATACTCCCGAATGGTCCGGTCCGACGAGAACCAGCCCATCCGCGCAGTGTTCAGCACCGCCATGCGCCACCACTCCTGCGGCGTGTGCCACAGTTCCTCGACCCGCCGCTGGGCATCCCAGTAAGCGTCGAAATCGGCACACACCAGGAAGCGGTCATGGCCCACCAGCCCATCGATCAACGCGCTGTAGCGCGACGGGTCGTCCGGCGAGAACACCCCGCTGCGAATGGCCTGCAGCACGTCGCTCAGGCGGCTGGACGCGGCAATCGCCGCACTGGCACCGAAGTCCCCGGCACGCCGCCGGGCTTCCACCTGCTGCGCGGTAAGGCCGAAGATGAACATGTTGTCGGCGCCCACCTGCTCGCACATCTCCACGTTGGCGCCATCCAGGGTGCCGATGGTCAGCGCGCCGTTCAGGCCGAACTTCATGTTGCTGGTACCGGAGGCTTCGTAACCGGCGGTGGAAATCTGCTCGGAAAGGTCCGCCGCCGGGATGATGCTTTCGGCCAGGCTGACGTTGTAGTTGGGCAGGAACACCACCTTCAACAGGCCACGCACGGTCGGGTCGTTGTTCACCACCCGGGCGATGTCGTTGGCCAGCTTGATGATCAGCTTGGCCTGGTGGTAACTGGCCGCGGCCTTGCCGGCAAAAATCTTCACCCGCGGCACCCAGTCGGTACCGGGGTCGTTGCGCATGGCCTGGTACAGCGCCACGGTATGCAGCAGGTTAAGTAACTGGCGCTTGTACTCGTGGATGCGCTTGACCTGCACATCGAACAACGCCTCGGGGTTCACCGTGACACCCAGGCGGTCCTGGATGATGCTGGCCAGGGCACGCTTGCTGTGCAGGCGCTGGGCAGCGAACTGCTTGCGGAAGCCGCTCTTGTCGGCGAACGGCACCAGGCCGGCCAGGCGCCCTTCGGGGTCGTCCAGCAGCTCCGGCCCCAGCGCCTCGACCAGCATCGCGGTCAACTGCGGGTTGGACTGGTACAGCCAGCGGCGGAAGGTAATGCCGTTGGTCTTGTTGTTGATCCGTTGCGGGTAGAGCTTGTGCAGCTCGGCGAACACCGTGCTTTTCATCAGTTTGCTGTGCAGCGCCGACACACCGTTGACGCTGTGCGAGCCGAGGAACGCCAGGTTGCCCATGCGCACCCGGCGGCCGTTGTCCTCCTCGATCAGCGATACCGCCCGCAGCACGTCGAAGTCGTGCAGGCCTTTCGCCCGCAGCGCGTCGATGTGGTAGGCGTTGATCAGGTAGATGATCTGCATGTGCCGCGGCAGCATGCGTTCCATCAACGCCACCGGCCAGGTTTCAAGGGCTTCGGGCAGCAAGGTGTGGTTGGTGTAGGCCAAAGTGCCGACGGTCAGCTCCCAGGCGGTATCCCAGGGGATTTCATGCTGGTCGACCAGCAGGCGCATCAGCTCGGCGACGGCGATCGACGGGTGGGTGTCGTTGAGCTGGATGGCCGCCGCGTCCGGCAGGTTGAGCAGGTTGTCGTGCATGTTCAGGTGGCGGCGCAGCAGGTCCTGCAGCGAGGCCGAGACGAAGAAGTATTCCTGGCGCAAGCGCAGCTCCTGGCCAGCCTCGGTGCTGTCGGCCGGGTACAGCACCCGCGAAATGCTTTCGGCCCGTGCCACCTCGGCCACCGCGCCCAGGTGGTCGCCGGCGTTGAAGCGCTCCAGGTGCAGCTCCTCCAGCGCCCGCGCACGCCACAGGCGCAAGGTGTTGACGCTGGCCCCGCGCCAACCGACCACCGGGGTGTCATAGGCCACCGCCCGCACGGTCTCGCCCGGCCACCACACCTGGCGCTGCTGGCCATGGGTGTCGTGCACCGTTTCGACGCTGCCACCAAAGCTGATCGGGTAGATCACCTCGGCGCGCTCGAACTCCCAGGGGTTGCCGAAATCCAGCCAGTTCTCGGTCTGCTCCTGCTGCCAGCCATCGACCATGGCCTGGCGGAACAGCCCGTGTTCGTAGCGGATGCCATAGCCGTGGGCGGCGATGCCCAGGGTCGACATGCTCTCCATGAAGCACGCCGCCAGGCGGCCCAGGCCACCGTTGCCCAACGCAGCATCGGGTTCGAGCAGGCGGATGCGCTCCAGGTCCACGTCCAGCCCTTCCAGCGCTTCGCGGGCAATATCGAGCAGGCCCAGGTTGCTCAGGCTGTCGTACAGCAGGCGACCGATGAGGAATTCGAGGGAAAGGTAATAGACCCGCTTCTGGCTTCGGCGATAAGCCTGGCGGGTGTGGTCCATCCAGTGATCGACCATGTGATCGCGCGCGGCCAGGGCAATGGCTTCGAACCAGTCGTGGTCGAAGGCGTGCTCCGGGTCCTTGCCGACCGCGTAGGTCAGCTTCTTCAATACAGCGGCGCGAAATTCGGCCACCTCGGCGTCACGTGCTTTGGGTTCCTGGGACATGCGGCATCCTCTGGCAAGTTGACGAAAGCGGAGGGAGACTGTTGAGCCTAGCCCCTTCGACAGGGAGTGACAGTTACCGTTCGCAGTTTTCATGCCCACTCTGCGATTCCGGCAAAAGGTTGTTCATAAATTGAACAATTCCGGTATGATCGCGCGCCCCAAGACCGTGATACACCCCTATAACGATGAAAACGACCCTGATCGCCGCGGCCGAAGTCGACCGCCTGGAGACCTGGCAGCGCTACACCAGCAACATGTGCCATGGCTGCCATTCGACCTGCTGCACCCTGCCGGTGGAGGTGAAGATCAAGGATCTGATCCGTATCGGCGTGGTCGACGAGTTCGAGAAAGACGAACCGCCGAAGAACATCGCCAAGCGCCTGCAGAAGGACGGCATCATCGAACGCTTCAACCAGAAGTCGGGGATCTTCACCCTGACCCGGATGAGCAATGATGACTGCCTGTACCTGGATCGTAAAAGCCGGCTGTGCACCATTTATGACAAGCGGCCGGACACCTGCCGCAACCACCCCAAGGTCGGGCCGAGGCCAGGTTATTGTGCTTACAAGCCAAAGGTGGCCTCACGCTAGGTCAACCTTTCATCTCCCACCTGCAGGGAAGCTTCTGCACGAACCACCCTGGTCCATCGGCGGATGTTCAGGATAGGTGTGCGGCAGCACACTGACCGAGCTGGTTGCGATGAAGCCGTCAGCGAATTTCGCCTCGACGAACTGCGCCTGCCAGCCTGCCGCCGGTGCCGTGCGTTGCAGGGTAAACTGCTGCACAGGCGCGAGTGTCTCGGCCTGGTAGCGCACCCCACAGGCATAGCGGAAGTCACGGTCCTGGCTGTTGCTCGCCGTCCAGACCTTAACCGCCACTGGCGGCTCGGAGAATTCGACGGTCATCTGCCCGCCTTGCCCGTTCGGCGACACCTGCACGCTTGGCAGAGGGGCCCCATCGCGCAAGCGCGTCACCGCAGGTACCAAGGTACTGACTACCGCTTGACGCACCCCGCCATGGTCAGAGTTCGGCAATACCCTGAGGCTGGTCTGGCCCGGCAGGCGCTGCTGATAATCGGTGACCGGGTCAGGGGCGAAGAAATCGTCACCACTGGCGGACACCAGGTACTTGGGAATGGCCAGACGCTGCCTTTTCTCGTTCAGGTACTGCATCGGGTCCATCATCGCCATCAGCCGCTCAAATGCCGGGGTGCCCAGCTGCTGCAGGACACCAGCCTGCTGGTAGGAACCCAGCGCCAAGGGCCAGTGACCACCATAACGCTTGCGCAATCCGGCCAGCATGTCCGAAGTATCCGCGACGTCGATCACACTGGGCACGATGGCCATCACCCGCTCATCGGCCAATGCCGTGAGCCATGCGCCCCAGCCGCGCTTGGAGGCACCCGTGATAATGAAGCGGTCCACCGTGAGCCCTTGCCTTGCCAACTCTTGCTCGGCCAGATCCATCGCCCGGCTCGCTGCCGCGGCCATCGGCACGTGCAGTGGCAATTCCGGCGCGGCGCTGCGTAGCGCATGAGCCCAGGTATGGGCCACGGCGTCATCCTCGCGCAAGGGCTTCTCGTTATCGTTGAAGGTCACGTACTGATTGGGCACATCGCTGATCATGACCACGGCCATCCGTGCCTTGAGGGCGACTTCGCGTAATGCCTCGCGGGTATAGTCAGGAGTTTGCGCCGGCCCGAACCGTACACCGTTGTTCACCACCAGCAGGGCTTTGCCGGGCACGGCATTGTGCGGGATATGCAGCTCGACATCATGCTCCCAGCGGCGCGGCTCAACCACCGGCGCTGGCTCCCAAACCTGGGAAACCATCTGCAAGCGACGGAACACATAACCAGGCTCGGAGGTTTGCTCGAGCAATACGGCTTCCAAGGGTGCCTGACGCACCTTGCCAATATGGCACTGGACAACATCCTGCGGACGCAGGCTGGCGCAGTCCTGCATGGTGCAAGCCTGCAAGCCAGCCATCAGGCAGGGGATGGCCAGCGCTAAACGGTAATTCATGTGAATGCTTCCTGCTTCGAGAAAGCACTTCACGCTAGGCATCACAACAAGTGCGCACAAGTCGCAAAAGGCCGTGAAAGATGTAACCTACATCATCTTGAGATATCACCTACAAAAAAACCTGCGTCAGACGAACAAAAACGCCTCCGGCGATGCGTGCGAGGGCGTTTTTGACTCGAACGAGCAAAATGGGAATAGCTCTATTTCTATATCAACCCTGCCGAGCAAGGTCGCGCAGATGAAGTACAACCATAACGATTGCGGCTATGGCGGTCACTATTGATGCCAAGGCACCCAACACGACCGTGGACATTATCGATTCATTGTTCCAAACCACGACCTGTTGATTGAGACGATCGTCATAGAGTATTTTCCCGTCCAACGTGGCGAGTTCACGCACGGTGCTACCGTCACCCCCACGTTCCACTGTAAGAATAACCTTCGTATTGATACGAAGCCCCGATGCCTCATACAACTCTCGGTAAGTATAGACAGGTTTGCCCTCCCGCTTTCCATCAAGCTTATATGCTACGGAAAAATGTACTAGCGAACGGTTACCCTCCCAAACATCTGGATAACCGGATACTCGCCCCTCGACAACTAGCAGCCTAGAAAAATCAGGAGCCTTATATACTTTCAGCTGACTGAAAAAAAATGCAACACCTGCAAGCATCGTAATCACGACAATCGCAAGCAATTGAGCACGCTTCAAAGGAGGGGACATTCTGAGCAATTTGATGAATCCAGAAAAAGACTGCACACGTCCCTCCTGCTATTTTAAAAGTAAAAATCACCTAAAAATCTTTAATGATACCTATCAACTCCACCTAAGCCCCCGCCAGGCGGGATGATCTCTATAGGACCTATATCAATATTCCACCTGGGGGGTTCCGGCAATGGGAATACCATAGGCCCGCCACCGAAGTCCGGCTCAATATAGCCACCCCCGCCGCCGTCGCCGCCGCCAGATATTCCGTACAGGTGAGAAAGGTTGCTTCCAAGCACCACGCCTTGCGTATCCGGGTTCCACTGGGTTACCGCAACTCGGCCCGCATAGATTGCGCTGATTTGGGCGAGCGATGCAAGGGCCAAGTCCGGCGCCACCCAGTAATCAGGGTAGGTGGCATTTGTATTTGCAACGAAATGTTTTTGCACTACAGGTGCGATAAAAGAATGATACAAATTTGATGCCGCATCGGAATTGAGTATCCCCAAGGCATTAGCCCCAACGCCTACAGCAGTGAAAATGACCGCGGGAGTGCCAGCCCCAGCAAGCAAGCTTATACTGCCGACAATCCCTGCAACATTTCCAACCAGGCTCAGGACGTCACCTTTTTCAAATTCCTGGTCGGTCTTGTACTTAGCAGTAATTTTTAGAAATACTGTAGTCGCAGCAAGCGTATTCACCTTGATATTGAGGAATGGTGTAAAACCCGCAGTCAGTTTTACTATTGACGTGATCCCGGCGACTGCAGCTCCGGTTTGGGCACCCTGATTCACTAGAGCGAACCCTGACTTGTCGCTGTTATAATGATCCGTCAGGGAAGTAGATGCCGCCCCCACCGCTACCGGTTTCTCAACGTAGCCCAAGATAATCTCAAGTGTTTTGGTCATCTTTCGCTACTCCCTGATCAATGTCTTGAAGGCGATGCTCATACGCAGCCGATTACAACTCACACCTGGCGCCCGAGCACCATGTGGCACTTCCCCATTGAAGATGACAATCCGCCTCGGCTTAGGCTGTACAGACAGCACAATACTTTCTTTGTCAGCGTCGTAGAATACAAGCTCACCACCCCAGCAGGTGGCCCAGTACTCGCTGCAAAACAGCATTATAGTTTTTCCCGGCGCCTCGGCTGTATTGTCACGATGAATAGGACCATCCTGGCTGCTTGTTTGACCATTGGCGTATACCCCTAACAGGGTCGCCGAAGGCATATGCGCAGCCTTGATACGCGCCCAGATATTCGCCAGAAAAGCCCAGTCCGGTCGCTCTCGCAGTTCTTGTTCACAGTCTTCCAATTCATTTCTACGAGTGCCAGCGATAAAACTGTGCCAACATGGACGATCAAGGGGAGCATAAGGATAGGGCCAGCCATAACGCCAGAGCGAGCCAGTAAGAAGCCTCAATATTTTCGTGTGCTCTTCGTCCGTTATTCCATCATCAATCACACAGATATCTTTACAAGCAGTCAAACCTACCATTACTTCATTCTCCTGATCTCAACATAGCGATTGGAGACTGAAAGTTAAGACATCTTTAGATATTCTCACACAGGGAAACAGCCGCTCAGCCGGTGACCTTTACCATAGCCTTGATGTGATAAAAGATTTAGTCGCCATAACGAGCTCCCATTTTCTTCACCTCAAACATACTTTTTTCAGCCTGACACCCACCTGAAGTCCTGCCAGACCCCAAGCATTTACCATGACAAAGGCACGTGTGCGTGAGAGACCGCAGGCAGCCTCTGCCCTTGGCTTCACTCAGAATTGGACATAAAAAAACGCCCCCGGCCTTTCGACCGGGGGCGTTTTCGTTTCAGCTCAAGCTAGACGATCAAGCCTTGGCTTTCTTGGCAGCGCGGGTACGCTCGCCTTCGTCCAGGATCTTCTTGCGCAGGCGGATCGACTTCGGAGTCACTTCGCACAGCTCGTCGTCCTGGATGAATTCCAGGGCCTGTTCCAGGGTGTGGCGAACCGGCGGTACCAGGGCGATGACTTCGTCTTTGCCCGAAGCACGCATGTTGTCGAGCTTCTTGCCTTTGGTCGGGTTCACGCCCAGGTCGTTGTCACGGCTGTTCAGACCGATGATCTGACCGTTGTAGATGTCCTGGCCGTGCTCGATGAACAGCTTGCCACGAGCCTGCAGGGTTTCCAGCGAGTAGGTCAGCGCCTTGCCGGTCTCGATCGAAACCAGAACACCGTTCAGGCGGCCGGACATCTGGCCAGCTTTCATGGTGTCGTAGCGATCGAAGATCGAGGTCAGGATGCCGGCACCGTTGGTCAGGGTCAGGAACTGGTTACGGAAACCGATCAGACCGCGAGCAGGTACGTTGTACTCCAGACGTACACGGCCCTTGCCATCCGGCGCCATGTTGGTCAGGTCGCCTTTACGCAGGCCCATTTCTTCCATGACCTTGCCCTGGGATTCTTCAGGGATGTCGATGGTGACGTTCTCGAACGGCTCCTGCTTCACGCCGTTGACTTCGCGGATGATCACTTCAGGGCGGCCTACAGCCATCTCGAAGCCTTCACGACGCATGGTTTCGATCAGAACCGACAGGTGCAGCTCACCACGGCCGGAAACCTTGAACTTGTCAGCCGAGTCGCCTTCTTCAACGCGCAGTGCAACGTTGTACAGCAGCTCTTTGTCCAGACGTTCCTTGATGTTACGGCTGGTGACGAACTTGCCTTCCTTGCCGCAGAACGGCGAGTCGTTGACCTGGAAGGTCATCGATACGGTCGGCTCGTCAACGGTCAGCGGCTTCATCGCTTCGACGTGGTTCATGTCGCACAGGGTGTCGGAGATGAACAGCTCGTCGAAACCGCTGATGCAGACGATGTCGCCAGCCTGGGCTTCTTCAACGTCGACGCGGTGCAGGCCGTGGTGGCCCATCAGCTTGAGGATACGGCCGTTACGCTTCTTGCCTTCGGTGTCGATGGCAACAACCGGGGTGTTCGGCTTGATGCGACCACGGGCGATACGGCCAACGCCGATAACACCGAGGAAGCTGTTGTAGTCCAGCGCGGAGATCTGCATCTGGAACGGGCCATCGACGTCAACGTTCGGCGCCGGTACGTTGTCGACGATCGACTGGTACAGCGGGGTCATGTCTTCGGCCATGTCGGTGTGGTCCAGACCGGCGATGCCGTTCAGGGCCGAGGCGTAGACCACCTGGAAGTCCAGCTGGTCGTCGGTGGCACCGAGGTTGTCGAACAGGTCGAAGATCTGGTCCAGAACCCAGTCAGGACGCGCGCCCGGGCGGTCAACCTTGTTGATCACGACGATCGGCTTCAGGCCGGCTTCAAACGCCTTCTTGGTCACGAAGCGGGTTTGCGGCATCGGGCCGTCCTGGGCATCGACCAGCAGCAGCACGGAGTCGACCATCGACATTACACGCTCAACCTCGCCACCGAAGTCGGCGTGGCCGGGGGTGTCGACGATGTTGATGTGGTAGCCGTTCCAGTTGATGGCGGTGTTTTTCGCCAGAATGGTAATGCCGCGCTCTTTTTCCTGGTCGTTGGAGTCCATCACGCGCTCGTCGTTGAGCTCGTTACGCTCCAGGGTGCCGGACTGGCGCAGGAGTTTGTCGACCAGGGTGGTTTTACCATGGTCAACGTGGGCGATGATGGCGATGTTACGCAGATTTTCGATCACAACTGTATCTCGATCAGAGGATTCGGTTGCCGCCAGTGTAGGCGGCGAATATGTACGGTTTGAGGCTCAGCGGGCCCGATGGTCGGGAGGGCGATGGCGGATGCTGCCGCCATACAGCCCTGGCGTCTTATGTCGGACGATAAACACGCACATTGGCATGTCCCTCACTGAGCAGGTGGTGTGCGTGCAGACGGCTCATCACACCTTTGTCGCAATACAGCAAGTACTGGCGCGTAGGGTCCAGGTGCTTGAACTTGCTGTTGATCGCATAGAACGGCATGGCCTGGACTTCGATACCCTCCAGCGCCAGAGGTTCGTCTTCCTGGGCATCGGGGTGACGAATGTCGATGACGATCTGGCCCGGCAGCGCCTCGGCCACTTCCTCGACTTCGATGTCCTTGCCAAGCTCGTCGATCACGTGGTCGATGGAGATGAACCTGGCACGCTCCAGGGCGCGCTCCAGCACGGCCATGTCGAACTGCTTTTCTTCGTGCTCCATGCGATGACGCTTGGCATGGGTAGTCGGGTTCACCGAGATCACGCCACAGTACTCCGGCATGTGCTTGGCAAAATCGGCAGTGCCGATTGCGGTGGCCTGGTCGATGATGTCCTGCTTGTGGCTGGCCAGCAACGGGCGCAGCACCAGCTTGTCGGTGGCCGAGTCGATGATCGACAGATTCGGCAGGGTCTGGCTGGACACCTGGGAAATCGCCTCGCCGGTGACCAGCGCGTCGATCTCCAGGCGGTCGGCCATGTGTGCGGCACCGCGCAGCATCATGCGCTTGAGGGTCACGCCCATGTAGCTGTTGTCGACCTTGTTGAGGATCTCGCCGACCACTTCCTCGAATGGCACGCTGATGAACAGCACGCGCTGGCTGCTGCCGAACTTCTTCCACAGGTAGTGGGCCACTTCCATCACGCCCAGCTCGTGGGCACGGCCACCGAGGTTGAAGAAGCAGAAGTGGGTCATCAGGCCACGGCGCATCATCTGGTAGGCCGCCACGGTGGAGTCGAAGCCACCGGACATCAGCACCAGGGTCTGCTCCAGGGCGCCCAGCGGATAACCGCCGATGCCCTGGTGCTGGTTGTGGATCACGTACAGGCGCTGGTCGCGGATCTCGATGCGCACCAGCACTTCCGGGTTCTTCAGCTCGATGCCGGCGGCGCCGCACTGCTGGCGCAGCTGGCTGCCGACGTAACGGTCGACGTCCATCGAGGTGAAGTCGTGGTGGCCGCCGCGCTTGCAGCGCACGGCGAAGTGCTTGCCGGCCAGCAGGTGGCCGAAGTGGTGCTTGCACTTGGCGACAATGTCGTCGAAGTCGCCGAGCGGGTATTCCTCTACCTGCAGGAAGTGGGTGATACCCGGGGTGCAGGTGAGGCGCTCGATCATCTCGCGCTGGACTTTTTCGTCTTCGACGCGGGTGACCACTTCGAGATTATCCCAGACACCATCGACCACCAGCTCAGGGTCGAGGTCCTTGAGCACGTTGCGGATGTTCTTGCCGAGCTGGCGGATGAAGCGCTTGCGCACCGGCCGGCTCTTGATGGTGATTTCTGGGAAGACTTTGACGATAAGTTTCATTGGTTAACAGCGCGCGCAGGGCCTGCCGAAAATGAGGGGCGCGAATTATAGCGGAAATTGCTCAGGATTTGACCAACTTTTGATCAGAAGCTTTCAGATAAATGCAGGAGGCGGGTTTTGTGCTGCCAGCTCCGGCCCTTTCGCGGGTAAACCCGCTCCCACAGGGACCGCACACAATTCCAAGGTTGTGCTATCCCCTGTGGGAGCGGGTTCACCCGCGAAGAGGCCCTCAAGAAAAGCATACAACTCAAGCAATGCACACTATTGGTGCACTGCTACCAAAATTCGCATCTTAAGGGTGCATTTCCCACCGCCACCCCACCGCCAAATGCCCACAAACGCCCCCTTTTATCCCGCCCTCGCCATTTTCGGGCACTGGCATGCAATTTGCTCCCTTGTGAGGCAGGTATAGCTTGGCCGACTATCCGCGCCCGGCAACACCCTTTTTCCAGGGCAGCGGCCCACCGCGCTCTAGACCATCCGGAGGACAACATGTCGAAGTCGGTTCAACTCATCAAAGATCATGACGTCAAGTGGATTGATCTGCGTTTCACGGACACCAAAGGCACTCAGCACCACGTGACCATGCCGGCGCGTGATGCGCTGGAAGACGACTTCTTCGAAGTCGGCAAGATGTTCGACGGTTCCTCCATCGCTGGCTGGAAAGGCATCGAAGCATCCGACATGATCCTGATGCCGGTCGACGAAACTGCCGTACTGGACCCGTTCACCGAAGAGCCAACCCTGATCATCACCTGCGACATCGTCGACCCGTCGAGCATGCAGGGCTACGATCGCGACCCACGTGCCATCGCCAAGCGCGCCGAAGAGTACCTGAAGAGCACCGGCATCGGTGACACCGTATTCGCAGGCCCAGAGCCTGAGTTCTTCATCTTCGACGAAGTGAAGTTCCAGTCGGACATCTCCGGCTCGATGTTCAAGATCTTCTCCGAGCAAGGCTCGTGGATGACTGGCGCTGACGTGGAAGGCGGCAACAAAGGCCACCGTCCGGGCGTGAAAGGCGGCTACTTCCCGGTTCCGCCGTTCGACCACGACCACGAAATCCGTACTGCCATGTGCAACGCACTGGAAGAGATGGGCCAGACCGTCGAAGTTCACCACCACGAAGTGGCGACTGCCGGCCAGAACGAAATCGGCGTCAAGTTCAACACCCTGGTGAAGAAGGCTGACGAAGTACAGGCGCTGAAATACGTCGTGCACAACGTTGCCGACGCCTACGGCCGTACCGCCACCTTCATGCCGAAGCCACTGTACGGCGACAACGGCTCGGGCATGCACGTGCACATGTCGATCTGGAAAGACGGCAAGAACACCTTCTCGGGTGAAGGCTATGCCGGCCTGTCCGACACCGCCCTGTACTTCATCGGCGGTATCATCAAGCACGGTAAGGCCCTGAACGGCTTCACCAACCCGTCGACCAACTCCTACAAGCGTCTGGTCCCAGGCTTCGAAGCCCCGGTAATGCTGGCCTACTCGGCTCGCAACCGTTCCGCATCGATCCGTATTCCTTACGTCGGCAGCCCGAAAGCCCGCCGTATCGAAGCACGCTTCCCGGACCCATCGGCCAACCCGTACCTGGCCTTCGCGGCCCTGCTGATGGCTGGCCTGGACGGTATCCAGAACAAGATCCACCCAGGCGATGCTGCCGACAAGAACCTGTACGACCTGCCGCCTGAAGAGGCCAAGGACATTCCGCAGGTTTGCGGCAGCCTGAAGGAAGCACTGGAAGAGCTGGACAAAGGCCGTGCGTTCCTGACCAAGGGCGGCGTGTTCTCCGACGACTTCATCGATGCCTTCATCGAGCTGAAGAGCGAAGAAGAAATCAAGGTCCGTACCTTCGTTCACCCGCTGGAATACGAGCTGTACTACAGCTGCTGATCTGATCGGTGCCTGGCGCCGATGACATGATCAGAACGGCCTCCCTCGGGAGGCCGTTTTCGTTTCCGCGCCATACAGAACCCACAGAAACCCCGCCCGTCACGCTATGCTCTATCTTGGTGCACAATCGAACGCCGTGCCCCCATTTGCTCCCCAATCTGGTTCACATGAAACGCTTCACCAAGACTTTCTGATCCGATTTTGCGCAGATCCAGGCCTTTTTCGGCAAATCCCGCTTCTTTTCGGAGCTTTGGTTTGTTTCTTGCATTTCTGCAGGTAGAGAGTCTCGCATCAGCGGATCCACCGCGCGCCCGGCCATGGCCGCGCCATGCCAGCCAAGCGCCAAAAGAGGTCAACGACGCCTTATGACCATCAGCGATGCACAGCACCGTCTGCTTCTGGACAACCTGACCACCGCCACGCTACTGCTCAACGCCGAGCTACGCCTGGAGTACATGAACCCTGCCGCAGAAATGCTGCTGGCGGTCAGTGGCCAGCGCAGCCATGGGCAGTTCATCAGCGAACTGTTCACCGAGTCGACCGAAGCGCTCAGCTCGCTGCGCCAGGCGGTCGAGCAGGCGCACCCGTTCACCAAGCGCGAAGCGCAGCTCACCTCGCTGACCGGGCAGGCCATCACCGTCGACTACGCGGTAACGCCGATCCTGCACCAGGGCCAGACCTTGCTGCTGCTGGAGGTTCACCCACGGGACCGGCTGCTGCGCATCACCAAGGAAGAGGCCCAGCTGAGCAAGCAGGAAACCACCAAGATGCTGGTGCGCGGCCTGGCCCACGAAATCAAGAACCCGCTCGGCGGCATCCGCGGCGCAGCCCAGCTGCTGGCCCGCGAGCTGCCTGACGAAGGCCTGCGCGACTATACCAACGTGATCATCGAGGAAGCCGACCGCCTGCGTAACCTGGTCGACCGCATGCTCGGCTCGAACAAGCTACCGTCGCTGGCCATGACCAACATCCACGAAGTACTGGAGCGGGTCTGCAGCCTGGTAGAGGCCGAAAGCCAGGGTTGCATCACTTTGGTGCGCGATTACGACCCCAGCCTGCCGGATGTGTTGATCGACCGCGAACAGATGATCCAGGCTGTGCTCAACATCGTGCGCAACGCCATGCAGGCGATCAGCTCGCAGAACGAGCTGCGCCTGGGCCGCATCACCCTGCGCAGCCGTGCCCTGCGCCAGTTCACCATCGGCCACGTGCGCCATCGCCTGGTGGCGCGGGTGGAGATCATCGACAACGGCCCGGGCATCCCGCCGGAACTGCAGGACACCCTCTTCTATCCCATGGTCAGCGGCCGCCCGGACGGTACCGGGCTGGGCCTGGCCATTACCCAGAACATCATCAGCCAGCACCAGGGCCTGATCGAGTGTGAAAGCCATGCAGGCCACACCGCCTTCTCGATCTACCTGCCCCTGGAACAAGGAGCCACCGCCTCATGAGCCGAAGTGAAACCGTATGGATCGTCGACGATGATCGCTCCATCCGCTGGGTCCTGGAAAAAGCCCTGCAACAGGAAGGCATGACCACCCAGAGCTTCGACAGCGCCGATGGCGTGATGGGCCGCCTGGCACGCCAGCAACCGGACGTGATCATTTCCGACATCCGCATGCCCGGCACCAGTGGCCTCGACCTGCTGGCGCAAATCCGCGAGCAGCACCCGCGCCTGCCAGTCATCATCATGACTGCCCACTCCGACCTGGACAGCGCCGTGGCGTCGTACCAGGGCGGTGCCTTCGAGTACCTGCCCAAGCCATTCGATGTGGACGAGGCGGTCTCGCTGGTCAAGCGTGCCAACCAGCACGCCCAGGAGCAGCAAGGGCTTGATGTGCCGCAAAACCTGGCACGCACCCCGGAAATCATCGGTGAAGCACCGGCGATGCAGGAGGTGTTCCGCGCCATCGGCCGCCTCAGCCACTCCAACATCACTGTGCTGATCAACGGCGAGTCCGGTACCGGCAAGGAACTGGTGGCCCACGCCCTGCACCGCCACAGCCCACGTGCGGCGTCGCCGTTCATTGCCCTGAACATGGCCGCGATCCCCAAGGACCTGATGGAGTCCGAGCTGTTCGGCCATGAGAAAGGCGCCTTCACCGGTGCGGCCAACCTGCGCCGGGGGCGCTTCGAGCAGGCCGACGGCGGGACCCTGTTCCTCGACGAGATCGGCGACATGCCCGCCGACACCCAGACCCGCCTGCTGCGGGTGCTGGCCGATGGCGAGTTCTATCGCGTGGGCGGCCACGTGCCGGTCAAGGTCGACGTGCGCATCATCGCTGCCACCCACCAGAACCTCGAGTCGCTGGTACAGGCCGGCAAGTTCCGCGAGGACTTGTTCCACCGCCTGAACGTGATTCGCATCCACATTCCACGGCTGGCCGACCGCCGTGAGGATATCCCCGCCCTCGCCCGCCACTTCCTCGCCCGCGCCGCCCAGGAGCTGGCGGTGGAGCCGAAGATCCTCAAGCCGGAAACCGAAGAGTTCATCCGCAATCTGCCGTGGCCGGGCAACGTGCGGCAGATGGAGAACACCTGCCGCTGGATCACCGTGATGGCCTCCAGCCGCGAAGTGCTGATCGGCGACCTGCCGCCCGAGTTGCTGAACCTGCCACAGGACGCCGCGCCGGTAACCAACTGGGAGCAGGCCCTGCGCCAGTGGGCCGACCAGGCGTTGGCGCGTGGGCAGACCAGCCTGCTGGACAGCGCAGTGCCGAGCTTTGAGCGGATCATGATCGAGACGGCGCTCAAGCACACCGCTGGCCGTCGGCGCGATGCGGCGCTGTTGCTGGGTTGGGGGCGCAATACCCTGACGCGCAAGATCAAGGAGCTGGGGATGAATGTGGCGGGTGGGGATGATGAGGAAGGTGATGACCATTAATCCTTGACTGGCTGCACCGACGCATTCGCGGGTAAACCCGCTCCCACAAGTACAGCGCCAGCCTCAAGGTCGGCGCCGTACTTGTGGGAGCGGGTTTACCCGCGAATGCGTTTGTAGAACCAGAACAGATATCGGCTCCATGCACCGTTCCTGTGCCCGATGCACCTCACGAAGGCACAAATCCCCTCAAAAAACGGCTAATTCACCCTTAAAGCCCAATATTCACGGGCTTTGCAAAACTGGCACGCCCCCTGCAATACCTAGTACATCTCCAGTTTCGGGGGCCCTGGTACAGGCAGGCCGGGTGAACCCCTCTTTTATTCGCAACATCGCCAGTTTTGGGGACCTCGGTACAGGCAGGCCGGGCCATCCCCCCTTTATACGCAGTACCCCTTTCGGGGACCCTGGTACAGGCAGGCCGGGATATCCCCTCTTTTATTCGTGCAGTTTCACCTGCACCCGCCAGCGCCCAGCGTCCTCTGCACCAGCCCACTCGCCGTGCAGGGGGCGCGCGGCCACCAGCGTCAGCAACAAGCCTTCCTTGCTCTTCTGCACCCGCCAGCTCACAGGCTTGCCTTGCAGGCTCAACTGCCCTTGCCGGGCCTTGCCCTGCGCCTGGAACAATAGCGCAACCGTACCGTCCACATTCTCGCCATGCAGCTGAGGCTCTTCGTTGAACCACAGCTCCAGGCCATCCTGCACCACCTCCACCTGTTGCAGCTCGCGCTCGTCCGGCGTGGTCAGCCGGCCGATCATCAGCCCTACCATCAAGCCGACGATTGCCAGCGACAGCATCATCCGCGGGAACGCCTTCGAACGCACGTCCGGTTCGGGGGTAGAATGCCCGTCATCTTCACGCTTGGAGCCGTGCATGTTTCACGTCATCCTTTTTCAACCAGAAATTCCGCCGAATACCGGCAACATCATTCGCCTGTGCGCCAACAGCGGCTGCGACCTGCACCTGATCGAACCCATCAGCTTCGAACTGGATGACAAGCGCCTGCGCCGTGCGGGGCTGGATTACCACGAGTATGCCACGCTCAAGCGCCACGAGAGCCTGGCCGGATGCCTGGAAAGCCTGGGCAACCCGCGGCTGTTCGCCTTCACCACCAAGGGCTCGCACCCGTTCCACGAAGTGGCCTACCAGCCGGGTGATGCCTTCCTGTTCGGCCCCGAGAGCCGTGGCTTGCCGACCGAAGTACTGGACAGCCTGCCGGCCGAACAACGCCTGCGCCTGCCGATGCGGCCGGGGTGCCGCAGCCTTAACCTGTCCAATACCGTGGCAGTGACGGTGTATGAGGCGTGGCGGCAGAATGGGTTTGCCGGGAGCTGAGCTATAGCCTGTGCCGGCCTCTTCGCGGGTAAACCCGCTCCCACAGTAACCAAGCCAACCTCAAGGGCAGCGCTGTACCTGTGGGAGCGGGTTTACCCGCGAAGGGGGCGGCACAGGCAACAAAAAAGCGCCCCGAGAGGCGCTTTCTTGATACCAGCAGCTATTACTGCACGGTCGGCGCTTCGCCAGCTTCCTGCATGCGCTGCATTTCTTGCGCGTACAGGGCGTCGAAGTTGACCGGCGACAGCATCAGGGCCGGGAACGAACCGCGGGTCACCAGGCTATCCAGGGTCTCGCGGGCGTACGGGAACAGGATGTTCGGGCAGAACGCACCCAGGGTGTGGCTCATCGAAGCCGCGTCCAGGTTCTTGATCAGGAAGATACCGGCCTGCTGCACTTCAGCGATGAAGGCCACTTCGTCACCGTTCTTGACGGTAACCGACAGGGTCAGCACCACCTCGTGGAAGTCACCTTCCAGGGCTTTCTGCTTGGTGTTCAGGTCCAGGGCTACGCTCGGCTCCCAGGTCTGGCGGAAGATCTGCGGGCTTTTCGGGGCCTCGAACGACAGGTCGCGCACATAGATGCGCTGCATGGAGAACTGAGGGCTGTTGTCTTCTGCAGCAGCGCCGTTGGTCTGTTGGTCAGTCATGGCAGATCCTTATCCTAATGTTTTTGAATGCAGTGCAAATCAGGCCGCCAGCAGCGCGTCGAGCTTGCCGGCACGCTCCAGGGCATAGAGGTCATCGCATCCACCGACATGGGTGCTGCCGATCCAGATCTGCGGCACCGATGTACGGCCGGCCTTCTGGCTCATTTCGGCACGAACCTGCGGCTTGCCGTCGACCTTGATTTCCTCGAAGGCCACGCCCTTGCTCTCGAGCAGGTGCTTGGCGCGCATGCAGTAGGGGCAGTAGTCGCTGGAATAGACGATGACGGGCTTCATATCACTTCACCAGGGGCAGGTTATCGGCTTTCCAGCTGGAAACGCCACCGCTCAGTTTGGCGGCGTTGTAACCAGCCTTGAGCAGCTCGCGGCAGATGGTGCCGGACTGCTGGCCCATCGAGTCGACGACGATCAGGGTCTTCTCTTTGTGCTTGTCCAGCTCGGTCATGCGGTTGGCCAGCTTGTCCTGCGGGATGTTCAGCGCACCGACAATGTGACCGGCGGAGTATTCCTTGGCCGGGCGGATGTCGATGACCAGGGCTTTATCGGCATTGACCAGGGCAGTCAGCTGGCCGTTGCTCAGGCTCTGGCCACCGCGACGGATTTCGTTGACCAGCAGCGCGACCAGCAAGACAACGAAGATCGCCACCAGGATGTAGTGGTTTGTCGCAAATTGAATCAGGTTAGCAACCATCTGGGGTGTTCCACGCGATTGAAAATGCCGGCCAGTATACACAGCCCCTTATTGCCACCAAAGCCCGGCGGGCCGGCGGCAAAGCCACCTGCACATTGCTGGCACGTGCGCGCCGGTCGGGGGAATGGGACGAATATTCGCCGCCGGTGGCGCATTTGCCCTAAAATGCGTGTCTTTATCATCTTTGAACAACCGTGAGTTTGATTGATGACGAGTACGCCCAAACCCCTGGTCCTGATCATCCTGGATGGCTTCGGCCACAGCGAAAGCCCCGAATACAATGCCATCTATGCCGCCAACACACCGGTCTATGACCGCCTGCGCGCCAGCCAGCCGCATGGCCTCATTTCCGGCTCTGGCATGGATGTCGGCCTGCCGGACGGGCAGATGGGCAACTCCGAAGTCGGTCACATGAACCTCGGCGCCGGCCGCGTGGTGTACCAGGACTTCACCCGGGTGACCAAGGCCATCCGCGACGGCGAGTTCTTCGAGAACCCGGTACTGACCGGCGCCGTGGACAAGGCAGCCAGTGCCGGCAAGGCCGTGCACATCCTCGGCCTGCTGTCCGATGGCGGCGTACACAGCCACCAGGACCACCTGGTGGCCATGGCTGAACTGGCCGCGCAGCGCGGCGCAGAGAAGATCTACCTGCACGCCTTCCTCGATGGCCGCGACACGCCGCCACGCAGCGCGCAGTCGTCCATCGAACTGCTCGACGCCACTTTTGCCAGGCTGGGCAAGGGCCGCATCGCCAGCCTGATCGGCCGCTACTACGCCATGGACCGCGACAACCGCTGGGACCGCGTCAGCGCCGCCTACAACCTGATCGTCGACAGCGCTGCCGAATACACCGCCGACACCGCCCTGGCTGGCCTGGAAGCGGCCTACGCCCGCGACGAGAGCGACGAGTTCGTCAAGGCCACACGTATCGGTGATGCAGTCAAGGTCGAAGACGGCGACGCGGTGATCTTCATGAACTTCCGCGCCGACCGTGCCCGCGAACTGTCGCGCGTGTTCGTCGAAGCCGACTTCAACGAATTCCCGCGCCCGCGCCTGCCACAACTGGCGGCCTACATCGGCCTGACCCAGTACTCGGCGAAGATCCCGGCCCCTGCCGCCTTCGCCCCGGCCAGCCTGAACAACGTGCTGGGCGAGTACCTGGCGAAGAACGGCAAGACCCAACTGCGCATCGCCGAGACCGAGAAGTACGCCCACGTCACCTTCTTCTTCTCCGGTGGCCGCGAAGAGCCGTTCGAAGGCGAAGAGCGCATCCTGATCCCGTCGCCGAAGGTCGCCACCTACGACCTGCAGCCGGAAATGAGCGCGCCGGAAGTGACCGACCGCATCGTCGAGGCCATCGAGCAGCAGCGTTATGACGTGATCGTGGTCAACTACGCCAACGGCGACATGGTCGGCCATACCGGCGTGTTCGAAGCTGCGGTGAAGGCCGTCGAGGCCCTCGATGGCTGCGTCGGGCGCATCGTCGAAGCACTGGACAAGGTCGGCGGCGAAGCGCTGATCACCGCCGACCACGGCAACGTCGAGCAGATGGAAGACGAGTGCACCGGCCAGGCGCACACTGCACATACCACCGAACCGGTGCCGTTCATCTATGTCGGCAAGCGCAACGTCAAGGTGCGTGAAGGCGGCGTGCTGGCCGATGTGGCGCCGACCATGCTGAAGCTGCTGGGGCTGGAAAAGCCGGTGGAAATGACCGGTACGTCCATCCTGGTCGACGCCTGATTCTGAGTATGGGGCTGCTTTGCAGCCCCTTTGCTCATGAATTCCAGACAAACGCCCCTCTGCACCTGCAGCGAGGCGTTTTTTTTGCCCGCCCGGGCGGGCATACTAGGCCAGTCTCCATCCTTGGTACGCCAAACCCCATGCTTCGCGCCCTGATCCTCCTAGCCCTGTCTTGCCTGCTCAGCCCGGCCTTTGCCGATGAGCGTGCGCAGACCCAGCAGCAACTGGACGCCACTCGCCAGGACATTGCCGAGCTCAAGAAGACGCTGGGCAAGCTCCAGGAAGAAAAGGCCGGTGTGCAAAAGGACCTCAAAGCCACCGAGACCGATATCGGCAACCTCGAAAAGCAGGTGGAGGCCCTGCAGCAAGAACTAAAAAAGACCGAGGGCGAGCTGGAGCGCCTTGATACCGAGAAAAAAAAACTCCAGAGCGCCCGCGTTGAACAACAGCGACTGATCGCCATCCAGGCCCGTTCGGCCTACCAGAATGGCCGCGAGGAATACCTCAAGCTGCTGCTCAACCAGCAGAACCCCGAGAAGTTCGCCCGCACCCTCACCTACTACGACTACCTGAGCAAGGCGCGCCTGGAGCAACTGCGCACCTTCAACGAGACCCTGCGCCAACTGGCCAACGTCGAACAGGAAATCGCCACCCAGCAGCAACAGCTGCTGGCCCAGCGCGCCGACCTCGACAGCCGCCGCCAGTCCCTGGAAACCGAGCGCGGCAAGCGCCAACAGGTGCTGGCCAAGCTCAACAGCGACATGAAGGACCGCGACCAGAAGCTGCAGTCGCGCGAGCAGGACCAGGCCGACCTGTCCAAAGTACTCAAGACCATCGAGGAAACCCTCGCCCGCCAGGCCCGCGAGGCCGAAGAAGCGCGCAAGAAGGCCTTGCTGGCCCAGCAGGAAGCGGAAAAACGCCGCCAGCAGGAAGCCCTGGCCGCCGCTGCCGCCCGCGAACAGGCCCGCGAACCGGTGGAGCCGCCGAAAAAGGCCCGCACCACCCTGGGCCCGATGGTTTCCAGCGACGGCGCGAGCTACGGCGGCGCATTTTCTGCCGCACGGGGAAAACTTCCCTGGCCAGTCAATGGTCGATTGCTGGCACGCTTCGGTGATGCCCGCGGCAGCGATGCCCGCGCCAAGTGGGACGGGGTGATGATCAGCGCCAACCCGGGCACCCAGGTACGTGCCGTGCACGGCGGACGCGTGGTGTTCGCCGACTGGTTGCGCGGTGCCGGGCTTCTGGTCATTCTCGACCACGGCAACGGTTACCTGAGCCTGTACGGCCATAACCAGAGCCTGCTCAAGAGCGCCGGTGATATCGTCAAGGCCGGCGAGGCCATTTCCACCGTTGGCGACAGCGGCGGCCAGGATGCTGCCGGCTTGTACTTCGCCATCCGCCAGCAGGGCCGGCCTACCGACCCTTCGCAGTGGTGCCGGGGCTAGTCAAATTTCTACGGCGTAGCCTGCGGGCTGCGCCGATGCTCCCCAGGGAGCGCTTCCAGGATCAGGAGTTCGTTCGACATGCTGCACTCGCCTCGCCTCACCCAGCTGGCCCTGTCCATCGCCTTGGCGGTCGGCGCGCCCCTGGTTACTGCCGCGGAGCCGGCCAAGCCAGCCGCAGTACCGGCCACCGAGGTGACCGCCAAGGCGCCACTGCCGCTTGAAGAGCTACGCACCTTCGCCGAGGTCATGGACCGCATCAAGGCGGCCTATGTAGAGCCGGTGGATGACAAGACCCTGCTGGAAAATGCCATCAAGGGCATGCTCAGCAACCTCGACCCGCACTCGGCGTACCTCGGCCCCGAAGACTTCCAGGAGCTGCAGGAAAGCACCAGCGGCGAGTTCGGCGGGCTGGGCATCGAAGTGGGCCAGGAAGACGGCTTCATCAAGGTGGTCTCGCCTATCGACGACACCCCGGCCTCGCGTGCTGGCGTGCAGGCCGGCGACCTGATCGTCAAGATCAACGGCGCCCCGACCCGTGGCCAGACCATGACCGAAGCGGTCGACAAGATGCGCGGCAAGGTCGGCGAGAAAATCACCCTGACCCTGGTGCGCGACGGCGGCACCCCCTTCGACGTGACCCTGGCCCGCGCGGTCATCCAGGTCAAGAGCGTGAAGAGCCAGCTGCTGGAGAACGACTACGGCTACATCCGCATCACCCAGTTCCAGGTCAAGACCGGCGACGAAGTCGGCAAGGCCCTGGCCAAGCTGCGCAAGGACAACGGCAAGAAGCTGCGCGGCGTGGTGCTGGACCTGCGCAACAACCCGGGCGGCGTGCTGCAGTCGGCGGTGGAAGTGGCTGACCACTTCCTGACCAAGGGCCTGATCGTCTACACCAAGGGCCGCATTGCCAACTCCGAGCTGCGTTTCTCGGCCGACCCGGCCGACGCCAGCAACGGCGTGCCACTGGTCGTGCTGATCAACGGCGGCAGCGCCTCGGCCTCGGAAATTGTCGCCGGCGCCCTGCAAGACCAGAAACGCGCCGTGCTGATGGGCACCGACAGCTTCGGCAAGGGCTCGGTGCAGACCGTGCTGCCACTGGCCAACGACCGTGCGCTGAAGCTGACCACCGCGCTGTACTTCACCCCCAACGGCCGCTCGATCCAGGCCCAGGGCATCGTCCCCGACATCGAAGTGCGCCCGGCCAAGCTCACCGCCGAAGCCGACACCGAAAACTTCAAGGAAGCCGACCTGCAAGGCCACCTGGGCAACGGCAACGGCGGCGCCGACCGCCCGACTGGCAGCGGCAAGCGCAAGGAGCGCCCGCAGGATAACGACTTCCAGCTGAGCCAGGCCCTGAGCCTGCTCAAAGGCCTGAACATCACCAAGGGCGACTGATCCACCCCATGCGTTATCTGCTGTGTCTGCTGTTCAGCCTGATGGCCGGGGTCGCGCAAGCGGCGCCGGCCGGCAAGGCCTACATGAGCATCATCATCGACGACCTGGGCCAGAGCAGCGAGCGTGACAGCCGCACCCTGGCCCTGCCCGGCCCGGTGACCATGGCGATCATGCCCGATACCCCGCATGCCACCGACTTCGCCCGCCAGGCGCACAAGGCCGGCAGGACGGTAATCCTGCACATGCCCATGGACCCGGCCACCGGGCCCTATGCCTGGCACCCTGGCACGCCGATCGAAGAGCTGGCCAAACGCCTGGACGCGGCCCTGGCCAAGGTGCCGTACGCCGCCGGCATCAACAACCACATGGGCAGCCGCATGACGGCGCAGCGTGAGCCCATGGCCTGGTTGATGGGTGAGCTGCAGCAACGTCACCTGTTCTTCGTCGACAGCCGTACCAGCGCCGCCACCGTGGCCGCAGCCGAAGCCCAGCGCATCGGCCTGGCCCACGTTTCGCGTGATGTGTTCCTTGATGATGTGCGCACCACTGAAGCGATTACCGGGCAGTTGCAGCAGGGCATCGCCCTGGCGCGCAGGCAGGGGTCGGCGGTGCTGATCGGGCATCCTTATCCACAGACTCTGGAAGTGCTGGAACGGGAGTTGCCAAGGCTCAGGAGCCAGGGCATCGAGTTGATCAGGCTCAAGCAGATGATTGCCGTGCGCAGCAATCAGGCGATGCCGGGGCATGGCAAGAATGGCCGCTACACCAATCGCTGAGAAACCTGGGCTGCTTTGCAGCCCTTCGCGGGCACGCCCGCTCCCACAGGAATCGCGCAGGTTTCGAGGCCAGTGACAACCCTGTGGGAGCGGGCTTGCCCGCGAAGGGCCGCAAAGCGGCCCCAACAAAAAACCCCGCTCGGGTGAGCGGGGTTTTCTTTTGCCTCAACAGCGATCAGCTATACACACGCCCCAGCAACTGGCGGTGGCTTTCGAACTGGTCCAGCACATCACGCACGATCTGCTCTGGCGCAAAGCCCATCAGGTCGTACTCCTGGCTGCCATCGTGCAGGTACACCTCGGCACGATAGAAGCGCTGGCGCACTTCCGGCTCGCCTTCCACCGGCGCTTCGCTCGGTGCGGCCAGGTAACCGTCCAGGCTCACTTCATAGACGAACGGGTTGCCCTCTTCCATCATCACCCGCAGGCCCATCGTGTTGCGCGACTGGCCAACCCGGGTTTCCACCTCGAAGCCCAAGGTCTGCAGCTGCGCGGCGGCTTCTTTCAGCGCCGGGCTGACATGCTTGTCCATGAAACGCTGCACCACGGCCTGGGTCGGCTGCAGCTCCAGCTGGGTCAGGCGCTCACTGAAGCCACGACGGCCACGGGCGGCCAGCTCGGCGCGCTCGCTTTCCACCGCCACATCCTGCTTCATGGCCTTGTACAGGCCGAACATGAACAGTACCAGCACCACCGAGAACGGCAGGCCCGCCAGCACCACCATGGTCTGCATGGCTTCGAAGTTACCGGCGAACAGCAGGCCGATGGTGACCAGGGTGATGACCACCGACCAGAACACCACCATCCAGTGCGGGGCGTCTTCGTCGACCTTGCCACCTTTGCACGACAGGTTGGCCATCATCACCGCGCCGGAGTCGGCCGGGGTGAGGAACAGCACGAAGCCGACGAACACCGCTACACCGATCACGATCTTGGCCGCCGGGAAGTATTCCAGCAGCTGGTAGATCGACATCGACGGCTGCTCCAGGGCGGTCTTGCCCAGTTCCACGGCGCCCTGGTTGATCACCAGGTCCAGCGCAGTGTTGCCGAAGATCGACAGCCAGGCCAGGGTGAAGCCCAGCGGGATCAGCAGCACGCCGCTGACCAGCTGGCGCACGGTGCGGCCCTTGGAGATACGGGCAATGAACATGCCGACGAACGGGCCCCAGGAGATCCACCAGGCCCAGTAGAACACGGTCCACAGGCCCAGCCAGCGCTCGGACTTGCCGGCTTCGCCTTCATACACGTAGAGGTCGAAGGTTTTCAGCACGATGCCGTTTAGGTAGTCACCGATGTTCTGCACGAAGCCGTTGAGCAGGTGCAGGGTTTCGCCGCCCAGCAGGACGAAGATCAACAGGCCGCTGAACAGCACGATGTTCAGGTTGGACAAGCGGCGAATGCCGTTTTCCACACCCGAGACCGCCGCCACGGTGGCAACGCCGGCCATGACCAGGATCACCACCAGCAAGTTGGTCTTGCTGTGGTCCATGCCGAACAGGTATTCCAGGCCGGAGGCCACTTGCATCGAGCCGATGCCCAGGTTGGTCACCAGGCCCAACAGCGTGACGAACATGCCGAAGATGTCCACGGCATTGCCGGCAGCGCCCTTGACCCAACGCTCACCAACCAGCGGGTACAGTGCCGAGCGCAGGGCCAGCGGCTGGTTGTGACGGTAGGCGAAGTAACCCACGGCCAGGCCGACCAGGGCGTAGATCGCCCAGCCGTGCAGGCCCCAGTGCAGGAAGGTCAGCTGCAGGCCCTGACGCGCGGCGTCGAGGCTGGCAGAGGTGCCTTCTGGCGGGTTGAAGTAGTGGTCCAGCGGCTCGGAAGCGCCAAAATACAGCAGCGAAATGCCGATACCGGAGGAGAACAGCATGCCGGCCCAGGCGCCATAGCTGAAGTCGGGCTGGTCATCCTTGCCGCCAAGCTTGAGCTTGCCGTAGTCGGAGAAGGCCAGGTAGATGACGAACAGCAGGTAACCGCCGATTACCAGCATGTAGTACCAGCCGAAGGTGCGCGTCAGCCATTTCTGGGCCACGCCCAGCACTTGGCCGGCGGTTTCGGGTACAGCGATAAGCAAGGCAGTCAGAACGAGGATCATCAGCGCGGAGGTGAAGAACACCACGCGGTTGACCCGTACCCTCTCGGCCGGAGGGTTGGTAAGTGAGGCAGAACTCATTGCACGAATGCTCCGGGCAGTGCGGCTTTGGAGGCTAATCAGTCTTTCCCGAGCAATTGGTGGAATATCCCCACTGCATCAGGTGTTATAAAAGCACCCTGGAAACCGTGATCCCGAATCGATACGTTGCAAAAAAACAGACAGGTGGCCTGCTGCAAATGCCACGCCTCAGCCGAGGTGCGCGCATTCGTCACAGATCACCCGCCCGCTCCAAGGGCCCGCCGCAGGGTCCATGACCGCACGGCAGAATCTGCATTTCGCATCGCTCATGCCCGTCAACGCCTTGTATTCCGGGGGTTACGCGATTTCCTGGGGTGTCAATCCATGCCTTCTCGACCGCCTGAAAAACTGTCAATGGCACAAATTGTCGCAGAGCTTATTCTTTATTGATTGAACGTTCAATCAAAACAAAATAGACTGGCCTTCGCCGAGTCAGCCGCCCGTCGTCTGCTCGCAGGCCTGAGGAGATAGCAAGATGCCCAAGGTCGGTATGCAACCCATCCGCCGCCAGCAGTTGATCGAAGCCACGTTGCAGGCGGTCGATCAGGTCGGACTGGGTGACGCCAGCATTGCGCTGATTGCCCGTTTGGCCGGTGTGTCGAACGGCATCATCAGTCACTACTTTCGGGACAAGAACGGCCTGATCGCAGCGACGATGGGTTACATCATGAACATGCTCAACGAAGGTGTCAGAGCACGTCGCCAGGCACTGAAAGACGACAGCCCGCGCGCCCACCTGAAAGTGATCATCGAGGGCAACTTCGATGCCAGCCAGGTAAACGGCCCGGCGATGAAAACCTGGTTGGCCTTCTGGGCTTCCAGCATGCACCAGCCCGATTTGCACAGGTTGCAGCGGATCAACGACCACCGCTTGTATTCCAACCTGTGCTGCCAGTTCCGCCGCGCCCTGCCGCTCTACCATGCGCGCAAGGCAGCCCGCGGCCTGGCGGCGTTGATCGACGGCTTGTGGCTGCGTGGCGCCCTGTCGGGTGATGCATTCGACACCGACCAGGCGATACGGATTGCTTACGAATACATGGATCTACAACTGGCTAAACAGCACACCCTGGGTACAAACGACCAGGCCGCTGAACAACCGCGCACGGCCCTTGCCAACCCGGCAGGAGCGTGACGCGCAAGCCAAACCACACACTGCACTTGCGAGGACACTATGGCCCGTTTCGGAACGCAAAAACTCTACATTGATGGCGCTTACGTCGACGCTGGCAGCGATGCCACCTTCGAAGCCATCAACCCGGCTACCGGCGAAGTCCTCGCCCACGTGCAACGTGCCACCGAGGCTGACGTCGAGAAGGCCGTCGAAAGCGCCGAGCGTGGCCAGAAAGTCTGGGCCGCGATGACCGCCATGCAGCGTTCGCGCATCCTGCGCCGCGCCGTCGAGATCCTGCGCGAGCGCAACGACGAGCTGGCCATGCTGGAAACCCTGGACACCGGCAAGTCGTACTCGGAAACCCGCTACGTCGACATCGTCACCGGCGCCGACGTGCTGGAGTACTACGCTGGCCTGGTTCCGGCCATCGAAGGCGAGCAGATCCCGCTGCGTGAATCGTCCTTCGTCTACACCCGCCGCGAGCCGCTGGGCGTGACCGCCGGTATCGGCGCCTGGAACTACCCGATCCAGATCGCCCTGTGGAAATCCGCCCCGGCCCTGGCCGCCGGCAACGCGATGATCTTCAAACCGTCGGAAGTCACCTCGCTGACCACCCTGAAACTGGCCGAGATCTACACCGAAGCCGGCCTGCCAAACGGCGTGTTCAACGTTCTGACCGGCAGCGGCCGCGAAGTCGGCACCTGGCTGACCGAACACCCACGCATCGAAAAAGTCTCCTTCACCGGCGGCACCACCACCGGCAAGAAGGTCATGGCCAGCGCCTCGAGCTCGTCGCTCAAGGAAGTCACCATGGAACTGGGCGGCAAGTCGCCACTGATCATCTGCGCCGACGCCGACCTGGACAAGGCCGCCGACATCGCCATGATGGCCAACTTCTACAGCTCGGGCCAGGTGTGCACCAACGGCACCCGCGTGTTCATCCCGGCTGAAATGAAGGCTGCCTTCGAGGCCAAGATCGTCGAGCGCGTTGCCCGCATCCGCGCTGGCAACCCGGAAGACGAAAACACCAACTTCGGCCCGCTGGTCAGCTTCCAGCACATGGAAAGCGTGCTCGGCTACATCGCCAAGGGCAAGGAAGAAGGTGCCCGCGTGCTGTGCGGTGGCGAGCGCCTGACCGCCGGTGATTTCGCCAAGGGCGCGTTCGTGGCCCCGACCGTGTTCACCGACTGCACCGACGACATGACCATCGTCAAGGAAGAGATCTTCGGCCCGGTGATGAGCATCCTCACCTACGAAACCGAAGAAGAAGTCATCCGTCGCGCCAACGACACCGAATACGGCCTGGCCGCCGGTGTGTGCACCAACGACATCACCCGCGCCCACCGCATCATCCACAAGCTGGAAGCCGGTATCTGCTGGATCAACGCCTGGGGCGAATCGCCGGCCGAAATGCCGGTCGGTGGCTACAAGCAGTCGGGTGTCGGCCGTGAGAACGGCGTCAGCTCGCTGGCGCAATACACTCGCATCAAGTCGGTCCAGGTCGAGCTGGGCGGCTACAACTCGGTCTTCTAAGGCCCTGTACGGCCCCGCCCGTGCCACTGCGCACGGGCGTTCCCGCTCCCTGATCACCGCCAACACGAGGGTACTTTCATGTCCCAAGAATTCGATTACATCATCGTCGGTGCCGGCTCTGCCGGTAACACCCTGGCGACCCGCCTGACCGAAGACGCCGGCGTCACCGTACTGCTGCTGGAAGCCGGTGGCCCTGACTACCGCTTCGACTTCCGTACCCAGATGCCGGCCGCCCTGGCCTTCCCGCTGCAGGGCCGCCGCTACAACTGGGCTTACGAAACCGACCCGGAGCCGTACATGGACGGCCGCCGCATGGAATGTGGCCGCGGCAAGGGCCTGGGTGGCTCGTCGCTGATCAACGGCATGTGCTACATCCGCGGTAACGCCATGGACTTCGACGGCTGGGCAGAACTGCCAGGCCTGGAAGACTGGACCTACCTGGACTGCCTGCCGTACTTCCGTAAAGCCGAAACCCGCGACATCGGCCCGAACGACTATCACGGCGGCGAAGGCCCGGTCAGCGTGACCACGCCAAAAGCGGGCAACAACCCGCTGTTCCACGCCATGGTCGAAGCCGGCGTGCAGGCCGGTTACCCGCGCACCGAAGACCTCAACGGCTACCAGCAGGAAGGCTTCGGTCCCATGGACCGTACCGTGACCAAGAACGGCCGCCGTTCCAGCACCGCCCGTGGCTACCTGGACCAGGCCAAGAAGCGCCCGAACCTGACCATCGTCACCCACGCCCTGACTGACCGCGTGCTGTTCGACGGCAAGCGCGCCATTGGCGTGACCTACCTGGTCGGTGACAGCGAAGAACGCGTTGAAGCCCGCGCCCGCAAGGAAGTGATCGTCAGCTCCGGCGCCATCGCTTCGCCGCAGCTGCTGCAGCGCTCCGGCGTCGGTCCGCGCGCCCTGCTGGAAAGCCTCGACATCCCGGTGGTGCACGACCTGCCTGGCGTTGGCGAAAACCTGCAGGACCACCTGGAACTGTACCTGCAGTACGCCTGCACCCAGCCTGTTTCGCTGTACCCGTCGCTGCTGTGGTGGAACCAGCCGGCCATCGGTGCCGAGTGGATGTTCAACGGCACCGGCATCGGCGCCAGCAACCAGTTCGAGGCCGGTGGTTTCATTCGTACCCGCCCTGAATTCAAGTGGCCGAACATTCAGTACCACTTCCTGCCGGTGGCCATTAACTACAACGGCTCCAACGGCGTGAAGGAACACGGCTTCCAGGCGCACATGGGTTCCATGCGCTCGCCTGCTCGCGGCCGCATCCAGGCCAAGTCGAAGGACCCGCGCCAACACCCGAGCATCCTGTTCAACTACATGTCCACCGAACAGGACTGGCAGGAATTCCGTGACGGCATCCGCCTGACCCGTGAAATCATGGCCCAGCCGGCACTGGACCCGTACCGTGGCCGTGAAATCAGCCCGGGCGCACACGTGCAAACCGACGAAGAGCTGGACAAGTTCATCCGCGAGCACGCCGAAACCGCCTTCCACCCGTCCTGCTCGTGCAAGATGGGCACCGACGACATGGCAGTGGTCGACGGCGAAGGCCGCGTGCATGGCATGAAGGGCCTGCGCGTGGTCGATGCGTCGATCATGCCGCTGATCATCACCGGCAACCTCAACGCCACCACGATCATGATTGCCGAGAAGATTTCGGACAAGATCCGTGGCCGCAAGCCGCTGCCGCGCAGCACTGCCAAGTACTACGTGGCGGGCGATGCACCGGTGAAGGGCAAGCCGATGCGTGAAGTGAAGCAGGCGTAAACCTGTACCGGCCTCTTCGCGGCTAAAGCCGCTCCCACAGGCTTTGCACAGGTCTGGAAACCGTGCAGCACCTGTGGGAGCGGGTTCACCCGCGAAAGGGCCCGCCCAGGCAACACCATAAAAGGCACCCACCGCGGTGCCTTTTTTTCATCTGCAGAAACGCTTTACAGCCTGCCAATTCATCAGGTTAGAATCATTTGGCACGCGACCTGCTAGCGACATGCTATCAAGTCCCCTCCCCCCGCTGTCCCCGGAGTACCTGCCCTTGGATGCAAGCACCATCAACAGCCTGTTCCTGATCGGCGCATTGCTGGTGGGCGCAAGTATCCTGGTCAGCTCGCTGTCGTCGCGCCTGGGCATCCCTATCCTGGTCATCATCCTCGCCGTCGGCATGGTCGCCGGGGTCGATGGTGGCGGCATCATCTTCAACAACTACCCGACCGCCTACCTGGTGGGCAACCTGGCCCTGGCCGTGATCCTGCTCGACGGCGGCCTGCGCACGCGGGTGGCGAGCTTCCGCGTGGCGCTGTGGCCGGCGCTGTCGCTGGCCACCATCGGCGTGATGATCACCACCGCCCTCACCGGCCTGGTCGCCGCCTGGCTGTTCGACCTGAGCCTGATCCAGGGCCTGCTGATCGGCGCCATCGTCGGCTCCACCGACGCCGCGGCGGTGTTCTCGCTGCTCGGCGGCAAAGGCCTCAACGAGCGGGTCACCGCCACCCTGGAGATCGAGTCGGGCAGCAACGATCCGATGGCGGTGTTCCTCACCGTCACCCTGATCGACATGATCGCCAGCGGCCAGACCGGCCTGCACTGGAGCCTGCTCACCCACCTGCTACGCGAGTTCGGCATCGGCGGGCTGCTGGGCCTGGGCGGCGGCTGGCTGATGCTGCAACTGGTCAACCGCATCAAGCTCGCTGGCGGCCTGTACCCCATCCTGGTGATCGCCGGCGGCCTGGTGGTGTTCTCGGCGACCAACGCCCTGCACGGCAGCGGCTTCCTTGCCGTGTACCTGTGCGGCCTGGTGCTGGGCAACAAACCGATCCGCAGTCGCCACGGCATCCTGCACATGCTCGACGGCATGGCCTGGCTGGCGCAGATCGGCATGTTCCTGGTGCTGGGGCTGCTGGTCACGCCCCACGACCTGCTGCCCATCGCCCTGCCGGCACTGGGCCTGGCGCTATGGATGATCCTGGTGGCACGCCCGCTGTCGGTGGTCGCCAGCCTGCTACCGTTCAAGGCCTTCCACGGCCGTGAAAAGGCCTTCATTTCCTGGGTCGGCCTGCGCGGTGCGGTGCCGATCATCCTCGCGGTGTTCCCGCTGATGGCCGGCCTGCCGGACGCCCAGTTGTTCTTCAACCTGGCCTTTTTCATCGTGCTGGTGTCGCTGCTGGTGCAAGGCACCAGCCTGCCGTGGATGGCCAAGCTGCTGAAAGTGACGGTACCGCCAGACCCGGCGCCAATCTCCCGCTCCGCCCTGGAAGTGCACATCACCAGCGAGTGGGAACTGTTCGTCTACCGCCTGGGCGCCGAAAAATGGTGCATCGGCGCTGCCCTGCGCGAATTGAAAATGCCCGAAGGCACGCGGATCGCCGCGCTGTTCCGGGGCGAGCAGTTGCTGCACCCCTCGGGCAGCACCGTGCTGGAAGTGGGTGACATGCTCTGCGTGATCGGCCACGAGCACAACCTGCCGGCCTTGGGCAAACTGTTCAGCCAGGCGCCACAACGCGGCCTTGACCTGCGCTTCTTTGGCGACTTCGTGCTCGAAGGCGATGCCGAACTGGGTGCGGTGGCAGCGTTGTACGGCCTGAAACTCGACGGCCTGGACGCGAAAATGCCGCTGGCCCAGTTCATCCGACAGAAGGTCGGAGGCGCTCCAGTAGTAGGTGACCAGGTCGAATGGCATGGCACGATCTGGACCGTGGCCACCATGGACGGGAACAAGATCCAGAAAGTAGGCGTCAGATTCCCCGAAGGAACGCGACCCGGACCAGGATTGTTCCTCTAAACTTCGTTTCTGCCGGATCCACAAGTAGTCTGCCTATGTCCCTGTGCGTGTACCTCCGCACAGCCCTGCTCGGGCTGTGCCTGTCTCTCTCTTTTGCAGCCACGGCAGCAGAAGCCCCGACCACCGCCAGCATCCAGAACAGCCTCGACAAGATCGCCGAGCGCAAGCTACCCGAGGCCGAGCAGAAAGCCCTGCAGCAGGTGCTGGAACAAACCCTCAGCCTGCTCGCCAGCAAGGAAGACAACGAGAAGAAACTCGCCGCGCTGAAGCAGCAGCTGGCTGGTGCGCCAAAAGAAACCAGCGACAGCCAGCGCGAACTGGCAAGGCTCAAGGAAAGCAAGCCACAGCCGGTGGCCCAGCGCTATGCCAGCCTCAGCGTGCCGCAACTGGAGCAGATGCTCAGCGAACGCAGCACCCAGCAGGGAGAGCTGCAGAAGGCACTGTCCGAAGCCAACAGCCTGATCATCAATTCGCAGACCCGCCCGGAACGCGCCCAAGCCGAAATCAGCAACAGCCAGGCGCGCACCCAGCAGATCAACAACATCCTCAAGACAGGCAAGGACGCCGGCAAACAGATCAACGCCGACCAGCGCAACCAGCTCAATGCCGAACTGGCCTCGCTCAACGCGCTGACCCTGCTGCGCCGCCAGGAGCTGGCCGGCAACAGCCTGCTGCAAGACCTGGGCAACGCCCGCCACGACTTGCTGATCGAACGCGCCGCGCGCCTGGAGCAGGAAATCCAGGACCTGCAGACCCTGATCAACGACAAGCGCCTGGCCCAATCCCAGGAAGCCGTCACCCAGCAGTCGATCGAGGCCCAGAAAGCCGGCGGCAGCAGCCTGCTGGCCACCGAAAGCGCGGTCAACCTCAAGCTCTCCGACTACCTGCTGAAAAGCACCGACCGCCTCAACGAACTGACCCAGCAGAACCTGCGCACCAAGCAGCAACTGGATAGCCTGACCCAGGCCGACCAGGCACTGGACGAGCAGATCAATGTGCTCAAGGGCAGCCTGCTGCTGTCGAAGATCCTGTACAAGCAAAAGCAGACCCTGCCGCACCTGAAGGTCGACCGTGACCTGGCCGACCAGATCGCCGACACCCGCCTGTACCAGTTCGAGGTCAACCAGCAACGCGAGCAGATGAGCAGCCCGGCCACCTACGTCGACAAGCTGCTGGCCGCCCAACCGCAGGAAGAGGTGACGCCTCAGCTGCGCAAAGCCCTGCTGGAAGTGGCGATTACCCGCAGCGACCTGCTGGAGCGGCTGAACCGCGAGCTGTCGGCACTGCTCAACGAATCGATCACCCTGCAGCTCAACCAGAAGCAGCTGCTGGGCACTGCCCAGAGCCTGCGCACTACCCTCGACGAGCAAATGTTCTGGATCCCCAGCAACAAGCCGCTGGACTGGGACTGGCTGCGCTATGTGCCGGAACGCCTGGCCGACCAGGTGGCCAACCTGCCGTGGGGCTCGGGCCTGAAGGAGCTGGCCGACGGCCTGAGCCAACGCCCGTTGCTGTTCCTGCCGCTGCTGCTGGTGATCGGCGCCCTGCTGTGGCGCCGCACGTACCTGTACCAAAGGCTGGGCAAGGTGCACCAGGACATCGGCCACTTCCGCCGCGACAGCCAGTGGCACACGCCTCAGGCGATCCTCATCAACATCCTGTTGGCGATGCCGGTCAGCCTGGGCCTGGCCCTGTGCAGCTACGCCCTGCAGATAGACGCGCGCGGGCAGAACGCCAACCTCGGCGCCGCCCTCTGGCAACTGGCCCAGGCCTGGCTGGTGTTCTACACCGCCTACCGCATCCTTGCTCCCGGCGGCGTGGCGGAAATCCACTTCCGCTGGCACAAGCCGCAGGTCGAGTTCCTGCGCGGCTGGGTGCGCCGCCTGGGCACCGTGGTACTGGCGCTGGTCGGCGTGGTGGCGGTAGCCGAACATCAGCCTTCGGCGCTGGCCGATGATGTGCTGGGCATCGGCGTGGTGCTGGCCTGCTACGCGCTGATGGCCTGGCTGCTCAGCCGCCTGCTGCTCAGCAGCCCGGCGCACCGCGATACCTCGCTGTTCCGCAAGGCCGTGGGCGTGGCCTTCACCGCCCTGCCCATCGCCCTGTTCGTGGCCGTGTGCTTCGGCTACTACTACACCGCGCTGAAACTGACCGACCGGCTGATCTACACCCTGTACCTGCTGCTGTTCTGGCTGGTGATCGAAGCCGCGTTCGTGCGTGGCCTGTCGGTGGCGGCACGGCGCCTGGCCTACCAGCGTGCGCTGAGCAAGCGGGCGGCGGCCAAGGAAGGGCTGGATGGCGAAGTCATCACCGAAGAACCCACGCTGGACATCGAACAGGTCAACCAGCAGTCGCTGCGTCTGATCCGCCTGGCCTTGCTTGGCGGTTTCATCGCCGGCCTGTACTGGGTGTGGTCAGACCTGATCTCGGTGTTCGCCTACCTCAACAACTTCGTCCTCTACGAATACACCAGCGGCACCGGCGCCACCGCCAGCATGGTGCCGATCAGCCTGGGCGACTTCCTCGGTGCGCTGGTCATCATCGGCATCACCTTCGCGCTCGCACGCAACTTGCCCGGCCTGCTCGAAGTCCTGGTGCTGTCGCGGCTCAACCTGGCCCAGGGCAGTGCGTACGCCACCACCACCTTGCTGTCCTATGTCATCGTCGGGGTCGGCATCGTCAGTACCCTGTCCACCCTCGGGGTGAGCTGGGACAAGTTGCAGTGGCTGGTAGCAGCGCTGTCGGTGGGCCTGGGCTTCGGCATGCAGGAGATCTTCGCCAACTTCATCTCCGGCATCATGATCCTGTTCGAGCGCCCGGTACGGATTGGCGACACCATCACCATCGGCAACCTGTCCGGCACCGTGAGCAAGATCCGCATCCGCGCCACCACCATCACCGACTTCGACCGCAAGGACATCATCGTCCCCAACAAGACCTTCATCACCGGCCAGCTGATCAACTGGTCGCTGACCGACACGGTCACCCGGGTGACGCTGAAGCTGGGCATCGACTATGGCTCGGACCTGGACCTGGTGCGCGACCTGCTGCTCAAGGGCGCCCACGAAAACCCACGCGTGCTCAAGGACCCGGAGCCGATCGTGTACTTCCTCAACTTCGGCGAGAGCTCGCTGGACCACGAGCTGCGCATGCACGTGCGGGACCTGGGCGATCGCAACCCGACGCTGGACGAGATCAACCGCTACATCAACCGCGAGTTCAAGGCGCACAACATCAAGATCTCGGTGCGCCAGGTCGAGGTGTTCCTGATGGATCCGAAGGGCGGCAAACAGCAGCTGATTCCTGTGGAACAGCCGAAACCGGATGGCACTGCTTCGGCCTGAACGGGCGCGAATACTTTATTCTGTGCAGAACCCCTGCGAGGGCTTTGCCCTCGTTCGCGGGCTCGCCCGCTCCCACAGGGCCACCGCTGCCCCTGAGAGCGGTGCAATCCCTGCGGGAGCAGGCAAGCCCGCGAAGGGCCGCAAAGCGGCCCCAGCCAATCAATTTCTGGAGCCGGCCCCGTGAAAGCCCTCGACCAACTCACCTTCGACAATCGCTTCGCCCGCCTGGGCGATGCGTTCTCCACCCAGGTCCTGCCCGAACCCATCGCAGACCCGCGCCTGGTGGTAGCGAGCGAGTCGGCCATGGCCTTGCTCGATCTCGACCCGGCCCAGGCAGAGCTGCCGGTTTTCGCCGAGCTGTTCAGCGGCCACAAGCTATGGGAAGAGGCCGATCCGCGGGCGATGGTCTATTCCGGCCATCAGTTCGGCTCCTACAACCCGCGCCTGGGTGATGGCCGCGGGCTGCTGCTGGTCGAAGTGCTGAATGATCAGGGCGAGCACTGGGACCTGCACCTCAAGGGCGCCGGACAGACGCCCTACTCGCGCATGGGCGACGGCCGCGCCGTGCTGCGCTCGTCGATCCGCGAGTTCCTCGCCTCCGAGGCCCTGCACGCCCTGGGCATTCCCAGCAGCCGGGCATTGTGCGTGATCGGCTCGAGCACCCCGGTGTGGCGCGAAACCCGCGAAAGCGCGGCCATGCTCACCCGCCTGGCGCAGAGCCATGTGCGTTTCGGGCATTTCGAATACTTCTACTACACCAGGCAGCCGGAACAGCAACGCGTGCTGATCGACCACGTGCTGGAGCAGCACTACCCCGAATGCCGCGATGCCGAGCAGCCGTACCTGGCCATGTTCCGCACCATCGTCGAACGCAATGCCGAGCTGATCGCCCGTTGGCAGGCCTATGGTTTCTGCCACGGGGTGATGAACACCGACAACATGTCGATCCTCGGCATCACCTTCGACTTCGGCCCGTACGCCTTCCTCGACGACTTCGACGCCAACTTCATCTGCAACCACTCCGACGACCGTGGTCGCTACAGCTACGCCAACCAGGTACCGATCGCCCACTGGAACCTCAGTGCGCTGGCCCAGGCGCTGACCACGGTGATCGAAGTCGAACCGCTCAAGGAGGCGCTGGGCCTGTTCCTGCCGCTGTACCAGGCACACTACCTGGACCTGATGCGCCGGCGCCTGGGCCTGACCACCGCAGAAGAGGACGACATGGCGCTTGTAGAACGCCTGCTGCAGCGCATGCAGAGCGGTGGTGTGGACTACAACCTGTTCTTCCGCAAGCTGGGTGATCAGCCTGTCACCGAGGCGCTGAAGGTGGTGCGCGACGACTTCATCGACCTGGCCGGTTTCGATGCCTGGGGGGCGGACTACCTGGCCCGCTGCGAGCGCGAAGCGAATCATGCCGAAGGGCGCCGTGAGCGCATGCATGCGGTGAACCCGCTGTACGTGCTGCGCAACTACCTGGCGCAGAAAGCCATCGAAGCGGCCGAAGCGGGGGATTACAGTGAAGTGCGACGGCTGCATGAAGTGCTGAGCCGCCCGTTCGAGGAGCAGGCCGGGATGCAGGACTATGCCGAGCGACCGCCGGAATGGGGCAAGCACCTGGAAATCAGCTGCTCCTCCTGACCAACTCCGAACCCTGTGGGAGCTGGCTTGCCGGCGATAGGGCCCGAACAAACAACACAAGGAATTGATATGTCCGAACCACTGGTAATCCCCTGCCCCCACTGCAACGGCCTCAACCGCCTGCCTGCCGAGCGCCTGGGCGACGCGCCGAAATGCGGCCGCTGCAAACAGGACGTGTTGCTGAGCACCCCTTTCGAACTCACCGAAGCCAGCTACGCCAGCCAGATCAAAGGCGACCTGCCACTGCTGGTCGACATCTGGGCCGACTGGTGCGGCCCATGCAAGTCCTTCGCCCCCACATTCGAACAGGCCGCCCGCCAACTGGCCGGCCGCTGCCGCCTGGCCAAGCTCGACAGCGAAGCCAACCGCAACCTGGCCGGGCAACTGGGTATCCGCTCGATCCCCAGCCTGCTGCTGTTCAAGAATGGCCGTGAAGTCAGCCGTCAAGCCGGGGCGTTTCCACTCCAGTCGTTGCTGGAGTGGTTGCGTAGCCAGGGAGTTTAGTTCTCAAGCACTCGCCAGCAGCGACTCATAGGGGATACGAAGGCCATCATGCAGGCGCTTGATCATGGAAAGGCTCAATCCACGCTTTCCATTCAAGACTTCCGAGACTCTCCCGCTTGGACCAATGAAGGGTTCTAGATCACGCGGTGTGAGCCCCTGCTGATCCATGCAGAACTTGATGGCCTCGATGGGGTTAGCCGGGTGGATGGGGTAGTGCTTGTTCTCGTACACCTCGATCAGTGTCACAAGCACTTCCATTTCATCGGCTTCTGGCGTTCCCGCTTCAGCCTGAAAAATGGTTTCAAGCCGCTGGAATGCTGCTCGCAAATCATCATCGTTGCGGATTGGCTTAATATTCACAGATTGTCTCCACGTCAATCTCGTCATATCGCTCATGCGTACCGACGAACTTCACCCAGGCAATACCGGCTCGATACTGCATCTCGACTACAAGCCGGTACTTGTTACCCCCGATGTTGAAGACCACGCGGTTGTTGCCACATATGCTGGCGCTGCCAATCTGGTCCTTTAAATCCTGCGGCGTTCGCCAGATGGCTTTGATGGCCATGTCGTGCCAGCTTTCCAAGGGGGCTTTGGCATCCTCATGTCCGGGCAAACCCCAGAACTTCACCAAGGTGCTTTTGGCAATGACGCGCATCCAAGCATATCTCCCGTTTTGGGAGATTATGAGCGGTAGTCACCCTTCCTGCAAGCGACAAGAAACAACGCTCACTCGCAGCGTTCGAGCAAATCGTGCAACTCGACAAACTGCTGGGTCAGCTTGTGCCTGGGCTCCAGGTGAATCAGCGGAAGGCTGGCATGGTGCGACTCACGCATCTTCACCGAGCTGCCCAGGTACACCGGTAGCACCGGAAGCCCTTCGGCCAGCAGCTCGTCGAGCATCTGCTGTGGCAGGCTGGCGCGGGACTGGAACTGGTTGACCACGATGCCTTCGACCACCAGGTCTTCGTTGTGGTCTTCCTTGAGTTCTTCGATCTCGGCCAGCAGGCCATACAGGGCCTGGCGTGAGAAGCTGTCGCAGTCGAAGGGAATCAGCACGCGATCGGCGGCGATCAGCGCAGACACCGCATAGAAGTTCAGCGCTGGCGGGGTATCGATGTAAATGCGCTCGTAGTCCTCGTCCAGCTCGTCGAGCAACTTGCGCAGCTTGTTGATCTTGTGTTTCGCCTCAAGCTTGGGCTGCAGATCGGCCAGCTCGGCCGTGGCGGTGACCACGTGCAGGTTGTCGAACGGGGTTTCGTAGATATCGACCTGGTTCTTCTTGCTGAACGGCCCGCTGGACAGGCTTTGCTTGAAGAAGTCGGCGATGCCCATGGGGATGTCCTCGCCGGTGAGGCCGGTGAGGTACTGGGTCGAGTTGGCCTGGGCATCCAGGTCGATCAACAGGGTCCGGTAGCCTTCATTGGCACTGACCGCCGCCAGGTTGCAGGCGATACTCGACTTGCCCACGCCACCTTTCTGATTGAACACCACGCGCCGCATGATTGACCTCCGTGTATCAACGAATGCCCGAGTATGTGGTGCGGCTGCGGCAATGACCAGCGCCATTTGACCCGCATTACCCTTGCCCGACCACCTGCCCCGTCAATAGCTCGGCGAATGCCTTGGCCATCGCCGAAGCCCCACGCTCGCGCTGCACCAGCCACACCGCCGACATCGCCCCTTCATCCAGCAGCGTGCGATAAACCACCCCCTCGATGCGCATGCGCTGGAACGACGCCGGTAGCACCGACACCCCAAGCCCCGCCGACACCAGGCCGATGATGGTCATCGCCTCCCCTGCCTCCTGGGCGAAATGCGGGCTGAAACCCGCCTGGCGCGCCAGGCTCAGCAACTGCGCGTGCAACCCGCTGCCATAGCTGCGCGGGAAGAACACGAACGGCTCATGGGCCAGGGCGGCCATGTGCACGCCATGTTCCGTGCCTTCGGCCAACGGGTGCGAGGCGTTGATCACCGCCACCAGCGGCTCGCGAAACAGTTCAGTGGCCACCAGCCCTTCCGGCAGCGGCATCGGCCGCATCAGCCCCACTTCGATGGACTCGTCGAATACTCCTTCAGCAACATCGCGGCTGCTCATTTCCTTGAGGTTCAGGTGCACCGCCGGGAAGCGCTGGCGGAAGGCATGGATGGCCTTGGGGATCTTCGAGGTAAACGGTGCCGACGAGGTAAAGCCGATCTTCATCTCCCCCAGCTCACCTAACTGCGCACGCCGGGCCACGTCGGCGGCCTTCTCCACTTGCGCCAGCACCTGGCGGGCTTCCTCGAGGAACAGCCGTCCCGCCTCGCTCAGCTCGACCCGACGGTTGGTACGCTCGAACAGCCGGGCTCCCAGTTCCTGCTCCAGCGCCTGGATCTGTTGGCTCAAAGGTGGCTGCGAAATGCCCAGTTGCTGGGCAGCGCGGCCAAAGTGCAGCTCTTCGGCCACGGCGATGAAGTAACGCAGATGGCGCAATTCCATGATCGGCTCCGAACAGGTCGTAAAACGTCTTAAATAGGTCGAACAATATATTGGATCTAATCATTAGCCAGCTATATGCTTTTTTTCATTGCGCCAGAGGTACCCGCCCGTGAAAACTGCTGTAGCGCCCCTTCCCGTCGAGCCCGAACCTGCCCCGCTGAACGAAATGTGGATCGAAAAAGGCACCCCCGCCTTCATGAAGACCGTGCTGGCGCTATTCAGCGGCGGCTTCGCCACCTTCGCCCTGCTGTACTGCGTGCAGCCGATGATGCCGTTGCTGTCGAAGGAATTTGCCATCAATGCGGCGCAGAGCAGCCTGGTGCTGTCGGTCTCGACAGCCATGCTGGCGATCGGCCTGCTGATCACCGGCCCTGTCTCCGACCGCATCGGGCGCAAGCCGGTGATGGTGTTTGCCCTGGTCTGCGCCGCCCTCTCCACCCTGGCCAGCGCGATAATGCCGAGCTGGGAGCTGGTACTGGCCACCCGCGCCCTGGTCGGCCTGTCGTTGAGCGGCCTGGCGGCGGTGGCCATGACCTACCTGAGCGAAGAAATTCACCCGCAGCACATCGGCCTGGCCATGGGCTTGTACATCGGTGGCAATGCCATTGGCGGCATGAGCGGGCGCCTGATCACCGGCGTGCTGATCGACTTCGTCAGCTGGCACACGGCGATGCTGACCATCGGCGGCCTGGCCCTGTTGGCGGCGCTGGTGTTCTGGAGGGTGCTACCCGAATCGCGCAACTTCCGCCCACAGGCGATGAACCCACGCAGCCTGCTGGATGGCTTCGTCATGCACTTCAGGGATGCCGGCCTGCCCTGGCTGTTCCTCGAAGCCTTCCTGCTGATGGGCGCCTTCGTCACCCTGTTCAACTACATCGGCTACCGCCTGCTGGCCGAGCCCTACCACATGAACCAGGCACTGGTCGGCTTGCTGTCGGTGGTGTACCTGTCGGGCATCTACAGTTCGGCGCAGGTCGGCGCGCTGGCCGACAAGCTGGGCCGGCGCAAGGTGTTCTGGGCCAGTATCGTGGTGATGGCGGGTGGCTTGCTGATGACCCTGGCCAGCCCCCTGGCGATGGTGATCGTCGGTATGCTGGTGTTCACCTTTGGCTTCTTCGGCGCACACTCGGTGGCCAGCAGCTGGATTGGCCGCAGGGCCTTGAAGGCCAAAGGGCAGGCGTCGTCGTTGTACCTGTTCAGCTATTACGCCGGGTCGAGTGTGGCCGGTACGGCGGGCGGGGTGTTCTGGCACCAGTGGGGCTGGAACGGCATCGGGCTGTTCATTGGCGGCTTGCTGGTGGTGGCGTTGCTGGTGGCGCTGCACCTGAGCAGGCTACCACCGAAAACTGCTTGAGGCCCATTCGCGGGTAAACCCGCTCCCACAGGGACCGCGCTACAGCTGAGGGCAACGCTATACCTGTGGGAGCGGGTTCACCCGCGAAGAGGCCAGTGGCTCAGTTGATGATCTCGACCCTATCCACATCCACCTCCCGGCTCATCAGGTGCTTCTCCACCTCTCCGGTCAGCTTGACCTTGGTCTTGTCGTTGAACGGCGTCGGCGGCAGGTCTTCATCATCGATTTCCACGGTGATGGTGCCGGTGTTGTCCTTGAACTCGTACTTGTCGTCGTTGTTGATCTTGTTGGTCACGAAGCCTTGCAACACAACCGGGGTGTCATCGGCAGCATCGTTGGCCGCAGCTACGGTGGTGACCGACTGGGCACCTGGGCCGGTATACCCGGCAGCCAGGGCCGCAGTGCTGAACAAGGGGGCGAGGATCAATGCAAGATAACGTGCTTTCATGAGGATCAGGTCCTGTTTCGGTTTCGATGGGACCAGATTAACGACGATCGCTGAATTAAAACTTAATGCAACAAAAAGCCCGGCACATGGCCGGGCTTTCGTGTTCAGCGATCGATTCACTGATGGTACTGCGCCGACAGTTCATGCACGGCGTTGATGAACACGCCAGCGTGCTCCGGGTCGACTTCCGGGGTGATGCCGTGGCCCAGGTTGAACACATGGCCTGTACCGTGGCCATAGCTGGCCAGGATGCGCGCCACCTCCTTGCGGATGGCCTCGGGCTTGGCGTACAGAACGGTCGGGTCCATGTTGCCCTGCAACGCCACCTTGTCACCCACGCGGCGGCGGGCGTCGCCGATTTCGCAGGTCCAGTCCAGGCCCAGCGCATCGGCACCGGCTTCGGCGATGCTTTCCAGCCACAGGCCACCATTCTTGGTGAACAGGATCACCGGCACCTTGCGCCCTTCGTGCTCGCGGATCAGGCCGCTGACGATCTTGCGCATGTAGGCCAGGGAGAACTCCTGGTAGGCCGCCGCCGACAGGTTGCCGCCCCAGGTGTCGAAAATCTGTACGGCCTGGGCGCCAGCGAGGATCTGGCCGTTGAGGTAGCTGGTGACCGACTGGGCCAGCTTGTCCAGCAGCAGGTGCAGGGCCTGCGGGTTGTCATAGGCCATGGCCTTGGTCTTGCGGAAGTCCTTCGACGAGCCGCCTTCGACCATGTAAGTGGCCAGGGTCCACGGGCTGCCGGAGAAGCCGATCAGCGGCACACGACCGTTGAGCTCGCGGCGGATGGTGCTGACCGCGTCCATCACGTAGCCAAGGTCTTTCTGCGGGTCGGGGATTGGCAGCGCTTCGATGTCGGCCGGGGTGCTGATGACCTTCTTGAAGCGCGGGCCTTCGCCGCTTTCGAAGTACAGGCCCAGGCCCATGGCATCGGGGATGGTGAGGATGTCCGAGAACAGGATCGCAGCGTCCAGCGGGTAGCGGTCCAGCGGCTGCAGGGTGACCTCACAGGCGAACTGGGGGTTCATGCACAGGCTCATGAAGTCACCGGCCTTGGCGCGGCTGGCGCGGTACTCCGGCAGGTAGCGGCCGGCCTGGCGCATCATCCACACCGGGGTGACGTCTACGGGTTGCTTGAGCAGTGCACGCAGGAAACGATCGTTCTTCAGGGCAGTCATGTCGGCATCCGGAAAAATAGTGCGGGCATTTTCTCAGACGCCAGCGCAAAAGGCACGGTCAAGGCCATGCGTTTTGTCTATTGGATGCCATGGATCAAGGATTTTTGTATACAAAAATGCCGTTGGGGCTGCTTTGCAGCCCATCGCGACGCAAGGCCGCTCCCACATGAGGAATGCATTTCCCCTGTGGGAGCGGCCTTGTGTCGCGAAAGGGCTGCAAAGCAGCCCCGACAATCGATCAGACTTCCAGGTAGTCCAGGATACCCTCAGCAGCAGTACGTCCTTCGAAGATAGCCGTCACCACCAGGTCCGACCCGCGCACCATGTCGCCACCGGCAAACACTTTCGGGTTGCTGGTCTGGTGCTTGAACTTGCCCTTCTCCGGTGCCACCACGCGGCCCTGGCTGTCCAGCTGGATGCCATGCTGCTCGAACCACGGCGCCGGGCTTGGGCGGAAGCCGAAGGCGATGACCACGGCATCGGCCGGCAGGATCTCTTCGGACCCCGGGATCGGTTCGGGGCTGCGACGGCCACGGGCATCCGGTTCGCCAAGACGGGTCTCGACCACTTTCACGCCTTCGACCTTGTCCTCGCCGACAATGGCAATAGGCTGGCGGTTGTAGAGGAACTTCACGCCCTCTTCCTTGGCGTTCTTCACCTCACGACGCGAACCCGGCATGTTGGCCTCGTCACGGCGATAGGCGCAGGTCACCGACTTGGCGCCCTGGCGGATCGAGGTGCGGTTGCAGTCCATTGCAGTGTCACCACCGCCCAGCACCACCACCTTCTTGCCCTGCATGTCGACGAAATCTTCCGGCGACTTCTCGAAGCCCAGGTTGCGGTTGACGTTGGCGATCAGGAAGTCCAGCGCGTCATGCACGCCCGGCAGGTCCTCGCCCGGGAAGCCGCCCTTCATGTAGGTGTAGGTCCCCATGCCCATGAACACCGCGTCGTACTCGGCGAGCAGTTGCTCCATGGTCACGTCCTTGCCCACCTCGGTGTTCAGACGGAACTCGATGCCCATGCCGGTGAACACTTCACGGCGGTTGCTGAGCACGGTCTTTTCCAGCTTGAACTCGGGAATGCCGAAGGTCAGCAGGCCGCCGATTTCCGGGTTGCGGTCGAACACCACCGGGGTCACGCCGGCACGTACCAGCACATCGGCACAGCCCAGGCCGGCCGGGCCCGCGCCGATGATGGCAACGCGCTTGCCGGTTGGCTTGACCTTGGACATGTCCGGTCGCCAGCCCATGGCGAAGGCGGTGTCGGTGATGTACTTCTCCACCGAGCCGATGGTCACTGCGCCGAAACCGTCGTTCAGGGTGCAGGCACCCTCGCACAGGCGGTCCTGCGGGCATACGCGGCCGCACACTTCCGGCAGGGTGTTGGTCTGGTGCGACAGCTCCGCCGCGGCCAGGATGTTGCCTTCGGAAACCAGCTTCAACCAGTTGGGGATGAAGTTGTGCACCGGGCACTTCCATTCGCAATACGGGTTACCGCAGCCCAGGCAGCGGTGTGCCTGCTCCACGGACTGCTGCGGCTTGAACGGCTCGTAGATTTCCACGAACTCCTTCTTGCGCTGGCGCAGCAGCTTTTTCTTCGGGTCCTTGCGGCCCACCTCGATGAACTGGAAGTCGTTGTTCAGACGTTCAGCCATTTTTCAAAACCTCTTTACCGCAGTTGCCAGCCTCAGGCTGCAAGCTGCAAGACGATCACTTGAGCACGACGGGCCCCGCGTACGGGGCCGCCACTTGCAGCTGTTGTTACTGCGGGTTGGCACGGGTGCTGGACAGCAGTTGCTTCAGGTTGGCTGCCTTCGGCTTGACCAGCCAGAAGCGCCGCACGTAGTCGTCCAGGTTCTCCGAGAGCTCACGCCCCCACTCGCTGCCGGTCTCTTCCACGTACTCGGCAAGGACCCGCGCCAGGTGGCTGCGGTAGGCCTCCATCGCTTCACCACTGATACGCTGGATTTCCACCAGCTCATGGTTGAGCTTGTCGACGAAGGTATTGTCCATGTCGAGCACGTAGGCGAAGCCGCCAGTCATGCCAGAACCGAAGTTGTAACCGGTCTTGCCCAGCACGCAGACAAAGCCGCCGGTCATGTATTCACAGCAGTGATCGCCAGTGCCCTCGACAACAGCGTGGGCGCCGGAGTTACGTACAGCGAAGCGCTCACCAGCAGTACCGGCGGCGAACAGCTTGCCGCCGGTGGCGCCGTACAGGCAGGTATTGCCGACGATGGCGCTGTGCTGGGTTTCGAACGGGCTGCCGGCTGGCGGCACGATGGTGACCTTGCCACCGGTCATGCCCTTGCCGACGTAGTCGTTGGCGTCGCCTTCCAGGTGCAGGTTCAGGCCACCGGCGTTCCACACGCCGAAGCTCTGGCCCGCAGTGCCTTTGAAGCGGAAGGTGATCGGCGCCGCGGCCATGCCCTGGTTGCCGTGCAAGCGGGCGATTTCACCCGACACGCGCGCACCGATGGAACGGTCGCAGTTGCAGATGTCGAGGCTGAACTCGCCACCGGCCTGGTCGCGGATGGCCGGCATGGCCATTTCCACCATCTTCTCGGCCAGCTCGCCCTGGTCGAACGGCGGGTTCTTGTCGACTTCGCAGAACTGCGGCTTGTCCGCCGGGATGTGCGAGCTGCCCAGCAGTGGCGACAGGTCCAGGTACTGCTGGCGCTCGGTGTCGCCCGGCAGCACGTCGAGCAGGTCGGTACGGCCGATCAGCTCGCCGAGGCTGCGCACGCCCAGCTTGGCCAGCCACTCACGGGTTTCTTCGGCGACGAAGGTGAAGAAGTTGATCACCATGTCGACGGTGCCGATGTAGTGGTCCTTGCGCAGCTTGTCGTTCTGGGTGGCCACGCCGGTGGCGCAGTTGTTCAGGTGGCAGATGCGCAGGTACTTGCAGCCCAGGGCGATCATTGGCGCGGTACCGAAGCCGAAGCTTTCGGCGCCGAGGATGGCCGCCTTGATCACGTCCAGGCCAGTCTTCAGGCCGCCGTCGGTCTGTACCCGTACCTTGCCGCGCAGGTCGTTGCCACGCAGGGTCTGGTGGGTCTCGGCCAGGCCCAGCTCCCACGGGGCACCGGCGTACTTGATCGAGGTCAGCGGCGAAGCACCGGTACCACCGTCGTAGCCCGAGATGGTAATCAGGTCGGCATAGGCCTTGGCCACACCGGCGGCAATGGTGCCGACGCCGGCTTCAGCCACCAGCTTGACCGAAACCAGGGCCTGCGGGTTGACCTGCTTGAGGTCGTAGATCAGCTGGGCCAGGTCTTCGATCGAGTAGATGTCGTGGTGCGGCGGTGGCGAGATCAGGGTCACACCCGGTACCGCATAGCGCAGTTTGGCGATCAGGCCGTTGACCTTGCCGCCTGGCAGCTGGCCGCCCTCACCGGGCTTGGCGCCCTGGGCAACCTTGATCTGCAGCACTTCGGCGTTGACCAGGTACTCCGGGGTCACGCCAAAGCGGCCGGTGGCCACCTGCTTGATCTTCGAGCTCTTGATGGTGCCGTAGCGCGACGGGTCTTCACCGCCCTCACCCGAGTTGGAACGCGCGCCCAGGCGGTTCATCGCCTCGGCCAGCGCTTCGTGGGCCTCAGGCGACAGTGCGCCCAGCGAGATACCCGCGGAGTCGAAGCGCTTGAGGATCGCCTCCAGCGGCTCTATCTGCTCCAGCGGCAGCGGCTGGTCGGCCACTTTCACCTTCAGCAGGTCGCGGATCATCGACACCGGGCGCTGGTCGACCAGCGTGGTGTATTCCTTGAACTTGGCGTAGTCGCCCTGCTGCACGGCAGCCTGCAGGGTGTTGACCACATCCGGGTTGTAGGCATGGTATTCGCCACCGTGGACGAACTTCAGCAGGCCGCCTTGCTGGATCGGCTTGCGCGCGCTCCAGGCTTCGGCTGCCAGCAGCTTCTGGTCGCTTTCCAGGTCTGCGAAGCGCGCACCCTTGATGCGGCTGGAAACGCCCTTGAAGCTCAGACCGACCACTTCCTCGGACAAGCCGATCGCTTCGAACAGCTGCGCGCCACGGTACGAGGCGATGGTGGAGATACCCATCTTCGACAGGATCTTCAGCAGGCCCTTGGAGATGCCCTTGCGGTAGTACTTGAAGACTTCGTCCAGGTCACCCAGCACTTCGCCGGTGCGGATCAGGTCGGCCAGCACTTCATAGGCCAGATATGGGTAAACGGCCGAGGCACCGAAGCCCAGCAGCACGGCGAAGTGGTGCGGGTCGCGAGCGGTGGCGGTTTCCACCAGGATATTGCTGTCGCAACGCAGGCCCTGTTCGGTCAGGCGGTGGTGCACCGCACCCACGGCCAGCGAGGCGTGCACCGGCAGCTTGCCCGGAGCAATGTAGCGGTCGCTCAGCACCAGTTGGGTCTTGCCAGCGCGCACGGCCTCTTCAGCCTGGTCGGCGATGTTGCGGATGGCCGCTTCCAGGCCGACGCTCTCTTCATAGTTGAGGTCGATCAGCTGGCGGTCGAAGCCTTCGCGCTCCAGGTTCATCAGCGAACGCCACTTGGCGGGCGAGATGACCGGCGAGCTGAGGATCACCCGCGAAGCGTGCTCCGGGGATTCCTGGAAGATGTTGCGCTCGGCACCCAGGCAGATTTCCAGGGACATGACGATCGCTTCGCGCAGCGGGTCGATCGGCGGGTTCGTCACCTGGGCGAACTGCTGGCGGAAGAAGTCGTACGGCGAGCGCACGCGTTGCGACAGCACGGCCATCGGCGTGTCGTCACCCATCGAGCCGACCGCTTCCTGGCCCTGCTCGCCGAGCGGACGCAGCACCTGGTCACGCTCTTCGAAGGTGACCTGGAACATCTTCATGTACTGCTTGAGCTGGTCAGCGTCGTAGCTGGCCACGCCCTGGTCGTCGGTCAGGGTCGCCTGGATGCGCAGGGCGTGCTGACGCAGCCAGCGCTTGTACGGGTGGCGCGACTTCAGGCGGTTGTCGATGGCGTCGGTGTCGAGGATCTGGCCGGTTTCGGTGTCCACGGCGAAGATCTGGCCCGGGCCGACGCGGCCCTTGGCGATGACGTCCTCGGGCTTGTAGTCCCATACGCCGATTTCCGACGCCAGGGTGATGTAGCCGTTCTTGGTGGTCACCCAGCGCGCCGGGCGCAGGCCGTTACGGTCGAGCAGGCACACCGCGTGGCGGCCTTCGGTCATGACGATACCGGCCGGGCCATCCCACGGCTCCATGTGCATGGAGTTGTATTCGTAGAAGGCGCGCAGGTCGGCGTCCATGGTCTCGACGTTCTGCCAGGCTGGCGGTACCAGCATGCGCACGCCACGGAACAGGTCGATGCCGCCGGTGACCATCAGCTCCAGCATGTTGTCCATGCTCGAGGAGTCGGAACCGACGCGGTTGACCAGCGGGCCGAGCTCTTCGAGGTCGGGGATCAGGTCGTTGGCGAACTTGGTGCGACGGGCCATGGCCCAGTTGCGGTTGCCGGTGATGGTGTTGATCTCGCCGTTGTGGGCGAGGAAGCGGAACGGCTGCGCCAGCGGCCATTTCGGCAAGGTGTTGGTGGAGAAGCGCTGGTGGAACACGCAGATCGCGGTTTGCAGGCGCTCGTCACCCAGGTCCGGGTAGAAGGCCGCGAGATCGCGCGGCATCATCAGGCCTTTGTAGATGATGGTCTTGTGCGAGAAGCTGCAGATGTAGTGGTCGGCGTCGTGGGCGTTGGCCACGGACGAACGGCGACGGGCACTGAACAGCTTGATGGCGAATTCCTGGTCGCTCAGGCCTTCACCGCCGATGAACACCTGCTCGATCTGCGGCAGGCGCTCCAGGGCCAGGCGGCCGAGCACGCTGGTGTCGATCGGCACCTTGCGCCAGCCGACCAGCTTCAGGCCAGCGTTGATGATTTCGCGGTCCATGTTGGCGCGAGCGGCTTCGGCTTTGACCGGGTCCTGGTTGAAGAACACCATGCCGACGGCGTACTGCCTGGGCAGTTCGACGGCAAAGTGCTCCTGGGCCACGGCACGCAGGAATTGATCGGGCTTCTGCATGAGCAGACCGCAACCATCACCGGTCTTGCCGTCGGCGTTGATGCCGCCGCGGTGGGTCATGCAAGTCAGGGCCTGCATGGCGGTTTGCAGAAGGTGGTGGCTCGGTTCGCCCGTCATGTGGGCGATCAGGCCAAAACCACAGTTGTCCTTGAATTCTTCGGGATGGTACAGACCTGTTTTCATAGACACATTCTCACCAGGTTCACCTCTCAACGGAGGTAAATCTCTTTTTTAACAACCACTTACCATCCACGCCGATCAAACGCCAGCTTTTTTGCGGTGGCCATGGAAAACCATTGTTGCACAGCGACAGCGATGCTCACAAATTTTCATGTCTCACCATTGAAAATTTATGTCGCAATTTTGAATGTTTTTGCGCCATGTGCCGTGATAGCGGCTTGGCTCGAGTCTGAAGCGTTTCAGCCATGACTGCAAGTAAGGCTTGTGGCCGGCAGTCCGGGACAGAAAAGCCTGCCGCGCTCAGGCGCAGCAGGCTAGTCGAAAGCTAGAATTCGCTTAGCTACTGGGCGGCAGGGTGATGCCGCCCGGAAGGTATCAGCGGGCCGAGGCCAGCTCTTGTTGGACGCTGGCGACGGTACGTGGCCAAGGTTTACCAGCCTGGACCTTCGCTGGCAAGTTCTTGATTGCCGCAACCGCTGCGTCGCGGTTGGCGAAGTTGCCGTAAGTGACCACGTACAGCGGCTTGCCCTGCAGGTTTTTCTTGAAGTAGCGATAGTCGCCACCCTGGGCCTTGACGAACGCCTGGGCCGAAGCCTCGGAGCTGGTACCCAGGATCTGCACCACGTAATTGCCCGGTTTCTGTCCGGCGTACCAGCCGCTGTTGCCGCTGCCACCGGCCGCTGGCTTCTCGGCAGGCTTGGCGGCCGGCTTGGCCACGGCGACCTGGGTCGGTGCTGGTGCAGGCTTGGCAGGCGCAACCGGTTTGGCAGGCTGGGTTGCGACAGGTTTTGGCGCAGGCGCAACCGGTTGTGGTTGCGGCTGCACTGGCTGGGCCGGCGCCGTGGCTACAGGCTGGGCAGGTACCGGTGCCGGGCCCGCCGGCACACCTTGCGGCGGCGCGATGGTGGTCACGGTTGGCGGTGGGTTGCCAGGCTGCAGGGCAGTATCACCGGCCGGGCTGCCCTCTTCGCCCTCGCCCATGCCCGCAGCCTGGGCCAGCGGCTCGCGCATCACCGGCTGCGACTGGCCAACCAGCGGCAGCGGCATCGGCTGGGACGAACCCGAGAACTCGATAGCCGGGCTGCCACCATTGGCCTGACCCTCGCCAAGCGGCAACTGGGCCTGGGCGGCCGGCGCTTCGGCGGGCGCCTTCTCACCTTTCTTCGGCATCAACACCGCGGCCGCAACGGCGACCACAACCACAGCGGACAGCGCGAGCACATGTTTTTTAGGCATCTTGAACCCCATGGATGGTCGCTTGGCCGTCGAGCGGCTGGCGATCATGGCTTCGATCAAAGTGTCACGGGCGACCTGGTTGATGTTGCCAGGCCAGCCGTCGGAGTTTTCATGGATATCGACGATCTGTTCACGGCTGAACACCTCGATGCCCCGGCCAGCACCTTCCAGGCGCTGCTCCAGGTACTCGCGGGTTTCTTCTTCACTGTAGGGGGCGAGCTCGATGATGTGGAAGCGTTCTTCCTCGACATGGATCTCTTCAAGCCCGGCAATCAGCGACGGCTCACCGAACAGGAACACATGCGGGCGCCCTTCCGGTACCCCCGCTGCCAATTCCAGCAACGCTTGGAGTGCCGACTCGTCGAGTTGTTCCGCATCGTCCACCAGCAAATACACTTCCTGGCCGGTCAGTGCCAGTTGCACCACCTTGGCCAGGATCGCCTGCACTTCGGCCTGGGCCACATCCAGGTTCTGCGCGACCTGGCCCAGTACGCTGGCGGCATCGCTGGCGCCACGGGCGGACACCACCACACTCTGCACCGCCTGCTTGTTGGTGCTGGCCACCAAGGCCTGGCGCAGCAGGGTCTTGCCGCTGCCCAGCGGGCCGCTGACAACCAGCATCAGCTGACTGTAGCGTGCCAGGTGGTGCAGTTGGCCGAGCACGGGCTTGCGCTGGGCCGGGAAGAACTTGAAGCCGGGCACGCGGGGCGCGAACGGATCGTGGCTCAACTGGTAATGGTCGAGAAAGGCCTCATCGGCATGCAAACTGGTCATTGCGCTGTCACAACCTCAAAGCTGGGCCACGATCGCGCGGTAATCCGCCGACAACGTGGCCTGTAGAATCTCTTTCGGATAGTCGTCGGTCACCACGGCCTCGCCCATCTGGCGCAGCAGCACCAGACGCAAACGACCATCGAGAACCTTCTTGTCGACCGCCATGTGCTCCATGAAATGCGCCGGGGTCATTTCCTGTGGTGGCACCACCGGCAAACCTGCGTCCTGCAACAGGCGGATTCCGCGATCGCGCTCGGCCTGGTCGATCCAGCCAAGGCGCATGGACATCTCCAGGGCCATTACCGTGCCCGCCGCCACGGCTTCGCCGTGCAGCCACACGCCATAACCCATGTGGGTCTCGATGGCATGCCCGAAGGTATGCCCCAGGTTCAGCGTGGCGCGCACGCCAGACTCGCGCTCGTCGGCACCCACTACCGCGGCCTTGGCCGCGCAGGAGCGGCGGATGGCTTCGGTCAGCGCCACCGGGTCGAGGGCACGCAGCGCCTGCATATTGTCCTCGAGCCAGGCGAGAAACGGCTTGTCGCAGATCAGGCCGTACTTGATCACTTCGGCAAGGCCTGCGGACAGCTCGCGTGCCGGCAGGGTCTTGAGGCTGGTGGTATCGATCAGCACCGCATTGGGCTGGTAGAAGGCACCGACCATGTTCTTGCCCAGCGGGTGGTTGATGCCGGTCTTGCCGCCGACCGAAGAGTCGACCTGGGACAGCAGGGTGGTCGGCACCTGGATGAAGTCGACGCCGCGCTGGTAGCAGGCGGCAGCGAAGCCGGCCATGTCACCGATCACGCCGCCACCCAGGGCGACCACGGTGGTGCGGCGGTCGTGCCGCGCAGTCAGCAGGCCATCGAAAATCAGTTGCAGGGTTTCCCAGTTCTTGTGGGCTTCGCCATCGGGCAATACCACCGGCAGCACCGAATAGGCACCCAGGGTCTTGCTCAGGCGTTCGAGATACAGGGGCGCGACGGTCTCGTTGGAAACGATGGCAACCTGCCGCCCGGCGATGTGCGGCGCCAGCAGCTCGGGCTGGTCCAGCAGGCCTTCGCCAATGTAGATCGGGTAGCTACGCTCGCCCAGGTCGACTTTTAGTGTCTGCATGTATCCCCACAATGTACTTGGGCGCGACGCCGTTCAGGCGCCCACGCGGTAACGTTGAACCTCGCCTCGGCGCTGGGGGCCGAGAATAGTCCCGGGCTAACGGGGCGGCAACTGCTGCAAGCGCTCGAGAATATCGATCACCACCATGCGTGGTGGCCGCTCGTCGGTTTCTACTACCAAGTCGGCGATCTCGCGGTAGAGCGGGTCGCGGGCTTCCAGCAGGGCGCGCAAGGTCGCCTCGGGATTGGCCGTGCGCAGCAGGGGGCGATTGCGATCGCGTGCGGTACGGCCAACCTGCTGTTCCACCGAAGCATGCAGGTAGATCACCCGGCCACCCTGATGCAGCGCCTGGCGGTTGGCTTCGCGCATTACCGCACCACCGCCGGTCGCCAGGACCACGCCGTCGAGTGCGCACAGCTCGGCGATCATCGCCTGCTCACGGTCACGGAAACCCGGCTCGCCTTCCTTGTCGAAAATCCACGGGATGTTGGCGCCGCATCGCAGTTCGATTTCCTTGTCGGAATCCTTGAACAGCAGGCGCAGCTCTTTGGCCAATAGGCGTCCAATGGTGCTTTTACCAGCGCCCATGGGCCCCACAAGTATCAAATTTCGCACAGAATCAACGACTCACAGCAATCGCCTGGTCATTCATGATACGCGGAGTCAGGAAGACCAGCAGCTCGGATTTTTTCTCTTGTAATGCATCGCGTCGAAACAGCCGCCCAACATACGGCAGATCGCCGAAAAATGGCACCTTGTCGACCACATTGTTTTGCGAGGTCGAGTACACGCCACCGATCACGATCGTTTCGCCGTCCGCCACGCGAACCCTGGCATTGACCTCGTTCTTGCGGATCGGCGGTACATTGTTCAAGGCATTGACGTAATCCGGCTCGTCCTTGGTCACCCTGACGGTCATGATCACCTTGTTGTCCGGAGTGATCTGCGGGGTCACCTCCAGCGACAGCGAGGCTTCGCGGAACGCGACCGAGGTGGCGCCACTCTTGCTGGTTTCCTGGTAAGGCACCTCGGTACCCTTGAGGATCCTGGCCGTTTCCTTGTCGGCAGTGACGACCTTGGGCTGCGAGATGATCTCGCCATTGCCGCTCTTTTCCATGGCACTGAGCTCCAGGTCGAGCAGCACGCCGCCACGCAGCAGGCCCAGGCCGATGCTGCTGCCCACGCGCTCCACTCCAAGGTCGACGAACAAATCCTTGCCCGGCCGCGGGCTTTCAACGTACAGCGGCCCACCCCAACGCACCCCCAGGTTCTTCTCGTAATCGACGTTGGCCTCGACGATACGTGCCTCTATTGCCACCTGGCGCACCGGCACGTCCAGCTGCGCCACCAGTTTCCGCAACTCGGCAAGGCGGTCGGCGGGCTGGTATACCACCAGGGTATTGGTGCGCTCATCGACACTCAGGCTACCTCGCCCGGTGAGAATACCGTCGTCCGCCAGGCTCGCCAGCAGCAACTCCGCCAGCTCGCCGGCGTTGGCGTGATGGATGGGCAGCAGTTCCCGACGCAACGGCTGCAACTGCGCATCCAGCGCCTGCCCCATGCGGGCATCGACAGACTGCGCGGCAAACTCGGCCGCAGGCGCCACCAGCAGCACATTACCCTCCTGGCGCCGGGCCAGGCCCTTGCTGCGCAGCACCAGGTCCAGCGCCTGGTCCCACGGCACATCCTGCAAGCGCAAGGTGACGCTACCCTGCACGGCATCGCTGGCGACCAGATTGACGCCGGCATAGTCAGCCAGCACCTGCAGCAGCGAGCGCACTTCCACATCCTGGAAGTTCAGCGACAGCGGTTCACCCTGATGAGGCGTCGCCAACGCCAGCGGGATCGGCAGCACCGCTGCCAGCGCCCATTTCTTCAATGTTTTCATCGTGGTCCGGGGCCTCCTTGCCCAGGCGCTTTGCGAGGGTGATGAACGCCGTGCGCTCGTGCCACACCCCTGCCATGAACAGCCGTTCGCGTACTTCGACCTGGCTTTGATCAACCTTCACCACCACCCCCAGATCACGCCCGACCCGGTCCCCAGGGCGCACGCGATAGAGCCTGCCAGCAGCCACCAGCAGTGCTTCGTGTTCCTCCCCACGCGACAGGCTGCCAACCATCTCCAGTTGCGCCAAAGGCACATTGGCCAGCCCGGTGCCCGTCAATCGCGTCGCACCGGGCGCAAACGGGTCGACTGCGGGCGCTGCGGCCATGCCCCTGGCAGGCATGCGCGCAAGTGCAGCGGGCGCCGGCGTGGGGGCCAGCGCCTGATAGGCATCAACCCGCAACTGCAGGCGCAGCAGACCAGGCTGGCCAGCGACCGCAGCCAGCTGCAGGTCACCGCTGCGCAACACGCGCGCCTGGCCCAACCAATCGCCCAGCCACTGGCGCAAGGCCGCATAACGCCCCACCACCTGTAGCTCCAGCGGTACCTTGCGCAAACCGGCCTGTTGTTCGTCTTCGTGCACATCGAACCGCTCGATGAGCAAACCATGCGCATGCCCCGAAGCCGCCAGGCGGTCGAGCAGGTCGCTCATGTCCTCTCCGGCGGCCAGGTGCCAGTGCGCCTCCTGCAAGCGTTGCTCGGCAATGGCCACGGACGCCTGGAGCTGCTCCAGTTCGGCCAGCTGCACCGCACTGGCTGCCTGCTGTTCGTTCAGCTCTATGTACCGGGCCTTCTCGTACGCCTGCTGCTGCAACACTGCCGGCAGACGTATCGCGCAGCCCAGGCCGAATAACGCCACGGCCACCAGCACTGGCGCCAGCTGCCTGAAGCGTCGGGAGCGCTCGGCCACGGCCAGCCAGCCGAGTACCAATGCAGCATTCACAACCAGAACGCCGAAAAACGCGCGCCCAGCAGGAATTCATCGCCGCCCGGCAGGCTCCTGATGCGCCTGAGTTCCAGACCGAACAACACATTCGAGCGGCTCAGGTCACGCATGAACTGCGCTACCACGGCACCGGACGTGGCCAGCCCGGTCATCTGCAGGCGGCCGTTTTCAAGGCTGAGGTCGAGTAGCTGCACCCCCACTGGCAACGCCCTCTCGAGGTCGGCGAACAGCCCGGCCAGCACATCCTGATGGGCGCGCAGGCCTTCCAGCGTGGCCGTGCGAGCCAGTAGTGCCTGGTGCTGCGCACGCACCTCGGCCAGCGGCTGCAATTGCTCGCCCAACACCTCAAGGGCTGCCTGGCGCTGGGTGTTGGCCAGCGCCTGCTGCTGCCCGCGCTGGCGGGCCAACTGGTCGACCAGCATCACGGCACACAGGGCCAGCAGCGCACCGGCGACCAGCTGCCTGCGAAAACACCGCAACGCCGCCTGACGCTGTCGTTCGCGCCAGGGCAGAAGGTTCAGCCGCATCATCGGCGCAACCCTCCAAGCGCCAGGGCGCTCGCCAGGATCATCGCGCCATCGAGGTGCTCCAGGCCTGCCAGGTCGGGCACCAGGCGACACGGCGGGTTCAACCGGGAGCCCAGGTCCTGCAGCCGGCCCGCCTCTATCGGCGAACGACTGGCGACCAACAGGCAATCGGGCAAAGGCTCATTGGCGAGCAGGTCCTGCAGGCGCTCCGGCAGCGCCCCCGATATCGTCGACATGCCCAGGCTCAGCTCACGCCGTTGCTGCGGCCAGCCCGACTGCCAGCTATAGAGGGTGGTGCTGTGCGCCTCGATACGCAGCAACGCCGCGCCCTGATGACTGCCCTGCGGCAGCATGCGACCCAAGGCAATGCTGTCAATCTCCACGGCCTCCAGCTGCAACCCGGCCTCCTCGACGACGGCTTCAAGTGGCGCCAGCGCACTCTGCCGACACGCAGCCACCATCACCTCGGCGCAACCTGGCTGGTCACGGGAGCCCCCCATGACCTGAAAATCCAGGGCCAGGTCTTCCAACGGAAATGGGAATAGCCGTTCGGCGTCAGCCAGCAGCTGCGCCTCCATCTCTGCTCCGCCCTGTTCCACTGGCAAGTGGCACAGCTTGCAGATCACCTGGTTGGCCGGCAGCGCCAGCGCTACCCGGCGCTGCCTGAGGCCGCTGCGTCGATAGGCACGCCTCAAGGCAGCCACAACGGCGGCAGGCTCTGCTACCCAATCACTGCCAGCCGGTGATTCGAACGGCTCTTGTAACGACACAAGCACCCTGCAGCGTCGGTTATGCCGCTGCAGTTGCACCATCCGAACGGTGTCAGGGGCAATTTCCACCCCCACGAGTGAACCGGCATCCTTGCCGAAGCGTCCTAGCATCGTGGCATCCTTGTTGTCTGTCGCAGCTATCTGCCTCAACCCCGCGCCAACACTGGGCCACGCAGGCCCATCGAGGCGACGGGCAGCCTGACCGGTAACCCGGAGAGGCGAAAAAATGCTTATAATGCCCAGCGTTTTCTGGTCCGCCGGACCTGCACGCAATCCACTCCCAACCTGGACACCGAAAAGCCTTGATACGCCTGCTGAAGTTCTTCTGGTGGTCTTCCGTCGCAGTCATCTGCGCGCTCGTACTCGGTGTGAGCGGTGCGTTTCTGTATCTTAGCCCCAGCCTGCCCTCGGTCGAATCGCTCAGAAGCATCCAGTTGCAGATCCCCCTCAGGGTGTACAGCAGCGACGGCAAGCTGATTGCCGAGTTCGGCGAAATGCGTCGCTCACCAATCCGTTTCGCGGAAATTCCCCCACAGTTCATCCAGGCGCTTCTGTCGGCCGAGGACGACAATTTCCTCAACCACTACGGTGTCGACCCCAGCAGCCTGATGCGCGCCGCGACCCAGCTGGTGAAAACCGGGCATATCCAGACCGGCGGCAGTACCATCACCATGCAGGTGGCGAAGAACTTCTTCCTCACCAGCGAGCGCAGTTTCTCGCGCAAGACCAACGAGATCCTGCTGGCCCTGCAGATCGAGCGTGAGCTGACCAAGGACGAGATCCTCGAGCTGTACGTGAACAAGATCTACCTGGGCAACCGCGCCTACGGTATCGACGCCGCTGCACAGGTGTACTACGGCAAGTCGATCCGCGACGTGAGCCTGGCGCAGATGGCGATGATCGCCGGCCTGCCCAAGGCACCTTCGCGCTTCAACCCGCTGGCCAACCCGGTGCGCGCCAAAGAACGCCGCGACTGGATCCTCGGCCGCATGTACAAGCTGGGCAAGATCGACGAAGCCAGCTACCAGGCAGCCCTGGCCGAGCCACTCAACGCCAGCTACCACGTGCCCGCACCTGAAGTGAATGCGCCTTACATCGCCGAAATGGCCCGTGCCGAAATGGTCGGCCGCTACGGCAGCGACGCCTATACCGAAGGCTTCCGCGTTACCACCACGGTGCCCAGCGACATGCAGGAAATGGCCAACAAGGCCATCCTCAACGGCCTCTCCGACTACGACGAGCGCCACGGCTATCGCGGCCCCGAAGCACGCTTCCCGGGCCGCACCCAGGCGGTCTGGCTGCAGGAACTGGGCAAGCAGCGCAGCCTAGGCGGCCTGGAACCGGCCATCGTCACCCAGGTCGAAAAAAACGGCCTCAAGGTGCTGACCCGCGCTGGCCAGGAAGAGCTGGTTGCCTGGGACACCATGAAATGGGCGCGCCCGTTCATCAACAGCAACTCCCAGGGCCGTGCGCCGCAGTCACCGGCGGACGTGGCCCAGGTCGGCGACCTGGTGCGCGTGCAGCGCCTAGAGGATGGCAAGCTCAAGTTCAGCCAGGTACCTGGGGCGCAGAGTGCACTGGTCACCCTCGACCCCTACAACGGCGCCATCCGCGCCTTGGTCGGCGGTTTCTCGTTCGAGCAGAGCAACTACAACCGCGCCATGCAGGCCAAGCGTCAGCCGGGCTCGAGCTTCAAGCCGTTCGTCTACAGTGCCGCCCTGGACAGTGGCTATACCGCATCCAGCCTGGTGAACGACGCACCGATCGTGTTCGTCGACGAGTACCTGGACAAGGTCTGGCGGCCGAAGAACGACACCAATACCTTCCTTGGCCCGATCCGCATGCGCGAGGCGCTGTACAAGTCACGCAACCTGGTGTCGATCCGCCTGCTGCAGGCCATGGGCGTGGACCGCACCATCGACTACATCGCCAAGTTCGGCTTCAACAAGCAGGACTTGCCACGCAACCTGTCGCTGGCACTGGGCACCGCCACCCTGACCCCGATGGAAATCGCTACCGGCTGGAGCACCTTTGCCAACGGCGGCTACAAGATCACCCCGTACCTGATCGAGCGCATCGAAAGCCGCAGCGGCGAGACGCTGTTTACCGCCAACCCGGCCCGGGTACCGCAAGGAGCCGAGGACCAGGCGGGCCTGGCAGCGCCCGAACAGCCGATCAGCACCGCAGCCATGCCGGGCGAGGCACCCGCTGCCTTCAGCCAGGTGGCGTCTGCACCGCAAGCGCCGGCGGTGGCCGAGCAGATCATCGACGGGCGCACCACCTACATCCTCACCAGCATGCTGCAGGACGTGATCAAGCGCGGTACCGGTCGCCGGGCGCTGGCCCTGGGCCGTACCGACCTGGCAGGCAAGACCGGTACCACCAACGAGTCCAAGGACGCCTGGTTCTCCGGCTACAACGCCGACTACGTGACTACCGTGTGGGTTGGTTTCGACCAGCCCGAAACCCTGGGCCGCCGCGAGTATGGCGGCACCGTGGCGCTACCGATCTGGATGAGTTTCATGGGTGCGGCACTCAAGGACAAGCCTGAGCATGCGCCTGCCGAGCCGGAAGGCATCCTCAGTCTGCGCGTCGACCCGGTCAGCGGCCGTGCCGCTTCGCCGAGCACGCCGAATGCCTACTTCGAGCTGTTCAAGGCCGAGGACTCGCCGCCGTCGGTGGACGAACTGGGCACTGGCGCAGCACCGGGCAGCCCGCTGCCGGCGGATGAAGCGGCACCGATGGATCTGTTCTAAGAGCCCTCGAAGGCAACACCGACCCTGTGGGAGCGGGCATGCCCGCGAACACCGGCGTAGCCGGTGCCAGCCTCCGCGCTGGATTCTTCGCGGGCACGCCCGCTCCCACAAAGGCCGCGCCAACCCCACCGGCAAACAAAAAGCCCCGGCTCATGCGAGCCGGGGCTTTTTTGTGTCGCCAGGCAGCAATCAGCCTTTGAACACGTCATCCACGCTGGTCAGCGGGTAGTGCTTCGGATACGGCAGGGTAGCCACGCCGGATTCGATGGCGGCCTTGGCCACAGCGTCGGAAACGACGGTGATCAGGCGGGCGTCCAGCGGCTTCGGAATGATGTACTCACGGCCGAACTCCAGAGCCTGTACGCCGTAGGCGTCGCACACTTCCTTCGGCACTGGCAGCTTGGCCAGGTCTTTCAGGGCGATGGCGGCAGCGATCTTCATTTCTTCGTTGATGCGCTTGGCGCGAACGTCCAGGGCACCACGGAAGATGAACGGGAAGCCCAGTACGTTGTTGACCTGGTTCGGGTAGTCGGAACGACCGGTCGCCATGATCACGTCGCTGCGAGTGGCGTGAGCCAGCTCTGGCGCGATTTCCGGGTCCGGGTTCGAGCAGGCGAACACGATCGGGTTGGCAGCCATCGACTTCAGGCCTTCGGCGCTCAGCAGGTTCGGGCCGGACAGGCCTACGAACACGTCGGCACCGTCGAGGGCGTCAGCCAGGGTGCGCTTGTCGGTGGCGTGAGCGAACTGAGCCTTGTACTGGTTCAGGTCGTCACGGCCAGCGTGAATCACGCCGCTGCGGTCGATCATGTAGATGTTCTCGACCTTGGCACCCATGCTCACCAGCAGCTTCATGCAGGAGATGGCCGCAGCGCCGGCACCCAGGCAGACGATCTTGGCGTCTTCCAGCTTCTTGCCGGCGATTTCCAGGGCGTTGATCATGCCGGCCGCGGTCACGATGGCGGTACCGTGCTGGTCATCGTGGAATACCGGGATGTCGCACTGTTCGATCAGGGTGCGCTCGATTTCAAAGCACTCAGGTGCCTTGATGTCTTCGAGGTTGATGCCACCGAAGGTGATCGAGATGCGGCGAACGGTGTCGATGAACGCTTGCGGGCTTTCCGATTCGACTTCGATGTCGAACACGTCGATACCGGCGAAACGCTTGAACAGAACACCCTTGCCTTCCATGACCGGCTTGGAAGCCAGTGGGCCGAGGTCGCCCAGACCGAGGATGGCGGTGCCATCGGAAATCACCGCAACCAGGTTGCCTTTGCCGGTGTATTTGTAAGCCAGCTCTGGATCACGGCCGATTTCGCGCACGGGCTCAGCAACACCTGGGCTGTAGGCCAGGGCGAGGTCACGGGCGGTGGCAGTGGGCTTGGAGAGCTCGACGCTCAGTTTCCCCGGACGAGGTTGAGCGTGGTATTCGAGAGCGGCGGTTTTCAGGTCTGACATGGTGGGCATTCCGCTATTTACTGTTCTGACGGACCGCCGAGGATACGCAAAGAGCCGGGGAGTCACAAGACTGGTCGGTCACTTGTGTCAAGGCCTTTAGCCTACGACTTTACGCTATAACCCACGGGGCATACGGCTCACAGTGTGTACAATCTAATAGCGAAATGTCTACATCTTTTAGCCTGAAATGCGCTCCAACATGCTCGGATCGGTCAACGGCAACACCCAGCGTCGCTGCCCAGGTTTGAGGCCGCCCTTGCGGGAACGATCCAGCACCCAACCACGCGCTTCGACCTGGCGTCCCTTGAGGTTATCGAAGAAGCTGGCGGGGAAGTTGCGTTGCAGACGAGCGGGAACCTGCAGCACCACAGCACTGTCCAGGGTCAGCCAGACCCCGCCCCGGTTGCGCTCCACGCCTTCGATGCGGCCTGCAATGATCGCGAAACCCGACTGCCTTACATCCCCAGCACGCACCACCGGCGAACGGCGCCACAGTCCGCTGCCAGCCTTGCGCGCTGCCTGCTCGGCAAGCTGTTGGCAAGCGCTGAGGCGCACATTGGGGGCAACCGCCACACGATAACCCAGGCCCTCGCTGAGCAATTGCGCTTCCAGATTGTCGCCATTGCGGCCGTAGATGTGCGCCAGCGTACGGCCGTATTTGTCCCTGGCCTCGATGCCCGGCACCAGCCCGACACGCCCGTCACTGGCCTTGACCAACGCCTGCAGGCGCTGCCTGGCGGCCTCGGCATAGGGCTCGCTGGTGCGGCCGTTGCGGCCGATTTCCGGGGTATTTATGCCGATCAGGCGCACACTGCGGCCATCGACCAGGCGCAAGGTATCGCCATCCACCACCTGGCGTACCGCCACCTGCTGCATTTGCCCTGGCAGTGGGCAGAACGCCAGGGCCGGGACATGCCAGATGACGCCCATAAAAAAAGCGCCCACAAGGGGCGCTTTTTTCAGCAGCAACGCGAAGCCCGAAGGATTCGCCATGCGCATGATTACTTCTTGGTACCGAACATACCGAAGCGATCGGCGAACTTCTGTACGCGACCACCGGTGTCCAGGACTTTCTGCTTACCGGTGTAGAACGGGTGGCACAGGTTGCAAACGTCGATCGCCAGGGTGTTGCCCAGGGTCGAACGCGTTTCGAATTTGTTGCCGCAGCTGCAGGTGACTGCAACTACTTCGTAGTTCGGATGAATATCTGCTTTCATGGTCACTTCCTCGAGCTGCGTGCCGCCACCCAACACCAATTGTTGAATACCGCACGTAATTAGGCGGCGAATAATACCAGAGCATCACGCCAACGCAAGTTGTCGCTTGCACCGACCGTCGTCTGCTAGGCTCGCCAGTCTTTGAAACGCCCTCCGAGACTTTCCGCGTGTCCGACGTCATCCTGCGCCTTGCCCTGCCCTCTCCGCTGCGTCGCCTGTTCGACTACAAGGCGCCGGCAAGCATGGCGCGCCAGACCCTGACCCCGGGCATGCGCATTCGCGTGCCATTCGGCCGCCGCGAAATGATCGGCGTGCTGGTGGAGGTGTGCGAGCAGAGCGAAGTGCCCGCCGACAAGCTAAAGCCGGCCAGCGCCCTGCTCGACCCGGTGTCGCCGATCCCGCCGTCGCTATTCAAATTGTGCCTGTGGACCGCCCAGTACTACCAGCACAGCCTGGGCGACACGCTGAGCTGGGCCTTGCCAACCCTGTTGCGCCAGGGTGAACCCGCCGAAATGCGCCAGGAGCGCTTCTGGCACGTCGCCCCCGGCGCCCGCCTGGAAGACCCGCGCATCGCCCGCGCACCACGCCAGCGCGATGCCCTCAAGACCCTGGCCCAGCACCCGCACGGTGTGGCCCACAGCCTGCTGGCCAAGCTCAACCTGAACAAGGACAGCCTCGACCTGCTGCTGGCCAAGGACCTGGTGCAGATCGAGGTCCGCCGCCACCTGCCGACGCTGCGCCATGAACACTGGCTGGCCCAGCCGGAACTACCGCTCAACGAAGAGCAACGCGACGCCTTCGACGCCGTATGCGAAGGCTTTGGCGGCTTTGGTGCCTTCCTGCTGGCCGGTGTCACCGGCAGCGGCAAGACCGAGGTGTACCTGCAGCTGATCCGCGAAACCCTCGAAGCCGGCAAGCAGGCCCTGGTACTGATCCCGGAGATCAACCTCGGCCCGCAGACCCTGGCCCGCTTCGAGCAACGCTTCAACGCCCGCATCGCCCTGCTGCATTCGGCGGTGAACGACCGCGAGCGCCTGGATGCCTGGCTGGCCGCCCGGGATGGCGAGGCCGACATCATCATCGGCACCCGCTCGGCGCTGTTCACGCCGATGAAGAACCCCGGCCTGATCATCATCGACGAGGAGCACGACGGTTCCTATAAACAGCAGGAAGGCTTGCGCTACCACGCCCGCGACCTGGCGCTGGTGCGCGCCCACCAGGAAAACATCCCGATCCTGCTCGGTTCTGCCACGCCATCGCTGGAAACCCTGCACAACGCCCTGACCGGTCGCTACCGCCTGCTGCGCATGAACCAGCGCGCCGGCGGCGCCCGCCCGCCGCGCATGCTGCGTCTGGATGTGAAGAGCCTGCCGCTGGACAGCGGCATCAGCGGTCCGCTGCAGCAGGCCATCCGCCAGACCCTGGAGGCGGGCCAGCAAGTGCTGGTGTTCCTCAACCGCCGCGGCTTCGCCCCGACCTTGCTGTGCCACGATTGCGGCTGGCTGTCCGAATGCCCGCGCTGCGATGCACGCATGACCGTGCACCAGCGCTCCGGCGTGCTGCGCTGCCACCATTGCGGCTATGACGAGCGCCTGCCGCAGCAGTGCCCGCAGTGCAACCACGTTGACCTGCGCCCGGTCGGTGCCGGCACCGAGCGCGCCGAAGAGCGCCTGAAAGTGCTGTTCCCGGATTACCCGATCCTGCGCGTGGACCGCGACAGCACGGCACGCAAGGACGCCATGCACAACCTGTTCAGCACCATCCAGCGCGGCCAGCCGAGCATCCTTGTCGGCACCCAGATGCTCGCCAAGGGCCACCACTTCCCGCGGGTGACCCTGGTGGCCATCCTCGATGCCGATGGCGGGCTGTTCTCCGGCGATTTCCGCGCCAGCGAACGCATGGCGCAACTGATCGTGCAGGTTGCCGGGCGAGCCGGGCGGGCCGAAGAACCCGGCAAGGTCATCATCCAGACCCACCTGGCCGACCATCCGCTGCTGGTGCAGCTTACCGAGCAGGGCTACTTCGCCTTCGCCGAGCAGGCCCTGGACGAACGCCGCGCCGCCGGGCTGCCGCCTTACTCGCACCTGGCACTGCTGCGCGCCGAAGCGCACAAGCCCGGCCAGGCCGAAGGTTTCCTCGACGAGGCCTGTGCCGCCGCCGAGCGCCTGGTGGCCGAACAGCAGCTGCCTGGCATCGAGCTGCTGGGGCCGGTACCGGCCCCCATGGAGCGCCGCGCCGGGCGCTTCCGCGCGCAATTGTTGATACAGGCCAATACGCGGGCGCCTTTGCATCGACTGATCAGCGCCTGGTTGCTAGTGTTGGAGCAGATGCCGAGCGGGCGCCAGGTGCGTTGGTCGCTGGATGTCGACCCGGTAGACCTGTACTGAATCGACCGGTCTCATCGCCGGCAAGCCAGCTTCCACAGCTTGCACCCGCTCTTTTGTGGGAGCTGGCTTGCCGGCGATGAGGCCCTCGAACACAACATGGAACCCTTGGTGGTTGCAGCTCAAAGGTTGGCAACCCGCTCCCAGCCACGGATAATGCCCAGTTTTTCCACCTGCGCATCCAAGCGCTCCACCGCGCTTGCGGTCGAAAAGAGATCCCCATGAAAGACACCATTCGCCAGCTGATCCAGCAAGCCCTCACCCAACTCGTCACCGACGGTGTGCTGCCTGAAGGGCTGTCGCCGGCGATCCAGGTGGAAAACGCCCGGGACAAGACCCACGGCGACTTTGCCAGCAACATCGCCATGATGCTGGCCAAGCCGGCCGGCATGAAGCCGCGCGACCTGGCCGAGAAACTGATCAATGCCCTGCCGGCCAGCGCCGACATCAGCAAGGTCGAGATCGCCGGCCCCGGCTTCCTCAACTTCTTCCAGAACACCGACGCCCTGGCCAACCGCCTGGATGCTGCACTGGCCGACGCCCACCTGGGCGCGCGCAAGGCCGGCCCTGCGCAAAAGGTGGTGATCGACATGTCGGCACCCAACCTGGCCAAGGAGATGCACGTCGGCCACCTGCGTTCGACCATCATCGGTGACAGTGTGGCGCGCGTGCTGGAGTTTCTCGGTGATGACGTGATCCGCCAGAACCACGTGGGCGACTGGGGCACCCAGTTCGGCATGCTGCTGGCTTACCTGGAAGAAAACCCGATCACCAGCGACGAGCTGTCGGACCTGGAAAACTTCTACCGTGCCGCCAAGAAGCGCTTCGACGAATCCGAAGAATTCGCCACCCGCGCCCGCGGCCTGGTGGTCAAGCTGCAGGCCGGCGACGCGGACTGCATGGCCCTGTGGACGCGCTTCAAGGACATTTCACTGTCGCACTGCCAGAAAACCTACGAGCTGCTCAACGTCAAGCTGACCATGGCCGACGTGATGGGTGAAAGCGCCTACAACGACGACCTGGCCAACGTGGTTGCCGACCTCAAGGCCAAGGGCCTGCTGGTCGAAGACCAGGGCGCCCAGTGCGTGTTCCTCGACGAGTTCAAGAACAGCGAAGGCGAACCACTGCCGGTAATCGTGCAGAAGGCCGACGGCGGCTACCTGTACGCCACCACCGACCTGGCCGCCGTGCGCTACCGCAGCAACGTGCTCAAGGCGGACCGCGCCCTGTACTTCGTCGACCAGCGCCAGGCCCTGCACTTCAACCAGGTGTTCGAAGTTGCACGCCGCGCAGGCTTCGTCGGCCACCCGATGCAAATGGAACACATGGGCTTCGGCACCATGAACGGCGCCGACGGCCGCCCGTTCAAGACCCGTGACGGCGGCACCGTGAAGCTGATCGACCTGCTCACCGAGGCCAAGGAGCGCGCCTACGCGCTGGTCAAGGAAAAGAACCCGAGCCTGGCCGACGAAGAACTGCGCCACATCGGTGAAGTGGTGGGCATTGGCGCGGTGAAGTACGCCGACCTGTCCAAGCACCGCACCAGCGACTACAGCTTCAACTTCGAACTGATGCTCAACTTCGAAGGCAACACCGCGCCTTACCTGTTGTACGCCTACACCCGCGTGGCCGGCGTGTTCCGCAAGCTGGGCAAGGGCTTCGATGAAGTCGAAGGCAACATCGTGCTGCAGGCTGCCCACGAGCAGGACCTGGCCGCGCGCCTGGCGCAGTTTGGCGAAATCCTCAACAACGTCGCCGACAAGGGCACGCCGCACGTGCTGTGCAGCTACCTGTACGACCTGGCCGGCCTGTTCTCCAGCTTCTACGAGAACTGCCCGATTCTGGCTGCCGATACCCCGGAGCAACAACAGAGCCGCCTGCGCCTGGCAGCCCTGACTGGCCGCACCCTCAAGCAAGGTCTGGAACTGCTCGGCCTGGAAACCCTGGAGCGCATGTAAGTTGGCTGCCAAGAAAAAACCCGCACCCAAACGCGGCGCCAGCCGCCAGACGGCGCCGGCCAAGCAGCCGATTCCCGGTTGGGTATGGCTGGCGGTCGGCCTGACCGTAGGCGCGTTCATCGTGTTCCTGATGAAACTCGAGCCCGGTGGCGAAGACATCAAGCGCACCAAGCCTGAGCAGCAGAAGGCGGAGAAAGTGGCCGAAGCCGGCAAGCCGGCGCAGGCCACCCCGCAGCAGCCGGTAAAGCCGAAGTATGACTTCTACACGCTGCTGCCGGAGTCCGAGGTGATCGTGCCGCCGGAGGCCGTGCCAGAGAAAACGCCTCCAGTACCGGCCCAACCGGTAACTCCGGTGACACCGGCCGAAGCGGCGAAGATCGACACGGCGCGCGCCCAGGCAGCGCTGATGGGGCAGACTCCGCCACCGGCACCACCGGTGATCAAGCCGGCGGCGACCACCCAGTTCTTCCTGCAGGCAGGCTCGTTCCGCAAGCAGGCCGATGCCGACAAGGTGCGCGCGCAGATCATTCTGCTGGGCCAGGCAGTGAAGGTAGAGTCGGGCACGGTCAAGGACGAAACCTGGTACCGCGTACTGGTGGGCCCGTTCAGCAACCGTGAGCAGCTTACCGGGGCGCAGAAACAGTTGGCCGGGGCAGGTTTCAGCAACCTGTTGCTGCAGCAGCGGCAGACCCGTCAGTAACCTGCATTTGCGGCCCTGTGGGAGCGGCCTTGTGTCGCGAAAGGGCTGCAAAGCAGCCCCAGCATGCTCAGCTGCACCGCTGAAGTCCTAGGGCCGCTTTGCGGCCCTTTCGCGACACAAGGCCGCTCCCACAAGGGCTGTGCGTCAACGGCGGCCTGCGTTCACCTCGGAAACCTGGCTGTTCAGCGTCCAGAAGTCATACAGCACCCCCACCAGGAACAGCCCGCCGGTAAAGAAGTAGATGATCGCGGTCACCCACTTGCCCTGGTACAGCCGGTGCAGGCCAAACACCCCGAGGAAGGTCAGCAGGATCCAGGCGATGTTGTAGTCAACGCGCCCGGACTGGAACCTCAGGTCGGCTTCACGGTCCATGGACGGGATCAGGAAAAGGTCGATCAACCAGCCGATGCCCAGCAGGCCCAGGGTGAAGAACCAGATGGTGCCGGTGACGGGCTTGCCGTAATAGAAGCGATGCGACCCGGTAAAGCCGAAAATCCATAGCAGATAGCCAATGGTCTTGCTGTGGGTGTCGTGAAACGGCGCCCCCTGTTGATAACTGTTCATTCATAGCCCCCTTGGGTTATCCGAAAATTTTCTAAAAAAAAATGTGACTTTCTTGTCGCAGGCCGACGTACGGCACCTGAACAATCGACCAACGGATCAAAGACTGATCAAAAAGCTGTTATAAAGTTGCGCGCCCAACACATAACTATTCATAAGAGCTTCATCTATGCCGCCTTTACTCAAGACATGGCTGACCCTCTGCCTATTATTGCCCCTGGCCGCCCACGCCACCAATCGTGAGCAACGTCTTCCCAATGGTTTCACCGGCTATACCACCAACGCCTCGGTGAGACACGCACCGGTCAAGCAGACCGCGCTGCGCACCCGCCCAGGCAATGCTGCCAGCAGCAGCCGCGGCGTGCCCGGCATGCCGATCGCTGCCATGTCGCCGAAGCAGAGCAGCGATGTGCTCAGCCGTGCGGTGAATGTGCTCGGCACCCCTTATGTCTGGGGTGGCAGCAGCCCGAAGAAAGGCTTCGACTGCAGCGGGCTGGTCAAATACGCCTTCAACGACGTCGCCGACGTCGACCTGCCGCGCACCTCCAATGCCATGGCCCAGGGCCACGGCGTGAAGGTGGCCAAGGGTGACCTCAAGCCAGGTGACCTGATCTTCTTCAACATCAAGAGCCGCCGGGTGAACCACGTTGCCATCTACCTGGGCAACGACCGCTTCATCCATGCACCACGCCGTGGCAAGCGGGTAAGCATCGACACCCTGAGCAAGCCTTACTGGCAGAAGCATTACGTAGTGGCCAAGCGGGTGCTGCCGAAAGAACAACAGCAGCTGAACCTGGCCAAGCGCTGAGCTGATCGGCGCTCTCCTGCCCGGGCCTCTTCGCGGGTAAACCCGCTCCCACAGGTACACCACAGCATTCGAAGGCTGTGTTATCCATGTGGGAGCGGGTTTACCCGCGAAAGGGCCAGCACAGGCACTATAGATCGCTGATCAGCCCCCTCTCCTTCAACCCTCGCATCGCCCCCTCCATCGTCCGCATCCCGTCCGCACCGCCCGTCTGCATCACCGAACACAACTGCGCCATCCGCCCCTCCCGAACCAGGTTGCGCACCGCTGGCGTCACCACCAGCACTTCCCGCGCCGCAACCCGCCCACCGCCCGCACGCCTGACCAGTACCTGCGCCACCACCAGGCGCAATGACTCGGCCAGCATCGCCCGCACCAGCGGCTTTTCCTCGGCAGCAAACACCTCCACCAACCGGTCAATGCTGTTAACCGCCGAACGCGTATGCACGGTCGCCAGCACCAGGTGCCCGGTCTCGGCCGCGCGCAAGGCCAGGCGAATGGTTTCCAGGTCGCGCAGCTCACCGATCATGATCACATCCGGGTCCTGGCGCAGGGCACTGCGTAGCCCTTGGGCGAACCCACCGCAGTGGCGACCGATCTCACGCTGGTTGACCAGGCTGCGCTGGCTGCTGTGGATAACTTCGACAGGGTCTTCGAGGGTAATGATATGCAGTGCCCGATCACGGTTCAGCTGGTCCAGTAGCGTCGCCAGGGTGCTGGACTTGCCGCTGCCGGTCGGCCCACCCACCAGGATCAAGCCATCACTGCACTGCGCAACAGCTTGAAACACATCCCTCAGGTCGAGTTCATCGAGCGTGGCGATGCGCCCCGGGATCAGGCGAAAGGTGGCGGCAGGGCCATGCAACTGGCGAAACAGGTTCAGCCGAAAGCGCCCGAGCGCAGGCAGTTCCAGCGCCAGGTCCAGCTCATCACCCTGGGCCCATTGCCGGCGCTGGTCTTCACCCAACATGGGTGCCAGCCCCTCGATCAAGGCGGCCGAGCACAAGGCCGGCAGGGCCATGCGCTGCAGCTCGCCATCCAGGCGCAACATCGGTATCTGCCCCGCTGCCAGGTGCAGGTCGCAAGCCCCCGCATCTACAGCCCGGGCCAACAGGTCGGTCACATCCATGAGACTCCCCAAAGGCCTTCAAGTAGGTAGAATGCCGCAAACCCCACAGCCGCCGGCATCAGTCCATGTCCACCCTAGCAGACAACCTTTCCGCTATTTCCGCCCGTATCACCAGCGCTGCCCAGGCTGCCGGGCGCGATCCGGCCAGCGTCCAGTTGCTGGCCGTGAGCAAGACCAAGCCAGCCAGCGCCATCCGTGAGATCCATGCCGCTGGCGTACGCGATGTCGGGGAAAATTACCTACAGGAAGCGCTGACAAAGCAGCAGGCACTCAGCGACCTGCCCTTGATCTGGCACTTCATCGGCCCCATTCAGTCGAACAAGACCAAGGCCATCGCCGAGCATTTCGACTGGGTACATTCCGTGGACCGCCTGAAAATCGCCCAACGCCTGTCGGAGCAGCGCCCGGCCGGGCTGGCGCCACTGAACATCTGCCTGCAGGTGAACGTCAGCGGCGAAGACAGCAAGTCTGGCTGCGCCCCTGCCGACCTGCCGGCCCTGGCCAAGGCGGTAGCCGCGCTGCCCAACCTGTGCCTGCGCGGGCTGATGGCCATCCCCGAACCCACCGACGACCGCGCCGCCCAGGAAGCCGCCTTCGCCACCCTGCGCCAGCTGCAGGAAGGCCTGGGCCTTGGCCTGGACACCCTGTCCATGGGCATGAGCCACGACCTGGAAGCGGCCATTGCACAGGGGGCGACCTGGGTGCGTATCGGCACCGCCCTGTTCGGTGCCCGCGACTACGGGCAGCCCTGATTCCATGCTTTACTCACTCTTCCCCACAAGGACCTGACATGAGCAAGACTCGTATTGCCTTTATCGGCGCCGGCAACATGGCCGCCAGCCTGATCGGTGGTCTGCGTGCCCAGGGCCTGGACGCCTCGCAGATCCGCGCCAGCGACCCGGGCGCCGAGACCCGCAGCCGCATCCAGGCCGAGCACGGCATCGAAACCTTCGAGAACAACGCCCAGGCCATCGATGGCGCCGACGTCATCGTGCTGGCGGTCAAGCCGCAGGTCATGAAAGCCGTGTGCCAGGCCCTGCAACCGAACCTGCAGGATGGCCAGCTGATCGTTTCCATCGCCGCCGGCATCACCTGCGCCAGCCTGCAGAGCTGGGTGGGCGCTCGCCCGGTGGTGCGCTGCATGCCTAACACTCCGGCACTGCTGCGCCAGGGCGTCAGCGGCCTGTACGCCACCGCCGAAGTGTCCGGCGCACAGCGCGAGCAGGCCGAGCAACTGCTGTCGGCCGTGGGCACCGCCCTGTGGCTGGAACAGGAGCAGCAACTGGACGCCGTGACCGCCGTCTCCGGCAGCGGCCCGGCGTACTTCTTCCTGCTGATCGAGGCCATGACCGCGGCGGGCGAAAAGCTTGGCCTGCCACGTGAAACCGCCTCCCAGCTGACCCTGCAGACAGCCCTGGGCGCCGCGCGCATGGCGGTTGCCAGCGATGTCGATGCCGCCGAACTGCGCCGCCGGGTCACCTCGCCTGCCGGCACCACGGAAGCTGCGATCAAGTCGTTCCAGGCCAGCGGCTTCGAAGCCATCGTCGAACAGGCGCTGCAGGCCGCGGCCACACGCTCCGCAGAGCTGGCCGAACAATTGGGCAAATAAGGAGCCATAGATGAATGCACTGTCCGGCGCCGCGATCTTCGTGGTGCAAACCCTGGTCAGCCTGTACCTGGTGATCGTCCTGCTGCGCTTCGTCCTGCAGCTGGTCAAGGCCAACTTCTACAACCCGCTGTGCCAGTTCGCCGTGCGTGCCACACAGCCGCTGCTCAAGCCGATTCGCCGGGTCATCCCCAGCGTCGGCGGGCTGGACACCTCGTCTCTGCTACTGTCGGTGCTCATCCAGGCGCTGCTGATGGCCTTCGTGCTGATGGTCACCTACGGCACCTTCGGTGACATCCTGCACCTGCTGATGTGGGCAATCATCGGTATCACCTCGCTATTCCTGAAGATTTTCTGGGTGGCGATGATCGTCATGGTGATCGTGTCCTGGGTGGCCCCCAACAGCCACAACCCCGCAGCTGAACTGGCCTACCAGATCAGCGAGCCGGTGCTGGCACCGTTCCGCCGCATCGTGCCCAACCTGGGCGGCATGGATATCTCGCCGATCTTCGCCTTCCTTGCGATCCAGGTAATCCAGTCGTTCGTCATGCCGCCGCTGGCCGCCTATGCCGGCATGCCACAAGAGCTGTGGCGGATGATCTGAGCCTCACCTGACCTTGGTTGCTTCCAGCGGCAAGCCTTTGCTTGCCGCTGGGGGTAGCGCTCTTTAGACTTACGCCTCCGTCAAGCGTGAGCAGGGTCGATGTCCACTGTCTTTCCCGAAGATTCCGTCGGTCTGGTAGTACCGCAAACAGCCCGGTTCGATGAGCCGCTGGCCCTGGCCTGTGGCCGCTCCCTGGCCAGTTATGAACTGGTCTACGAGACCTATGGCACCCTGAACGCCAGCGCGAGCAATGCCGTGCTGATCTGCCATGCCCTGTCCGGCCACCATCATGCCGCTGGCTACCATGCCGCCACCGACCGCAAGCCGGGCTGGTGGGACAGCTGCATCGGCCCTGGCAAGCCGATCGACACCAACCGTTTCTTCGTGGTCAGCCTGAACAACCTGGGCGGCTGCAACGGCAGTACCGGCCCCAGCAGCATCAACCCGGCCACCGGCAAAGCCTATGGCGCCGACTTCCCGGTGCTGACCGTGGAAGACTGGGTACACAGCCAGGTGCGCCTGGCCGAGCGCCTGGGCATCCATCAGTGGGCCGCGGTAGTCGGTGGCAGCCTGGGTGGCATGCAGGCGCTGCAGTGGACCATCAGCTACCCCGAGCGCGTGCGCCATTGCGTCGACATCGCCTCGGCGCCCAAGCTGTCGGCACAGAACATCGCCTTCAACGAAGTGGCACGCCAGGCCATCCTCACCGACCCCGAATTCCACGGCGGTTCGTTCCAGGACCAGGGGGTAATCCCCAAACGCGGCCTGATGCTGGCGCGCATGGTCGGCCACATCACCTATCTGTCGGACGACTCGATGGGTGAAAAATTCGGCCGTGAGCTGAAGAGCGACAAGCTCAACTACGACTTCCACAGCGTCGAATTCCAGGTCGAGAGCTACCTGCGCTATCAGGGCGAGGAGTTCTCCGGCCGTTTCGACGCCAACACCTACCTGCTGATGACCAAGGCGCTGGACTATTTCGACCCGGCTGCAGCCAAAGGCGGCGACCTGGCGGCCACCCTGGACCACGTCAAGGCGGATTACTGCATCATGTCGTTCACTACCGACTGGCGCTTCTCCCCGGCCCGTTCGCGCGAGATCGTCGACGCCCTGATGGCTGCGCGCAAGAACGTCTGCTACCTGGAGATCGACTCGCCTTACGGGCACGATGCCTTCCTGATCCCCACACCTCGCTACATGCAGGGTTTCTCGAACTACATGAACCGCATTGCCATCTGAGGACAGCATGAGAGCCGATCTGGAAATCATCCACGACTGGATCCCCGCCGGCAGCCGGGTACTCGACCTGGGCTGCGGCAGCGGCGAACTGCTGGCCTCGCTGCGCGACCGCAAGCAGGTCACCGGCTATGGCCTGGAAATCGACGCCGACAACATCGCCGCCTGCGTGGCCAAGGGCGTCAACGTGATCGAGCAGGACCTGGACAAGGGCCTGGGCAACTTCGCCAGCAACAGTTTCGACGTGGTGATCATGACCCAGGCCCTGCAGGCCGTGGAGTACCCCGACCGCATCCTCGACGAGATGCTGCGCGTGGGCCGCCAGTGCATCATCACCTTCCCCAACTTCGGCCACTGGCGTTGCCGCTGGTACCTGGCGACCAAAGGCCGCATGCCGGTATCGGACTTCATGCCGTACACCTGGTACAACACGCCGAACATCCACTTCTGCACCTTCGCCGACTTCGAAGAGCTGGTGCACGAACGCCGGGCCAAGGTGCTCGACCGCCTGGCCGTCGATCACTTGCACCGTAATGGGTGGGGTGGCCGGCTTTGGCCTAATCTTCTAGGTGAGATCGGCATCTATCGCGTCAGCAGCCCGGGCCTGCAAGAGCATCAGCTCGCGGTCTGACGCCCACCGGAGGAGTCACCCCATGCGTCGCCTAGCCCTGTTCCTGATCAGCCTGTGCCTGGCCCTGCCGGTACTGGCTGCCGATGCCGCCCGCCCCGAGCGCAAGGAAGTGTTTGGCGACGTGACGGTGCACTACAGTGCGTTCACCTCGAGCATGCTGACACCGGAGGTGGCCGCGGCCACCGGCCTGGTCCGCAGCAAGAACCAGGGTGTGCTCAACATTGCCGTGCTCAAGGCCAACAAGCCCGCCATGGCGGTGGTCAGCGGCACGGTCAAGGACCTGACCGGGCGCAGCAGCCCGCTGTCATTCAAGCAGATCACCGAACAGGGCGCCGTGTACTACATCGCCCAGTTCAAGATCGACCAGCCAGAAACCGTCACCTTCGACCTGAACATCGAAACCGGCGGCATCAGCAACTCCCTCAGCTTCAACCAGGAAGTGTTCCCAGGCGAATGATGAATTTCCAGCAACTCGTATTGGCCAGCCACAACGCCGGCAAACTCAAGGAACTCCAGGCCATGCTCGGCGCCTCCGTGCAGCTGCGCTCGATCGGCGAGTTCAGCCAGGTCGAACCGGAAGAAACCGGCCTGTCGTTCGTCGAGAACGCCATCCTCAAGGCACGCAACGCCGCACGCATTTCCGGCCTGCCGGCCCTGGCCGACGATTCGGGCCTGGCGGTGGACTTCCTCGGCGGCGCGCCGGGCATCTACTCGGCGCGCTATGCCGACGGCAAGGGTGATGCGGCGAACAACGCCAAGCTGCTCGAAGCGCTGAAAGACGTGCCTGAAGCCGAGCGCGGTGCGCAGTTCGTCTGCGTCCTGGCGCTGGTGCGCCATGCCGACGACCCGCTGCCGATCCTCTGCGAAGGCCTGTGGCACGGGCGCATCATGTTCGAGGCCAGTGGCGAGCACGGCTTTGGCTACGACCCGCTGTTCTGGGTTCCGGAGCGCGGCTGCTCCAGCGCCGACCTGGCCCCTGTGGACAAGAACCAGCTCAGCCACCGCGCCCGCGCCATGGCTCTGCTGCGCCAACGTCTGGGCCTGGCATGATCGAAACGCTGTCCACCCCCGGCGCAGCAGGCTTCACCAGCCTGCCGCCGCTGGCGCTGTACATCCACATCCCATGGTGCGTACGCAAATGCCCTTACTGCGACTTCAACTCCCACGCTGCCGGGCCTGAACTGCCGGAAGACGCCTACGTCGCCGCCCTGCTGACCGACCTCGACCAGGAGCTGGCCGCCGTGCAAGGCCGGCCGATCAGCTCGATCTTCTTCGGTGGCGGTACCCCCAGCCTGTTCAGTGCCGACGCTCTTGGCCGGCTGCTGCGTGGCGTGGAGCAACGTATCCCGTTTGCGCCGGACATCGAAATAACCCTGGAGGCCAACCCGGGTACGTTCGAGCAGGACAAGTTCAAGGCCTACCGGCAAACCGGCATCAACCGCCTGTCCATCGGCGTGCAGAGCTTCCAGCCAGCCAAACTGCAGGCGCTCGGGCGCATCCACAACGGCGATGAAGCGGTCCGTGCCGCCGGCATGGCGCGCGCCGCCGGCTTCGACAACTTCAACATGGACCTGATGCACGGCCTGCCCGAGCAGTCGCTGGACGACGCGCTGGGCGACCTGCGCCAGGCCATCGACCTGGGGCCGACGCACCTGTCGTGGTACCAGCTGACCGTGGAGCCGAACACGGTGTTCTGGAACCAGCCACCCGAGCTGCCCGAGGACGACATCCTCTGGGATATCCAGGAAGCCGGCCAGGCGCTGATGGCCGAGCACGGCTTCCGCCAGTACGAAGTCTCGGCCTACGCCCAGGCGGGCCGCGCCGCACGGCACAACCTCAACTATTGGCGCTTTGGCGACTTCATCGGCATCGGTGCCGGTGCCCACGGCAAGCTGACCTTCGCCGACGGGCGCATCCTGCGCACCTGGAAAACCCGCCTGCCCAAGGACTACCTGAACCTGGCCAAGCCGTTCAAGGCCGGCGAGAAGCGGCTGCCGGTCGACGAACTGCCGTTCGAGTTCCTGATGAACGCACTGCGCCTGACCGATGGCGTGGAAGCCGAACTGTTCACCCAGCGTACCGGTTTGCCGCTGGCACAGCTGGCCGAAGCCCGCCGCGCCGCCGAACAAAAAGGCCTTTTGCAGGTCCAACCGGATCGACTGGTGGCCACGCCAAGGGGCCAGTTGTTCCTCAATGACCTGCTGCAGTATTTCTTGACCTAAGGATGACCCATGGATCTGGTACTTGATCTGCTCGCGACGGTTTCTCGCTGGAGCCGCAGCAACCTGTCGGAGATTTCACTGGCCTTGGTAGGCTGCCTGCTGGTGCTGTTCGGCACCGATATCAAGGGCTGGGTGGAACAGCGCCTGGGCGGCCTGGCGGGCGCCCTGCGCGTACCGTTCATGGCCTTGCTGGTGATGATCGGCAGCGGTGCGGCACTGATCTACGCCACGCCGTGGGTGGTGAAGGGGCTGAGCCAGTTCAACAACTACGCGCTGGCGCCGGTTTTGCTGGTGGTATTGGTGCTGATCGGGGTAGTGGCGGATCGCCGGGGCTGAGCCACGGCCTGGCACTGAACCCTTGTAGGAGCGCGTAATCCGAGTACAGAGATGGGTTCTAAAAGCTGCCCCGGAAAACCAGGGCAGCCCTACCACTTGACTAGCCCTTACTGGGCATCATCGAAGTGATCGCGCATGAAATCCCGAACGGTCTTGAGCACAGTCAAGATCCGGACCAGCTTCCAAACGCGGCTCAGCGCATCAAGCAAACGCTTCATATGCCCTGGCCTCCGTATTGGCGGGCCAATCTTCCAGCATCTAACCGGCACTTCGATGACTTCGAAAACTGTGTGAGGGTTTTCTGTGAAACCTCAGATCGAAGGATACTCAGTCCTGTCGCTCACATAAAAAAACCGCCCTTCTCAAGGCGGTTTTTTTTCGCCTGCATTCCTGCAGGCACCAGTGCACCGAAAGGCCGTATCAGCCGATCAATCCACCTTCTCGAACTTCAAATCCCAAACCCCATGCCCCAGCCGCTCGCCGCGGCGCTCGAACTTGGTGATCGGGCGCTCTTCCGGGCGTGGCACGTAGGTACCGTCGGCCGCACGGTTGCGATAGCCCGGGGCAGCGCTCATCACTTCCAGCATGTACTCGGCATACGGCTCCCAGTCGGTAGCCATGTGGAACACACCACCGGGCTTGAGCTTGCGCCGTACCAGCTCGGCGAACTCCAGCTGGACGATGCGGCGCTTGTGGTGACGCGCCTTGTGCCATGGGTCAGGGAAGAACAGCATCAGGCGGTCGAGGCTGTTGTCCGCCACGCAGCGGTTCAGCACTTCGATGGCATCGCAGTCATATACCCGCAGGTTCTTCAGGCCTTGGGTCAGCACACCGTTGAGCAGCGCGCCAACACCCGGGCGGTGTACTTCCACACCGATGAAGTCCTGCTCAGGCGCGGCAGCAGCCATTTCCAGCAGGGAATGGCCCATGCCGAAGCCGATCTCCAGGGTGCGCGGCGCCGAACGGCCGAACACCTGGTCGTAGTCCACCGGGCTGTCGGCCAGCGGCAGGATGTACAGCGGGCCGCCCTGCTCCAGGCCACGTTGCTGGCCTTCGGTCATGCGCCCGGCGCGCATCACGAAACTCTTGATGCGGCGGTGCGGGCGGGCTTCGCCGTCGGGGGTGATCGGCGTATCGTGCGATTCAGTCATCAGGGGCTCTTACTTGATCAGACCATCCAGCGGCGAAGAGGCGCTGGCATAGAGTTTCTTCGGCATACGGCCGGCCAGGTAGGCCATGCGACCGGCGACGATGGCGTGCTTCATGGCCTCGGCCATCAGCACCGGCTGCTGGGCGTGGGCGATGGCCGAGTTCATCAGCACCGCTTCACAGCCCATTTCCATGGCGATGGTAGCGTCGGACGCGGTACCTACACCGGCATCGACCAGCACCGGCACCTTGGACTCTTCCAGGATGATCTGCAGGTTGTAGGGGTTGCAGATACCCAGGCCGGTACCGATCAGGCCAGCCAGCGGCATGACCGCGATGCAGCCGGCTTCGGCCAGCTGGCGGGCGATGATCGGATCGTCACTGGTGTAGACCATCACGTCGAAACCGTCCTTGACCAACACTTCGGCGGCCTTGAGGGTTTCGATCACATTGGGGAACAGGGTTTTCTGGTCGGCCAGCACTTCCAGCTTGACCAGGTTGTGGCCATCCAGCAGTTCACGGGCCAGGCGGCAGGTGCGCACGGCTTCGACTGCGTCGTAGCAACCAGCGGTGTTCGGCAGGATGGTGTAGCGGTCCGGTGGCAACACGTCGAGCAGGTTCGGCTCGCCCGGGTTCTGGCCGATGTTGGTGCGGCGCACGGCAACGGTGACGATCTCGGCACCCGAAGCCTCGATGGCCAGGCGGGTTTCTTCCATGTCACGGTACTTGCCGGTACCGACCAGCAGGCGCGACTGGAAAGTACGCCCGGCCAGGGTGAAGGGCTTGTCGCTACGAACGTTGCTCATGGTTGTTCCTCGGGAATAGGTTGCTGGGCTTGCAGGTGAATCGCCGGCCGGAATCAGCCGCCACCGATGGCGTGGACCACTTCGACCTGGTCACCGTCGTTCAACAGCGTACTGTCGTGCTGGCTACGCGGCACGATATCCAGATTCAGCTCCACCGCGACGCGGCGCCCGGTCAGTTCCAGGCGGGCCAGCAGGGCCGCGACGCTTTCGCCAGCGGGCAATTCGTAAGGTTCACCGTTCAGTTGAATGCGCATGCGCACGGCCACCATTGTTCTTTGGGGGCCCGCATTCTAGCGCTGAACCGCCCTGCAACCCAAGGGCGGTGCACGCCATTAGTCGCGATTGTGGACCACATGGTCAACCGAGCCGCCAGGCTGCAAGGCCCAGGCACAACCAGCCGGCGAGGAAGCACAGGCCACCAATCGGGGTGATGATGCCAAGCTTGCCCAAGCCACTCAGGGTCAGCAGGTACAGGCTACCGGAGAACAGCACTATCCCCAGGGCAAACAGGCCGCCAGCCCAGCCGACCAGGCGCCCCGGCAGGTGCACCGAGAGCACGGCGACGGCGAAGATCGCCAGGGCATGCACCAACTGGTAGGACACACCGGTCTGGAAGATTGCCAGGTAGTCGGCCGTCAGTCGGCTTTTCAGGCCGTGGGCGGCGAAAGCCCCCAGGGCGACACCGGTGAAGCCGAAAAAGGCGGCAAGCATCAGGAAGCTGCGAAGCATGGGACGACTCCTTGGATCGGGTCTGTATAATGGCCCCTTCAACCCGTACGGCCAAGCCATCGTCATGCTGCCAACCCTTCTCCGCCGCCTCTCCCGCGCCCTGCTCTGGTTCGCTGCCGGCAGCATCGTGCTGGTGCTGGTGTTCCGCTGGGTGCCACCACCCGGTACCGCGCTCATGGTCGAGCGCAAGGTGGAGTCCTGGGTGAATGGCGAGCCGATCGACCTGCAGCGCGACTGGGAGCCGTGGGAGAACATCTCCGACGATCTCAAGGTCGCGGTCATCGCTGGCGAGGACCAGAAGTTCGCCAACCACTGGGGCTTCGACATCCCGGCCATCCAGGCGGCACTGGCCTACAACGAGCGCGGCGGCAGCATTCGCGGGGCCAGCACCCTGACCCAGCAGGTGGCCAAGAACCTGTTTCTGTGGTCCGGGCGCAGCTGGTTCCGCAAAGGGCTGGAAGCCTGGTTCACCGCATTGATCGAGCTGTTCTGGTCGAAGGAGCGGATTCTCGAGGTCTACCTGAACAGTGCCGAATGGGGCAAAGGTGTGTTTGGCGCCCAGGCTGCAGCGCGCTATCACTTTGGCGTCGATGCCAGTCGACTCAGCCGACAGCAGGCGGCGCAGCTGGCAGCGGTGCTGCCGAGCCCGATCAAGTGGAGTGCCAGTCGGCCGAGTGCCTATGTGGCCAGCCGGGCCGGCTGGATCCGCCGGCAGATGAGCCAATTGGGTGGGCCCAGCTACCTGATGCAGCTCGACACTTCACGCAAGCTTTGAGGGCCTCTTCGCGGGCACGCCCGCCCTCATAGAACTGCACATGACTCATTGAATTAGCAGGGGCCCTGTGGGAGCGGGCGCGCCCGCGAAGAGGCCGGCAAAGCCAACACCAATAAAAAAGCCGCTCGCCCTATCCGGGCCAGCGGCTTTTCTTTGCAGGCAGGGCTCGATCAGACCGCGATCAGCGCCTTGACCTTGTTCATCGCATTTTTCTCCAGCTGGCGAATCCGCTCAGCCGAAACGCTGTACTTGTCCGCCAGCTCATGCAACGTGGCCTTCTCTTCCGCCAACCAGCGCTGGTAGAGAATGTCACGGCTACGTTCGTCCAGACCTTGCAGCGCTTCGTGCAGGTTGCTGGTGGAGTTGTCGCTCCAGTCGGCATCCTCCAGCTGCACCGCCGGGTCGTAACGGTGGTCTTCCAGGTAATGCGCAGGCGACTGGAAAGCGCTGTCGTCGTCAGCTTCCGCTGCCGGATCGAAGGCCATGTCCTGGCCGCTGAGGCGGCTTTCCATCTCGCGAACTTCACGCGGCTCCACGCCCAGGCTTTCCGCCACGCGGTGCACTTCGTCGTTGTTCAGCCAGGCCAGACGCTTCTTCTGGCTGCGCAGGTTGAAGAACAGCTTGCGCTGGGCCTTGGTGGTAGCCACCTTGACGATGCGCCAGTTGCGCAGGATGAACTCGTGGATCTCTGCCTTGATCCAGTGCACGGCGAACGACACCAGGCGCACGCCCATTTCCGGGTTGAAGCGCTTGACGGCTTTCATCAGGCCGACATTGCCTTCCTGGATCAGGTCAGCCTGGGCCAGCCCGTAGCCGGCATAGCTACGGGCGATATGTACGACGAAACGCAGGTGGGCCATCACCATTTGACGAGCGGCCTCGACATCCTGCTCATAATAGAGACGCTCGCCCAGATCACGCTCCTGCTCGACAGTCAGCAGCGGGATGCTGTTGACCGTGTGCACGTAGGCTTCCAGGTTTGCACCGGGCACCAGGGCATAGGCAGGTTGCAACGATGTGGTCATTCAAGAACCTCCGACTTACAAAACTCGCGCCTTGTGGGCGCTGCCAACATTGACCTGGAACGACGGTACAAGTTCCGTAGTGAAGAATTTGTCAATGCTGGCAGGTAAAAACTATCGCGGCGCCAGCTCGTTCAGGTGGCGGGCCACTGCGATCCATGCACCGATATACCCCAACAGCACCGCCCCGATCAAGAGGGACAGACCATCGGACGCCGGTACCCCGCCCAGGGCGAAGTCGCTGCCGTACAGCCCGGAAAGCCCTACCACCGCCTCGTTCAGCCAGTTCAGGCCAAACGCCAGGATGCCCCATGCGATCACGCCTGCACCCAGGCCATACAGCGCGCCCATGTACAGGAAAGGCCGGCGCACGTAGGCGTCTGTGCCGCCGACCAGCTTGATCACTTCGATCTCGGTGCGGCGGTTTTCAATGTGTAGACGAATTGTGTTACCGATTACTAACAGCAGCGCAGAAATCAGCATCACGGCCAGGCCGAAGACGAAGCGGTCACCCAGCTTGAGGATGGCCGCCAGGCGCTCGACCCACACCAGGTCGAGCTGCGCCGTTTCCACCCGTGGCAGCTCCGACAAGCGCTGACGCAAGGCTTCCAGGGCTGGTTTGTCGACCTCGGTCGGGGTCACCACCACCACGCCAGGCAGCGGGTTGTCGGGCAGTTCACGCAGGGCTTCGCCCAGGCCGGACTGCTGCTGGAACTCCTCCAGCGCCTGCTCGCGGCTGACATACTGCGCGTCGGCCACACCAGGCATGCCCTTGATCTCGTCGCGCAGCGCCTCGCCTTCGCGGCTGCCGGCATCGAGCTTGAGGTACAGCGAAATTTGCGCGGCGCGCTGCCACGAGCCGCCAAGCTGCTCGACGTTCTTCAGCAGCAACGACAGGCCCATGGGCATGCTCAGCGCCACCGCCATCACCAGGCAGGTGAAAAAGCTGCCGATCGGCTGCTTGCCCAGGCGACGCAGGCTGTCGGCCATGCTGGCACGGTGGCTTTCCAGCCAGGCATGCAGCAGCGTGCGGAAATCCGGGCCGTCATCGTCGTCGCGCTTTTTCTTCGCCGGTTGCGGGTCGGCCGGTTTCGGCGCAACCCGCTCGGAAACCTTCGGCGTACGTGTAGTGCTCATTGCCCGGCCTCCCCATCGCCGATCAAGCGGCCGCGCTGCAAGGTCAGCATGCGGTGGCGCATGCGCGCAATCAGTGCCAGGTCGTGGCTGGCGATCAATACCGTGGTACCCAGGCGGTTGATATCCTCGAACACGCCCATGATCTCTGCTGCCAGGCGTGGGTCGAGGTTACCGGTGGGCTCGTCGGCCAGCAGCAGGGCTGGCTGGTGAACGATGGCGCGGGCGATACCCACCCGCTGCTGCTGCCCGGTGGACAGGTCGGCCGGAAACAGCTCGCCCTTGTCGGCCAGCGACACACGCTCCAGCGCCGAGTCCACGCGCTTGGCGACCTCGGCCTTGGACAGGCCGAGAATCTGCAGCGGCAAGGCGATGTTGTTGAACACCGTGCGATCGAACAACAGCTGGTGGTTCTGGAACACCACGCCGATCTGCCGGCGCAGGAACGGGATCTGCGAATTGCTGATCTGGCCCAGGTCCTGCCCGGCCAGCATCAGCTTGCCGCTGGTCGGGCGTTCCATGGCCAGCAGCAGGCGCAGCAAGGTGCTCTTGCCCGCGCCCGAATGGCCGGTGACGAACAGGAATTCGCCCCGGCGCGCCCGGAAACTCAGCTCATGCAAACCCACATGACCATTGGGGTAGCGCTTGGCAACCTGTTCGAATCGGATCATGGTCAGTCTCGCTCGGCGAACAGAGCCTTGACGAACGGCTCGGCTTCGAAGGTACGCAGGTCGTCGATGCCTTCACCGACACCGATGAAGCGGATCGGCAGCTTGAACTGCTTGGCCAGGGCGAAGATCACACCGCCCTTGGCAGTGCCGTCCAGCTTGGTCAGGGCCAGACCGGTCAGTTCGACGCTCTGGTTGAAGTACTTGGCCTGGCTGATGGCGTTCTGGCCGGTGCCGGCATCGAGCACCAGCAGCACCTCGTGCGGCGCCTCGGCGTCGAGCTTGCCGATGACCCGGCGGACCTTCTTCAGCTCTTCCATCAGGTTGTCTTTGGTGTGCAGGCGGCCAGCGGTGTCGGCGATCAGCACGTCGACACCACGGGCCTTGGCGGCCTGTACGGCATCGAAGATCACCGAAGCGGAGTCGGCACCGGTGTGCTGGGCGATCACCGGGATCTGGTTACGCTCGCCCCACACCTGCAACTGCTCGACCGCAGCGGCACGGAAGGTGTCACCAGCTGCCAGCATCACTTTCTTGCCTTCAAGCTGCAGCTTCTTGGCCAGTTTGCCGATGGTGGTGGTCTTGCCGGCACCGTTCACACCGACCACCAGGATCACATAAGGCTTGTTCTGCGCCTGTACCACCAGTGGCTGCTCGACCGGGCGCAGCAGCGCAGCCAGCTCTTCCTGCAGCGACTTGTACAGGGCATCGGCGTCGGCCAGCTGCTTGCGTGCAACCTTCTGGGTCAGGTTCTGGACGATGGTCGAAGTGGCTTCCACACCAACGTCGGCGGTCAGCAGGCGGGTTTCGATTTCGTCGAGCAGGTCGTCATCGATGACTTTCTTGCCCAGGAACAGGCTGGCCATGCCCTCGCCGATGCTGGCGCTGGTCTTCGACAGGCCCTGCTTGAGGCGGGCGAAGAAGCCGGGCTTGGCCTGTTCGGCCTGCGCGGCGACCGGGGCCGCAGCCACAGGGGCAGCAGGCGCTGGTGCAGGGCGTTCCGGGATGGCGGGCGGCGCTTTCGGCTCCAGGTCCGGCACCAGGGCCACGGGCTCTTCGGCAACCGGCAGCACCAGGTTGCTGACCGGCGCGACCGGCTCGACGACCGGGGCCGCCTCGACAGGGGCCGGTTCGACCAGGGCTGCCTGCAAGGGCATCGACGCGACCGGTTGCGGTGCAGGTGCCACCAACGGCCGGGACGCGACCGGTTCGGGCTCAGGGGCCTGCAACGGCTGGGAAGCAACCGGTTCGGGAACGGGGGCCTCGACTACCGGGGACAGGGCTGGTGCGGGGACCTGCTGCGGTTCAGTCAGCTGTGGGGCCGCAGGGGCCTGAACGGGCTCGGGGGCCTGTGCCACTTCGGCGGTAGATCCCTCGACCGGAGCGGCTGCAGGCTGCTCGACGGCGGGGGCTTCATTCGCGGGCACGCCCGTTGCCACAGGTTGCTGCGGTTTCTTGCGGAACCAGCTGAACAGGCCTTTCTTTTCGCCAGCCTCGGCCGGCGCTTTTTTGTCGTCGTTGGAACCAAACATGGAAGACGGCTATCTCAGGGTAGCGATGGGCCAGCTATGGCGCATCAGGAATTCTCTCTACGCAGAACAGACTATCTTGAAGCCGGCTGGTTCATGCGCAACGTTTTGTCTTAGTGTCCTGCGGGCCAGAACGGCGACAGGCATGGTCGCCAGGCAACCGGATCAGTATCCTAGCACCTCCTGGCCCGCCGACGCTAAACCCAGCGGGCCGTCGAACAGGTTAAACACCGTATGAATGCTCTAGCCCGCCGCGCCGCTGGCCTGTTGCTTGGCACGCTCTGCCTGCCACTCACGGCCTTCGCCGCCGATGTGCAACCCACCCACGAATTCATCCTCGACAACGGCCTGAAAGTGGTCGTGCGCGAGGACCATCGCGCCCCGGTGGTTGTCTCGCAGATCTGGTACAAGGTTGGCTCCAGCTACGAAACCCCGGGCCAGACCGGCCTGTCCCACGCGCTGGAACACATGATGTTCAAAGGCAGCGCCAAGGTCGGCCCCGGCGAGGCCTCGCGCATCCTGCGTGACATTGGCGCCGAAGAAAACGCCTTCACCAGTGATGACTACACCGCCTATTACCAGGTACTGGCCCGCGACCGCCTGCCGGTGGCCCTGGAGCTGGAGGCCGACCGCCTGGCCAGCCTGCGCCTGCCCGCCGACGAGTTCAGCCGCGAAATCGAGGTGATCAAGGAAGAACGCCGCCTGCGCACCGACGACCAGCCCAACGCCAAGGCGTTCGAGCTGTTCCGCGCCATGGCCTACCCGGCCAGCGGCTACCACACCCCGACCATCGGCTGGATGGCCGACCTGGAGCGCATGAAGGTCGAGGAACTGCGCCACTGGTACGAAGCCTGGTACGCCCCCAATAACGCCACCCTGGTGGTGGTCGGCGATGTCACCGCCGATGAGGTCAAGGGCCTGGCGCAAAAGTACTTCGGCAGCATCCCCAAACGTGCCGTGCCGCCGGCCAAGTTGCCGCTCGAACTGGCCAAACCAGGCCAGCGCCAGCTGACCCTGCATGTGCGCACCCAGTTGCCGAGCCTGATCTACGGTTTCAACGTACCTGGCCTGCCCACTGCCAAGGACCCGCGTACAGTGCATGCCCTGCGCCTGATCTCGGCGCTGCTCGACGGCGGCTACAGTGCCCGCATGCCGGCACGCCTGGAGCGTGGCCAGGAGCTGGTGGCCGGCGCTTCGTCCAGCTACAACGCCTTCACCCGTGGCGACAGCCTGTTCCTGATCTCGGCCACCCCGAACGTGCAGAAGCAGAAAACCCTCACCGATGTCGAGAAAGGCGTCTGGCAGCTGCTGGATGAGCTCAAGACCACCCCACCCAGCGCCGAAGAGCTGGAGCGCGTACGCGCCCAGGTCATTGCCGGCCTGGTCTACGACCGCGACTCCATCAGCAGCCAGGCCACCACCATCGGGCAACTGGAAACCGTCGGCCTGTCCTGGAAGCTGATCGACAGCGAGCTGGACGAACTCAGGCGCGTTACCCCGCAGGACATCCAGAACGCCGCGCGCACCTACTTCACCCGCGAACGCCTGAGCGTTGCCCATGTACTGCCCGAGGAGTCCGCTCATGAGTGATCGCCGCGCACCACGCCCAACCCTGCTGGCCACGGGCATCCGCGCACTGGCGCTGGCAGCGGTGCTGGCCGCTCCGGTCATGGCCGACAACGCCGCCAAAGCCGACAGCAACGCGGCTCGCCCGGCCAACACCTTGCAGTCGCTGGCCGAGCTGGATGGCAAGGCGCCCAGCCGGCGCCAATTGAACATCCAGCACTGGAACACCGCCGAAGGCGCCCGGGTGCTGTTCGTCGAAGCCCGCGAACTGCCGATGTTCGACCTGCGCGTCACCTTCGCCGCCGGCAGCAGCCAGGATGGCGGCACCCCAGGCCTTGCCGCCCTGACCAACGCCATGCTCAACGAGGGCGTGGCCGGCAAGGACGTGACTGCCATCGCCGAAGGCTTCGAGGGCCTGGGCGCCGACTTTGGCAACGGTTCCTACCGCGATATGGCCGTGGCTTCGCTGCGCAGCCTCAGCGCCAGGGACAAGCGCGAACCGGCGCTCAAGCTGTTCACCGAGGTAGCCGGCAAGCCGACCTTCCCCGAAGACGCCCTCAAGCGCATCAAGAACCAGATGCTGGCCGGCTTCGAGTATGAAAAGCAGAACCCCGGCAAGGTCGCTGGCAAGGCCCTGTTCGCCAAGCTCTACGGCGACCACCCCTACGCCCACCCGAGCGACGGCACCGCCGAAACCATCAGCGGCATCACCCTGGCACAGCTTCGCGCCTTCCACGCCAAGGCCTACACCAGCGGCAACGCGGTCATCGCCCTGGTCGGCGATCTCAGCCGCGCCGAGGCAGAAGCCATCGCCGCCCAGGTATCAGCTGGCCTGCCCAAGGGCCCCGCGCTGGCCGCACCGGCCCAACCCGGCGAAACCAAGGCAGGCCTGACCCACATCGACTTCCCGTCCAAGCAGACTCACCTGATGCTGGCCGAACTCGGCATCGACCGCCAGGACCCGGACTGGCCGGCCCTGTCATTGGGCAACCAGATCCTCGGCGGCGGTGCGTTCGGCACCCGGCTGATGAGCGAGGTGCGTGAAAAGCGCGGCCTGACCTACGGCGTGTACTCGGTGTTCAGCCCGATGCAGGTGCGCGGCCCGTTCATGATCAACCTGCAGACCCGTGCCGAACTCAGCGAGGGCACGCTCAAGCTGGTGCAGGATATTCTCGCCGACTACCTCAAGGCCGGCCCCACCCAGCAGGAGCTGGACGATGCCAAGCGCGAACTGGCTGGCAGCTTCCCGCTGTCCAATGCCAGCAACGCCAGTATCGTCGGCCAACTGGGTGCCATTGGCTTCTACAACCTGCCGCTGACCTGGCTGGAGGACTTCATGCAGCAGTCCCAGGCCCTCACCGTCGAGCAGGTAAGAACGGCCATGAACAAACACCTGTCAGCCGATAAACTGGTGATCGTCACCGCTGGCCCGAAAGTGCCGCAAAAACCGCTGCCAGCACCCACTGACAAGCCCTCCGAGCAGCCGCTCGGGGTACCGGAGCACTAATGCCAAGATCCACCCCTCCCGCCCGCCCGCAACCGGGCCAAAGCAAGGGCCAGGGCCACCTGCGCATCATCGCCGGCGAATGGCGCAGCCGCCGTCTGGCGGTGCCGGAAGGCGAAGGCCTGCGGCCAACGCCCGACCGCGTGCGCGAAACCCTGTTCAACTGGCTGGCACCCTATATCGAGGGTGCCCGCGTGCTGGACGCCTTCACCGGCAGCGGCGCCCTGGTGCTCGAAGCCCTGTCCCGCGGGGCCGAGGACGCCGTGGCGCTGGACAGCAACCCGGCGGCCATCGCCAACCTGAAGAACAACCTCGAGATCCTGCGCTGCCCGCGTGGGCAAATCCTGCAGACCGACGCCCTGCGCTATCTGCAAGGCCCGGCCAAGCAGCAGTTCGATGTGGTGTTCCTCGACCCGCCGTTCCACCAGGACCTGCTGGCTGACACCTGCAACCTGCTGGAACAGAACCAGTGGCTTCGCGAACAGGCGTGGATCTACACCGAAAGCGAGGCAGCGCCATCGACCTTGCAGTTGCCGGGCAACTGGCGCCTGCACCGTGAGAAGAAGACCGGCCAGGTGCACTACGCACTTTGGCAACGGGGTTGATCCGGTAACCCAGGGTTGCCGTATTTGGTTACCACAAACCTGCCCCCATGGCTGAAGCTGCTCCTTCGTTTCCTGCAGGAGCACTTCAACCATGACCGCGCGCCCCTCCCCACTTGCGCCAGCAGGCTTGGTACACGCCACCACCGACCAATAGCGCAGGTACAGTGCCGCTGTTTCATGGCACTCTAGGCAGGCACATCACGAGTCGCCCAGCATGCCCAGCCCCAGCGCCACATTCCGCCCGGCCATCGGCCTGTCCAACCCCCACCTGCAAACCCTGTGGGGGCCACTGTGGCGCAAGCTGCCCGAACTGCAGCGCAACCGCGAGCGGCTGTGGCTGGCCGATGGCGACTTCATCGACCTGGACTGGCACGGCCCGCACCAGCCGCATGCGCCGCTGGTGCTGGTGCTGCACGGGTTGACCGGTTCGTCCAACTCGCCCTACGTCAAAGGCTTGCAGCAAGCGCTGCAAGGCCGCGGCTGGGCCAGCGTGGCAGTGAACTGGCGCGGTTGCTCGGGCGAGCCCAACCTGCTGCCACGCAGCTACCATTCCGGCGCCAGCGAAGACCTGGCGGAAATAGTCAACCACCTGCGCGCCCAGCGGCCGTTGGCGCCGTTGTATGCGGTGGGTTATTCGCTGGGCGGCAATGTGCTGCTGAAATACCTGGGCGAAAGCGGAGTCGCCAGCCAGTTGCAGGCGGCGGTGGCAGTGTCGGTGCCATTTCGCCTGGACCACTGCGCCGACCGCATCGGCCAGGGCTTTTCAAAGGTGTACCAGGCGCATTTCATGCGCGAGATGCTGGCGTATGTGCAGCTCAAGCAGCGGCACTTCCACGACAAGGGCCAGCATGAACGGCTGGCGACGCTGCAACGGCTGGGGCCGCTGGGCAACCTGCGCACCTTCTGGGACTTCGACGGCAAGGTTACCGCACCACTGAATGGCTTTCGCGATGCCCACGATTACTACCGCCGTTCATCGAGTCATTTCTTCCTCGGCCAGAACCGCACGCCGACGCTGATCATCCATTCCAGCGATGACCCTTTCGTCGCCGGCCACAGCCTGCCAACTGCCCGCGAACTGGCGCCGCAGACCCGCTTCGAACTGCACAGCCGCGGCGGCCATGTGGGCTTTGTCGATGGCAGCCTGCGTAACCCGGGGTACTACCTGGAGCGGCGGATTCCACAGTGGCTGTTGGAAGGCACATAAACGATTGTTTTGCAGGAACTCTGTGGAAGCGGGCGCGCCCGCGAACACCGGCGCAGCCGGTGCCAGCCACCGCGTTGCATGCTTCGCGGGCTCGCCCGCTCCCACAGGGCCTGGGCGATCTTCTACAGGATTTGACCGGCTTATTCGCCAGTGGCTACGCCATGCTGCGGATCGTTGATCCACTCACTCCACGACCCGGCATACAGCTTGCCCAGCGGATACCCGGCCAACGCCAGGGCAAACAGGTTATGACACGCCGTCACCCCTGACCCGCAATACGCCACCAACTGCTCCGGCGCCCGCCCGGCCAGTTTCTCGGCAAAGCGCTGTTTGAGCTGATCCGCCGGCAAAAAGCGCCCATCATCCCCCAGGTTGTCGGTAAACGCCGCACACTGCGCCCCGGGAATATGCCCCGCCACCGGGTCGATCGGTTCCACTTCGCCACGGAAGCGCGGCAAGGCACGCGCATCGATCAAGGTCAGGTCTGCGTCACCCAGGCGCTTGGCGAGGTGCTCGGCATCGATCAGCAGCTTGCCGTCCGGCTCACCGTTGAAGGTGCCTTCCCGCTTGAGCGGCGGGTCCAGGCTCAGCGGCAGGTGCGCCGCATGCCAGGCCTTCAGGCCACCGTCGAGGATCGCCACGCCGCTGCGCTTGCCCAGCCAGGCCAGCAGCCACCAGGCACGGGCGGCATAAGCGCCGGGGCCGTCATCGTACAGCACCACCTCGCTGTCGTCGTCCAGGCCCCACTCGCGCAGGCGCTCGACCAGCCGACGCGGATCCGGCAACGGGTGGCGCCCGGTGCGCCCCTTGCTCACCGGCCCGCTGAGGTCACGCTCCAGGTCGGCAAAATGCGCCCCGGCAATATGCCCCAAGGCATAGCTGCGTTGGCCATAGTCCACATCCTCGAGGGCAAAGCGGCAGTCGAGAATCACCAACTTGGGCGAGCCCAGACGCTCGGCCAACTGCTGCGGGGTGATCAATTGCGCAAGGGGCATGACAATCTCCTGATCGATGGCACTATCGATAGCACTGGGGCCCCGGGCTAGTGCTCCAGGGCCTGGTTGAACGGTACATGGAATTCCTGGCACAGGGCGTCCACGGCATTGCGGGCGTTATCGGTGACGAAGCCGAGCTCCAGCACCAGTACCTGGTAGACGCCACGCTTGAAGGCTTCTTCACCCAGGTGCGCGGAATGCTCCCGCGTGGTACTGAGAAAACGTACCCAGGACGTCAGCACGATCCAGGCGTTGATGGTCAGCGATTCGATCTGCGCCGGCGCCATGGCCAGGATGCCCGCCTCGACGAAGCCACGGTAGATCGCCTGGCCCTGGCGCAGGCAGCGCTCGGAAAAGCGCCGGTAACGAGCGGCCAGCTCCGGGTCGCTGTCCAGCAGGTGCTCCAGGTCGCGGTGCAGGAAGCGGTAGTTCCACATCGCCGCCAGCAACGCCTTTAGGTAGAAGCGCTTGTCCTCCACAGTCGGCGCACGGCCTTGTGGCGGGCGCAGGAAGCTGTCCACCAGTTCTTCGTACTGGCTGAACAACAGGGCAATGATCGCCTGCTTGTTGGGGAAGTGGTAATACAGGTTGCCGGGCGAAATTTCCATGTGCGCGGCAATGTGGTTGGTACTGACGCTGCGTTCGCCCTGCTGGTTGAACAGCTCCAGGCTGTTCTGCACGATGCGCTCTCGGGTCTTCATGCGCGGGGCCATGCTCAGCTCCCAGTCTGCGGGCCTTCATCAAAGGGTCATCTTACGGCGTATTGGCGGTGGAATGCACCGCTCGACAGCGCGGAAAAATTCGCACCATCGTACAAATTAGAGTATAGGCTCTAGGGATTCCCTGCCCGGACTCGAAGCCGCCATGAACTCGCCCAGTGCCTTGCCCCCTGTGCAATTCGACCTCGACCTTGCGGCGACGTTCGCCGCCCAGCGCCAGGCCTTTGCCGGCAACCCATTGCCGCCGGCCGCGCAGCGGCGCCAATGGCTGAAAAGCCTGCGTGCAGCCTTGCTGGCCAGCCAGGCCGAACTGATCGAGGCCATCGGCGAGGACTTTGAAGGGCGCAGCGCCGACGAGACCCTGCTGGCCGAACTGCTGCCCTCGGTGCAAGGCCTGCGCCACGCCGAAAAGCACCTGCAACGCTGGATGCGCGCCAGTCGGCGCAGGGTCGGCCTGGCCTTCCAGCCGGCCAGCGCACAGGTACGCTACCAACCCCTGGGCGTGGTCGGCATCATCGTGCCGTGGAACTACCCGCTGTTCCTTGCCATCGGCCCACTGACGTGTGCCCTGGCCGCCGGCAACCGGGTCATGCTCAAGCTCAGCGAAGCCACGCCTGCCACTGGCCTGGCGCTTAAGCAGTTGCTGGAGCGGGTGTTCCCCTGTGACCTGGTCAGCGTGGTGCTCGGCGAGGTTGAGGTAGGCCAGGCCTTTGCCCGCCTGCCGTTCGACCACCTGCTGTTCACCGGCGCCACCAGCGTGGGTCGCCAGGTAATGCTGGCTGCAGCGCACAACCTGACCCCGGTCACCCTGGAACTGGGTGGCAAGTCACCGGCCATAGTCTCGGCCGACGTACCGCTGGACAGCGCCGCCGAGCGCATCGCCTTCGGCAAGACCCTCAACGCGGGCCAGACCTGCGTTGCCCCCGATTACGTGCTGGTGCCGCGCGAGCGGCTGGAGGCCTTCAGCGACGCCTACCAGCGTGCCGTCCGCCGTCTGTACCCGCGCATCGCCGACAACCCCGACTACACCGCCATCATCAACCCGCGCCAACTGCAGCGTTTGCAGCACCTGCTGGACGATGCCCACGCCAAAGGGGCGCAGGTGCTCGACCTGTACCCCGGCGAAACCCGCCAGGGCCGGCGCCTGCCGCCGCACCTGCTGCTGGACGTGAACGACGGCATGCAGGTGATGCAGGATGAAATCTTCGGCCCGCTGCTGCCGCTGCTGCCCTACGACAGCCTTGAGCAGGCACTGGCCTACATCAACCAGCGCCCCCGCCCGCTGGCGCTGTACTACTTCGGCCATGACCGCGCCGGCCAGGAGCAGGTGTTGCGCCACACCCACTCCGGTGGAGTGTGCCTGAACGACACCCTGCTGCACGTCGCCCAGGACGACTTGCCATTCGGCGGCATCGGCCCTTCAGGCATGGGCCATTACCATGGCCATGACGGGTTCCTGACCTTCAGCAAGGCCAAGGCGGTACTGGCCAAGCAGCGCTTCAACGCTACCAGGCTGGTCTACCCGCCTTATGGCAAAGCCTTGCAGCGCCTGGTCTTCAAGCTGTTCATCCGCTGAGGGCCAGCCCATGCACCGCCGCGAACTGCTGCGCTTCAGCCTTGGTGCCAGCGTCTTTCTGGCCGGTACCAGCCTGGTCGGCTGCAGCGCACAAACAGCCGCGACCGGCTACCAGGTATTGCGCAACGACGACCTGCCGCTGTTGCGCGCGTTGATCCCGGTGGTACTGGCCGGTACGCAGGCCGCCGAGACCCTGGTGCTGCACAGCCTCGACCACAAGCTGGCGGCGCTGTCGCCGGAAATGCTCAAGCTCACCCGGCAGTTGTTCGACGTGCTCAGCCTGCCGCTCACCCGTGGTCCCCTGACCGGTGTCTGGGGCGCCTGGGACCAAGCCAGCGCCGCGCAGGTCACGGCCTTCCTGCAACGTTGGCAGGACAGCTCGCTGAACCTGCTGCGCATGGGCCACGCCTCGCTGCTGCAGTTGCTGCAGATGGCCTGGTACGAACGCCCCGAATCCTGGGCCGCCTGCGGCTACCCGGGGCCACCGAAAATCTGAAAACAATCAAGAGCAGCGCCAATGCCTGTCCCCGACCCGTTTCGCCAAGGCCTGGAAAGCGGCTGGATCACCCATGACGCCTCGCGCCTGACACACGATCTCACGCTGGAAGCCGACGTTGCCGTGATCGGCAGCGGTGCCGGTGGCGCTACCAGCGCGCAGATGCTCAGTACTGCCGGCTTCAAGGTATTGCTGATCGAAGAAGGCCCGCTGAAGACCAGCAGCGATTTCCACCTGCTGGAAAACGAAGCCTATGCCAATCTGTACCAGGAAGGCCTGGGCCGCATGAGCAAGGACGGCGCCATCACCATCCTCCAGGGCCGCGCCGTGGGCGGCACCACGCTGGTCAACTGGACCTCGAGCTTTCGCACCCCGCCACAGACCTTGGCGCACTGGGCCACGGCCCACAACGTGACCGGCCTGGGCGAGGCGCAAATGCGCCCCTGGTTCGAACGCATGGAGCAGGAGCTGGGCATCACCCCCTGGGCCCTGCCACCGAATGCCAACAACGACGTGCTGCGCCGTGGCTGCGAACAGCTGGGCTACCGCTGGGCGGTGATCCCGCGCAACGTGCGCGGCTGCTGGAACCTGGGCTACTGCGGCATGGGTTGCCCGGTAAATGCCAAGCAATCGATGCTGGTAACCCGTATTCCCGCCACCCTCGAACAGGGCGGCGAGCTGCTGTACCTGGCTCGGGCCGAGCGCTTCGAACACAACGGCGAGCGCATCCATGGCCTGACCTGCCAGGCGCTGGATCCCCAGGGCATACACCCCACAGGCCGACTGGTTCGTGTTCGCGCGCGTCACTACATCCTCGCCGGTGGCGGCATCAACAGCCCGGCCCTGTTGCTGCGTTCCGACGCGCCCGACCCGAATGGCCGCCTGGGCAAACGTACCTTCCTGCACCTGGTCAACTTCAGCGCAGCACGCTTCAACGAGCGTATCGACCCCTACTACGGCGCCCCGCAGTCCATCTATAGCGACCATTTCCAATGGCAAGGCGGCAGCGACGGCCCGATCGGCTACAAGCTGGAAGTACCGCCCTTGCACCCGGCCTTGGCCAGCACCCTGCTGGGCGGGCACGGGCACGAGAATGCCCTGCGCATGGCCGAACTGCCGCATACCCACGTGATGCTGGCACTGCTGCGTGACGGGTTCCACCCGCAAAGCCAGGGCGGGGCCGTGGAGCTGCGCGGCGATGGCTCACCAGTGCTCGATTACCCGGTCACCAACTACCTGCGCGACGGCCTGCGCCGCGCCTACCGCAGCATGGCGCAGATCCAGTTCGCCGCCGGCGCCACCCAGGTTACCCCCGTGCACAGCGATGCCAGCGCCGCGTCCAGCCTGGAACAGGCCTTGGCCATGATCGACAAGTTGCGCCTGGAGCCGTTCCGCACACGCCTGGGCAGCGCCCACGTGATGGGTGGCTGCGCCTTCGGCGACGACCCGCGCCAGGCGGTGTGCGACAGCCTGGGCCGCCATCACCAGTTGGAAAACCTGTCGATTCACGACGGTTCGCTGTTCCCCACCAGCATTGGTGCCAACCCGCAACTGTCGGTGTATGCCATCAGCGCCAGGCTCACCGAAGCACTGGTCGCCCGCCTGGCACACAGCGCATGACAAGCAACTGGGCCCCTGTCTATAGTGCCATCAGCCGACCGCATGACTTGGCCGGGGCGCCGTCGCTGCGCTACCATCCGACTCCCCAACGCACTCCAGCCAGGATGACGCGATGAACCGAGTGTTGTACCCGGGTACTTTCGACCCCATTACCAAAGGCCATGGCGACCTGGTCGAGCGCGCCTCGCGGCTGTTCGACCACGTGATCATCGCGGTGGCGGCCAGCCCCAAGAAAAACCCGCTGTTCCCGCTGGAACAACGGGTGGAGCTCGCCCGTGAGGTCACCAAGCACCTGCCCAATGTCGAAGTCATCGGCTTCTCCTCGCTGCTGGCGCATTTCGCCAAGGAACAGGGCGCGAACGTCTTCCTGCGCGGCCTGCGTGCGGTGTCCGACTTCGAGTACGAGTTCCAGCTGGCGAACATGAACCGGCAACTGGCGCCCGACGTCGAGAGCCTGTTCCTCACGCCTTCGGAGCGCTACTCGTTCATTTCCTCGACCCTGGTCCGGGAAATTGCCGCGCTGGGGGGGGATATCAGCAAGTTCGTCCACCCGGTGGTGGCCGATGCGCTGACCGAACGCTTCAAGAAGTAATCTTTAGCGGCTGATCATCGCGCCCGCGTGCACTGCGGGCGCGAATGCGGCACAATTGTGCCCACTGCGTTGAACATGCCCGGGCGCTGAGCCCCGGCCGGAGTCCCCATGTCCCTGATCATCACCGACGATTGCATCAACTGCGACGTCTGCGAACCCGAGTGCCCGAACGAGGCCATCTCCCAAGGCGAAGAGATCTACGTGATCGACCCTAACCTGTGCACCCAGTGCGTAGGCCATTACGACGAGCCGCAATGCCAGCAGGTCTGCCCGGTCGACTGCATCCCGCTGGATGAGGCGCACCCGGAAACCGAAGAAGAGCTGATGGCCAAGTACCGCCGGATTACCGGCAAGGCCTGATCGCTGCCTGACCGCCTCCACGCGGTCCCTTGTGGGAGCGGCCTTGCGTCGCGATGGGGCGCGAAGCGGCCCCAGGATTTCAGCTTCGCAGCAGAAACTGCCGGGGCCGCTGTGCGGCCCTTTCGCGACGCAAGGCCGCTCCCACAAGGGGTTCCGCGTAACTTGCCTCAGCGCTGGCAGCGCGGGCAATACACACTCGCCCGCTGCCCCAGCTTCACCTCGCGCAACTCCGTGCCGCACACCTTGCATGGCTGCCCGCCCCGCCCGTACACGAACAATTCCTGCTGGAAGTACCCCGGCTGCCCGTCGCCACCGATGAAGTCGCGTAGCGTGGTGCCGCCCTGCTCGATCGCCGCCGCCAGCACGCGCTTGATCTCGATCGCCAGCTTCAGATAGCGCGCCCGGGAAATCCCGCCCGCTTGCCGACGGGGGTCGATGCCGGCGGCAAACAGCGCCTCGGTGGCGTAGATGTTGCCCACCCCCACCACCACCGCGTTGTCCATGATGAACGGCTTGACCGCCATCGACCGCCCACGGGACAGCTGGAACAGCCGCTCGCCGTCGAACAGGTCGGTCAGCGGCTCCGGCCCCAGGCGCAGCAGCAGTTCGTGGTTGAACGGGTCCAGGCTCCACAGCATCGCGCCAAAGCGGCGCGGGTCGGTGTAGCGCAGCATCAACCCCGATTCCAGCTCGATATCCACGTGCTCATGCCTGGCTGCGGGCAAGCCCAGCTCGACCAGGCGCAGGTTGCCCGACATGCCCAGGTGACTGATCAGGGTACCGACCTCGGCATTGATCAACAGGTACTTGGCACGCCGCTCGACACTGACGATGCGCTGCCCTGACAGACGTACATCCAGGTCTTCCGGAACCGGCCAGCGCAGGCGCCGGTCACGCACCACTACCCGGCTGACACGCTGGCCTTCCAGATGGGGCGCAATACCGCGCCGGGTGGTTTCTACTTCAGGTAATTCCGGCATGTGTCAGTGCCCGCCCAACTCGCGAATGTTCTGCTTGAGGTTTTCGAAATCGTATTCCGACAAGCCAATGTAATCGAGCACCAGCGGGCCGACCACATTCCATTCGTGGTCCTCGGCCTGGTTACCCAGCACCCGGTAGGACGCGCAGATGTGCTCGGCCATCTTCAGCACCGCCAGCAGGTTTTTCAGCTGGCTCTGGGTATTGCGCGAGCTCTCGTCGCGGAACACCGCCAAGGCGTTGTGGTGGTTGGCGATGGCCGCGCTGAGGTGCTCGGGCAGGCGCCAGGACTTGGCAGTGAAATAGCCGACCACCGAATGGTTGGTGTTGAACACGCGGTTTTCGCTGTCGACCACGCGGGTTTCCTCGTCGGCCTTGGCATAGGCCTCCTCTAGCACATCCATGTAGTCGGGGAAGCGCTTGAGCATCAGCGGCACGCCACAGTCATGGAACAGGCCGAGGGTGTAAGCCTCGTCCGCCGCCTGGATGCCGGTGCGCTTGGCCAGGGTCAGACAGGTCATCGCCACATCCTGGGCGGTGTCCCAGAAGCGGTTGAGGGTGACGATGGTCTCGTCAGTCATCTCGCCCTTGATCGACTGGGCGTTGATCAGGTTGATGATCGAACGGCTGCCCAGCAGGTTCACCGCCCGCTGGATCGAGCCGATCTTGTTGGAAAGGCCGAAATGCGGGGAGTTGACCAGCTTGAGCAAGGCCCCCGAGAGGCCCGGGTCCTGGGAAATCAGCTTGGCGATGGTTTCCAGGTCCGGGTCAGGCATGTACTGCTCGAACTGCAGGTCGACCATGATCTGCGGTTGCGGCGGGATGGTGATGCCTTGCAAGGCTTGCTGGATCTGTTCGGCGCTGAGTTCCTGGGACATACGTACACACTCTTTTGGGACCCGCGATTCTAACCCTCTAACGCGGAATGGGACCAACCACTGAATGGTTGCAGCGATTTTTTACTTCACCGGCACAGGCCTGCGCGGATGTTGTGGGAGCGGCCTTGCGTCGCGATTGGGCCGCAAAGCGGCCCCGGCAATCCATGCAGCGCCGCTGAAACCCTGGGGCCGCTTCGCAGCCCTTTCGCGACACAAGGCCGCTCCCACAACGGGCGCGCGGCCAGGCAACAGGTTATAATCCCGCTCTTTTTTCCCGGAGCGACGTCATGTCCCTGCCCAGCCTTCGCCTCAAAGCCAATGCCGACCGCCGCCTGCGCGCCGGCCACCTGTGGGTCTACAGCAACGAAGTCGACGTTACCGCGACCCCGCTGCAAGGCTTCCAGGCCGGCCAGCAGGCCGTTCTCGAGGCGGCCAACGGCAAGCCACTGGGTATCGTCGCACTGAGCCCGAACAACCTGATCTGTGCCCGCCTGCTGTCGCGCGACGCCAAGCTGCCGCTGGACAAGTCGCTGCTGGTGCACCGCCTGAACGTTGCCCTGTCGCTGCGCCAGCGCCTGTTCGACCAACCATGCTACCGCCTGGTCTATGGCGACTCCGACCTGCTGCCAGGCCTGGTGGTCGATCGCTTCTTCGACATCCTCGTGGTGCAGTTGGCCTCGGCCACCATGGAAGCGCACAAGGATGACGTGATTGCAGCCCTGGTACAGGTACTCAAGCCAAGCGGCATCCTGTTCAAGAACGACTCCTCCGCGCGTGACGCCGAAGGCCTGCAGCGCTATGTCGAGACCGTCTATGGCGAAGTGCCGGACTGGGTGCCGCTGGAAGAGAACGGTGTCAAGTTCGAAGCCCCGGTGCGTGAAGGCCAGAAAACCGGCTGGTTCTACGACCACCGCATGAACCGTGCACGCCTGGCGCCGTACGTGAAAGGCAAGCGCGTGCTCGACCTGTTCAGCTACATCGGTGGCTGGGGCGTGCAGGCCGGTGCCTTCGGCGCCAGCGAAGTGTTCTGCGTCGATGCCTCGGGCTTTGCCCTGGACGGCGTGGAGCGTAACGCCGCGCTGAACGGCATCAGCGAGAAGCTGACCTGCATCGAAGGCGACGTGTTCGAAGCCCTGCGCGAGCTCAAGGCCGCCGAAGAGCGCTTCGACGTGATCATTGCCGACCCACCCGCCTTCATCAAACGCAAGAAAGACCTGAAAAACGGCGAAGCGGCCTACCGCCGCCTGAACGAGCAGGCCATGCGCATGCTGACCAAGGACGGCATCCTGGTCAGCGCCTCGTGCTCCATGCACCTGCCCGAGGACGACCTGCACAACATCCTGCTGACCAGCGCCCGCCACCTGGACCGCAACATGCAACTGCTCGAGCGCGGCGGCCAAGGCCCGGACCACCCGGTGCACCCGGCCATCGCCGAAACCCGCTACATCAAGAGCATCACCTGCCGGTTGTTGCCCAACAGCTGACCGAGAAGCAAACGGCCTGCACCGGCCTCATCGCCGGCAAGCCAGCCCCCACAGGATCACCACAGCCCTCGAGACCTGTGCAGTACCTGTGGGAGCTGGCTTGCCGGCGATGAGGCCGGTGAAACCAGCACGAGACAGTGTCAGATCCCCAACACCTGCGTCGCTATCCCGAAATACACCAGCACCCCCGCCGCATCGGCAATCGATGTGATCAGCGGCCCACTGGCCGTGGCCGGGTCCAGCTTGAAGCGGCTGAGCAGGAACGGCAGGCTCATGCCGATCAGGCTGCCTACCAGCACGATCACCACCATGCTGCTGGCAACAATCAACGCGATTTGCGGCCCGCCGCGCAGCACTCCCAAAGACGCCACTGCAATGGCCATGGTTACGCCCAACGCCAGCGCCACGCCGAATTCACGCCCCAGCATGCGCCACCAGTCACGCATCACCACGTCCCCTGTGGCCAAGCCACGTACCATCAGCGTCGCCGACTGGGCGCCGGCATTGCCGCCACTGTCCACCAGCAACGGCAGGAAGAACACCAGGGCGATGTGTGCGGCTATGGTTTCCTCGAATGCGGCAATACCCGCCCCGGAAAACAGGTTGCCAAACACCAGCACCACCAGCCATAGCACACGCTTGCGGTAAAGCAACCCAAGGGTTGCATCCCGCAGGTTTCCAACATGGTTGGTGATCGAAGCGCCTTTGTGAAAATCCTCGGTCGCTTCGCGCCGCTGCGCCTCAAGGGCTGCGTGGGTCTCCGGTTGAAGGATGTTTTTATCGATTTGATTTTGCATGAAGTTCTCCAGGCGCCGACCCAGGCGCCCACAGACTTCAGCCTTGCGGACTCAAGCCTTCGGCAGCCCTGGCGGCGGCGCGCTCAGTGCCAGATTGCAGGTTCGTGCGGAACCGGTAACTGGGAAGGTCCATTGAGGGGTATCTCGTGAAACCGCACATGCGGCGGCCGCATAATAGTTGTTCGAGGCGGGCCGGTCAGCCCCTTGGCCGCCGTTTCGGAAGCGTCCTACAAGTACCAGCCGTTAGGCCAAAGCCACCGCCTGGACACATCGCCATTCCCTCGCCGCGCCAGCGGTGTAGAATCGGCCTATTCATCGCCAGTCATCCCCGGCGGGTTTATGAGCTCTGCCCAAGCACGCGGCGATCCCGCGCGGTCTTCGGCCCCATCCGTGCCAGTGGCAACCGGCCTGCGGCGCAAAGGACAAGTGAAGCTCACTCCCCTTTTTGTGACCTGATTAAGCCGCCAGGAGTGTTTCATGCCTGATTATCGTTCCAAGACTTCCACCCAAGGCCGCAACATGGCCGGCGCCCGTGCCCTGTGGCGCGCCACCGGGATGAAGGACGAAGACTTCAAGAAACCGATCATCGCCATCGCCAACTCGTTCACCCAGTTCGTCCCGGGCCACGTGCACCTGAAGGACCTGGGCCAGCTGGTCGCCCGCGAAATCGAACGCGCCGGTGGCGTGGCCAAGGAATTCAACACCATCGCGGTCGATGACGGCATCGCCATGGGCCACGACGGCATGCTCTACTCGCTGCCAAGCCGCGAGATCATTGCCGACGCCGTGGAGTACATGGTCAACGCCCACTGCGCCGACGCCATCGTGTGCATCTCCAACTGCGACAAGATCACCCCCGGCATGCTGATGGCCGCCCTGCGCCTGAACATCCCGGTAATCTTCGTGTCCGGCGGTCCGATGGAAGCCGGCAAGACCAAGCTGGCCAGCCACGGCCTGGACCTGGTCGACGCCATGGTCATCGCCGCCGACTCCTCGGCTTCCGACGAAAAAGTCGCCGAATACGAGCGCAGCGCCTGCCCGACCTGCGGTTCGTGCTCCGGCATGTTCACCGCCAACTCGATGAACTGCCTGACCGAAGCCCTGGGCCTGGCCCTGCCGGGCAACGGTTCGACCCTGGCCACCCACGCCGACCGCGAGCAGCTGTTCCTCACCGCCGGCCGCACCATCGTCGAGCTTTGCAAGCGCTACTACGGCGAAAACGATGAGTCGGTACTGCCGCGCAACATCGCCAACTTCAAGGCGTTCGAGAACGCCATGATGCTCGACATCGCCATGGGCGGCTCGACCAACACCATCCTGCACCTGCTGGCCGCCGCCCAGGAAGCCGAGGTGGCGTTCGACCTGCGCGACATCGACCGCTTGTCGCGCAAGGTGCCGCAGCTGTGCAAGGTTGCGCCGAACATCCAGAAATATCACATGGAAGACGTGCACCGTGCCGGCGGCATCTTCAGCATCCTCGGCTCGCTGGCCCGTGGCGGCCTGTTGCACACCGACCTGCCGACCGTGCACAGCCGCAGCATGGAAGAAGCCATCGCCAAGTGGGACATCACCCAGACCGATGACGAAGCCGTGCACACCTTCTTCAAGGCCGGCCCTGCCGGCATCCCGACCCAGACCGCGTTCAGCCAGTCGACCCGCTGGCCGAGCCTGGACCTGGACCGCGCCGAAGGCTGCATCCGCAGTGTCGAGCATGCCTACTCGCAAGAAGGCGGCCTGGCCGTGCTGTACGGCAACATCGCGCTGGATGGCTGCGTGGTGAAAACCGCCGGTGTCGACGAGTCGATCCTGGTGTTCGAAGGCACCGCGAAGATCTTCGAGAGCCAGGACAGCGCCGTACGCGGCATCCTCGCCGACGAAGTGAAGGCCGGCGACATCGTGATCATCCGCTACGAAGGCCCGAAAGGTGGCCCGGGCATGCAGGAAATGCTGTACCCGACCTCGTACCTGAAGTCCAAGGGCCTGGGCAAGGCCTGCGCCCTGCTCACCGACGGCCGCTTCTCGGGCGGTACCTCGGGCCTGTCGATCGGCCACGCTTCGCCGGAAGCCGCTGCTGGCGGCGCCATCGGCCTGGTGCGCGACGGCGACAAGGTGCTGATCGACATCCCGAATCGTTCGATCAACCTGCAAGTCAGCGACGCAGAGCTGGCCGAGCGCCGTGTCGAGCAGGACAAGAAGGGCTGGAAACCGGCTGAAGTACGCCCACGCAAGGTGACCACCGCGCTGAAGGCCTATGCCCTGCTGGCGACCAGTGCCGACAAGGGCGCCGTGCGTAACAAGGCCATGCTGGAAGGGTTGTAAGGCTTTCTGGCGTTTGAAAAAGCCGGCGCCTTGTGCGCCGGCTTTTTTATGGCGCTAGAGAAATGCTGAGTCAAAGCTCCCCCCTCGAAGCACATTGGCGCAATTGCGCCAGCAGCAGGGCAACTGAGCGCTTCGGCTTCGCCACCGAGGTCAAAATGAACTGCGCTTGAGGAAGGGATGGCAGCGTTGGCACTTCCTGTAAACCTGCAGCCAGTGCGGACGACCGGGTGACTGGCGTTACACCCAGCCCACCACTGACAGCGGTTATCAGCCCCCCGGCACTTGGGCTCTGGCAAACGATCCGCCATTGTCGCCCCGCACGCGCCAGGGCTTCGATGGCGGCGGCACGGTAGGGGCATTGATCGGAAAACACCGCCAAGGGTATTGGAGTGGTTGCATCATCGGTGGGCAGCGCAACCGGCCCTCTCGCCCAGACCAACGGCTCGGACCAAAGCAGTTCGCCACGTTCTTCGTCGCCGCAGCGGCTCCCCAACACGATATCGAGCCCACCCGATTGAACAAGTGCAAGCAGCTCGCCGGTCAGGCCGACTTTCAGGGAAACCTCTACATCGGGATGCGCCACCGAGAATCGACGCAGGCAGTCGATGATGGGGGCTTTCACCATCTCCTCGCTCAAGCCCACAAATACCATGCCTGAAACCCGACGGCCTACGCCAAGGCTCGCGCGAGCATCATCATGCAACGCCAGGATAGTGCGGGCATAACCTGCCAGCCGGGCGCCCGCTGGCGTCAGGCTGACCGAACGGGTCGTGCGCTCCAGCAATTTGTGCCCAGCTTCACTCTCCAGCCGCCTGATGTGAGCGCTGATCGCCGACTGCGTTAGATGCAGCCTCTGCGCCGCGCGCGTGAAACCACCGTTGTCGGCAACGGCAAGCAAGCTACGCAAAAGCACAGTATCGAACACAGATTAATCACCTATCTCACTCAATATGCAGAGCATACGTCATTTCTATAAACAATCATTCTGAATCAGACTTTGCGCCAAGCACCTGTGCAGTCGAACGCCAGGGGAAGTGTCACCAACGCTGCCAAGGAGAAGCCCCATGGTTGAACGTATCTTGTATGTTTGTGCCTCACCGAGAGGAGAGCGGTCCGTTTCCACTCAGATTGCAGAAGTGTTCCTGACGGCATTGGCCGAGCGCAAAGCCGTGGAGATTGACTGCCTTGACCCTTGGGAGTGCGAGCTCCCCGAAGTGGATGGCGCTTTGCTCGCGGCAAAGTACGCAGGGCTTGCCGATGCCCCACTGTCAACCGCCCAGGCTGCAGCATGGGGGCAGATCAAGGCACTCGCTGAACGGTTCCACCGGGCTGATACCTTGGTGTTCAGCGTACCGCTGTGGAATTTCGGCATCCCGTACAAGCTCAAGCATCTGATCGACGCAATTTCGCACAAAGGCGTCCTGTTCACCTTCGATGAGCAAGGGTTGAATGGCATGCTGGGTGGACGTCGGGCTGTTGCAATCTACTCCCGTGGACTTGGTTACGGCTCTGACTCACAGACACCCGACCAGGCTTTTGGCCTGGAAAAACCCTTCATCGATACGTGGTTCCGCTTCGTCGGGATTAACCAGGTGCACAGTGTCGTGGTCGAACAGACGCTTGGCCCGGTGGGGGCCAGCGTCCGTGCAGGTGCCATCGAAGCAGTAACCTTGTTGGCACAGAACATCGATCAGGAAGCGGCCCGGACGATCATCGTAGGCCGCAACGGCTGATAGGCCCCATTACTGGATCTGCTCCGGTGTCACGGTCACCCAGTTCTTGTCCGCTGTCACCGGCAACCCTTCCTTGGCCTGTGCCGCCGCATTCCTGGCAATCATCCCGTTCAGCTGGTCCATGTACTTGGCCTTGCGGTTTATCCACAGGTGGATGCCGCCCTTGCTCACATCCACGCCATGGAACTGCATGTAGCCGTCGCTGGTTGGCGTATCGCCGCCCACCAGCACCGGCTTCTTCCACTCATCGATATAGGTCAGGATCGCCGCCTGCTTGCCCGCCATCCAGGTGGCAGGGGTCCACAGGTACGGTGTCAGCTCCAGCCCCAGGTTGGCCTTGGCATCATAGTGCCCGGCACTGATCTGCTTGCGTGCGGTGGTCAGCTGGCCGCTGGCGCGGTCCTTCAGCAGCAGGCTCACGCCAATCACATTCTGCGGCTTCACGTTGTAACCGTACTTGGGGTCCGAGGCGACCATGCGCACCAGCTCTTCGGAGGCCGCCGAAATCACATACACCTCGATACCGTTCTCCATCAGCTTGTTGTACAGCTCGGCCTGGCCCTTGAAGACCTTGGGTGGCTGCACCTCGATGGTCTTGACCTGGTCGCCTTCGTAGTAGGTGCTGGGGATCGGCTTGCCGGAAGCCATCAGTTCATCCACCTGCACCTTCAACTCCTGCAGGGTAAAGCCGGAGAACACCTGGGCTACCCACGGATAGCAGACCATGTCGTCGACTTCGCACAGCCGGTAGTAGTAACTGAACAGGCTTTCCTTATGCTCGGCGGTATCCTTGAACGGCATCAGCTTCAACGACGGGTCGAGCTTGTCGCGGCTCAGCAACCCCTTGTTTTCCATGAACGGCAGCAAGGCTTCTTCCAGGTCATAGCGGTAACTGGTGTTGTCCATGTCGAACACCGCATAGTTACCCTTGTTGGCATTGGCTGCGATCATGCTGTCGAGCTGCCTGGCGGCCTCGGCAGGCCAGTGTTTGAGCTCGGTGGCGAAGGTTTCGATACTGAACAGCAGGGACAGGCCGATGGCGACGGCTTTCGGAGCGAATTTCATGCACGGATCTCCTGAAATGACCCACAAACGCTAGTGCAACAACCCCCACCGACTGCCCTTGATAACGACCTCCATGCAGTTGCAAACGCCGTGTTCATTGCAATTCGCGACACGCCGTTATTCCATAAACGACTATGCACATGCCATTTGGGTATAAATTCGTTTGTTTTCAGGCTGTTAGCATTTCCGTTCGCATTCGCTCACAGAGGCGATGCCTCTTTTGCCTTTACCGCTGGAGCTTCAATGAACCTGCCGCTGTCCCTTAACCTGCTGGCGTTCCTGGCCCTGTTGCTGGGCCTGGCACAAACCCGCCGCACCGACTGGAGCCTGGCCAAGAAAGTATTGCTGGGCCTGGTGCTGGGCGTGGTGTTTGGCCTGATCCTGCATACCGTCTATGGCGCCGGCCACCCCGTACTCAAGGCCACCATCGCCTGGCTCGACCTGGTCGGCAACGGCTATGTCGGCCTGTTGCAGATGATCGTCATGCCGCTGATCTTCGCCTCGATCCTCAGTGCCGTGGCACGCCTGCACAATGCCTCGTCGCTGGGCCGTATCAGCGTGCTGAGCATCGGCACCCTGCTGCTGACCACCGCCATTGCCGCATTGATCGGCATCGTCCTGACCAACCTGTTCGGCCTCAGCGCCGAAGGCCTGGTGGCTGGCGCCCAGGAAAGCGCACGCATGCAGGTTATCCACAGCGACTACGCCGGCAAGGTCGCCGACCTCAACATCCCGCAGCTGCTGCTGTCGTTCATCCCCAGCAACCCGGTGGGTGACCTGGCGCGGGCCAAGCCGACCTCGATCATCAGCGTGGTGATCTTTGCCGTGTTCCTTGGCCTGGCTGCACTGCAGCTGATCAAGGACGATGCCGAGAAGGGCGAGCGCGCGCTGTCGGCCATCGACACCCTGCAGGCCTGGGTGATGCGCCTGGTGCGGGTGGTGATGAAGCTGACCCCGTATGGCGTACTGGCGCTGATGACCAAGGTGGTGGCCAGCTCGAACATGGAAGACATCCTCAAGCTGGGCAGCTTCGTGGTGGTGTCGTACCTGGGTCTGGCGCTGATGTTCGTGGTGCACGGCGTTATCCTCGCCGCCACCGGCGTGAGCCCGCTGCGCTTCTTCCGCAAGGTGTGGCCGGTGCTGACCTTCGCCTTCACCAGCCGCTCCAGCGCCGCCAGCATTCCGCTGAACATCGAAGCGCAAACCCGCCGCCTGGGCGTACCGCAGTCGATTGCCAGCTTCAGCGCATCGTTCGGTACCACCATTGGCCAGAACGGCTGCGCCGGCCTCTATCCCGCCATGTTGGCGGTGATGGTGGCGCCGGCGGTGGGCATCGATACCTTCGACCCGCTGTGGATCGCCACCCTGGTGGCCATCGTCACCCTGAGTTCGGCAGGGGTTGCCGGCGTAGGTGGTGGTGCGACATTCGCCGCGCTGATCGTGTTGCCGGCCATGGGCCTGCCGGTGGAACTGGTGGCGTTGCTGATTTCGGTGGAGCCGCTGATCGACATGGGCCGTACGGCGTTGAACGTGAACGGTTCGATGACCGCAGGGGTGGTGACCAGCCAGTTGTTGAAAGAGACCGACAAGGAAGTGCTGGCTGGCGATGAACATGCCGAGCTGAGCCATTCCTGATAAGGAAGGGGTCGCTATGCGGCCCCAATATCCAGTAACGCAATGGCATGGGAAGCAAGCAAGAGCTGGCTATTGGCGTTGCTATACTGACAGCCGGGCTAGCGAATGCGCCGATGGAAAGGAACCACCATGCAGCAGTACGACATGACCCAGGCAGAAGCCGAAAAAATCCGCGTTGAGGTTGCCAAGATCCGCGTCGAAGTGGATAAGTTGATGGCCGAGACACGCAAGCTGAATGCTGAAGCCGGCAAAATGACCCGCGAAACCTTCTGGTACCCGGTTGCCATCGCCGTCGGTTTCGTCACCACGGTGGCTACTGTCACCGCATTGATCATCAAGCTGCTCACCTGAGCGCCGGACCGGTCGGAAAGGGCTGCAAGGCAGCCCCGGCAATCTCAAACCTTGTTCCAGACCTCGAAGTGATACCGAGGCTTGCCTTCCTCAGCCTGCGCCTCGCTCGACACCAGCTTCCACTGCCCCCGATCGAACTCAGGGAACCAGGCATCCCCCTCCGGCGACAACTCGACCCGCGTCAGGTACATGCGGCTGACCAGCCCTTTCTCCAGCGCCTGCCCATACAGCTGCGCCCCGCCAATCAGCATCAGCTCATCGACGCCCTGCTCACGCGCCCACTGCTCGGCCCGCACCAGCGCCTCTTCCAGCGAACCAAACACCTCGGCCCCCGCCAGTTCCAGCCCTGCCTGCCGGCTGACCACGATATTCAACCGCCCGGGCAAGGGCCTGCCCAGCGAGTCCCAGGTCTTGCGCCCCATGATGATCGGCTTGCCCAGGGTAGTGGCCTTGAAGTACTTGAAGTCCCCCGGCAAATGCCAGGGCATGGAGTTGTCGATGCCGATCACGCGGTTCTCGGCGTGAGCCGCGATCAGGCTGAGGGGGAGTGATGTATTCATGCCAGCGAGGATAGCACCGGGCGTGTGGGTTATGCTTCTGCCCTGACCTGTGCAATGGAAGACCTTGTGACTGCACCGACTTCACTGGACAAGCGCTGGCTCACCGAAGCGGTACGCCTGCGCGAGGAACATGCCGGCCCCCTGGAGGACCAGGAAGCCAACCGCCGCGCCCGCCAGGCAGGCGGTGACCTGGCCGCTCGCATCGAAACCCGTGCGCTGTTCCTGGCCGAACGCGACGGTATCAGCACCGCCCTGCGCCACTGGAAGCAGGGCGCACGCCTGGCGCTGCTGGCCTTGCTGCTGCTGGCCGTGCTCAGCGGCGCGGGGCTGGCACTGGCCGCCCTGGGCGACGGGCAACGCCCGGTGAATGTGTTCTGGGCGCTGGGCAGCCTGCTGGGGCTGAACCTGCTGATGCTGCTGGGCTGGGCCATCGGCTTTGCCGTGAGCGGCGAGCATGGCGCGGGGCTGGGCCGCCTGTGGCTGTGGCTGAGCGAGCGCTTTGCCCGTGATGCCAAGGCCGCGCACCTGGCACCGGCGCTGCTGGTGCTGCTGCAACGCCAGCGCCTCAACCGCTGGCTGCTCGGCCTGCTGGTGCACGGCCTGTGGCTGCTGGCGATGATCAGCGCGCTGGGCATGCTGCTGGCCTTGCTGGCGACCCGGCGCTATGGCTTTGTCTGGGAAACCACCCTGCTCGCCGCCGACCCGTTCATCCACCTGACCCAGGCCCTGGGCGCCCTGCCCTCGTTACTGGGCTTCACGGTACCCGACGAGGCCATGATCCGCGCCAGCGGCGACAGCCAGCCGGCCCTGGACCTGGCACGCCAGGCCTGGGCCAGCTGGCTGCTTGGCGTGGTGCTGGTGTACGGCCTGCTGCCGCGCCTGCTGCTGGCCGCGCTGTGCCTGTGGCGCTGGCGCCAGGGCCGCCAACGCCTGTCGCTGGACCTCAGCCTGCCCGGCTACGCGCAGCTGCGTGAAGCGCTGATGCCGCGCAGCGAACGCATCGGCGTGCAGGATGCCGCGCCCGAAACCTTGCCGCAGTTTGCCGCAGGCCAGCTGGAAAGCGGCAGCAGCGGTGCCCTGCTGGTCGGCCTGGAGCTGGACGACCAGCACCCCTGGCCACCCGCCCTGCCGAAAAGCGTGACCAGTGCCGGCGTGCTCGACAGCCGCGAATCGCGCAACCGCCTGCTCGAACAGCTCAGCCGCTTCCCCCCGGCACGCCTGGCCATCGCCTGCGACCCGCGCCGCTCGCCCGACCGTGGCAGCCTGGCGCTGCTCGCCGAACTGGCACGCAACGCCGGTGCGACCCGCATCTGGCTACTGCAGCCCGCACCAGGCGAGGCCCTGGACGCCCAACGCCTGGGCGACTGGCACGAAGCCCTCGACCGCCTTGGCCTGGTGCATGCCGATACCTCGCCGCTGACCTGGCTGGGGCATGGTCATGACTGAGCCACTGAAACTGGCCGTGGTCGGCCACACCAACGTCGGCAAGACCTCGCTGCTGCGCACCCTGACCCGCGACGTCGGCTTTGGCGAAGTCTCCCACCGCCCCAGCACCACCCGCCATGTGGAAGGTGCGCGGCTGTCGGTGGACGGCGAACCCTTGCTGGAGCTGTACGACACTCCGGGCCTGGAAGACGCCATCGCCCTGCTCGACTACCTCGAACGCCTGGAGCGCCCGGGCGAGCGCCTGGACGGCCCGGCCCGCCTGGAGCGCTTTCTGCAGGGCAGCGAAGCGCGCCAGCGCTTCGAGCAGGAGGCCAAGGTGCTGCGCCAGCTGCTGGCCAGCAATGCCGGTCTGTATGTGATCGATGCCCGCGAGCCGGTACTGGCCAAGTACCGCGACGAACTGGAAGTGCTGGCCAGCTGCGGCAAGCCGCTGCTACCGGTGCTCAACTTCGTCGCCAGCCACCAGCACCGCGAACCGCAATGGCGTGAAGCCCTTGCCAGGCTTGGGCTTCACGCGTTGGTGCGGTTCGACAGCGTGGCGCCGCCAGAGGACGGCGAGCGTCGTTTGTACGAAAGCCTGGCGCTGCTGCTGGAAGACGCCCGCCCGGCCCTGCAGCGGCTGATCGACGACCAGCAGGCACAGCGCCTGGCACGCCGGCACAGCGGCAAGCGCCTGATTGCCGAGCTGCTGCTGGACTGCGCCGCCTGCCGGCGCAGCGTCGAGGCCGAACCGGCTGCCGAAGCCCGGGCCGTCGAGGCCTTGCGGCAAGAGGTGCGCCAGCGCGAACAGCGCTGCGTCGAGGCATTGCTCAAGCTGTATGCCTTCCGCCGCGAGGACGCCCATGCCACCGATCTGCCTTTGCTGGATGGCCGTTGGGGCGATGACCTGTTCAATCCCGAGACCCTGAAACTGCTGGGCGTGCGCTTGGGCAGCGGTGTGGCGGCCGGTGCGGCGGCGGGAGCCGGGGTCGACTTGCTGGTCGGCGGCCTTACGCTCGGTGCGGCGGCGCTGGCCGGGGCGATTGCCGGCGGCGCGCTGCAGACGGCGCGCAACTATGGTTCGCGGTTGATGGGCAAGCTCAAGGGCAAGCGCGAACTGACTGTGGACGACACGGTGCTGCGCCTGCTGGCCTTGCGTCAGCAGCAGTTGATGGTGGCGCTGGAAAACCGCGGGCATGCGGCGCAGGACAGCATTCGGCTGGGGGAACTGGACGAGAAGGCCTGGCGGGAGGGCAAGTTGCCGGAGGCGCTGGTGAAGGCACGGGCGCATCCGCAGTGGTCCACGTTGAACCCTGGGGCGAAGCTGAACCAGGCTGAGCGTCAGGAGCAGCTGGAGGCGCTGGTTTCACAGTTTTGATCAAGCAGGTCTGGCCTCTTCGCGGGTAAACCCGCTCCCACAGGTATCTCACATTCCTTGAGATGTGCACTATTCCTGTGGGAGCGGGTTCACCCGCGAAGAGGCCGGCACAGGCAGCCCATCTCTCAAAGCAGTGCCAAAGCCTTCTTCTTCAACCCATCCAGGTCAATCACCGGCACCCCGACCACTTTCGCCTGCTCATCCCACTCCCGCATCCGCAAGCTCACCTCGAACAGCGGGTCCCGCTCGAACGCATCCGCCTCGGCCTCGCTCATCACACCCCCCTGATACTCCAAGGTTCTCCGGCTCGCCTCGCTCAGCCGTTGGTAATACCCCGCCTGCCGCAAAGTCAGGTAACGCTTGGCCTCCACGTGATACTGCACCAGCCGCGCCATGCGCTCGCCAAAACCACAACGGCGCAAATACTCGGCCCCGATGCGTTCATGGCTGACCACACCGTAGCCGCCCATGCTGGCGTCACCGCCGCACAGGTGGCCAATGTCGTGGAAAAACGCCGCCAGCACCACTTCATCGTCGAAGCCTTCGGCCATGGCCAGTTGTGCGGCCTGGGACATGTGTTCGAGCTGGGTGATGGCTTCGCCGATGTAATCGCCGCTGCCGTGGCGTTCGTACAGCGCGAAGGTACTGTCGATGATCTGGGCTGGGGTGGGCATCACTGTCTTCTCCTGGCTGGATTGCAGCAGTGGCTTCTTCGCGGGCATGCCCGCTCCCACAAGGATTGCGCACAGTTGAAGGACTGCGCGGTACCTGTGGGAGCGGGTTCACCCGCGAAGAGGCCGGTGCAGGTTACTGTTGAGCCACCTTCTCCGACTTGCCGTCATAGCGCTTGCGCCACTCGGCCAGGATCTGGTCACGGTTCTTCGAGGCCCAGGCAAAGTCGTTCTTGATCAGGCGCTGTTCATAATCCGCCGGCAGTTCGGTCTGCGGCTTGGCAATGCCCGGCGCGGCCAGCACGGCGAAGTTCTCCTTGTACAGCTCCATGGCCGCCGGGCTTGCCGAGAAATCAGCCAGGCGCTTGGCCGCGTCCGCCTTGGGCGAACCTTTGATCACCGCAGTCGCTTCGATCTCCCAACCCAGGCCTTCCTTCGGCAGCACGATGTCCAGCGGCGCACCCTGGCGCTTGAGCTGCACGGCCGGGTACTCGAACGAGATGCCAATCGGGAATTCACCCGCTGCTGCCAGCTTGCACGGTTTGGAACCAGAGTGAACGTACTGGCCGATGTTCTGGTGCAGCGCATCCATGTACGCCCAACCCTGCGGCTCGCCAAAGGTCTGCAGCCAGGCGCTGACATCCAGGAAGCCGGTGCCGGACGAGGCCGGGTTCGGCATGACGATCTTGCCCTTGTACTCGGGCTTGGTCAGGTCCTGCCAGCTGACCGGCTTGCTCAGGCCCTGCTTCTCGGCCTCGATGGTATTGAAGCAGAGAGTCGCGGCCCACACGTCCATACCGACCCAGGCTGGCGGGTTGGCAGCATCGCGGTAGTTGCCGGCGATCTTGCCCAGGTCCTTCGGTGCATAGGCTTCGAGCATGCCGTTCTGGTCGAGGATGGCCAGGCTCGACGCGGCCAGGCCCCACACCGCGTCGGCTTGCGGGCGGTCTTTCTCGGCCAGCAGCTTGGCGGTGATGATGCCGGTGGAGTCACGGACCCACTTGATCTCGATGTCCGGGTTGGCCTTCTCGAAGGCCTGCTTGTAGCTCTTCAGCTGTTCGGCTTCCAGGGCGGTGTAGACCGTCAGCTGGGTACCAGCGGCCGAAGCCTGCAGGCTGAACACGGCGGAAACGGCAGCGGCAAGTGCAAGGTGCTTGTACATGGGTAGGTTCCTTACAGGTCAGACGGTCGCGGCGCGTTGGCGCCAGGCTTGGGAGCGGCGCAGCAGGCCGCGTGAGGCTGCGGCCAGCAGCAGTGAAGCGCCGGCACTGGTCAGCAGGATCAGGGTGGACATGGCGGCGGCACCACCGACGTTGCCGGCGTCGTCCATGTTCAGCACGGCGACGGCAGCCAGGATGGTGTCGGGGCTGTACAGGAAGATCGCCGCCGACACGGTGGTCATCGCCGAGACGAACAGGTAGCGAATGATGTCCAGCAGCGCCGGCAGGCAGATCGGCACGGTCACCCGCAGGAAGTGCCTGTACAGCGGTGCCTTCAGCGACAGCGCGGCAGCCTCGAATTCACCGTCGAGCTGGCGCAGGGCGGTGCTCGCGGTCATCTGCGCGGTGGTCAGGTAGTGGGCGATTGTGCACACCACCAGCAGCCCCATGCCGCCGTAGAACACATGCAGCGGGTTGCCGTTCAGGTTGAAGAAGAATACGTAACCCAGGCCCAGCACCAGGCCCGGCACGGCCATGGGGATGAAGCTGAGCAGGCGCAGCGCCTGGTTGAGCAGGCGTTGGCCCTGGGTCTTCTCCATCAGGTAGGCGCCGGTGAAGATCACCATGCTGCCGATCAGCGCGGTGCCGATGGCCATGGTCACGCTGTTGCGGTAGGCCAGCCAGCCGCCACCGGCGGTGTCCTCGAACATGTAGTGACGCAGCGACAACGCCAGGTTGTAAGGCCAGAAGGTGACCAGCGACGAGTACACAGCCATACCGATCACCAGCAGCAACGCCGCGCACACCAGCAGCACGATGGCCAGGAAGCAGGCATCGCGACCGCGTGATGGCTTGGGCTCGAACACCTGGGCACGGCCGCTCATGGCCTCACCCTGGCGCCGGCGCAGCCAGGCATCGACGGTAAAGCTGAACAGCGCCGGCAACAGCAGCACCATGCCGATCAGCGCGCCACGGCCGAATTGTTGCTGGCCGACCACCGCCTTGTAGGCTTCCAGCGCCAGCACCTGATAATCGCCACCGACCACGACCGGTACACCAAAATCGGTGATGGTCAGGGTGAAGACCAGGCAGAACGCCGCGAACACCGCCTGGCGGGTGGCCGGCCAGGTGATGCTGGAGAACGCCCGCCAAGGGCCGGCACCCATGCTGGACGCCGCGTCGAACAGGCGTGCATCGGCCAGCGACAGCGCCGACAACAGGATCATCAGGGCATGTGGGAAGGTGTAGATGGCCTCGCCCAGCACGATCCCCCAGAAGCCATAGATGTTGTCGCTGAGCAACCCGCGCAGCAGCCCCTGGTTACCGAACAGGTAGACCAGGGCGATGGCCGGCAGCATCGACGGTGCCAGCAGCGGCAGCAGCGAAATCCCCCGCCACAGGCCCTTGGCCGGAATCAGCGTGCGTTGCAGGGCATAGGCGAACAGGTAGGCCAGCGGTACCACGATGGCCGCCACCGTGAAGGCCACCGACAGGCTGTTGCCCAATAGCCAGTGGAAGTTTTCACTGGCGAACAGTTCGCGGGCCGCCAGCAGGCCGCCACCCTGGCCCGCTTCGGCACTGAAGCCGCGCCAGAAGATCGCCAGCAGCGGCAGCAGCACCGCCAGCACCAGAAGGATCAGCAGCAGGCTCTTGCCGCCGAGGACGAACAACCGGTCACCCAGGGCGACGCCAGCACGCGGCGCGGCTTTGGCCTGGCTCAACGGCAGGGACATTGGCGCGGCCATCTCAGGCAAACACCTGCAGGCGCTGCGGCGGCAGCGCCACCCAGATGTCCTGCGAGCCCAGGCGCGGCATGGCCTCGGGGGCCAGCTCCGCCAGCAGTGCATGGCCTGGCAGGGCCTTGAGCTCGAAGCTCATGCGGCAGCGGTTACCGAGGAAGGTGATTTCGCGGACCCTGGCCGGGAACAGGTTTTCTTCGTGCACCACCGGGTTGACCGTGATCGCCTCCGGGCGGCAGAACAGCCGGCCGCTGCTGGCCCGGGCCGAACCCGGCGCCAGGCGCATGCTCATGCCGCCAACCTGGGCATGGCTGTCGCTGCTGCGCTGGAACGGCAGCCAGTTGCCCTGGCCGACGAACTCGGCAACGAACGGCGTGGCCGGCTGGTCGTAGATTTCCTGCGGGGTGGCGTACTGCTCGACCTGGCCGTTGTTCATCACCGCAATGCGGTCGGCCATCAGCATGGCTTCGTCCTGGTTGTGGGTGACCATCAGCGTGGTGATTCCCAGCTGGCGCTGCAGTTGGCGCAGTTCGGTGCACAAGTGCTCGCGCACCCGGGCATCCAGCGCCGACATGGGCTCGTCGAGCAGCAGCAGCGATGGCGACGGCGCCAGCGCGCGAGCCAGGGCAACACGCTGCTGCTGGCCGCCGGAAAGCTGGCCTGGGTATTTCTTCTCGCTGCCGGCCAGGCCCACCAGTTCGAGCATGTCGGCCACCCGCTGGCGGGCCTGCTCGCGTCCGCTGCCGGTCAGGCCGTAGGCGATGTTGGCTTCGACGGTAAGGTTGGGGAACAGCGCGTAGGACTGGAACAGGATGCCGTAGTCACGGGCCTGGGGTGGCAACTCGGAGATGTCGCGCTCGCCGATGTACAACGTACCCCGGTCCTGGCGCTCCAGGCCGGCGATGCAGCGCAGCAACGTGGTCTTGCCGCAGCCGGACGGGCCGAGCAGGCACACCAGTTCGCCGGCGGCGATGTCCAGCGAGACATCGTTGAGCGCCGTGAAGGCACCGAAGCGCTTGTGGATATTGCGCACTGTCATCTGTGCGCCGGGGGTGGTGTGGTTCATGGCTGGGCCTCATCGAAGCGATGGGGGCCATGCTAGGAAGGCTGTGCGAAGGTTCTGTGGCTTTAGGGCAAAAGCGGGTGATAGTGGTATAGGCAGATTTTGTAGTGCCCTGAGAGGGCCTCTTCGCGGGTAAACCCGCTCCCACAGGGATCGCGTCGCCTCTGAAGGCTGTGCAGTACCTGTGGGAGCGGGTTTACCCGCGAAGAAGCCAACACAAATCTAGAGGTGTGAACCGGCCACTTCCTGCGCAACCCCAAGGAAGGCCGCCGGCAACCGCGCCTGGCGCCGCTCCTTCAGGCAATACAGGTACTCATGCATCACCGGCGCGTTCTCCAGCGCCAGCACCCGCAAGTCGGGGTTATGCGGCACCTCATGGCGGGCAATCACGCTGATGCCGATATTGCGCAGCACCGCCTCGCGGATCGACTCGCGGCTGCCAATCTCCAGCAACGCCCCGGCCTTTACCCCGGCCTCCTGCATCATCTGCTCGGTCAGCTTGCGTGTGGTCGAGCCCTTCTCGCGCATCAAAAGGCAGTGCCCGGCCACCACCTCGATCGATACCGCCTGGCGATGGGCCAACGGGTGGTTGCGATGCACCGCCACCACCAACGGGTCAGTACCCAGCACCCGCCGCACCAGCCGCGCGTCTTCCACCAGTTGCGAAGAAGCGGCGATATCCACCCGGTAGTCCTCAAGCATCTCCAGCACCTGCTGCGAATTACCGATTTCCACCGCCACTTCCACCTGCGGCAGGCGTTCGCGGTAGATCTTCACCAGGTCGAGAATGTAGTAAGGCGCCGTTGCCGCAATGCGCAGGCTGCCCTGGGCCTGGCCGCTGTTGCGCAGTTCGAACTCGATGTCGGCCTCCTGCTGCAACAGTGCCTTGACCATCGGCAGCAGGCGCACGCCCTCCTCGCTCAGCACCAGGCGCCGCCCGCCGCGGTAGAACAGCTCCACGGCGTACTGGCCTTCCAGGTTGCGGATCTGCGTGGTCACCGTGGGCTGGCTGAGCCCGAGCTTCTTCGCCGCCAGGGTGATGCTGCCCAAACGGGCCACCATGTAGAAGGCTTTCAGCTCCGAACTCAGCATGCACGTCCTCTATTTGCGCAACAGGCGCAAGCCGTTGAACACCACCAGCAGGCTCACGCCCATGTCGGCGAATACCGCCATCCACATGGTGGCCATGCCGGCAAAGGTGATCGCCAGGAATATCGCCTTGATGCCCAACGCCAGAACGATGTTCTGCATGAGGATCGCCGCACTTTGGCGCGACAGCCTGACGAAGGCCGGGATTTTCCGCAAGTCGTCGTCCATCAGCGCCACATCGGCGGTCTCGATGGCGGTGTCGGTGCCGGCCGCCGCCATGGCAAAACCGATCTCGGCGCGGGCCAGCGCCGGGGCGTCGTTGATGCCGTCACCGACCATGCCCACCCGATGGCCCTGTGCGTACAGGGCTTCGATGCTCTTGAGCTTGTCGGCAGGCAGCAGGTTGCCTTCGGCGCGGTCGATACCCACCACAGTGGCGATAGCCTGGGCGGTATGTGGATTGTCACCGGTCAGCATGACAGTCTTGATGCCCAACTCGTGCAGCTCGGCGATGGCCTGGCGACTGCTTTCCTTGACCGTGTCGGCCACGGCGAACAGCGCCAACGGGCCGGAGCGGTCGAGCAGCAGCACCACGGTCTTGCCCTGGCGCTCCAGCGCATCCAGCTGGGCCTCGAGCTCGGGCGAGCACAGCCCCAGCTCCTCGACCAGACGGTGGTTACCCAGGTGGTAAACCTCACCCCCGATGGTGCCGCGCACGCCGCGCCCGGCCAGGGCGGCGAAGTCATCGACCTCGCTCAAGGCCAGGCCTTGCTCCTTGCCGAACTGGGCAATGGCGCGGGAAACCGGGTGGTCCGAACGCTCGCCCAGGCTGGCGGCCAGGGCTTGCGCGCGGCCTTCGAACAGCGGCTCCAGTACCTTGGCGTCGGTCTGCACCGGCTTGCCGTGGGTAATGGTGCCGGTCTTGTCCAGGGCCAGGAAGTCCAGCTGGCGCCCGCCTTCCAGATACACGCCCCCCTTGATCAGGATGCCCTTGCGCGCGGCGGCGGCCAGGCCGCTGACGATGGTCACCGGGGTCGAGATCACCAGGGCGCATGGGCAGGCCACCACCAGCAGCACCAGGGCGCGATAGACCCAGTCGAACCAGGCGCCAGCCATGAACAGCGGCGGTATCACCGCCACGGCCAAGGCAATGGCGAACACCACGGGGGTGTAGATGCGCGAGAAACGGTCGACGAAACGCTGGGTAGGTGCGCGCGCGCCTTGCGCCTCCTCGACGGCCTTGATGATACGCGCCAGGGTCGATTGACCGGCAGCAGCGGTAACGCGAAATTCCAGCGCCCCTGCCTGGTTGATGGTGCCGGCGAACAGCTTGTCGCCCACGCCCTTCTCCACGGGTAGGCTTTCGCCGGTGATCGGTGCCTGATCGACGCTCGATTGCCCGCTAGTCACTTCACCGTCCAGGCCAATGCGTTCGCCGGGGCGTACCCGCACCAAGGCACCGATGGCCACCTCCCGCACCTCAACTGCCCGCCACTGGCCATCAGCCTGGCGCACGGTGGCCATGTCCGGGGTGAGCTGCATCAAGCCACCAATAGCGTTGCGCGCGCGGTCCAGCGAGCGGGCTTCGATCAGTTCGGCAACGGTGAACAGCACCATCACCATGGCCGCTTCCGGCCATTGGCCGATCAGCACCGCGCCCGTCACGGCAATGCTCATCAGCGCGTTGATGTTGAGGTTGCGGTTTTTCAGGGCGATCCAGCCCTTCTTGTAGGTACCCAGGCCACAGCCAAGGATCGCTGCCAACGCCAGCGCCGCCACCACCCACTCCGGGGCCAGCGCGGCAAAGTGCACGATTTCGGCGGAGATCGCGGCAATACCGGACAGCGCCAGCGGCCACCAACGGGTCTTGACCACTTGTGGTGCGCTCCCGGTGCCATCATCTGCGGCGCCAAGCGGCTCGGCTTTCATGCCCAGGCTGTCAATGGCCTGCTCGATTTCGGCGGTGCCACCCAGGGTGTGGCGAACGCCAAGCACACGGTTGATCAGGTTGAATTCCAGCTGCTCGATGCCAGCCAGCTTGCCCAGCTTGTCCTGGATCAGGGTCTGCTCGGTCGGGCAGTCCATGGCCTCGATGCGGAAACGGCTGAACTGGGCGTGGCTGCTGGCCTTTTCGCTCAGCTGGACCAGGGCTGGCGCAGCAGCGCCGCCACAGCAGCTGTGGGCGTGGTGATCGTGCTTGTGTTCGTGGCTGACAGGCTGGTTCATGGGGTCGTCCTTAATTTGAGCCTGTTGCCAAGTGAACACCCTGTAGCCACTATAGGGTCAAGCCACTTGCTGGAGAATTTCGTGATGAAGATCGGAGAACTGGCCAAAGCCACCGACTGCGCGGTGGAAACCATCCGCTACTACGAGCGTGAACAGCTGCTGCCGGAACCGGCGCGTAGCGACGGTAACTACCGGCTGTACACCCAGGCCCATGTCGAGCGGCTGACCTTCATCCGCAACTGCCGCACCCTGGACATGACCCTGGATGAAATCCGCAGCCTGCTACGCCTGCGCGACAGCCCCGACGATTCGTGCGGCAGCGTCAATGCGCTGATCGACGAGCATATCGAGCATGTGCAGGCACGGATTGATGGGTTGGTGGCGTTACAGGAACAGCTTGTGGAGCTACGTCGGCGCTGCAATGCACAGGGGGCTGAGTGCGCGATCCTGCAGCAACTGGAGACGAACGGGGCGGTATCGGTGCCGGATACCGAGCATTCGCATGTGGGGCGGAGCCACGGGCATTAGCCCAAAGCTTCGCGGGTAAACCCGCTCCCACAGGTACTGCACAGGCCTGAGCTTTGTGCGGTCCCTGTGGGAGCGGGTTTACCCGCGAAGAGGCCGGTACAGGCAATAGCGATCTGTCAGACCGCCATCGGCGCCGTCATCGGGGCATGGTGCTCATACCCTTCCAGCCAGAAATCGCTCGGCTCGATCTTCTCCAGCCACTCCGGCTCGTACTTGCCCGTCTCGGCAAACGCCGGCACGCGGTCGCTGATCACCAGCTTCGGTGCTTCCAGCGGCTCACGCTTGAGCTGCTCGTTGAGCATGTCCAGGTGGTTTTCATACACATGGGCATCGCCGATGAAGTAGGTGAACCAGCGCGGGGTGTAGCCGGTCAGGCGGCCGAACAGCGACAGCAGCGCCGCGCCTTCGGTGAGGTTGAACGGCGTACCCAGGCCCAGGTCGTTGGAGCGGATGTAGAGGGTCAGGGAAATCTCCCTGGTCTCCACATTCGGGTGGAACTGGTACAGCAGGTGGCACGGCGGCAGGGCCATTTCGTCCAGCTGCGCGCAGTTCCAGCCGTGGAACAGGATACGGCGGCTGCCCGGGTCGTTGGCAATGGTGTCCAGGCACTGGCGCACCTGGTCGATGGCCTTGTACAGGATGACGAACGCGACGCCGTCCTCCTCGTCCTGGGCGATGCGGCGGAAGCCCGCCTTCTCGGCCATTTCGATGGCCGCCGGGTTGCTCAGCGGGATGCGCTTGTAGCCCGGCCACTGGCGCCATTGCACGCCGTAGATCTCGCCCAGGTCGTCATGGCCCTGGCGGAACGGGTTGGCCAGCCACTGGGCGTTCTCGTTGGCGTTCTGGTCCCAGACCTTGCAGCCCAGCTCGCGGAATTCACCGGCGTTCTTCACGCCACGCAGGAAACCGACCATTTCGCCGATTGCCGACTTGAACGCCAGTTTACGAGTAGTGATGGCCGGGAAGCCCTTCTGCAGGTCAAAACGCAGCATGGCGCCCGGCAGGCTGATGGTGCGGATGCCGGTGCGGTTGCCCTGCAGCGTGCCGTTTTCGATGACGTCGCGGACCAGGTCCAGATACTGTTTCATGGCTTACCTGTAGCAAAAACGGCAGGGGGATCGCCCCTGCCGTGGGATTAATCAGGCGGGTTTCGCCGTAGGCTTGCGATTATAAGCCCACCAGATCAGGCCAAGGCCAGCCAGGATCATCGGTACGCACAGAATCTGACCCATGGTCAGCCAGCCCCAGGCCAGGTAGCCAAGCTGGGCATCAGGTACGCGGACGAATTCGACGATGAAGCGGAAGATGCCGTAGAACAGCGCGAACATGCCGGATACCGCCATGGTCGGCCGCGGCTTGCGCGAGAACGCCCAGAGGATCAGGAACAGCGCCACACCTTCAAGCGCGAACTGGTAAAGCTGCGACGGGTGACGCGGCAACTGCGCCGGGTCGCTGAACGGCGGGAAGACCATCGCCCATGGCACGTCGGTGGCCTTGCCCCACAGCTCGGCGTTGATGAAGTTGCCGATGCGCCCGGCCCCCAGGCCGATCGGCACCAGTGGGGCGACGAAGTCCATCAGCTCGAAGAACGACTTGTTGTTGCGCTTGCCGAACCACAAGGCCGCCAGCATCACGCCGATGAAGCCGCCATGGAACGACATGCCACCCTTCCACACCTCGAAGATCAGCGTCGGATTGGCCAGGTACTGGTGCAGGTCATAGAACAGCACGTAGCCCAGGCGACCACCGACGATCACCCCCATCGACAGCCAGAACACCAGGTCGGAGAGCTTTTCGCGCGTCCAGGTGGGGTCGAAGCGGTTCAGCCGGCGCGAGGCGAGCAGCCAGGCACCGCCGATGCCGACCAGGTACATCAGGCCGTACCAATGGATTTTCAGCGGCCCGATGGCCACGGCCACGGGGTCTATCTGCGGGTAAGGCAGCATGGAACTTCCTCTCGATTCAAATCAAAAAGCTGAGGCCGACACAGAACAGCAGGGCTGCGAACAGGCGTTTCAACAAACGTGGCGACAGCTTGTGCGCCAGGCGCGCGCCGAAGCGGGCGAAAAACATGCTGGTCACGGCAATGCCGACCAGCGCCGGCAGGTACACGTAACCCAGGCTGTGGGCCGGCAGGTGCTCCGCGTGCCAGCCCAGCAGCATGAAACTCAGGGCACTGGCCACGGCAATCGGCAGACCACAGGCCGAGGACGTGGCCACTGCCTGCTGCATGGGCAGGCTGCGCCAGGTCAGGAACGGCACGGTCAGTGAGCCGCCGCCGATGCCGAAAATGGCCGAGGCCCAGCCGATCACCCCACCGGCACCAATCAGCGCAGGCTTGCCGGGGATGCCACGACTGGCCTTGGGCTTGAGGTCCAGGGCCATCTGCGCGGCGATGACCAGGGCGAATACGCCGATGATCTTTTGCAGCAGCGGCCCCTGGATCAGCGAGGCGGTCTTGGCGCCGACACCGGCCCCAAGCAGGATACCGAGGGTCATCCAGGCGAAGATCGGCCACTGCACCGCGCCCTTGCGCTGGTGCTCGAGCACGGCGTTGATCGAGGTGAAGACGATGGTTGCCAGCGATGTACCGACTGCCAGGTGGGTCAGCACCGAGGCATCGAAACCCTGCAAGGTGAAGCTGAACACCAGCACCGGCACGATGATGATACCGCCGCCCACACCGAACAGCCCGGCCAGCACACCGGCGCAGGCGCCCAACAGCAGATAGAGCACGAATTCCATTCGTCTTCCCCGAGAAAACAATGCGGCATGGTAACGGAAGCCGGGCTCGGGGCTCTAGTGAACTGTGTGTCAGGTTGGATCCGCCCTGCCGGAGTGGGTACAGTGGAAAAAACCCAGAGGCCCGACCGATGTGCCTGATCGTATTCGCCTGGCGGCCGGGGCATGCCCTGCCGCTGATCGTGGCGGCCAACCGCGATGAGTTCTATGCCCGCCCCACCCAGGCCCTGGCGGCCTGGGAGGATGCGCCCGGGATCTATGCCGGGCGCGACCTGGAAGCTGGAGGCACCTGGCTGGGCGTGGGCCCGCAGGGGCGGTTCGCGGCGCTGACCAATATCCGCGACCCGGGGCAGGCGTTGGGCCCGCGTTCGCGGGGTGAACTGGTGGCGGCGTATCTGCAGGGTGCGCTTGGGGTCGAGGCTTACCTGGACCAGGTGGCCAGCCACAGCAGGCACTATTCGGGGTTCAACCTGCTGGTGGGCGACGGGCGGCAGCTGGGTTACCTGCATGCCCGGGACGCGGCGCCGCGCCTGCTGGAGGCCGGGGTTTACGGGCTTTCCAATGCCGGGCTGGATACGCCGTGGCCGAAGCTGGTGAAGGCGCGTAGTGGGCTGGAAGGATTGCTGGAAACGCCGGAGCCGCAGCGCTTGCTGGCGTTACTGGCCGATGCCGAACCGGCGCCGGAGGGCGAGTTACCGGAGACGGGCGTTGGGTTGGCGACCGAGAAGCTGCTGTCGAGTGTGTTCATTGCCAGCCAGAACTACGGGACGCGGGCGAGTACGGTGCTGATTGTGGATGATCAGGGAAGAAGGCGGCTGGTTGAGCGCAGTTTCGGGCCCTTTGGTGGGCATTTGGGGGAAGTTGAGTTGCTTGTCTGATAATTTGATGTTGCTGGTTCCGGCCTCTTCGCGGGTAAACCCGCTCCCACACGTACTTCGCCGCATCTGAAGGCTGCGCTGTACCTGTGGGAGCGGGTTTACCCGCGAAGAGGCCGGAACAGGCCACCTCATATTCAGAGGGTTTTATTGGCCCCGGGCCCGATCATCCGCGCCAGCCCAAGGTTCTTCAGGGCCAGTTGCAGCGAGCTGTGGATAACCTGCGGGTTGTCATGGCTCAGGGCCTCGGCCAGCAGTTCCTTGGCCTTGCCCAGGTTGATCTGGCGCAGCATCCACTTCACCTTCGGCAGGTTGGTGGCGTTCATCGACAGGCTGTCGAAGCCCATCGCCATCAACAGGATCGCCGCCGCCGGGTCACCGGCCATCTCGCCGCAGATACTCACCGGCTTGCCTTCACCATGGGCATCGCGCACCACCGTGTTCAGCGCCTGCAACACCGCCGGGTGCAGGTAGTCGTACAGGTCGGCGACCCGCGGGTTGTTGCGGTCCACCGCCAGCAGGTACTGGGTCAGGTCGTTGGAGCCGACCGACAGGAAGTCCACCTGCCGCGCCAGCTCCTTGGTCTGGTACACCGCCGCAGGAATTTCCACCATCACGCCAACCGGCGGCATCGGCACATCGGTGCCTTCGTCACGCACCTCGCCCCAGGCGCGGTGGATCAGGTGCAGCGCCTCTTCCAGCTCGTGGATGCCGGAAATCATCGGCAGCAGGATGCGCAGGTTGTTCAGCCCCTCGCTGGCCTTGAGCATGGCGCGGGTCTGCACCAGGAAGATTTCCGGGTGGTCGAGGGTGACGCGGATGCCGCGCCAGCCGAGGAACGGGTTTTCTTCCTTGATCGGGAAGTACGACAGCGACTTGTCGCCGCCGATGTCGAGGGTGCGCATGGTCACTGGCAGCGGGTGGAAGGCCGCCAGCTGCTCGCGGTAGATGGCCAGCTGCTCCTTCTCGCTGGGGAAGCGCTGGTTGATCATGAACGGCACTTCGGTGCGGTACAGCCCTACCCCTTCGGCACCGCGCTGCTGGGCACGGGCCACGTCAGCGAGCAGGCCGGTGTTGACCCACAGCGGCATGCGGTGGCCGTCCGGGGTAACGCACGGCAGTTCGCGCAGGGCATCCAGGCCCTGGGCCAGCTGGCGCTCCTCCTCGACCACGTCGCTGTACTGCTTGCGCAGCACTTCGCTGGGGTTGGTGAACACCTCGCCCTTGTAGCCGTCGACGATCATCTCGATGCCGTCGACCTTGGAATACGGCAAATCGACCAGGCCCATCACCGTGGGGATGCCCATGGCGCGCGCCAGGATGGCGACGTGGGAGTTGCCCGAGCCCAGGACCGAGACCAGGCCGACCAGCTTGCCTTCCGGTACTTCGCCGAGCATCGCCGGGGTCAGCTCTTCACTGACCAGAATGGTGTTGTCGGCATACACCAGCGACTGTGCGCGGGCTTCCTGCAGGTAGGCCAGCAGGCGCCGGCCAAGGTCCTTGACGTCGGAGGCGCGCTCGCGCAGGTAGTCATCGTCCATCAGCTCGAAGCGGTTGACGTGCTCGCCCACCACCTGGCGCAGGGCGCCCTGGGCCCACTGGCCGGTCTTGATGACTTCGGTCACCTCACCGCCCAGGGCCGCGTCTTCAAGCATCATCAGGTACACATCGAACAGTGCACGCTCTTCCGGGCGCAGTTGGGTGGCCAGCTTGGCCGACAACTTGCGCATATCGTCGCGCACACCTTCGAGGGCGTTCTGGAACAGCTTCAGTTCGGCGTCGATGTCATCGACGGTCTTGTCCGGTACCACTTCCAGGTCAGCCGGCGGCAACATCACCACGGCGCGCCCCACGGCGGCGCCAGGCGAGCCCGGTACGCCGACGAAGCGCGCTTCCTGGATGCCCTTGCCCTGGCGGCCCAGGCCACGGATCGAGCCGGTGGCCTCGGCGTGGGCGATAACCCCGGCGAGCTGGGCGCTCATGGTGACCAGGAAGGCTTCTTCGCCCTCGTCGAACTGGCGGCGCTCCTTCTGCTGGATGACCAATACCCCGACCACACGGCGGTGGTGGATGATCGGCGCACCGAGGAAGGAGGCGAATTTTTCTTCGCCGGTTTCGGCAAAGTAGCGATAACGCGGGTGGTCGGCGGCGTTTTCCAGGTTCAGCGGCTCTTCCCGGGTACCGACCAGGCCGACCAGGCCTTCGTTGGGGGCCATGCTGACCTTGCCGATGGAACGCTTGTTCAGGCCTTCGGTGGCCATCAGCACGAAGCGGTTGGTTTCCGGGTCGAGCAGGTAGACCGAGCAGACCTGACTGCCCATGGCCTCCTTGACACGCAAGACAATGATCCCCAACGCCGACTTGAGATCTTTGGCGGAGTTTACTTCCTGGACGATCTTGCGCAGCGTATTGAGCATGGCTCGGGGTCGAACTCCGTCGTCAGTCGCGCGTCAGCAGACGCGGTGCTAGCTCTTTCAGGGCGCGTCGGTAGACCTCGCGCTTGAATGTCACAACCTGGCCCAGCGGGTACCAATAGCTGACCCAGCGCCAGCCGTCGAATTCCGGCTTGCCGGTCAGGTCCATCCGCACCCGTTGTTCGTTGCTGACCAGACGCAGCAGGAACCATTTCTGCTTCTGGCCGATGCACAGCGGCTGGCTATGCGTACGCACCAGTCGCTGGGGTAAACGATAACGCAACCAGCCACGGGTGCAGGCAAGAATTTCCACATCATCGCGTTCAAGGCCAACTTCTTCGTTCAGCTCGCGGTACAGGGCATCTTCCGGCGTCTCGTCAGGGTTGATGCCACCCTGTGGAAACTGCCAGGCATCCTGGTTGATCCGGCGAGCCCATAGCACCTGCCCGGCATCATTCGTGAGAATGATCCCGACATTGGGGCGAAAACCATCCGGGTCGATCACGGCAGCAACCTCGCAAACGCATGTCACCGCATTGTTCCACAAAGCTTGCGAGCGCAGCAACGCGCCCGCCAAGCTTATGTGCAGCCGCGTGAAAACTCCGTATTCTGCCGGCCTACCCTTTGGCTGATGCGAGTGACCTCGATGCGCCTGGCTTTATTCGACCTGGACAATACCCTCCTCGGTGGCGACAGCGACCATGCCTGGGGTGACTACCTTTGCCAGCGCGGCATCCTCGACCCGGTTGCCTACAAGCAACGCAACGATGGCTTCTACCAGGACTACCTGAACGGCACCCTGGACCTGCAGGCCTACCTGGCCTTTTCCATGGAAATCCTTGCAGCAACACCGTTAGCCCGGCTAGACGAGTTGCACCGCGACTTCATGCGCGACTGCATCGAGCCGATCATCCTGCCCAAGGCGCTGACCTTGCTGCAGCAGCACCGCGAGGCCGGCGACCAGCTGGTGATCATCACCGCCACCAACCGCTTCGTCACCGCACCGATTGCCCGGCGCCTGGGGTTCGCGTGTTGCTGGCGACCGAATGCGAGACGCGTGATGGCCGCTATACCGGGCGTAGTACCGATATACCGTGTTTCCGTGAAGGCAAGGTGACGCGACTGGAGCGCTGGATGCTGGAGAACGGCTTTGATCTTGCGGACAGCTACTTCTATAGCGACTCTATGAACGATCTGCCGTTGTTGCAGCGGGTGGCGCATGCGGTAGCGGTGGATCCCGACCCGAACCTGCGGGCGGAGGCCGAGCAACGTGGGTGGCCGGTGGTTTCGTTGCGAGATTGAGGTTTTCCTGTAGCGGCCTCTTCGCGGGTAAACCCGCTCCCACAGGTACTGCACAGCCATCAAGCCTTGCACAGGTCCTGTAGGAGCGGGTTTACCCGCGAAGAGGCCAGCACATACAGCACAAGGCTTTCAGACCGGCTTGGCGCCCATAAGCCCGGCAATGGACAGGAAGCAAACCCCACTGAATACCGCCAGTGCCAGGGTAAAGCGCAACCCCACCACCTCGGCCTTGCGCAGCCGGTTCAGCCGGATCAGCAGCCACCACACGGCAAACGCGCCCAGCGTATAAATGACACTGGACGCCAGCACCCAGGTCTGTCCCAGCGGCCAGCCCACCAGATGTACCAGCCACCAGCCGGTGAACGGCATGCTCACCAGGCACAGGCCCATCACCAGCCAGACGAACACCAGCGGGCGACGCAGCAGCTTGGCGTAAGCCTCGGCATCGCCCTGGCGGCGGGCACGCACGGTCCAGAGCGCCAGGCCCAGGGCGCCCAGCAGCAGGAGCGCGGTGGCGATGATGTGCAGGGTCTTGAAGGTGGTCAGGTGTTCCATGTCTCTATTGTCCTTGAGCAGGCCATTTTGCAGTGGCTTCTTCGCGGGTGAACCCGCTCCCACAGGTACTGCACTGACCTCGAGACTTGTGCAGTACCTGTGGGAGCGGGTTTACCCGCGAAAGGGCCATCAGCCCCAAGCTTAGCCGCTCAGCCCAGGAACAGCTTGTAAGCCGGGTTGTCAGTCTCGTCCCAGTACGGGTAGCCGATCTTCGCCAGCGCCGTCGGCACCAGGTGGCGCTCGTCCTCCGGTACCTGCAACCCGGCCACCACGCGGCCGTCAGCCGCGCCATGGTTGCGGTAGTGGAACATCGAGATGTTCCAGCGCCCGCCCAGCTTGTTGAGGAAGTTGAACAGCGCCCCCGGCCGCTCGGGGAATTCGAAGCGCAGCACCATTTCGTCACTGGCACCAGCCGAATGGCCGCCGACCATGTGGCGAATATGCAGCTTGGCCAGCTCGTTATCGGTCAGGTCGGTAACCGGGAAGCCCTGATCGGTCAGTTGCTGCACCAGCGCCGCCCGCGGGTCGTTTTCCGGGTGGGTCTGCACGCCGACGAAGATATGCGCCTCGTCGGAGGTGTGCTTGCGGTAGTTGAACTCGGTGATCTGGCGCTTGCCGATAGCCTCGCAGAAGGCCTTGAAGCTGCCTGGGCGCTCGGGAATGGTCACGGCGATGATCGCCTCGCGCTTTTCACCCAGCTCGGCACGCTCGGCCACATGGCGCAGGCGGTCGAAGTTGACGTTGGCACCGGAATCGATGGCCACCAGGGTCTGCCCGGTGACGCCGTACAACTCGACGTACTTCTTGATGCCCGCCACGCCCAGGGCACCGGCAGGTTCGGTGATCGAGCGGGTATCATCGTAGATATCCTTGATCGCCGCGCAGATCTCGTCGGTACTGACGGTGACCACTTCATCCACATGAAGGCGGCAGATATCGAAGGTGTGCTGGCCGATCTGCGCCACGGCCACGCCATCGGCGAACAGCCCGACCTGCGGCAGCACCACACGCTCACCGGCCGCCATGGCCGCCTGCAGGCAGTTGGAATCGTCCGGCTCGACGCCAATCACCTTGATTTCCGGACGCAGGTACTTCACGTAGGCAGCAATGCCGGCGATCAGGCCGCCGCCGCCCACCGGTACGAAGATCGCGTCCAGCTGGCCAGGGTGCTGGCGCAGGATTTCCATGGCCACCGTGCCCTGCCCGGCGATGGTGTGCGGGTCGTCATAGGGGTGGACGTAGACGAAGCCCTTTTCATCGACCAGTTTCAGCGAATAGGCCAGCGCCTCGGGGAACGAGTCGCCATGCAGCACCACCTTGCCGCCCCGCGAACGCACGCCTTCGACCTTGATCTCCGGGGTGGTCTTGGGCATCACGATAGTGGCCTTGATGCCCATCTCGCGTGCGGCCAGGGCCAGGCCCTGGGCATGGTTGCCGGCCGAGGCGGTGACCACGCCACGGGCCAGTTCTTCCGGGGTCAGTTGGGCCAGCTTGTTGTAGGCCCCGCGGATCTTGAACGAGAACACCGGCTGCAAGTCTTCGCGCTTGAGCAGAATCTGGTTGCCCAGGCGCTTGCTCAGTTGCCCGGCGCTCTGCAGCGGGGTTTCGACCGCAACGTCGTAGACGCGCGAGGTGAGGATCTTCTTGACGTACTGTTCGAGCATCGGGAAAGCATCACTGGGCCGCGGGACAAGGGCTGGGAGTCTACCCCAGCGCTACGTCGGGCGACCACAGCAAAGCCGCCCGAGCCGTTATACTAGGCTCTTTTCAAAACCGCCCTGCCCCTCTCGGAGCCCGCATGACCCAGGACCAACTCAAACAGGCCGTCGCCCAGGCCGCTGTCGACTTCATTCTGCCCAAGCTGGATGAAAAGAGCGTCGTCGGCGTCGGTACCGGTTCGACCGCCAACTTCTTCATCGACGCCCTGGCTCAGCACAAGACTGCCTTCGACGGCGCGGTCGCCAGCTCCGAAGCCACCGCCCAGCGTCTGAAGGGCCATGGCATCCCGGTCTACGAGCTGAACAGCGTCAGTGAACTGGAGTTCTACGTGGACGGCGCCGACGAGAGCGACGCGCACCTGAACCTGATCAAGGGCGGCGGCGCAGCCCTGACCCGCGAGAAGATCGTCGCCGCCGTGGCCAAGACCTTCATCTGCATCGCCGACGCCAGCAAGCTGGTACCTGTGCTGGGCGCCTTCCCACTGCCGGTCGAAGTGATCCCGATGGCCCGCAGCCACGTGGCTCGCCAGCTGGTCAAGCTGGGCGGCGACCCGGTGTACCGTGAGGGTGTGGTGACCGACAACGGCAACGTGATCCTCGATGTGCACAACCTGCAGATCACCAACCCGGTGGAGCTGGAGGCGCAGATCAACGCCATCGTTGGCGTGGTGACCAACGGCCTGTTCGCGGCGCGTCCGGCGGATTTGCTGCTGCTGGGTACCGCTGAAGGCGTGAAGAGCCTGAAGGCCGAGTAATCTTCTTCGCGGGCACGCCCGCTCCCACAGGAACTGCACGGGGTCTGAAACCTGTGGCGTATGTGGGAGCGGGCATGCCCGCGAATAGGCCCTCCCAGGCAATCAATCCGCCGGCTGTTTGAACACATAGAACAGGTTCGGCTCACTGACCAGATAGATGGTCCCCGCCTCATCCATCGCAATCCCCTCCGCCTGCGGCACCGTCGCCTGCAACCCCTGGAACCCCTTGCGCAACGACAAGGTACTCAGCGGCCGACCCTCCACATCCAGTTCCAGCACCAGCCGCGACTCGTCCGACAGCGCCAGCAGGTGCCCGCTGCGCTCATCGAACTGCAAGCTCGACAGGTCCCGCACGAACAGCCGCGAATCGCGCTTGCGGTCCTGTACCACATGCACCGCATAGGGCTGCTCCGGGTTGTCGTGCGGGAAGCCATGCACCTCGTAGATCAGCATCGGGTCACGTTCCTTGGCCACGAACAGGCGCTTGCCCGCCGAATCGTAGGCCAGCCCCTCGAAGCCCTTGTTGCCATTCAGGCCAATGCCAAGGGTCAGCTGCTCGGCATCGCCGGCATCGAGGAACATCGTGTCGTCCTCCAGGCGCACGCGAATCAGCCGCTGCTGACGCTCATCGGTAATCACATAGCTATTGGGCCCGACGTACTCCACGGCTTCCGGGTCGCCGAAGCCGGTCAGCGGTACCCGGCGCAGGATGCGGCCGTCCAGCGACAGTTCGATCAGTTCCGAGCGGGCATTGGTGACGGTAAACAGGGTCTTGCGGTCCGGGTCGTAGGTCAGCGCCGAAATGTCGTCATCCAGCCCCTCGATCGGCTGCGCCTCCACCACCACCCGGTAACGGTCCAGGCCGATGCTCTGCTCGGCTGGCTGCCACCAGGCCTTGAGATTAAACCAGACACGCTCGAACAGGCGGAACTCCTGCCCGGCCAAGCCGAGCAGGATCAGGCCGATGACGGCCAGAACAGGAAACGGGTGAACAAAACGGCGCATGAGGGCAGACTCGACATAGGGGTGGCGAATCTAACCATGAACAACTGAAGTAAAGCTTAATGCCAGCATCCGAAAAATCGGATATTGGGGTCAGTTCTTTCTGAAGCGATAGAACAGAGCCGGCTCGCTGACCATGTACAGGTTGCCCTTGTCGTCCATGGCCACCCCTTCGGCACGCGGGATGGTGCCCTGCAGGCCGTTGAAACCACCCAGCAAGGTCATGAAGCTGACTTGCTGGCCCTGCTCGTCCAGCTCCAGCAGCATGTTGGAATCGGACGACAGCACCAACAGGTGGCCGGTACGCGGATCGACGCTAAGCGCCGAGAGGTTGCGCAGGTCCAGCTCATCGCTGGGCAGCAGCTTTTTTTCACCGGTGAGCGGGCTGCGGCCATCAGTATTCCAGGTATACAGCTTGGGCGGGCGCTCCTCGCCGATGACCAGGCGCTGGCGCAGCGGGTCCCAGGCCACCGCCTCGAAGCCCTTGTTGCTCTTCACCGACTGGCCCAGGTCGTGGCTCTGGAAATCATCATGGTTCAACGCGGTGGTCTGCGCATCCACCTTGACCACGGTCAGGTCGTGCAGGCGCTCGTCGGTGATTGCCAGGTAGCCGTCTTCCAGCACGGCGACGCCTTCCGGGTTGTTCCAGCCGTTGAGCGGGATCTTGCGCAGTACATCGCCATCCAGGCTCAGCTCGACCAGGATCGGGTTCTTGCCCATGACTGCGAACAGGGTGCGGGTACGCGGGTTGAAAGCCACGTCCGAGGCTTCATCGTCGTCCATGCCTGGCAGCGGCTTGGCATCGATGTCGACCTGGTAGTCCGGCAGCCATACGCTTTCGCTGCGCTCGGCGGTGCTTTCGAAGCTTTCCTTGACCCACAGCGCACCGCGGTCATCCCAGTGCATGGCCACGGCCACGCCATAGCCGATTACCGCTGCCACGGCCAGGCCGAAGGGCCAGCGCAGGAAGAAACGACGCTTGGGGGTTGCCGGGGCGCTGGAGGGAGATGGCATGCAGGGGTCCTGGGGAAATGGGCGTAGATCCGCGCATTATCCGGATCAGGTGTGAAAAATCGGTAAACCGGACCGGCCTCTTCGCGGGTGAACCCGCTCCCACAGGCATAGCGCCGCCCTTGAGAGTTGCGCAGTTCCTGTGGGAGCGGGTTTACCCGCGAAGAAGGCGATACGGTTCCAGCTCAAAGCACCCGGCTTTCGAAGCGGCTCACACCCGGCAGCTCAAGCACCAGTTCGTCACCGACATGGAACGGCCCTACGCCAGCCGGAGTACCGGTGAGGATCACATCCCCCGCCTGCAGCGAGAAATGCGCAGCCATGTACTGGATCATCGGCACGATCGGGTTGAGCATCATCGCGCTGTTACCGTCCTGGCGCACCTCGCCGTTGACGGTCAGGCGCACCGGGATGTCGGTCACGTCCTCGAAGCTGGCGGCCGACACGAACGGCGGCAGTACGCAGGCGCCGTCAAAGCACTTGGCCAGCTCCCATGGCAGGCCCTTCTCTTTCAGCCTGGCCTGCACATCGCGCAGGGTCAGGTCCAGCGCCGGGGCATAACCGGAAATGGCGTCCAGCACCTCTTCCTCGCTCGGATGAGTCGACAGCGGCTTGCCCAGCAGCACGGCAATTTCGGCCTCATAGTGCACAGAGCCGCGCTCGGTCGGGATCTTGAAGCCACCTTCGGCCGGCACCACGCAACTGCCCGGCTTGATGAACAGCAATGGTTCGGTGGGGATCGGGTTGTCCAGTTCCTTGGCATGCTCGGCATAGTTACGGCCGATGCACACCACCTTGCCCAGCGGGAAGTGAATGCGCGTGCCGTCTACGTACTGGTGCTGGTAACTCATGGCCGACTCCTCTGGATACTGCTTTCTATTCAGGTGCGAAGATCTTACCCGGATTCATGATGCCGTTAGGGTCGAACACGGCCTTTATTGCCTTCATGCAGGCGATTTCTTCGGGCGAGCGGCTGTAGCCCAGGTAGTCGCGCTTGGTCATGCCCACGCCGTGCTCGGCCGAGATCGAGCCGTTGTAGCGTTTGACGATATCGAACACCCACTTGTTGACCTTGGTGCACGAGGCAAAGAACTCATCCTTGTTCATGTGCTCGGGCTTGAGGATGTTCAGGTGCAGGTTGCCGTCGCCAATGTGGCCGTACCACACCACTTCGTAATCCGGGTAATGTTCGGCGACGATGGCATCGATATCGCGCAGGAACGCCGGCACTTTCGACACGGTGACGGAAATGTCGTTCTTGTACGGGGTCCAGTGCGAGATGGTTTCCGACAGGTACTCGCGCAGTTTCCACAGATTTTTCAGCTGGGTCTCGCTCTGGCTCATCACCCCGTCCAGCACCCAGCCCTGCTCGACGCAGTGCTCGAAGGTGGCCAAGGCTTCGTTGGCCACCTCCTCGGTGCTGGCCTCGAACTCCAGCAGCGCATAGAACGGGCAGGCGGTCTCGAACGGTGCCGGCACGTCGCCGCGCGCCAGGATCCTGGCCAGGCCCTTGTCGGAGAAGAACTCGAAGGCGGTCAGGTCCAGCTTGGCCTGGAAGGCATGCAGCACCGGCATGATCGAATCGAAGTCCGGGGTGCCCAGCACCATCGCGGTGAGGTTGCGCGGTGCACGGTCCAGCCGCATGGTGGCCTCGACCACGAAGCCCAGGGTACCTTCGGCGCCGATGAACAGCTGGCGCAGGTCATAGCCGGTGGCGTTCTTGATCAGGTCCTTGTTCAGCTCCAGTAGCTCACCCTTGCCGGTGACCACTTTCAGCCCGGCCACCCAGTTGCGGGTCATGCCGTAGCGAATTACCTTGATCCCGCCAGCATTGGTGCCAATATTGCCGCCAATCTGGCTGGAACCGCTGGAGGCGAAGTCCACCGGGTAATACAGGCCCTGCTCTTCGGCACAGGCCTGCAGCTGGCGGGTAATCACCCCGGGCTGGCAGACCACGGTGCGGTCGAAGGCATTGAAGCCGAGAATCTGATTCATGTAGTCGAAGGCGACCACCACTTCGCCATTGGCCGCCACGGCGCCTGCAGAAAGCCCGGTACGCCCACCAGACGGCACCAGCGCCACCTTGTGGGTATTGGCCCAGCGCACGATCGCCTGCACCTGCGCCACCGTTTTGGGAAACACGATGGCGCTGGGCGCCGGTGGGTAATGCTTGGTCCAGTCCTTGCCATAGGCTTCCAGGGAAGCTGCGTCGGTCAGGACCTTGCCAGGGTCGACAAGGGTCATCAGTTCATCAATAACAGCGGGGTGAGTCATCGCTGGAACTCTCGACTTATTCATAGTCACCCTGAGCACACTTCACCTGTCGGGATAAGCTCAGATTGTGTCGCGTATGCTAGCATAGCCCTCCCGCTGTTCATGCTAAGGCTGCCTTCGCGCCTGGCATCACCCTCGCCATTTTTTCTCCGGGATACAGGTTTACGCAGATGAGCAAGACTTCTCTCGACAAGAGCAAGATCCGGTTCCTTCTTCTTGAAGGTGTGCACCAGAACGCGGTCGATACCCTCAAGGCCGCCGGCTACACCAACATCGAATACCTCACTGGTTCGCTGCCGGAAGCCGAGCTGAAGGAAAAGATCGCCGACGCCCACTTCATCGGCATCCGTTCGCGCACCCAGCTGACCGAAGAGATCTTCGACTGCGCCAAGAAACTGGTCGCCGTCGGCTGCTTCTGCATCGGTACCAACCAGGTCGACCTGGAAGCTGCCCGCGAGCGCGGTATCGCCGTGTTCAACGCGCCCTACTCCAACACCCGTTCGGTAGCCGAACTGGTACTGGCCGAAGCCATCCTGCTGCTGCGCGGCATCCCTGAGAAGAACGCTTCCTGCCACCGTGGTGGCTGGATCAAGAGCGCGGCCAACTCGTTCGAGATCCGCGGCAAGAAACTGGGCATCGTCGGTTATGGTTCGATCGGTACCCAGCTGTCGGTATTGGCCGAAAGCCTGGGCATGCAGGTCTACTTCTTCGACCCGCTGACCAAGCTGCCACTGGGCAACGCCGTACAAGTCACCAGCCTGCACGAGCTGCTGGGCCTGGCCGATATCGTTTCGCTGCACGTGCCTGAGTTGCCATCCACCCAGTGGATGATCGGCGAGAAGGAGATTCGTGCCATGAAGAAGGGCTCGATCCTGATCAACGCCGCCCGTGGCACCGTGGTCGAACTGGACCACCTGGCCGCCGCCATCAAGGACAAGCACCTGATCGGCGCCGCCATCGACGTGTTCCCGGTCGAGCCACGTTCCAACGACGAAGAGTTCGAAAGCCCGCTGCGCGGCCTGGACAACGTGATCCTGACCCCGCACATCGGTGGTTCCACCGCCGAAGCCCAGGCCAACATCGGCCTGGAAGTGGCCGAGAAGCTGGTCAAGTACAGCGACAACGGTACCTCGGTGTCCTCGGTCAACTTCCCGGAAGTTGCCCTGCCGGCACACCCAGGCAAGCACCGCCTGCTGCACATCCACGAAAACATCCCGGGCGTACTCAGCGAGATCAACAAGGTCTTCGCCGAGAACGGCATCAACATCTCCGGTCAGTTCCTGCAAACCAACGAGAAAGTCGGTTACGTGGTGATCGACGTTGACGCCGAGTACTCCGACCTGGCGCAAGAGAAGCTGCAACAGGTCAAGGGCACCATCCGTTCCCGCGTCCTGTTCTAAGTTCGCTGGCGACATGAAAAAGGGAGGCCCTGGTGGCCTCCCTTTTTTTGCCTGTGACATTGGTGTCGCCTGCTTCGCGGGTAAACCCGCTCCCACAGGATCACCACAAGCTTCAGACCTGTGGGATCCCTGTGAGAGCGGGTTTACCCGCGAAGAATCCAACACCTATTTCACGTCGACAGTAATCTTCTGCGACACAACGCTCGGCTTGAACGGCACGTGATACTGGTCACCCAGCACCAACTGCAGGGTGTGCTTGCCCGGGGTCAGGGTAATGCTGGTTTCGGTCTGCGCCTTGCCGAAGTGCAGCACCTGCGGGCCCGCCGGCAGCGCGGTGCCGCTCTGTGGCATCTGGCTGACTGGCAGCGCCATGTCGGCCATGGGTTCCTTGTCCACATCCACCAGCAGGTGGTGGTGCCCGGTGTGCGGGGTATTGTCACCCGCGGGCTTGAGCGCCATGCCCTCGATGCCGAACTTGACGGTGAAGGTCTGGTCGACCGTAGCGCCATCGGCGGGGGAAACGATGAAGACCTTGGCCTCCTTTGGCGGTTCCTGGCTCTTCAGGGCATCTGTGGCACTGGCGAACACCGACGCTCCCATCAACAGACCGGCAACGGCAGCACGCGAAAATAGGCTGTTCATTCACTTCTCCTGTGATTCACTTATTGACCGCCGCCAATATTCCAGTGGCGGCGGTGGTTCACCTTAGTTGATATGTGCGCCCAGATGTTCACATCGTCAGGCAGAAATATTTCAATCAAGGTTAAACAATGCCGAGGCTTCAAGGTCATAGGCTGCGCTCGACCACGGCGAGGAAAAAAGCCGTGGCGAAGGTTATTCATTTGCCAAAGAAGAAAGGGGCTTTCATGCGTTCGACCATAGGGGTATTGCTGGCGGTACTGATCACGCCATTGGCTCAGGCCGAGCTGATAGATGAAATCGCCGACCGGGGCGAACTGCGCATCGCCGTGCAGGCCGACAACTCACCGTACGCCTTCAAGGAAAATGACCACCTGACCGGTTTCGAGATCGAGTTCGGCCAGGACCTGGCCAGGGAGCTGGACCTGCGCGCCGAGTTCATCGAAGCCCCTGCGACAGAGGTACTGCCCGGTGTCGAGAGTGGCAAGTACGACATCGCACTGACCCCGTCGAGCGAATCGCCCAAAGGTGACGGCCAGCTCGATGTAAGCCTGCCGTTTGGCGAGAAGCAGCTGGTGATCCCGTTCCAGAAGGACAACCCGGCGTTCGAGAGCGCGGTGAACAATGCACTGCAGCGGCTCAAGGACAGCGGACGGACTGCCGAGCTTGAGCAGAAGTGGTTCAAGGGTGTGCCAGAGACTGCGGACGGGCAATAGGATTTTTACTGCCTGTACCGGCCTCTTCGCGGGTGAACCCGCTCCCACAGGGACATCACAAGCCTTGAGGGCTGTGGAGAACCTGTGGGAGCGGGTTCACCCGCGAAGAGGCCGGTACAGGCTTAAGCTGAAAGCCCAGCCAGCGCCTGCTGTGCCTCGTCCAGCTCCAGCTCGCTGAACACCAGCACCCCCGCCCGCCGCAGCAATGCCGTGGTCACCCCTTCCCCCGCCACCTTCACACCACTGAACGTGCCGTCATAGGTCAACCGGTTGCCACACGAAGGGCTACCCGCCTTCAGCACCGCCACGCGAATGCCGTGCCGGCGCACCAGCTCCAGCGCCCGTTGCGCCCCGGCCAGGAACTCGGCGCTGACATCCTCGCCCGTCACCGTCAGCACCTGCGCGCCACCGTCGAGCACCTCACCACCCTGCCCGCCCGGTATCTCTGCCGGCGGCCGTGGTGTCGGCAAGCCACCGGCCACTTCCGGGCACAACGGCACCACGCGCCCTTCGGCCTGCCAATGCTGCAAAAGGTCGGGGTGGCCACTGGCGCGGCCGTCATAGCGCACTGGCTGCCCCAGCAGGCAGGCGCTGACCAGCACCTTGGGCAGGTCAGAACAGGTCATTGCCACGGCGCCGGAACCACCCGGTCAACGAAAGCCGCTCACGCCCGGCCGGCAGCACCTCATGGGGCACCTCGCCCGACAGGAACACTACCAGGCAGCCAGCCACCGGCTCGACATCATGCTCGACACCGTCCGCCAGGAACATGCGCAACTGGCCACCGTCCTGCGGCTGCCAGTCTTCATTCAGGTACAGCACCGCCGACACCATGCGCCGGTCATCGTCACGGAAGCGGTCCAGATGCCGGCGATAGAATGCCCCCGGTGGGTACAGGGCAAAATGGCACTCGAAATCCTCCAGGCCGAGGAACAGGCCCCGGTTGATGGCCTGGCGCAGTTGGTCCATGGCGGCCAGGTACTGGTCGCAGGCCTCGGCCTGACCGGGGTCGATCCACTGGATCTGGTCGCCGCGGATGGCCTCGCGTACCTCCTGGGCAGCACCGCGCCCAACCCCCGCGGGGTTGAGTTCGCCTTCGGCATCACGGCGCCGGCACTCGGCCGCCAGCGCGCGCACCAGGTCGGCAGGCAGAAACAGCGCCTGCTGGGACCAGCCATGGGTGGCCAGATCGTCGACGACGGCCGCAAGCATCGGGTGTTCAGGGGAGATGTGCATGGCGCGCATCATATCCATTAGCCATGCCGGCGCACAGCGCCACTTGGCCGAGAAGCACGCGGATATCTCGACAAACCGGCGCCCGGCCACGGACAATAGCCACCTGCCGACAGGAGTCCTGAATGCGCCGTCTGTTTTCCCTGATTCTGCTGATGATCTGCACCGTGCCTGTCTGGGCAGACAACCTGGATCAACTGTACAAGGCCGCCGGCTGGCCCGACCAGCGCGCCCATTTCAACGATGCCCTGACCGCCGCCCAGGAACGCTACCGCAACAGTTTGCCACCCGCCGTGTACCAGGCGCTGGTCAACAACAGCAACCAGCGTTTCCAGGCCCAGGCGGTGGACCGGCGTGCCCAGGCGCAGCTGCGCGCAACCTTGGCCAACCCGGCACCGGCGCTGGCCTTTTTCCGCTCGCCGCTGGGCCGCAAGGTGGTAGCCGCCGAGCTCAAGGCCACACGCAAGGATGAACTGGCCAGGAATGCCAAGGGCCTGCCGAAAATCCAGGCCAGCGACGACCGCCTGCTGATCATCGGCCACCTGGCCCAGGCTCTGCCGGCGCGCGAAGCCGGCGCCGAAGTGAGCCTGGCCATCGCTGGCGTGGCGGCCGATAGCCTCAGCTCGATGATCCCCGGCCTGTTCGGCAGCGGCCAGGCCCAGGGCCTGCTCGACGGCCAGCGCCAACGCCTGATGAACCAGATCGGCGAAGACCTCAACAACACCTTGCTGTATGTCTACCGTGACCTGTCCGATGCCGAGCTGGAAGAGTTCGCCACCTTTGCCGAGTCGCCAGATGGCAAGGCTTACTACCAGGCCGCCCTGGCCGCAGTGCGCGCAGGCCTGGCGGTTGGCCAGAGCACCAACGACCTGAAGTGATCAGCCCAGGCGCTGGTCGATGAAGTCGAAGTAGCGCTGGCGAATGCCCGGTAGCTCGTTGGCCAGGTGGTGACGGGCCTCAGGCAGCATCAATATCTGTGGCTCGGCAAACTTGGTCTTGAGTACTTCAAGGTTGTACGGCCAGTCCACTGTGCCATCCGCCTCTCCTTGCACGATCAACGGCCGCCGCGTACTGCGCGGCGCGGCCTCGATGCGCTTGACCCAGGCAATCAAGGCGCCCACCCAGGCCGTTGGCAGGCGGCGCGGTTGCAGCGGGTCGGCTTCCAGAAACGGCAGAAAGGCCGGGTCATTGGTGTTCTCGCTGAAACGCCGTTCGATGCCGTTCACGAAGTGACGCAGCACGCGATAGCTCAGCTTCGACCAGCGCCAGGCACAGGGCCGCACCAGCGGTGCCAACAGGATGACCTGGCCATCGATGGGGCTGCGCGCACCCTGGTTCAACAGGTGGTCCACGGCGATGGCGCCACCGGTGCTTTGCCCGCACAGGTGCCAGGGGCGCGGCAGTTGCAGCGTGCGCGCCTGTTCGAACAATGCCTCCAGCACCTGCTGGTACACCGCGAAATCACTGATGCTGGCCCGCTCGCCGCTGGACAGACCGTGGCCGGGCAGGTCGCAGCTGATCACGGCGAAACCCTGTTTGAGCGCCCAATCGATCACATGCCGGTAGAGGCCCATATGGTCGTAATAGCCGTGCAGCAGGAACAGCGTCGCGGTCGGCTGTTCGGGTAGCCAGACCTGCCCGACCAGGTCGAACCCGGCAGCCTGAAAGCCACCCAGCCAGCTATGTGCCGGCAGGTTCAGGCCATAGAAGCGCTGGTAGTCCTGCGCCTGCGCCGACAACGGCTGGCGAGCGGTCAGCGGCGCCAGGCTGGTGCGCAGGAGGTCAGGGTGAAAGGCAGCGGGCATCGGGTACATCCACAGTGAAGCAAGTATTGATCTGGGATATTCAGCTCTGGCTGGCGTCGTGGCAAGCTTGCTCACCTTCGAACCACCAGCACCGCTCCTACAGGGACCGCGGAAACTTCATGAAGACTCGGCTCATCAAACCGCTGTGCACGGCAATCACCCTTCTGGTCGGCGTGACCATCCTCTGGCAGGCCTACACCACCTTCCAGGCCCGCTACCTGCGACCGTTCGACAACCAGGCGACGCTGTTCGATGGTAGCCAGCTGCGACTGCCCACCGAACTGGCTGGCCCCGGCCCGATCCGGGTAGTGCATTTCTGGGACCCGGCCTGCCCGTGCAACGTCGGCAACCAGCAGCACCTGGGCGACCTGGTCAGCCAGTTCGCCAGCCAGGGCGTGATCTTCCACGTGCTGCAAAAGCCCGGCAGCCACGGCCAACTGCCCGCCAACCTCACCGCCCTCAAGCCACTCGCCGGCCTGCCCGGCAGCGAACACCTGCCCGCCTCCCCGGCGGTGGCTATCTGGGACCGGCAAGGCCACCTCGCCTACTTCGGCCCCTACAGTGAAGGCGCGGTGTGCAACGCCAGCAACAGCTTCATCGAACCGGTCCTCAAGGCGCTGCTCGACGGCCGCCAGGTGAGCGCCTCCAATACCCTGGCGGTGGGCTGCTACTGCTCTTGGGCCGGCTGACGCACCCGAGCCGGGTTGCCCACGACTACCGCGCCCGCCGGCACGTCACGGGTGACCACGCTACCGGCACCCACCACGGCGTTGTCACCGATGGTCACCCCCGGCAGGATGATCGCCGCGCCGCCGATCCACACATTGTTGCCGATGGTCACCGGCCGACCGCTCTCCAGCCCGGTGCGGCGCACCTCGGGGTCGAGCGGGTGGTCGGCGGTATAGATCTGCACGTTGGGGCCGATCTGGCAGTCGTCACCGATTCGCACCGGCAGCACGTCGAGGATCACGCAGCTGAAATTCATGAAGGTATTGCGGCCGACGCTGATGTTGTAGCCATAGTCGCAATAGAACGGCGGGCGGATCACCGCGCCTTCACCGACCTGGCCAAAGTGCTCTAGCAGCAGCCCGTGACGTGCGTCGTTGAGCAACTCGACACTGCTGTTGTAGCGGTGCATCCAGTGCTTGTTGGCGATCTGCTCGGCCTGCAGCTCGGGGCAGCCAGCGTGATAGAGCTGGCCTGTAAGCATTTTCTGTTTTTCGCTAAGGGACATGGAAACTCCTTCCTGGGGCTATGCTCTGTTCGCGAATCCGCCGATCATCGGACCACATTTTTCGCTTGAACGCACAAGGAGCCTGCATGAAGCGCAGCCTGACCCTGTTGGCCGTGGTAGTTGCCGTGGCCGCCGGCGCCGGATACTGGTATGTGCAGGGCAAGCTGCCACAACGCGAGGGCGAGGTGGCCATCGCCGGCCTGCAGGCCCCGGTCAGCGTGCGCTACGACGCCCGCGGCGTACCGCACCTGCAGGCGCAGAGCGAACCGGACCTGTACCGTGCCCTCGGTTACGTGCATGCCCAGGACCGGCTGTTCCAGATGGAGATCCTGCGCCGCCTTGCCCGGGGCGAGCTGGCCGAGGTGCTGGGTGACAAGCTGCTGCCCACCGACACCCTGTTCCGCAGCCTGCGCATTCGCGAGCAGGCAGCACTGATGGCCAAGCGTCAGGACCGGCAAGCGCCCGCCTGGCAAGCCCTGCAGGCCTACCTTGAGGGGGTGAACAGCTGGCAGGCCAGCCACCCCAAGCCCATGGAGTTCGACCTGCTGGGCATCACTGCGCGCCCGTTCAGCGCCGAAGACACCCTGAGCATCGCCGGCTACCTGGCCTACAGCTTTGCCGCCGCGTTTCGCACCGAGCCCGCGCTGACCTACATTCGCGACCAGTTGGGCCCCGAGTACCTGAACATCTTCGATCTCGCCTGGCAGCCCGAGGGCGCCTTGGGTACACCGCTGGCCGCTGCCGACTGGCAAAGCCTGGAAGCCCTCGCCCGCCTCAGCCATGAAGCACTGGGTGACGCGGGCATCCCGCAATTCGAGGGCAGTAACGCCTGGGCCGTGGCCGGTAGCCGTACCCGCAGTGGCAAGCCACTGCTGGCCGGCGACCCGCACATCGGTTTCGCGGTGCCGGCGGTGTGGTACGAGGCCGAGCTGTCGGCGCCCGGTTTCAACCTGTATGGCTACTTCCAGGCGCTCAACCCGTTCGCCCTGCTCGGCCACAACCGCGACTTTGGCTGGAGCCTGACCATGTTCCAGAACGACGACGTCGACCTGATCGCCGAACGCACCAACCCGGCCGACGCCAACCAGGTGATGGTCGATGGCAAATGGCAGGCGTTGGAGAAGACCGAGCAGCAGATCGCCGTCAAAGGCGAAGCACCGGTCACCCTCAGCCTGCGCCGCTCGCCCCACGGCCCGATCGTCAACGACGTGCTGGGCGCCACCGCCGGGCCCACGCCTATCGCCATGTGGTGGGCGTTCCTGGAAACCGAAAACCCGATTCTCGACGGTTTCTACCAGCTCAACCGCGCCAATACCCTGGGCAAGATGCGCGAGGCCGCGGCCAAGGTGCATGCGCCGGGGCTGAACCTGGTCTGGGCCAATGCCCGTGGCGATATCGGCTGGTGGGCGGCGGCGCAGTTGCCGATTCGCCCCGACGGCGTCGATCCCGCGTTCATCCTCGACGGTGGCAGTGCGCAGGCCGACAAGCTCGGCTTCTATCCATTCAGCGTCAACCCGCAACAGGAGAACCCGGCGCGCGGCTACATTGTCTCGGCCAACTACCAGCCGCCGGCGGTGGTGCCGGTACCGGGCTATTACAACCTGCCGGACCGTGGCCGCCAGCTCGACCGCCACCTGGCCGACCCCGAGGTGAAGTGGGACACCCAAAACAGCCAGGCGCTGCAACTGGACACTGCCAGCGACCATGGCCCGCGCACCCTTGCACCACTGCTGGCAACGCTACGTGCAGTGGCCGAAGGTGACGAAGAGAAAGAGCTGGTCGAGCAACTGGCAGCCTGGGGCGGCGACTACCCGCTCGACTCTACCAGCGCCACACTGTTCAACCAGTTCCTCTACGAACTGGCATTCGCGGCCCTGCATGACGAACTGGGCGACACCTGGTTCCCGGTGCTGATCAGCACCCGCGCCATCGACGCCGCCCTGCCGCGCCTGGCGGCGGATGCCGATTCGCCCTGGTGGAGCACTCGCGGAGGCAACCAGCGCACCGACCGTACCGCCGTGGTACGCACGGCGTGGCAGAACAGCTTGAAGCACCTGCGGGAGACTGTGGGCAGTGACCCGGCCAGCTGGCAGTGGGGCAAGGCGCATACCCTGACCCACAACCACCCGCTGGGGGTCAAAAAGCCGCTGAACCTGCTGTTCAACGTCGGCCCGTTCGCTGCACCGGGCACCCATGAAGTGCCGAACAACCTCTCGGCGAAAATCGGCCCGGCGCCATGGCCGGTGACCTATGGGCCGTCGACTCGGCGGCTGGTCGACTTTGCCGATGCCGGGCAGGCGCTGACCAGCAACCCGGTCGGCCAGAGTGGTGTGCCGTTCGACAGGCATTTTGCGGATCAGGCCGAAGGGTATGTGCAGGGGCAGTACCAGAAGGCGCAGATGGGGGTGATTCCGGCGCAGAGTACCTTGCGTCTGGTGCCAGTACCGTAGGGCTGCAAAGCGGCCCTCGACAATTTCGAATACCCTACAGCACTCCCGGCCGAGACCCATTCCATGCAAAGACACTTCATCGAAATCGACGGCGCCCGCATGAGCTACATCGACCAGGGCCAGGGTTTCCCGGTCCTGCTCGGCCACAGCTACCTGTGGTCCGCCGAGATGTGGCAGCCACAAATCGAGGCCTTGTCAGCACACTTCCGCGTCATCGTCCCCGAACTGTGGGGCCACGGCGGCTCCGATGCTCCGCCTGCCACGACCATCGACATGAGCGCCCTGGCCCGCCAGCATCTGGCACTGCTGGACGCCCTGGACATTGGCAAATGCCATTTGGTCGGCCTGTCGGTCGGCGGCATGTGGGGCGCGCAACTGGCCCTGGAACACCCCGAGCGGGTAGACCGCCTGGTGCTGATGGACACTTACCTCGGCGCCGAGCCGGAGGCGACCCGGCTCAAGTACTTCGGCCTGCTCGACGCCGCCAGTGCTGCGGGGCTGTTCCCGGAGCCATTGTTGGATATCGTCGTGCCGATCTTCTTCCATGCAGGCGGGCAGACTGTGCCGGAAGTGCGCGAAGGCTTCCGCGCAGCATTGAAGGCGAACAGCGCCGAGGTGATTCGGCACAGTCTCGATCCGATGGGGCGGGTGATCTTTGGCCGGCCAGACCTGTTGTCACGGCTGGGAGAACTGGCCAGTGAGCGGACCATCGTTGTCTGTGGCGACCAGGACATCCCACGGCCGCCGGAAGAGTCCAATGAAATGGCACGGATCATTGGCTGCCTGGCGGCGCAGATTCCGTTTGCGGGGCATATCTCCAGCCTGGAGAACCCGCGGGTGGTGAATGAATTCCTTTTGAACTGGCTGCCGCGCAACCAGTGATATTGCCGGGGCTGCCTTGCAGCCCTTGTGGGAGCGGGTTCACCCGCGAAGCAGGCAACTCGGTGTATGACACCGGCTTTGCCGGTGTTCGCGGGTGAACCCGCTCCCACAACGGCCCCATTTACCCGACTAACCCTGCCACTTGCCCCCTTCCACAATCACGCTTTCCGGCTTGGTGTCATCGCTCAGTTCCTTGCGTACATACTGGTCATACAGCTTCAGCAGAAACTTCTCCTCCCCCAGCTTGGCCAGCTCGGCATTCACCCAGTCACGCAGCTCGGTGTTGCCCTTCTTCACCGCCGGTGCAATCGGGGCTTCTTCACCCAGCAGCTCAGGCAGCACGCGGTAGCCCGGGTTCTGCTTGGCCCAGCTGAACAGAATCAGGTTGTCCTGTGCATAGGCATCGCCACGTCCGGTGGCCAGCGCTTGCAGCGACTCGCTGTTCTTCTCGAACTTGAGCAGTTTCCAGTCCGGATGGTTCTTGGTCAGCCAGATATCAGCGGTAGTGCCGGTGGTGACGATGATGGTCTTGTCGGCCAGGTCGTCGAGCTTCTGCACCGGGCTGCCATCCGCGACGATGGCCTGCACGGCAACGCGCAGGTTGGGGTTGGTGAAGTCCACCGCTTCCTTGCGCTCCGGGGTCACGGTCATGTTGGCGAGGATCAGGTCGACCTTGTCGCTCTGCAGGAACGGGATACGGCTGGCCGGCTCCACGGCAACGAACTCGACCTTGTTTTCATCGCCCAGCAGGTCCTTGGCCAGGCGCCGGCCAATGTCGGTGTCAAAGCCCACGTAGCGGCCCTTTTCATCGACGAAACCGAACGGTGGCTTGTCGGTGAACACCCCGACGATCAGCTTGTCACGGGCCTTGATGGTTTCCAGGTAGCTGGTGGACGGCGAGGCCGCCGCGGGCTTGGGTGGTTCTTCAGCCTTGTTGCAGCCGGCCAGCAGGGCCAGGCCGAACAGCGGCACCAGCAGTTTGGTGAGGTTGGCAGTTTTCATGACAGTTCCTTGTGCAGTGTCTTCGGCAGGCTTTCTACGAAGGAGAATTTCTCCAGGAACTGCTGCGCGCGTGCGGTCCGCGGTCGGGTGAAGAAGCTCTCGGGGTCACCCTGTTCAAGGACCCTGCCGGCCTCCATGAACACGATGCGGTCGGCCACCGCGCGAGCGAAGGCCATTTCGTGGGTAACGATGAGCAAGGTCATACCGTCGCGGGCCAGGCCCTGGATCACCTGCAGCACCTCCTTGACCATTTCCGGGTCGAGGGCCGCGGTAACCTCGTCGAACAGCATCACCTCGGGGTTCATGCACAGCGAGCGCACGATGGCGATGCGCTGTTGCTGGCCCCCGGACAACTGCCGGGGAAAGGCGTCGCGCTTGTCCAGCAGGCCGACCCGCGCCAACAGCGCCTCGGCCTGGGCCTGCGCTTCGGCGCGCTCGCGCTTTTGCACCTTGAGCGGGCCAAGCAGCAGGTTGTCGATCACGCTCATGTGGCCGAACAGGTGATAGCTCTGGAACACCATGCCGACCCGCTGGCGGATTTCGCGCCAATCGGTGCGCGGATCGAGCAGCTCCTGCCCGGCCAGGCGCAAGTGGCCGCCGTGGGCCTGCTCCAGGCCGTTGAGGCAGCGCAGCAGCGTGCTTTTGCCACAGCCGCTGGGGCCGAGAATGACCACCACCTCGCCGGCCGCCACCTGGAGGTCGACGTCCTTGAGCACCTGGTGCTCGCCAAAGAACTTGTTGAAACCCTGGAATTCGATCAATGCGCTCATGAGTGGGCCCAGCGGCGTTCCAGCACGCGTGAAGCGGCGGACAGCGGATAACAGACGATGAAGAAGAACAGGAACAAGGCACCGTAGATCAGCACCGACTCGTAGGTGCGTTCGATGATCTGCTGGCCGGCCTTGATCACCTCGACCACGCCGATCAGCACCGCCAGCGAGCTGGTCTTGATGATTCGCGTGTAGATGTTGATGGTCGGCGGGGTCATGCGCTTGAGCGCCTGTGGCAACAGCACGTAGCCATACAGCTGCCAGCAGGCCAGGCCGATCGACAGCCCCGCCTCGCGCTGGCCGCGCGGCAGCGAACGTAGCGCGCCTCGCACCACCTCACCCACCTCGCTGGCGCCCCACAGGCCCAGCACCAGCACCGCGCACCAGAAGCTGGGGATGCTCAGGGCAAAGAAGATCGGCAGGCCGAAGAACACCAGGTACAGCCAGACCAGCACCGGGATGGCACGGAACAGTTCCAGGTACACCTGCAAGGCGATATTCAGGGCCCGGTTGCCCAAGGTTGCCAACACACCATAAAGCACACCGCCCAGCGTCGCGAAGAGGATGCCCAGCGCGGAGATGGCCAGGGTCTGCGCCGCACCGCCTGCCAGCTGCGGCAACGCCTGCAACAGCAGTTCAGACGCCGAACTGGGCATGTTGCAGCCTCCTTTCGACATGGCGCAGCAGCAACGACAGCGGCAGGAACAGCAGCACGCAGAGCAGGGTCAGCACGGTGAGCATTTCATAGGTCTTGTAGTACAGCGCGATGTAGTTCTTGGTGGTGTAGAGGATTTCCGGCACGGCCACCGCCGACACCACGGTGGTTTCCTTGAGCAGGAAGATAAAGTTGGCGAACAGCGCCGGCAGGCTGAGGATGCCGGCCTGCGGCAGCACCACGTGGCGCAGCAGCTGGCCTTCGGACAGGCCGATGGAGCGCCCGGACTCCAGCTGGGCACGGGGCACGGCCTCGATGCCGGCGCGCAGCACTTCGGTCAGGTAGGCACCGCCCATGAAAGTCATGGTGATGATTGCCGCGGCAAAGCCGGAAATCTTCAGGCCCAGGCTGGGCAAGGCGAAGTAGACGAAGAACAGCTGGATCAGCAGCGGCGTGTTGCGCGCCAGCTCCACGTAGGCTTTTACCAGGCGCCACAGGTACGGGGTGCGCAATACCAGCAGTGTGGCGTTGACCAGGGCGACCAGCAGCGAGGTGACGATGGCGATCAGGCCGACCTGCAGGGTCACGCCCACTGCCTTGAGGAAGGCGGGCAGCGTGCTGAGGATGAATGCGGTGTCGAGGGTCATGGGTAAAGCAGGTCTGCAGGGTGCGCGTGGGCACGATAGATAGACTCTAATGATCTAAAAACTTTTTAGTAAATACCTTTATAGAATATTCATATCACCGAGACGTCACGCAGTACCCTGTGGGAGCGGGCGCGCCCGCGAACACCGGCGTAGCCGGTGCCATCCACCGCGTCGCCTGCTTCGCGGGCGAGCCCGCTCCCACAGGGTACTGCGCCCACAAGCAAAAACGCCGACACATGGTGTCGGCGTTGGGTCATGCAAGGTAATGCAAGCGCATCAGAACGCCGGCAGCACCGCACCCTGATACTTCTTGGCGATGAATTCCTTCACTTGCGGGCTGGTCAGGGCCTTGGCCAGTTTCTGGATGGCTTCGCTATCCTTGTTGTCCGGGCGGGCGACCAGGAAGTTCACGTATGGCGAGTCGCTGCCTTCGATCACCAGCGCGTCCTTGGCCGGGTTCAGGCCGGCTTCCAGAGCGTAGTTGGTGTTGATCATGTCCAGGTCGACCTGGTCCAGCACACGCGGCAGCATGGCCGACTCAAGCTCGCGGAACTTCAGCTTCTTCGGGTTCTCGGCGATGTCCTTGGGGGTGGCCAGGGCGTTCTTCGGATCCTTCAGGGTGATCAGGCCAGCCTTCTGCAACAACAGCAGGGCGCGGCCGCTGTTGCTGCCCTCGTTAGGGATGGCAACGGTGGCGCCTTCCTTCAGTTCGCTCAGGCTCTTGACCTTCTTCGAGTAACCACCGAAGGGTTCGACGTGCACGCCGATCACGGTATCCAGGTGGGTGCCCTTGCCTTCGTTGAAGTTCTGCAGGTACGGCAGGGTCTGGAAGTAGTTGGCGTCCAGGCGCTTCTGGTCAACCTGCACGTTCGGCTGCACGTAGTCGGTGAAGACCTTGATCTGCAGGTCCACACCTTCCTTGGCCAGGGTCGGCTTGATCAGCTCGAGGATTTCGGCGTGCGGTACCGGGGTGGCGGCAACTACCAGTTTCTCGGCGGCGGCAGCCAGGCCGGCGAACGACAGGGCAGCGGCCAGGGCAGTGGTCAGCAGGGTCTTCTTCATGGTGGTCCTTGTTCTGGTTCTGGGCCATCGACGATGGCGAATCGGGTGCCCAACCGGTTCACCAGCGGGCGTGAGGCGGACAATACCTAGATTTTTTATTCCGTAACAATATCTTTTATTTAGCTGCTTATTCCAAAAACAGACTGCCATCAGCCACGTTGCTTATGAGCCATGTCTAGCGCGCGGGGTCGGGCAGGTCGAGGTCCTCGGCCAGGATCTCTTCGCCGTCATTCACCAGCAAGGCGAAGTGGATGACGTTCTCCAGTTCACGGGTGTTGCCGGGCCAGGGGTGCGCCTCCAGAACCTGCTGCGCCGCCTCGCTCACCAGCGGCACAGGCCGCTGCAGGCGCACGCTGTAGATGCCCACGAAGTACTCGGCCAACGGCAGGATATCGCCCGGCCGCTCGCGCAGCGGCGGCAGTTCCAGCGCCCCCTCGCGCAGGTACTGGTACAGGCGCTCGTTGAAACGCCCCGCACGCACCACCCGCGCCAGGTCGATACTGGTGGCGGCCACCAGGCGCACGTCCACTGGTTGCGGCTGTTGCGCGCCCACCCGGGTTACCTCGCGGTTTTCCAGGGCGGCCAGCAGCTTGCCCTGGATGGCAAGCGGCAAGTCGGCGATTTCGTCCAGGTACAACGTGCCGCCGTTTGCCGAGCCGAACCAGCCGGCACGGCTGCTGGCTGTACCGCCCTGGCTGCCGGCGCTGTAGCCGAACAGCTCGGCATCGGCATAGGTAGGGCTGATGCCTGCGCAGTTGACCGACACGAACAGCCCGCTGCGGTCGCTGGCCCGGTGGATCTGCCGGGCCAGCAGTTCCTTGCCGGTGCCGGTTTCGCCACGGATCAGCACCGGCAGGGGTTGCGGCGCCAGCTGCTCCAGCTCTGCGCGCAACTGCTGCGAACGCGGGTCGATGAACACCAGCGCCTTGGCGCGGATGCTCAACGGGCTCTTGTCCAGCTCGGGGAAGGTCAGCAAGGGCTGGCCAAAGGGGTTTTGAAAAGTCATGACGAACTCCCGCCCCAGGCCTGCAGTGGCCGGGCGTCAGGCAAACGGTAAACAGTAAGGGCGATCAGGCGCGGCGTAGTGCGCGCTGCTCGACCCGGCTTTGCAAGCGATACAGGTAGGCGAAGCCTTGTTCCCAGCGCTCATGGCCGGACTTGACGTTGATATGCCCGGCGTTGGTCAGCAGCCCTGCTTCGGCGCCCCATACCTGGGCCAGGTACAGCGCCCTTGGCACGCTCACGGCCGGGTCGTTGTCGGAGCTGACCACCTGGCTTGGGAACGGCAGTGCCTCGGTCGGGATCGGCGCGAAGTTGCGCAGGGCTGGCGCGCAGGTCGGCCGCTCTACATCAGCGGGTGCCACCAGTAGCGCGCCGCGTACACGCCGCAGCAGGGCCGGGCTGGCTTGCGCGGCCCAATGAGCGACGGTGATGCAACCCAGGCTGTGGGCGATCAGAATCACCGGCGAGCGCTCGGCGGCAATCGCCTGCTCCAGCGCTTGCACCCAGTCCCGGCGTTGCGGGGTCAGCCAGTCGTGCTGCTCGACCCGGGCACTGTTGGGCAGGGTGCGCTGCCAGTGACTCTGCCAATGGTTGTCTGGCGATCCTTGCCAGCCCGGCACAATCAGGTAGCGAATCGACTCATTGCGCATGGGGACGCCTCCAGTGAGTTTGCGTGCTTGGAGACAAGTATAGGGAGGGAGTTATATCAGTAAAGGAATAAGAAGCTATTTGTTAATAACTAAAATGCAATCCCTGTGGGAGCGGGTTTACCCGCGAATGCGTCGGTGGCGCCTACGTCGCATTCGCGGGTAAACCCGCTCCCACAGGGGGCATCGATATCAATGAAATCCAGGCAAAAAAAGGGGCCATCCCCTGCCAAGAGATATGGCCCCTAAGCACTTGCCTGAAGAGAAGTGGCAGGTTTAGCGCGCGGTAATCACCGCCAGCTTGCTGATCCCCGCACGTTCGATAGCCGCCATGGCCCGCGCCACTTCGCCGTAGTTCACGCCGTCATCAGCCTGCAGCTGTACACGCACGTCCGCGTCCTTGTCCTTGGCAGCCTTGAGGCTGGTTTCCAGCAGGTCGGGCTGGATCTCGTCCTTGTTGATGAACAACTTGCCGTCACCATCGATGCTGACCACCAGCGGGTCCTTCTGCTCCACCGGGGCCACGGCCTCGGTCTTGGGCAGGTTGATGGGGATGGCATTGGTCAGCAGCGGCGCAGTGACGATGAATACCACCAGCAGCACCAGCATGACGTCCACCAACGGCGTGACGTTGATTTCACTGAGGACTTCGTCGCTATCCTGGGTCGAAAAGGCCATGTCAGGACGCCTCCTTCACCGGCTGGGTGAAGCCGGCCTGGGGCCTGTGCACCGCCGGGTGCACCAGCACGCGGAAGGCACTCTTCTGCGCCAGGCTGTAGAAGTCGTGGGCGAAGTCATCGAGGTCGGCGGCAGTCAGCTTGAGGCGGCGCAGGAAGTAGTTGTAGACCAGCACCGCCGGCACCGCGACGGCGATACCCACGCCGGTGGCCACCAGTGCCGCGCCAATCGGCCCGGCCACGGTTTCCAGGCTGGCGGAGCCGGCCGCGCTGATGCCCTTGAGCGCTTCCATGATGCCCCACACGGTGCCGAACAGGCCGATGAAGGGCGAGGTGCTGCCGATACTGGCGACCACCGCCAGGCCGGTTTCCAGCGAGCGGCGCTCACGCACGATCTGCTGGCGCAGGGCACGCTCCAGGCGGTCCTGGTGGTTGATGGCGTGGCTCAGGTCGTTGGCCTGGCTGTCACCGACGGCGATGGCAGCGTAACCGGCCTGGGCAACGCGTGCGGCCGGGCCAGGCAGTTCGTGGCTGGGCTCGGCAGCCGAGTCCAGGCTCGAGGCGGCCCAGAATTGCTGGTGGAAGCGCTTGTCCTGATGCTTCAGCCGCACGAACTGCACGACCTTGACCAGGGCCAGGCCCCAGGTGACGACAGAAAAACCGACCAGCAGCCAGATGACTGCGCTTTCAACGGATTCGAGGGGGGATGCCAGCAGGCTCATGATGATGTCTTCCTGTGTTCTGCGAGAAAGTTAGCGAAGCTTGAAATCGATCGGTACGCTGACCCAGCCGGTCTGGGCCACGTCGCCCTGCTTGGCAGGCACGAAGCTCCAGCGCTTGACCGCGGCCAGTGCGGCAGCGTCGAGGGCATCGCGGCCGCTGCTCTTCTGGATCTGGATCTGCCCGGGCTTGCCGCTGGGCAGCACCTCGACGCGCAGCAGTACGGTGCCTTCCCAACCGCGCCGCTGAGCCATCTGCGGGTACTCCGGCGCCGGGTTCTTCAGGTACGCCGCGTTGGCCGAGGCCGGGGTGACCGGGGCCGGCGCGGGTGGCGCTGGCGGTGCCGGGGCGGCCACAGGGGCTGGCGGCGGTGCCTCGACCGGCTTGGGCTGTGGCTTGGGCTGTTGCTTGACCACCGGCTTGGGTACGGGTTTTGGCTTGGGTTTGGGCTTGGCGGCCAGTTCGTCGACCACAGGCGGCGGTGGCGGCTGGACCACCGGCGGTGCCGGGGCTGGTGGCGGTGGCTCGACTACAGGCGGCGCCGGCGCGGCGAACTCGATGGTCATGGGCGGTACTTGCGGTGGCACCACCGGCAGCTCGGGCGTTGGTGCCTGGCTGACCCAGTACGCTGCAGCGCCATGCAGGGCCAGCACCAGCAGGCTCAACACCAGCTTGTCGCGGCGCTTGAGCCCACTGACGGGCGTACGTTGCAGGCGCAGCTGGCCAAGCGGAAGGCGAAGCGTGCGTCCAAGGTCGACCAGGTCGCCCGGGGCCGGGCGCCATGACTGGTCGTAGGCCCTGACGGCCGACTGGACATTACCCATTGATCAAACTCCTGGGGTCTCGATTCAGGTGTGTGGCTGAATCATCGCGGCCAGAGGCTTATCTCTAAAAGTAATATTTGACATTAAGCAAATAACCAATCGCGATATAAAAAGTCATATCGCTCCTGCACCCCGCATCCCCCGCCGCTTGTACCTCTCAGAAGATGGCCTGCATACCTTACAGGCATAAAAAAAATGCCCGCGAGGCATCACTCATCGACGCATCATTTGACCAACCATGCGAACACTCATCGCTGGCACACTTATCGACCTCAAATAATTCACCGCCGCCTGCGAGCTTCTGTAACCAGGAAGATAATGACCCGAATGATTATCAACATAAGTTTGGCCGCTATCCCTATATATATATCCCGCAGCTACAACCTGAGAGGTCGACCTTAACTGCCGACGACCAAGCTCCGCAAGACTGGCGTGAGAAAGAGGAGCATCATCAAACTCGGAAAAGGTACTGATGAAAAAATTCTGATCCTGCCTTAGAATAAATTTATGCTTTTTCTCAGAAAGATCCAACACCGATAAGTCCTCCTGACTCACCACATGCGCCACACTCTCTTTACCAGATGAGACTTTTTCTATGGCATATCTAATCTCTGGAACAATAGATCCTTTCTTCCAGTTCCGTAATGGAAACCATTCAACGGGACCTTTAACCTTTGCAAAGAGCCTACTTTTAAAGCGACGTGCCGCGATTGCTGTCAACGCCAGCGTCGCGAATGAAGTTTTTCCGTTAGGGTCTTGACGATTAACAGGATCCCCTAAGCAATAACAGTAACAATTCAACCCACCGATATCGAAAGGGCTAAACTCATCAGGCCTATTGAAACGCATCAACACTGGACTGAACGCTCTGTATCCGCGACCTAGAAAATATAGTTTACTTAGTGCATCAAGGTGTTCGCCATTAAAACTCAATGTACCCACCAAGGCATTCACAGAGAAGAAATACCCATAAGGAGAGTATGAATTAAGCATATTACAAGCCCCATGATTTTCTATGCGATGGATTTTAAATGCTCAGGACACCTTAAGAGCAATGCACATGCGAATAGCCCCAAAAAATGCACTCAACACCTCCTTGATTCAGGCCCACCTAACAAAACCCAATACTCCGCCGATTCCCGGCAATTGAAAACTAGCAAATTTACTAGGCCAAGAATTAAGAGCTTCTATATCTACCGTTATATTGGGACCTCCGCCGTTATCCCACAGCGAGAACCCGATTATTGAACCAACCGCTCAATCTCGCGCACGCATCGTTTACCCATCCAAAAAACAGGGCTTCTGCTTAACATTTGCGCCGCCATTCTGTCAGGCATAAAAAAGCCCAGGACCAACCCCGGGCTTTTCATCATCAAAGGCGGCTCAGATATCCGTCACCTTCTGCCAAACCTTCGGCCGGAAGAACAACGTCTCCCCTCGCGCCAACCCGGTCAGGCTGTCATGGTCCTTGACCACTTCGGCCTCGATCAGCTCGCTCTGCCCTTCCACCTTCAAGGTTACCCGCGTGGTCGCGCCCAACGGGCGGATATCGCGCACCTCGGCCGCATGGTGCCCTTCGGTCTCGTGCCGCGACAGCGACACTTCGTGCGGGCGGAACAGCACATGATGCCCTTCGCTCAGGGCCAGGCGGTTGGAGTCACCGAGGAAGTGATAGACGAAATCGTTGGCCGGGTGCTCGTACACCTCGCCCGGCGAGCCGATCTGCTCGATCACGCCCTTGTTCATCACCACGATGCGGTCAGCCACCTCCATGGCCTCTTCCTGGTCGTGGGTGACGAACACCGACGTCAGGTTGATGTCCTCGTGCAGGCGCGCCAGCCAGCGGCGCAGCTCCTTGCGCACCTTGGCATCCAGCGCACCGAACGGCTCGTCCAGCAGCAGCACCTTGGGTTCCACCGCCAGGGCGCGGGCCAGGGCGATACGCTGGCGCTGGCCACCGGACAACTGCTCGGGGTAGCGGTCGGACAGCCAGTCCAGTTGCACCATGTTCAGCAGTTCATGCACCTTCTCGGCAATCTTGCTCTCGCTCGGGCGCTCGCCCTTGGGCTTCATGCGCAGGCCGAAGGCAACGTTGTCGAACACACTCATGTGGCGGAACAACGCGTAGTGCTGGAACACGAAACCGACGTTGCGGTCGCGCACGTCATGGCCGGACACGTCCTCGCCATGGAACACGATATTGCCCTGGTCCGGGGTTTCCAGGCCGGCGATGATGCGCAGCAGGGTAGTCTTGCCGCAGCCGGACGGGCCAAGCAGGGCCACCAGCTCGCCGCTGTTGATGTCCAGGTTGATGTTGTCCAGGGCCTGGAAGCTGTTGAAGCGCTTGCTGACGTTACGAACTTCGATCGACATGAATCATTCCTCCGCGGCGCTGTGGCGCAGGCGGTTAATACGGTTCTCGCTCCACTGCTTGAGCAGCAGGATGAAGAGCGCCAGGATCAGCAACAGGCTGGCCACGCTGAAGGCCGCGACGTGGTTGTACTCGTTGTAGAGGATCTCCACGTGCAGCGGCAAGGTGTTGGTCACGCCGCGGATGTGGCCCGACACCACCGACACCGCGCCAAACTCGCCCATGGCCCGCGCGGTGCACAGCACCACGCCGTAGATCAGGCCCCATTTGATGTTCGGCAGGGTCACGTGCCAGAACATCTGCCAGCCATTGGCGCCGAGCAGGCGCGCGGCCTCCTCTTCCTGCGTGCCCTGCTCCTGCATCAGCGGGATCAGCTCACGGGCCACGAACGGCACGGTGACGAAGATGGTGGCCAGGACGATGCCCGGCAGGGCGAACACGATCTGGATATCGTGGTCCTGCAACCACGGCCCGAACAGGCCTTGCGCGCCGAACATCAGCACGTAGACCAGGCCGGCGATCACCGGCGACACCGAGAACGGCAGGTCGATCAGGGTGACCAGGATGCTCTTGCCACGGAAAGTGTACTTGCTCACGCACCAGGCGGCGCTGACGCCGAACACCAGGTTCAGCGGCACCGAAATGACCACGGCCAGCAGGGTCAGCTTCAGCGCCGACAACGCGTCAGGCTCGAAGATCGCCTCGAAGAAGGTGCCAAAGCCGTTCTTCAGCGCCTGCGACACCACGATTACCAGCGGCAGCAGCAGGAACAGCGCGAACACCAGCCAGCCAAGGCCGATCAGGATGCGCCGCGATGTGGCGCTGCCCCGGCGGGCGGCATTGGCGGCGGCGGTTGCATTCAGGGATGTACTGGACATGCCGGCCTCCTTCAAGGGGTTTCGATACGGCGCTGCAGCAGGTTGATCAGCAGCAGCAGGATGAAGGAAACCACCAGCATCAGCACGCCGATGGCGGTCGCGCCGGTGTAGTCGTACTGGTCGAGCTTGACCATGATCAGCAGTGGCAGGATCTCGGTCTTCATCGGCATGTTGCCGGCAATGAAGATCACCGAACCATACTCGCCCACGCCGCGGGCGAAGGCCAGGGCAAAGCCTGTCAGCCAGGCAGGCAGCAGCGCTGGCGCCAGCACGTGGCGGAACACCTGCAGCGGCTTGGCGCCCAGGCAGGCGGCGGCCTCCTCCACTTCACGCGGAATGTCGGCCAGTACCGGCTGCACCGTCCGCACCACGAACGGCAGGGTGACGAAGGTCAGCGCCAGGGTGATGCCCAGCGGGGTGTAGGCGATCTTGAAGCCCAGGTCGGTGGCGAACTGGCCGACCCAGCCCGAGGGCGCATACAGGGCGGTCAGGGCGATACCGGCTACGGCCGTGGGCAGGGCGAACGGCAGGTCGATCATCGCATCGATGATCTTGCGCCCGGGGAAGGTGTAGCGCACCAGCACCCAGGCCAGCAGGGTACCGATCACACCGTTGATGACGGCGGCGAACAGGGCGGTGCCGAAACTCAGCTTGAGCGCGGCGATCACCCGCGGCGCACTGATGACGTTCCAGAACTGCTCCCAGGTAAGCTGCGCGGCATGCACGAACATGGCGGCCAGCGGTATCAGCACGATCAGGCTGAGGTACACCAATGTGTAGCCCAGCGTCAGCCCGAAGCCGGGTATGACGGGGGAAATGCGGCGTGACATAAATATCCCTGGTTGAACGCACGAAGCCCGGAATCAATCCCGGGCCGGTGCAGGCTTCTGAATCTTGGGGCTGCTTTGCAGCCCAATCGCGACGCAAGGCCGCTCCCACAGGAGATTGCGGTTCCTTGTGGGAGCGGCCTTGCGTCGCGAATGGGCCGCATAGCGGCCCCGCTTTTCCTTGGCGATTACTGTGCCTGATAGATCTGGTCGAACACACCGCCATCGTTGAAGAATTTCGGTTGTGCAGTTTTCCAGCCACCAAAGTCCTTGTCGATGGTTACCAGGTCAAGTTTCGGGAACTGCTTGCCGAATTCGGCTGCGACCTTCTCGTCACGCGGGCGGTAGAAGTTCTCGGCGGCAATCTTCTGCCCGGCCGGGCTGTACAGGTGCTTGAGGTATTCGGTGGCAATCTCGGTATTGCCCTTCTTCTCGGCGTTCTTGTCCACCACCGCCACCGGCGGTTCGGCCAGGATCGAAAGCGACGGCACGACGATCTCGAACTTGTCGGCACCACCGTCTTCCTTCAACGCCAGGAAGGCTTCGTTTTCCCACGCCAGCAGCACATCGCCCTGGCCGTTGTTGACGAAGGTGATGGTCGAGCCACGGGCGCCGGTGTCCAGCACCGGCACGTGCTTGAACAGCTCCTGCACGTATGCCTTGGCCTTCTCTTCGCTACCGCCGGTCTTCAGGCCATAGGCCCAGGCAGCCAGGAAGTTCCAGCGGGCGCCGCCGGAGGTTTTCGGGTTGGGGGTGATGACCGACACGTCTTTCTTGATCAGGTCGCCCCAGTCCTTGATGCCTTTCGGGTTGCCCTTGCGCACCAGGAACACGATGGTCGAGGTGTACGGGGTGCTGGCATCCGGCAGGCGGGTCTGCCAGTTGTCCGGCAGGGTCTTGCCGAGCTTGGCGACTTCGTCGATGTCACCGGCCAGGGCCAGGGTCACCACGTCGGCACGCAGACCGTCGATCACCGCACGGGCCTGCTTGCCCGAACCACCGTGGGATTGCTGGATCTTCACCTTGTCGCCCGGGTGGGCCTGCTGCCAGTGCTTGATGAACTCGGCGTTGTACTGCTGATACAGCTCGCGGGTCGGGTCGTAGGACACGTTCAGCAGTTCGTAGTCCTTGGCGATGGCGGAACCGGCAAAAACAGCACTGGCCAGGGCGGCAAGCGCATAACGGCGGATGGACATGGTGAAGCTCCCGATTGGCATTTTTCTAGTTTTGGATGTGTGGCGCGATCAGCCGGCCTTGTTGCCGGGCTGCTGCAGGCGGAACTTCTCCTTGCGCTCGATCTGTACGACCTGAGCGTTGTGCACAGTGATCTCCACCGCACCGAATCGCAGGTCGCGCAGAGCGCTCTGGATTTCACGCAGAATGGTGGCTTCGTCCTGACCGTCGATGCTACGCAGAGATGCACTCATGCTCGTTCTCCTTGGAGTGAGATGCCGGGCAGGGGTTTGAAGGGGATTTGTTGCCTGGCTTGAGGGCAATAGTAGTGAGGCGGAGTTATTCTTAAAAATACTGTTTAAGAATGTTTATATAACCAAAAACAAACGCTCATCCTGAAGACAACAGAAGGCCCCGTGGGAGCGGGTTTACCCGCGAATGCGGCGGTAGATTCACCACCGCATTCGCGGGTAAACCCGCTCCCACAGGGTTCACTGCACGGCTTCAGGAATGTTTCTGTGGCTCGCGGATCTTGTACCAGGCCACATACAAGGCCGGCAGGAACAGCAGCGTCAGCAGGGTCGCCACGATGATCCCGCCGATCATGGCGTAGGCCATCGGCCCCCAGAACACCTCGCGGGCAATCGGGATCATGCCCAGGCTCGCCGCCGCCGCGGTCAGCAGGATCGGCCGGCGCCGATGGTTGGTGGCTTCCACCACCGCATCCCACGGCGACAAGCCCTGGGCTTCGAACTCGTCGATCTGGGTCACCAGGATCACCGAGTTACGAATGATGATGCCCGCCAGCGCGAGAATGCCGAGAATCGCCACGAAGCCCATCGGCGTACCCGTGGGTACCAGCGCAATGATCACGCCAATCAACCCCAGCGGCGCCACGCTGACCACCAGGAACAGCTTCTGCACGCTGTGCAGCTGGATCATCAGGAACGTCGCCATCAGGAACAGCATCAGCGGGATGACCTTGCGGATCGGCCCCTGGGCCTTGGCGCTCTCCTCCACCGTACCACCGGTGGCCACTTCGAAGCCCACCGGCAGCTTGCTGGCGAATTCGTCGATCTTCGGCTTCAACTGCGCCACCAGGTCGGTAGGCTGGATATCGCCGTTGACCGAGGCCTTGATGGTGATGGTCGGCTTGCGGTCACGGCGCCATACCAGCGGCTGCTCCAGTTCGTAGCGCACGGTGGCGAACGACAGCAGCGGGATCGAGGTGCCGTTGGGCGTGAGGATCTGCAGGTTCTGCAGGGTATCGGGTGAACCCCGCTCGTTGTCCTCGGCACGGGCGACCACGTCGACCAGATAGATGTTGTCGTTGACCTGGGTAATCTGCACGCCGCTGACGATGCTGTTCATCACATTGGCCACGTCCTCCGACGACAGACCAAGCTGGCGAGCCTTGTCCTGGGCGATTTCCACGCGTAGCACCTTACCCGGCTCATTCCAGTCGTAGATCATCTCGCCAATATGCTCGTTCTGGTCGAGCAAGGTGGCCAGCTCGATGGCGTGCTTGCGTACCTCGTCGATATTGGCGCCGCTGACCCGATACTGGATCGGCCGGCCCACCGGCGGGCCCATTTCCAGCGACTGCACGTTGGTGCCGACGCCAACGAACTCTTCGTGCAGGATCTTCTGCAGCCGGTCCATCATGCCCTGGCGTTCTTCGAAGCCCTTGCTGACGATCACCAGCTGCGCGTAGTACGGGTTCTGCAACTGCTGGTCGAGGGGCAGGTAGAAGCGGATAGCGCCCTGGCCGATGTAGGTACTCCAGTGCACCAGGTCCGGGTCGTCCTTGATCCGCGCCTCGAAGCGGTCGACCACCTTGCGCGTCTCCTCGATCGACGCGTTCTGCGGCAGGTTGAGGTCGACGAGGATTTCCGGGCGGTCCGAGGACGGGAAGAACTGGTTCTGCACGAAGCGCTCGCAGAAGATCGCCAGGGCGAACAGCGCCACGGTGCCGATGATGGTCAGCCAGCGGTTGCGCATGCACCACAACAAACCATGCTCGAAGATTCGGCCGACACGGCCCGGCTCTGCTTCATGGGGCTTGAGCTTGGCACTGCTGAGAATGTGCACGCCGAGCACCGGGGCGAAGAACACCGCCACCACCCACGACACCATCAGCGCCACGGCAATCACCGCGAACAGCGTGTAGGTGTACTCGCCCGCCGAACTGGCGTTGAGGCCGATCGGCACGAAACCGGCCACCGTCACCAGGGTACCGGTTAGCATGGGGAAGGCCGTTGAGGTATAGGCAAAGGTCGCCGCCTGCTCCTTGCTTTCGCCCATTTCCAGCCGCGTGACCATCACCTCCACGGTGATCATCGCATCGTCCACCAGCAAGCCCAGGGCGATGATCAGCGCCCCCAGCGAAATCCGCTGCATGGTGATGCCACTGTATTCCATGAACACGAACACCATGGCCAGCACCAACGGGATCGAGCAGGCCACTACCAGCCCGGCACGCACGCCGAGGCTGACGAAGCTCACCGCCAGCACGATCACCACCGCCTCGAACAGCGCACTGGTGAAGCCGCCGACCGCTTGCTTGACCACCACGGCCTGGTCGGAAACGGTGTGTACCCCGACGCCCACCGGCAGGTCTTCGACCACTTGATCCATGCGCTTTTTCAGCGCCGCACCAAACACCTGGATATTGCCACCGGCCTTCATGCCGATGGCCAGGCCCAGCGCCGTCTGGCCGTTGTAGCGGAACATCGGCGAAGGGGGATCGACGTAGCCGCGCTCGATATCGGCGATATCGGCCAGGCGGAAGAAGCGGTCGTTGATCTTCAGGTTGACGGTTTGCAGGTCCTTTTCCGAAGTGAACTGTCCGGAGGTACGCACCGAGATACGCTCCGGTCCGGCCTCGATCACCCCGGCTGGGGTCACGGCGTTTTGCGATTGCAGGGCCTGCATGACCTGGCGCTGGTCGATGCCCAGGGCTGCCAGCTTGCGGGTGGAGAAGTTCAGGTACAGCACTTCGTCCTGGGTGCCGATCAGCTCGATCTTGCCGATGTTGGGTACATCGCGCACTTCGGCCCGCGCCTGTTCCACGTAGTCGCGCAGCTGGCGCAGGGTCAGCCCGTCGGCAGTGAAGGCGTAGATCGAACCGAACACATCGCCGAATTCATCGTTGAACCCGGGCCCCTGGATACCCGCCGGGAATTCACCACGAATGTCCTGGATCTTCTTGCGCACCTGGTACCAGATTTCCGGGATGTCCTTGGCCTTGGTGGTATCGCGCAGGTAGACGTAAACCGTGGATTCGCCTGGGCGGGTGTAGCTTTTGGTGTAATCGAGGGAGTCGAGTTCCTCGAGCTTCTTCTCGATACGGTCGGTGACCTGGTACAGGGTTTCGTCCTGGGTCGCGCCGGGCCAGCGGGTCTGGATGACCATGGTCTTGATGGTGAACGACGGGTCTTCCTCACGGCCCAGGTTGAAGTAAGAGAAAATCCCCATCAGCAGGCCAACGAACATCAGGTACCAGACGAACGATTGATGCTTGAGTGCCCAGTCGGACAGGTTGAAGCTTCCTTTCATTGCGCATCCTCGTCGAAGGTGACCTTCTGGCCAGGCTTGAGGCTGTTGACGCCGGCGGTGACCACACGCTCGCCGGGCTGTACGCCAGCGGTCAGCACGATGCTGTCGGCGGTGCGGTCGATCAGGGCCACGTCACGGGTGGCCACGGTCTTCTGTTGCGTATCGATCACCCACACCTGGGTCTTGCCGTCACGCTCGAGCAAGGCACTCAAGGGCAGTTCGCTGCGCGGCGACACCTGCGAACTCAGAGTCACGCTGATGGCAGTGCCCAGGTGGAAGGCCGCCGGTGTGCTGGCCAGGGTCAGGCGGGCGCGGCGGGTGCGGGTGGTGGCGTCGGCCTGGGGCTCCAGCTCGCGCAGGCTGGCGGTGGTGTTGATGGTCGGGTCCAGCTGCGAAGCAACGGTGAAGGTCAGGCCTTTGCTCAACTGCTCGGCCAGGCCGATCGGCAGGTCGATCACCGCTTCCTTCACATCCGGCCGGGCCAGGGTTACCACGGCCTGGCCGGCGGTGACGGTTTGCCCGGCTTCGGCCTTCCAGGCGGTGATTACCGCGGCGTGGTCGGTGCGCAGGGTGCTGTAGTCGAGCTGATCACGTGCCTGGCTGAGTGCAGAGCGCGCCTGCTCCAACGCCGCACTGGTGGTTTTCAGGTTGGTCTGGGCGATATCCAGCTGGGCCTGGGCGCCTACGCCACGGTCGTACAGCTGTTGCTGGCGGCGGGCATCGGCCTGGGCGTTGATCCACTGCGCCTGCACCTTGGCCAGGTCGCCTTCGGCGGCGCGCAGCTGGTTCTGCTGGTCGGTCGGGTCGAGCGTGGCCAGGATGTCACCCGGTTTCACCTGGGCGCCCACATCCAGCCAGCGCCGGGCAATACGTCCGGAAACCCGGAAACCCAAGGTGCTTTCGAAACGTGCCTGGATACTGCCGGCGAAACGGCCCAACTGCGACTGCACCTGGGGTTCGACCTTGACCGACAGCACCGGCCGAATCGGCTCTGGTACCTCGTCCTCGCTACTGCAACCGGCCAGCAGCACGCCAGCCGACAGCATCAGCAGCAGGCGCTTCATAGCTCACCCCCTTGGGCCCTGGCGTCGACCTTCTGCACCTGCATGCCGGGGTGCAGCAACTGCCCGCCATTGACCACCACGGTTTCGCCGCCCTTCAGGCCACTGGCGACCACGATCCTGCCGGTGAGGTAACGGCTGACTTCGACCTTGCGCAGCTCTACCTTGTCGCCCTCGCCCACTACCCAGACGGCAGGCTCATGCAGGGCCTTGGTCAGTGCCGACCATGGCAGCTCGACACTTGGCCGGCCCTGGGCATTGGTGGTGGCGGTAACCGGTGCACCCAGTTGCATCCCTGGCGGTACATCCCTCAGCCCGACCTTGACCTGTACCGTGCCGCTTTGTGCGGACACCGTGGGGGTGATTTCGCGCACGAAGCCACGGGCCTGGACCTTCGGGTCATCCAGCAGGCTGACGATCACGCCGGCATCGCTGGGCGGGGCCACCAGCAGCGATTCGTAGACGTTGAACACCGCGTCGCGGTCGCCATCGGTGGCCAGGCTGAAGATCGGCATGGTCGCCTGCACCACCTGGCCGACCTCGGCCTGGCGCTCGGTGATGACACCATCAGCCTCGGAGACCAGCGCGGTATAGCTCAATTGTTCGTTGGCGTTGGCCAATTGCGCCTGTGCGGCCTTGAGCGCGCTCTGGTTGCTGCGCAGCGCGGCTTCGGCGGAATCGTATTCGCTCTGACTGGTGTAGCCCTTGGGCAGCAGTTTTTGCTGGCGCACGAAGGCGGCGCTGGTCTGGGTGACCCGCGCCTGCGCGGCGAACACCTCGGCCTTGGCCGAGTCGACATTGTTCTGCAGGTCTTTCGGGTCCAGCCGCGCCAGCACCTGGTTGGCCTTGACGTGATCGCCCACATCGACGCTTCGCGAAATGATCTTGCCGCCGACGCGGAACGACAGGTCGGTCTGCACCCGTGCCTGCACATCGCCGGTCAGGGTGACCCTGGCAGCGAAATCGGTGGGTGATACCTGTTGCACGCCTACGCGTGGCAGTGTTTCGGTGGTTTCTTCCTTACTACAGCCCGACAGCAGGGACACAAGCCCCAGGCAGACGACCAACAGCGGACGTATCAACGTCATGCAGGCTCCTTGCTTGCGCGCAAATGATTCGTGGGATGCGACTGTCAGCGTAGTTCAGGGTTGGACAAACGGCACTGGCCATATGCGCAAGGGAGGCATACCGAATGCTGGCGACACAGGGCAGGTTCGGCACAAGGTTTTCGTTGAAAACCTGGCATTTCTGCCAGTAGCCGATTTTTGCCAGGGCATTACATAGTGTCCCCAACCGGTCGCCCCGACAGTGGCACCACAGAGAGGCATTTTTCTGTTCCCCCTTGAACCCTCGGAGGCCCCATGGCCGCTGCAAAAAGTTTACGCCGCTTCTACCAGAACGGCCGTGTTTCCACCGAACTCGGCGGGTCTGTATCACGCTCCATCTTCCGGCATCAGGGTAGCCTCCTGGCGCAATGCACGTCAGGTGCTGAGGTATCGCGCTCAATCATGACGGTGAACAATACCAACACCGTCATGAGCGAATTTGGACACGCCGGTAAGGTGCAGTTCGCTTATACCCCCTATGGCCGACGCCCGGCCCAGAGCGAAGCGAACAACCCCTTGGCATTCAACGGCGAGCAACTGGACACGGCAACAGGCGGTTACTTGCTAGGCAATGGCTATCGCCTGTTCAGCCCCACGCACAAGAGGTTCTGTAGCCCAGATAATTCAAGCCCGTTTGATGAAGGTGGCCCGAACGCTTATGCGTACTGTGTCGGGGATCCGGTAAATAGTACTGATCCTACGGGGCACTTTTCCCGTCGGGCACTCTTGTTAGCTACTTCAGCAGCCTTGGGGACAACATTAGCAGCAGTCGTTGCAGCGGCCGCTACGAAGTCCAAAACAGCCGAAATTATTGCAGGCGCTGCATTGGCTGCTACTTCTATTGTGGGTGCTTATATTGCTCTGAGGTCAAACAATATACGGCCACTAGTTGCACAGCTCTCGCAGCGCAGGCAGCGAACAGCAGTTGAACCTCCTCCCTACGACACACTCTTCCCCGAAGTTCCACCTCCGTCTTACGCGAATGCAACCCGTTCCACGGATATTGAAATGACCACATTCGCTAATATCGGAGACAGTCAGAGAGTCAGCATTCCCGGAGCTGCACCTCCCCCTTACCAGGTGGCTATGTCCGCTAGTAATGTTCGCAACCCGGAATGAAATTCAGGGTTCAATGACGGAGATCAGTTCGGCATTTTCAGCGCCTGCGCGGGCCTTTTCGCGGGTGAACCCGCTCCCACAGGTATTGAGCAAACCCTGAAGGCTGCAGATGATCCTGTGGGAGCGGGTTTACCCGCGAAGGGGCCGGTACAGGTCAGAGCTGCACTGAAGCCTTGTTCAGTCCCAGTTCAATGTCATCAATCAATGCTTTGGCAAAGCCACTGAGAATTCTCGCGGCGCTGCCGGCCAGGCGGTCATTTTCCATCTCGGCTTCAGTCGTCAGGTGATTGATGCACCCGAGCATTACGGAGAGTTCGGAGAAGGCATGGTTGAAGGGGATGTTGGCCTGGACGCGGAACAGGTCCATGCAGGTTTCGCGGCCGACGGTGCTGCTGTTTTTTGGGTGATTTGGAACGTGCGTTGTCATGGTCGGAATCCAATGTCGTTTATGGAACCGCCAGCTCATCTTTCTCACGGATAAGGGGTGGCAGCCGTACGCGGGGTGAGAAAACCGAGGACATTGAACCCGGCCAGGCCGAGGCCTGCCCACGCAAGGCCGCCATGACAGGAAGCCTGTTCAACATCGAGCGGGTTTCTCACACCCGGTCACCTTGGTTGGCGACTCGACGACGTTATCCCTGGGGCATTTCCCCAGCAACAGAGCAGCTTCCACACGGCTCGTAAGATAATTCCCAAGCCGATCCAACTGAAGCCTTTGGTTTGAGTTGATGAAAAGTCGTACGCCTTGAGGGCCCCTTCGCGGGTGAACCCGCTCCCACAGGGTTATGTGCAGCCTTCAGGACCTGTGCAATACCTGTGGGAGCGGGTTTACCCGCGAATGGGCCGGTACTGCCATCCACAAATCTCTGCCATATCCAGAAACCATCATCTACATAGCACCTGCATCTCAGCCACTACCCTTGAGAGGTCACCCGCTTTTCAAGGAAGAAGCCAATGTCGCGAGCCCAGTCTCACCTGCTTCGCCGTGGTCGCTATTCAGAACTTGGCCGGCTCTATCTGCTGACCACCGTCACCCACCAGCGCAAGCCACTGTTCCATGACTTCCACCATGCCCGGTTGGTCATTCACCAACTGCGGCAATCAGACCAGGAACACGCCTGCCGATCACTGGCTTGGGTGCTAATGCCGGACCATCTGCATTGGCTGATCGAGTTGAACGGTACGACGTTGGCCACCTTGATGCGCAGGTTCAAATCCAGGTCCAGTCTGGTTTTGCATCAGGCGGGGGTTGAGCAAGATCCGGTATGGCAGCCTGGGTATCAGGACCGGGCATTAAGAAGGGAAGAAAGCATGGTGCATGTCGCCAGGTACATTGTGGCCAACCCCTTGCGGGCAGGCCTGGTCAGGAGTGTCAGGGACTATCCACATTGGGATGCAGTCTGGCTTTGAATCGGTGTTGCGGCCTTCGCGGGTAAACCCGCTCCCACAGGGATCACCACTGACCTGAAGGCAGTGATGTCCTTGTGGGAGCGGGTTTACCCGCGAAGAGGCCGGGTCAGGCCGACGCAGCAACCTGCGCCGGGCGCTTGACCTGCGGCTGCGACGCGTTGGCCGCTGCACCCTCTTCGATGGCCTGCTGAATCGCCTTGCGACGGCGCTCTTCAGCCTGGCGGCTGAAGTACCAGACGAAGAAGGTCACCAACGACACCGACAGCAGGATCAGGCTGGCCACGGCGTTGATCTCCGGCTTCACGCCCAGGCGCACCGCCGAGAACACTTCCATCGGCAAGGTGGTCGAACCCGGGCCCGACACGAAGCTGGCCAGCACCAGGTCATCCAGCGACAGCGCGAACGACATCATGCCGCCCGCCGCCAGCGATGGCGCGATCATCGGGATGGTGATCAGGAAGAACACCTTCCACGGCTTGGCACCCAGGTCCATCGCCGCTTCCTCGATCGACAGGTCCAGCTCACGCAGGCGTGCCGACACCACCACCGCCACATACGCCGCACAGAACGTGGTGTGGGCGATCCAGATGGTGACGATGCCGCGCTCCTGCGGCCAGCCGATCATCTGCGCCATGGCCACGAACAGCAGCAACAGCGACAGGCCGGTGATCACCTCGGGCATTACCAGCGGTGCGGTGACCAGGCCACCGAACAGCGTGCGGCCCTTGAAGCGGGTCACCCGGGTCAGCACGAACGCCGCCAAGGTACCCAGCGCCACCGCAGCCACCGCCGTGTAACAGGCGATTTCCAGCGAACGCATCACCGAACCCATCAGCTGGGTGTTGTCGAGCAGGCCGACATACCACTTCACCGACCAGCCACCCCATACCGTCACCAGCTTGGAGGCGTTGAACGAGTAGATCACCAGGATCAGCATCGGCAGGTAGATGAACAGCAAGCCGAGCACCAGCATCAGCTTGGAGAAACTGAAGCGCTTCATGCCCTGCCCTCCATTTCTTTGGCCTGGCTGCGGTTGAACAGCAGGATCGGCACAATCAGGATCGCCAGCATTACCACCGCCAGCGCAGAGGCCACCGGCCAGTCACGGTTGTTGAAGAACTCTTGCCACAGCACCTTGCCGATCATCAGGGTTTCCGGGCCGCCGAGCAGTTCAGGAATCACGAACTCGCCCACCACCGGGATGAACACCAGCATGCAGCCGGCGATGATGCCGTTCTTCGACAGCGGCACGGTGATCTTCCAGAAGCTGTTGAAGGTGCTCGAACCCAGGTCCGAAGCGGCCTCGAGCAGACTCGGGTCGTGCTTCACCAGGTTGGCGAACAGCGGCAGGATCATGAATGGCAGGTACGAATAGACCACGCCGATGTACACCGCCAGGTTGGTGTTGAGGATCTGCAGCGGCTGGTCGATCAACCCGGTCCACAGCAGGAAGCCGTTGAGCAGGCCGTTGTTGCTGAGGATGCCCATCCAGGCATAGACGCGGATCAGGATCGCGGTCCAGGTCGGCATCATGATCAGCAACAGCAGGACTGTCTGCGTCTCCTTCTTGGCGTTGGCAATGGCGTAGGCCATCGGGTAGCCGATCAACAGGCACAGCAGGGTGCTGAAGAAGGCCATCTTCAGCGAGCCCAGGTAGGCCGAGATATACAGCTCATCCTCGGTCAGCAAGCCGTAGTTGGCCAGGTTGAGTACCAGCTGCAGCTTGTCTTCGACGTAGCTGTAGATCTCGGTATACGGCGGGATCGCCACGTCGGCTTCGGCGAAGCTGATCTTCAGCACGATGAAGAACGGCAGCATGAAGAACAGGAACAGCCAGATGAACGGCACGCCGATCACCAGATGCCGCCCCTCCGGGATGATGCGCTGGAGTGCTCGCTTGAGCTTGCGAGGTTTCATGACCGCAGTACCACGCCGCTGTCGTCTTCCCACCACACGTACACTTCATCGCCCCAGGTCGGGCGTGTGCCCTGGCGCTCGGCGTTGGCGACGAACGACTGGACGACCTTGCCGCTCGGCAGCTCGACGTAGAACACCGAATGGCCGCCCAGGTAGGCGATGTCGTGGATCTTGCCGCGCGACCAGTTGTGCTCGCAGGTCGGTTGCTGGGTGGTGACCAGCATCTTCTCCGGGCGCAGGGCGTAGGTGATGTGCTTGTCTTCCACCGAAGTGGTGATGCCGTGGCCGACATAGATCTTGCGCTCCAGCTCCGGGCTGGCAATGATCGCGTGGCCTTCGGCGTCGTCAACCACTTCACCTTCGAACAGGTTGACGCTACCGATGAACTCGCACACCAGGCGGCTGGTTGGGGTCTCGTAGATGTCCACTGGCGAGCCGATCTGGGCGATCCAGCCCAGGTGCATGATGGCGATGCGCTGGGCCATGGTCATGGCCTCTTCCTGATCGTGGGTCACCATCACGCAGGTCACACCCACGCGCTCGATGATCTCCACCAGTTCCAGCTGCATCTGCGAACGCAGTTTCTTGTCCAGTGCGCCCATCGGCTCGTCGAGCAGCAGCAGCTTGGGGCGCTTGGCCAAGGAGCGGGCCAGAGCCACGCGCTGGCGCTGGCCGCCGGACAGCTGGTGCGGCTTGCGCTTGGCGTACTGGGTCATGTGCACCAGCTTGAGCATCTCGGCCACGCGGGCGTCGATCTCGGCCTTGGGCATCTTGTCCTGCTGCAGGCCGAAGGCGATGTTCTGCGCCACGGTCATGTGCGGGAACAGCGCGTAGGACTGGAACATCATGTTGATCGGCCGCTCGTAGGGCGGCATGTCGGTGATGTCGACGCCATCGAGGAGGATCCGCCCTTCGGTCGGGCGCTCGAAGCCGGCCAGCATGCGCAGCAAGGTGGACTTGCCAGAACCGGAGCCACCCAGCAGGGCGAAGATCTCGCCCTTGCGGATTTCCAGGGACACATCGTCCACGGCTACCGTTTCGTCGAACTTTTTCGTAACCCGGTCGATCTTGACCAGCACCTGCTTGGGTTGCTGGCCACCCTCGAGGGCTTTTTTATAGGCACCGGAGGCAACTGCCATGAGTGAAACTCCCAACAAGATTTTTGTGCCCGGGAGCCCTGTTCTACAGGTGCCGCCGCGGGCCTGGATTTTTACTTGCCCGACTTGACCTTGGTCCAGCTACGGGTCATCAGCCGTTGCACCTTGGGTGGCAACTCTGAATTCACGAACATCTTGTTCAGCACTTCCTGCGGTGGGTAAACCGCGGCGTCAGTCCTCACGGCCTGGTCCATCAGGTCGCCAGCCTTGGGGTTCGGGTTGGCGTAACCGACGTAATCACTGACCTGGGCGATAACCTCAGGCTTCAGCAAATAGTTGATGAAGGCATGCGCCTCTTTGACGTTCTTGGCGTCCTTGGGGATCGCCAGCACGTCGAACCAGAGGTTGCCGCCTTCCTTGGGAATGGCGTAGGCCAGGTTCACGCCCTTCTTCGCCTCTTCAGCGCGGGCCTTGGCCTGGAACACATCACCCGAGAAGCCCGCCGCGACGCAAATGTCGCCGTTGGCCAGGTCGGTGATGTACTTGGACGAGTGGAAGTAGGTCACGTACGGGCGTACCGCCAGCAGTTTCTTCTCGGCGGCCTGATAGTCCTTGGCATTGGTGCTGTTGGGGTCCAGCCCCATGTAGTTGAGCACCGCCGGCAGCATTTCGTCCGCCGAGTCGAGGAAAGCCACGCCGCACTTGGCGAGCTTCTTCATGTTCTCGGGTTCGAACAGCACTGCCCAGGAGTCGATGGTGTCCACGCCCAGCGCGGCCTTCACCTTGTCGACGTTGTAACCGATGCCGTTGGTGCCCCACAGGTAAGGCACGGCGTACTGGTTGCCCGGGTCGTTCCTTTCCAGACGCTTCATCAGCGCCGGGTCCAGGTTGGAATAATTGGGCAGCAGGTTCTTGTCGAGCTTCTGGAACGCGCCCGCCTTGATCTGCTTGCCGAGGAAATGGTTGGACGGCACCACCACGTCATAGCCGGTATTGCCAGCCAGCAGCTTGCCTTCCAGGGTTTCGTTGGAGTCGAACACGTCTTGCACGGGCTTGATGCCCGTGGCTTTCTCGAAGTCCGCGAGTGTGGTCGGGCCGACGTAGTCGGACCAGTTGTAGAAGTGCACCGTAGGCGCCGCTTGGACGCTGCATGCCAGCGTCAGGCCCGCTCCAGCCATCAAGGCCTTGCGGAATACAGAAATGGACAAGTGGGTGGTCCTCACAATCAGTGCCTGGGTAGCGACAATGCTGCCGCACACGCAAAACCGGCGCGCAACTTACCTTCGCAGCTTCGATGCCGCAATCATCAATTGCCTTTCACTGGCTCTGGGCCGGGAACCCCGGCCCAGAGGTGCCGCATCGGGCTTATTTGCCCGACTTGATCTTGGTCCAGCTACGGGTGATCACACGCTGGGCAGACGCCTCAGGCGCAGCGATCGCGTACAGCTGCTTCTTCACTTCAGCAGGCGGGTAGATGCTCGGGTCGCTGGTAATCTCTTTGTCCACGAACTGGGTGGCGGCAGCGTTGCCGTTCGGGAAACGCACGGCGTTGGTGATTTCAGCCATGATTTCCGGTTGCATCAGGAAGTTCATGAACTGGTAGGCAGCGTCTTTATGCTCGGCATCTTTAGGGATAGCGACCATGTCGTAGAAGGTACCAGCACCTTCCTTCGGAATGACGTAGTCCACTTTGACCTTGTCGCCGGCTTCGTGGGCACGGGCCTTGGACTGCTCCAGGTCACCCGAGTAACCGACGGCTACGCAGATGTTGCCGTTGGCCATGTCGCCGATGTACTTGGACGAGTGGAAGTAGGTGATCGAAGGACGAATCTTGAGGAACAGGTCCTCGGCGGCCTTCAGGTCTTCCTTCTTGGTGCTGTTGCTCGGCAGGCCCAGGTAGTGCAGCGCAGCCGGCAGCATTTCGGTCGGGGCATCCAGGAAGCTCACGCCGCAGCTCTTGAGCTTGGCGATGTTCTCAGGCTTGAACACCACGTCCCACGAGTCGATCTTGTCCACGCCCAGCGCGGCCTTGACCTTCTCCGGGTTGTAGCCGATGCCGATCGAGCCCCACATGTACGGGAAGGCGTGCTTGTTGTCCTTGTCGCTGGCATCGCCAACGGCCTTGAGCAGGTCGGTGTCGAGGTTCTTCCAGTTCGGCAGCTTGGAACGGTCCAGTTCCTCGTACACGCCAGCCTTGATCTGCTTGGCCAGGAAGTTGTTGGACGGCACCACGATGTCGTAGCCCGACTTGCCGGCCAGCAGCTTGGCTTCGAGGGTTTCGTTGCTGTCGAAGACGTCGTACTTGACCTTGATGCCCGACTGCTTCTCGAACTTGGCGATGGTGTCCGGAGCGATGTAGTCCGACCAGTTGTAGACGTTCAACACCTTGTCTTCAGCCTGAACAGCGGTAGCCATGGCACCCATCAGGGCGGCGGCCAGCAACGTCTTGCCCATTTTATTCATGCGTATTGCTCCAGAATTTTTTATTTAGCCATCTGTTCAGCAGCCAGGACCTACGGTGCAGAGCGCGCGGCGACTGAAACAGTCGCTAGTCTGGCAAGTTACAAGGCTCTGTTTCAAGGAAAGCAGGGCCTTGTAACGACTTAATGTCACATCGCTAGCCTAGCAAACTGTCAGCGGATCGCTTCGAGCGTCAGATCAAGGCATTTACGTGCCTTTTCCACCAGTTCGTCGATCTCCGCGTGGCTGATCACCAGCGGTGGCGCGATGATCATGGTGTCCCCCACCGCGCGCATGATCAGGCCGTTGTCGAAGCAGAAGGTACGGCAGATCATGCCCACGCCCTTGCCTTCGTAACGGCTGCGGGTGGCCTTGTCCTTGACCAGCTCGATCGCGCCGAGCAGGCCCAGGCCGCGTACCTCGCCCACCAGCGGGTGGTCCTGCAGTTCACGCAAACGCTTTTGCAAATACGGTGCCGCTTCGGTGCGCGCCTTCTCGACGATTTTCTCGTCGCGCAGGATGCGCAGGTTTTCCAGGCCCACCGCCGCCGCTACCGGGTGGCCGGAGTAGGTGAAGCCGTGGTTGAAGTCGCCGCCTTCGCTGAGTACCTGGGCCACGGTGTCACGCACGATCACACCGCCCATGGGGATGTAACCGGAAGTCAGGCCCTTGGCGATGGTCATCAGGTCGGGCTTGAGGTCGTAGTAGTCGGAGCCGAACCACTCGCCGGTGCGGCCGAAACCGCAGATCACTTCGTCGGCGACGAACAGGATCTCGTACTTGGCGAGGATCTCCTTGACCTTCGGCCAGTAGGTTTCCGGCGGGATGATCACGCCACCGGCACCCTGGATTGGCTCGGCGATGAAGGCAGCGACGTTGTCTTCGCCGACTTCGAGGATTTTCTTCTCCAATTGCTCGGCCGCCCACACCCCGAATTCATCCGGGGTCATGTCGCCGCCTTCACCGAACCAGTACGGCTGCGGGATATGCACGATGCCCGGAATCGGCAGGCCGCCCTGCTCGTGCATGCCGCTCATGCCGCCCAGGCTGGCACCGGCCACGGTGGAACCGTGATAACCGTTGATGCGGCCGATGATGGTCTGCTTCTGTGGCTTGCCTTTCAGCGCCCAGTAGTGGCGGACCATGCGCAGCACGGTGTCGTTGCCTTCGGAGCCGGAGCCGGTGAAGAACACATGGGTCATGCCTTGCGGCGCCACGTCGGAAATCGCCTTGGCCAGCTCCAGCGCAGGCGGGTGGGCAGTCTGGAAGAACAGGTTGTAGTACGGCAGTTCGCGCATCTGCTTTTCTGCCGCCTGCACCAGTTCTTCACGGCCATAACCCACCGCCACGCACCACAGGCCAGCCATGCCGTCGAGGATCTTGTGCCCCTCGCTATCCCACAAATGCACACCCTGGGCCTTGGTGATGATGCGCGGCCCCTTCTCCTTCAGCTGCTTGTAGTCGCTGAAGGGCGCGAGGTGATGCTCCCCGCTCAGGGTTTGCCATTCACGGGTTTGCGGGTTGTTGACGCTCATGTGCTTCTCCGTTGTTCGACAGCCGCGTCCTGCGGCACCAAGGTTGATCAGACAGCAAACAGCAGGAACTCACGCTCCCAGGAGCTGATGACTCGCTTGAAGTTCTCGTGTTCGGCGCGCTTGGTGGCGACGTAGCCGGTAATGAACTTCTTGCCCAGGTACTGCACCAGCGCACGGCTGTTTTCCATGCGTTCCAGGGCATCTTCGATGGTCAGTGGCAGGCGCAGGTTGCGGCGTTCGTAGCCACGGCCCTGCACCGGCGCGCTGGCGTCGATGCCTTCGACCATACCGATGTAGCCACACAGCAGGCTGGCGGCAATGGCCAGGTAAGGGTTGGCGTCGGCGCCCGGCAGGCGGTTCTCGACCCGGCGGCTTTGCGGGCCGGCGTCTGGCACGCGCAAGCCGACAGTACGGTTTTCTTCGCCCCACTCCACGTTCACCGGCGCCGAGGTGTCGGGCAGGAAGCGGCGGAACGAGTTGACGTTGGGCGCGAACAGCGGCAGCGCCTCGGGGATGAACTTCTGCAGGCCACCGATGTGGTGCAGGAACAGTTCGCTCATGCTGCCATCGTCGTTGCTGAAGATATTCTTGCCGGTGGCCACGTCGACCACGCTCTGGTGCAGGTGCATGGCACTGCCTGGCTCGCCGGTCATGGGCTTGGCCATGAAGGTGGCGGCCACGTTGTGCTTGAGCGCAGCCTCGCGCATGGTGCGCTTGAACACCAGGATCTGGTCGGCCAGGTGCAGGGCGTTGCCATGCCGGAAGTTGATCTCCATCTGCGCCGTGCCGTCTTCATGGATCAGCGTGTCGAGGTCCAGCTGCTGCAGTTCGCACCAGTCGTAGACGTCTTCGAACAGTGGATCGAATTCGTTGGCGGCTTCGATCGAGAACGACTGGCGGCCGGTTTCCGGGCGGCCCGAACGGCCTACCGGGGGCTGCAGCGGGAAGTCCGGGTCTTCGCTGCGCTTGGTCAGGTAGAACTCCATCTCCGGCGCGACGATCGGCTGCCAGCCCTTGTCGGCATAGAGCTTGAGGACTTTCTTCAGCACGTTGCGCGGCGACAGCTCTACCGGGTTGCCCTTCTTGTCGTAGGTGTCGTGGATCACCTGGGCGGTCGGCTCGATGGCCCATGGCACCAGGAACACGGCGTTCTCGTCGGGGCGGCAGATCATGTCGATGTCCGCCGGGTCGAGCAGTTCGTAATAGATGTCGTCGTCGACGTAGTCGCCGGTCACGGTCTGCAGCAGCACGCTCTCGGGCAGGCGCATGCCTTTTTCGGCGATGAATTTGTTGGTAGGCGAAATCTTGCCGCGCGTGATGCCGGTCAGGTCACTGATCATGCATTCGACTTCGGTGATCTTGTGCTCTTTCAACCAATCGGTGAGCTGGTCGAGGTTGTTACTCATAAATACCTCAGGAGGTAAGGTGGTCCGCGCACTGATTCTGGATGGAGTACATTGCTAAAGCAAAAACCCCCGCGCAGAGCCACAGTGGATACACTGAAAACAGGTGCGTCCGTAATGAGTTCGAAAGGCAGAAAGACGAAACGAAGGGCGGCAAGCCGCTACGAGGGCAGGTCCGGGAGCGCCAAACGTCAATTATTGCGGCCAGGGCGGCCACGCCATTGACGAAGCTTGCAAAAATGACGGATGTACCTGATGGCACCGCGCAGGCAGTGCTTTCAGGTCGCGGCAAGCGGACCATGTGACCCTCGTATTATTGTGTTCTGGGTTGAGACCGAGCTTAGCCTTGTTCATTTTTTTACACAACACCTCCGTAAAAAATAAAACACGGCTTGTCGGAGATAGCCCTTTCCGCGGGAAATAGCGGATAATGGCTTGCCCCGATATGCAGCAAATCTGCCGTCGATGTGCCATTTCAGGGCATCATGGGGTTGGCTTGACATCAGTTTGTCTTTTCGATTGACTGGTCTTGCAAGCCCCCCTTGATTGATATTTTTGACAACAAAGGTGTTGCATCATGTCGGTACCCCCGCGTGCCGTTCAGCTTAACGAAGCGAACGCGTTCCTTAAGGAACATCCTGAGGTTCTCTACGTTGACCTTCTGATTGCAGATATGAATGGTGTGGTGCGTGGCAAGCGCATAGAGCGCACCAGCCTCCACAAGGTTTACGAGAAAGGCATCAACCTGCCTGCCTCCCTCTTCGCCCTGGATATCAACGGCTCCACCGTCGAAAGCACCGGGCTGGGCCTGGACATCGGCGATGCTGACCGCATCTGCTATCCAATCCCTGACACACTCTGTAACGAGCCGTGGCAAAAGCGCCCTACCGCCCAGTTGCTGATGACCATGCACGAACTCGAAGGCGAGCCGTTCTTCGCCGACCCGCGTGAAGTGCTGCGTCAGGTGGTGAGCAAGTTCACCGAGATGGGCCTGACCATCTGCGCCGCGTTCGAGCTGGAGTTCTACCTGATCGACCAGGAGAACGTGAACGGCCGTCCGCAGCCGCCGCGCTCGCCAATTTCGGGCAAGCGCCCGCAGTCGACCCAGGTGTACCTGATCGACGACCTCGACGAATATGCCGACTGCCTGCAGGACATCCTGGAAGGCGCGAAGGAGCAAGGCATCCCGGCCGACGCCATCGTCAAGGAAAGCGCCCCGGCGCAGTTCGAAGTCAACCTGCACCACGTGGCCGACCCGCTCAAGGCCTGCGACTACGCGGTACTGCTCAAGCGGTTGATCAAGAACATCGCCTACGACCATGAAATGGACACCACCTTCATGGCCAAGCCCTACCCGGGCCAGGCAGGCAACGGCCTGCATGTACACATTTCCGTGCTGGACAAAGATGGCAACAACATCTTCACCAGCGAGGATCCCGAGCAGAACGCCGCGCTACGTCACGCTGTCGGCGGTGTGCTCGAGACCCTGCCCGCATCCATGGCGTTCCTTTGCCCGAACGTCAACTCGTACCGCCGCTTCGGTGCGCAGTTCTATGTACCGAACGCGCCAAGCTGGGGCCTGGACAACCGCACCGTGGCCCTGCGCGTGCCGACCGGTTCGCCGGACGCCGTGCGCATCGAGCACCGCGTGGCTGGTGCCGACGCCAACCCGTACCTGATGATGGCTGCCGTACTGGCCGGCGTGCACCATGGCCTGACCAACAAGGTCGAGCCGGGTGAGCCGATCGAAGGCAACTCGTACGAGCAACTGGAGCAGAGCCTGCCGAACAACCTGCGCGATGCCCTGCGCGAGCTGGACGACAGCGAGATCCTGAACAAGTACATCGATCCGAAATACATCGACATCTTCGTCGCGTGCAAGGAGAGCGAGCTGGAGGAGTTCGAGCATTCGATCTCCGACCTCGAGTACAACTGGTACCTGCATACCGTGTAAACGAAAACGCCGCCCACAAGGGCGGCGTTTTTGTTCGAGATCGGTGTCGCCTGCTTCGCGGGTAAACCCGCTCCCACAGGGACCGCGCCGGCCTCAGGTCCGGTGAAGATCCTGTGGGAGCGGGTTCACCCGCGAAGAGGCCGGTACAGGCTTACAAGGGCTTCTCGAAAATCTTCGAATTGCGCTGGTAGTTGTACAGCGAAGCCCGCGCCGCCGGCAGCCGCTCGACCCCGCTCGGCGCAAACCCGCGCTCGCGGAACCAGTGCGCGGTACGCGTCGTCAGCACGAACAGGGTGTTCAAGCCCAACTGCCGCGCCCGGCTTTCGATGCGCTCCAGCAGCTCGTCGCCACGCCCGCCATGGCGGTACTCCGGGTTCACCGCCAGGCACGCCAGCTCGCCGGCGTCGGAATCGGCAATCGGGTACAACGCCGCACAGGCGATGATCATGCCCTCGCGCTCGACCACGCTGAACTGCTCGATCTCCCGCTCCAGCACCTCACGCGAACGGCGCACGAGGATGCCCTGCTCTTCCAGCGGGCTGATCAGCTCCAGCAAACCGCCCACGTCCTCGATGGTCGCCTCGCGCACCACTTCGAACTGCTCCTGCGACACCAGCGTGCCGCCACCGCCACGGGTGAACAGTTCGGTCAGCAAGGCGCCGTCCTCGGCATAGCTGACGATATGGCTGCGCGCCACGCCGCCTTTGCAAGCCTCGGCCGCGGCGTCCAGCAGCTCGCCCTGGTAATCGCTGCCCAGGCGCTGCAAATGCGGGGCAACCTGCTGTGGGCGCAGTTCGCGCACCAGCTTGCCGTCCTCGTCCAGCAGGCCCGGCTCGGCGCCGAACAGCAGCAGCTTGTCGGCCCCCAGTTCGATGGCGGCGCGGGTGGCCACGTCTTCGCAGGCCAGGTTGAAGATTTCCCCCGTGGGCGAGTAGCCCAGCGGCGACAACAGCACGATGGAGCGCTCGTCAAGCAGGCGGCTGATGCCCTTGCGGTCGACCCGGCGCACTTCGCCGGTGTGGTGGTAGTCCACGCCTTCGAGCACGCCGATCGGCCGCGCCGTTACCAGGTTGCCGGACGCCACGCGCAGGCGCGAGCCCTGCATCGGCGAAGCGGCGATGTCCATCGACAGGCGTGCCTCGATGGCCAGGCGCAAGGCGCCGACGGCATCGATCACGCAGTCCAGGGTGGCGGCATCAGTGATGCGCATGCCACGGTGGTAGTGCGGGGTCAGGCCGCGATCAGCCAGGCGGCTTTCGATCTGCGGACGCGAGCCATGCACCAGCACCAGACGCACGCCCAGGCTGTGCAGCAGCACCAGGTCGTGGACGATGTTGCCGAAATTAGGGTGTTCCACCCCATCGCCAGGGAGCATGACCACGAAGGTGCAGTCGCGATGGGCATTGATGTACGGGGAGGCATGACGCAGCCAGTTGACGTAGTCGGGCATGACAGGGCCTGTGGATAAGTGGACGGAGAACGGCGATACAGGGGGCGTTCAGGATCATCGTCGGAACAGGCTTGCGGTCACGCGCGGTCTCCTCTAGGCAGGAACGAATCAGTCCGGTTGACGTTTAGTTCAGGCAATAGTGCCGGATCAGGTCACGCAATAGACGCACGGTAGGCTCGATTCGTGACATTTCAAGGTATTCGCCGGGCTGGTGGGCACAGGCGATGTCGCCGGGGCCCAGCACGATGGTCTGGCAGCCCAGTTGCTGAAGATAAGGCGCTTCGGTGCCGAACGCCACCGCTTCGGCGCGGTGGCCGGTAAGGCGCTCCGCCACTTGCACCAGCTCGGCGTCGGCAGCCTGCTCGAATGGCGGCACCTCCGGGAACAACGGTGCATAGTCGATGCGCACCTCAAAGCGCTCTGCCACGGGCACCAGCTTGGCGCGGATGGCCGCGCGCAGTTGCTCCACGTCCATGCCTGGCAGCGGGCGCAGGTCGAATTCCAGGGCGCACTGGCCGCAGATACGGTTGGGGTTGTCGCCGCCATGGATGCAGCCGAAGTTCATGGTCGGGGTCGGCACGGTGAATTGCGGGTTGCGGTAGGTCTGCTGCCATTGCTGGCGCAAACCCATCAGCTCGCCCATCACTGCGTGCATGGCCTCCATGGCACTGCGGCCCAGGCTTGGGTCCGAGGAGTGGCCGCTGCGCCCGAGGATGTCGATGCGGTCCATGAGGATGCCCTTGTGCATGCGGATCGGCCGCAGCCCGGTGGGCTCGCCGATCACCGCGGCACGGCCGAGCGGCTGACCGGCCTCGGCCAGGGCACGGGCGCCGGACATGGAGCTTTCTTCGTCACAGGTGGCAAGGATCAGCAGCGGCTGCTTGAAATCGTGCTCCAGCAGTGGGATGACCGCCTCGATGACCAGGGCGAAGAAGCCCTTCATGTCGCAACTGCCCAGGCCGACCCAGCGGCCGTCGGTTTCGGTCAGTTTCAGCGGGTCGCTGGCCCACAGCTGTTCGTCATAAGGTACGGTGTCGCTGTGCCCCGCCAGCACCAGGCCACCCGGGCCAGTGCCACGGCTGGCCAGCAGGTTGAACTTGCCGGGGCTGACCTGGCGAATGTCGCAGTTGAAGCCAAGGTCACCCAGCCAACCGGCCAGCAGGTCGATGACCTGACGGTTTGACTGGTCCAGCGCAGGCTGGGTGCAACTGACCGAGGGCGCGGCGATCAGGGCGGCGAACTGGTCTTTCAGCGTCGGCAACGGCATGCGCGTACTCCTCGGAAGCGTTGCCCATCATAGCAATGCCGTCCAACCGTGTGGGCTTCTTCGCGGGTAAACCCGCTCCCACAGGGAAAGCGCCGCACCTGGGGGCAGCACAGTACCTGTAGGAGCGGGTTTACCCGCGAAGAAGCCACCACGATCCAACAGACGAGAGCCGACTCCTGTAGACTGCTGGGCAACCACGCCCCCTTCTTCGAGCCTGTGATGCACAAAGAAACCGAACTCAAGCTCCGCGCCAGCCGCGAGACCCTTGCCGCCCTGCGCGAGCACCCTCTGCTGAAAAAGCGCAACAAGTCCGGCTGGCAGACCCGCGAACTGCTCAACCAGTACTTCGACACCCCGGAGCGCGAGCTCTCCGCTGCCCGTGTCGCCCTGCGCCTGCGCCGCGATGGCGAGGCCATCATCCAGACCCTCAAGTGCCGCGGCACCAGCGTGGCCGGCCTGTCCGAGCGCAACGAGCACGAATGGCAGCTGGACAAGGTCAAGCTCGACCTGAAGAAGCTCGACGACAGCTGCTGGCCCGCGCAACTGGCCAACCTGGACAAAAAGACCATCAAGCCGCTGTTCACCACCGACTTCAGCCGTGAATACGCCGAAATCGCCTGGGGCCGTGGCAAGAGCAAGGTGGTGATCGAGGCTGCACTGGACCAGGGCTTCGTGATCGCCGGCAAGCGCAAGGAAGAAATCTGCGAGCTGGAACTGGAACTGCGCGAAGGTGAACCGCAGGCCCTGCTGGAACTGGCCGCCGAGCTGGCCGCCAGCCTGCCGCTGATGCCATGCGACATCAGCAAGGCCGAGCGTGGCTACCGCCTGCTGGAGCCGGACAGCTACGAGCTGGGCCTGCCGCACACCGAGCTGGAAGCCGAAATGGCCGTGGATGACGCCTACGCCGCACTGGCCTGGCAACTGCTGGGCAGCAGCCAGCGCCTGGCCGAGCAATACCGCCACAACGGCCACTGGCGCCTGCTGCAGGACTGGGTCGAGTGCCTGAGCGAACTGCGTGCGATTACCGCCAGCCTGGGCCAGGCCGCGCCGCGCGCCACCACCCGAGACCTGCGCAACAGCCTCGACGCCCTGCTCGAAGACTGGCGCCCGCTGGTGCAGGCCGGCAACGAAGACGAAGACATCCGCCGCGCCGCCCCAGAGCAGTTCGCCGAAGAGCTGGAAGACGTACGCTGGGGCCAGTTCTCGCTGGAAACCTCGCGCTGGCTGCTGGCCCGTGCCTGGACCGTGGAACGCAAAGGCCGTGGCGAGCGTCAGGGCAAGGCGCAGCTGGCCAGCTGGCTGGCGCACCTGCTGGGCGAGGAAGGCCGGGCATTGAAGCTGCCGCTGTACACCCAGCGTCCGGAAGACCTGGCCGAGCAGCTGCCGCGTATCGAACAGCTGCTGGCCTGGCTGCACCATGCCCGTCAGGTGCTGGAAGCGCCGCAGATGGACCGCCTGTATGGCGACCTGAAGAAGCTGCATGAGCTGGCCGAGCAGCCAATCAGCGATGAAGTGCTGGAAGCACGTATCGAACAGGCCCGGGCGGTGGATCAGAGCCGCGGCTGGAAGCACCTGCTCAAGGCTTGATACCGCGTCGTTTTCTTCGCGGGTAAACCCGCTCCCACAGGGCTCGCGCTGCTCTCTGGCTCACTGATAACCCTGTGGGAGCGGGTTTACCCGCGAATGCCTCAACGCGACAGTGGCAGGCTGGTGGTGGACTTGATCTCCGACAACGCCACGATCGAGTTCACCTCCTGAATCCCCGGCACGTTCGACAGTTTTTCGAAGAAGAACCGTTCATAAGCCTCGATATCCGGGGTGACGATGCGCAATAGAAAGTCCACCGACCCCATCAGCACATAGCACTCCAGCACCTCTGGAAACCCGCGGATCGCCTCGGTGAACTCGGTGAAGTTGGAACGCCCATGGGCGTTCAGTTTTACCTCGGCGAAAATCTGCGTGTTCAGGCCGACCTTCTTGCGATCCAGCAAGGTCACCTGCCCGCGAATCACCCCCTCCTCCTTCAACCGCTGGATACGCCGCCAGCACGGCGATTGCGACAGCCCCACGCGTTCGGCGATCTGCGCGCTGGACAGCGAAGCGTCCTCCTGCAGCAGTTCGAGGATACGGCGGTCGTAGGCGTCCAGCTCGCTTTGCATTGATAATTCTCCTTGGCAGCATCGCACGAATAGAACAATTCGCCAATACAGCGAAACGATCAAATCATAGCGAAAAAATACCGCCACCAACGTGCAAGAATTTCTCCCACACTTGCGGAGACCGACATGAACGCACAGCCTCGTACCGACGCCTGGGCCGCCAGCAGCGCCCACAGCACCGTGCACTATCGCCTGCAGGCCGAGGCCGAGCCTGACAGCCTGTGCCGGGTGCTCAACCTGTTTGCCCTGCAGTTCCTGACCCCACACAGCGTGCAGGTCAGCCAGCAGGATGACTGGCTGGATATCGAAGTTGGCATCGGTGGCCTTAGCTGGCACCGGGCCGAAGTGATTGCGCAGAAACTGCGTAACCTGGTGTGTGTGGGCGAGGTGAGCCTGAGCAACCTGCAGCGGGTGGAGCTGGCGGTGGTCTGAATCATGCTCGGTGCTTTTCCCGGCCTCTTCGCGGGTAAACCCGCTCCCACAGGTACTGCACAACATTCAGGTTTGTGCGGTCCTGTGGGAGCGGGTTTACCCGCGAAATGGCCGGGACAAGCAAAGCAAAATCCCGAAACCTTTCACCTTCGGTAACCCTCCCTCGCCCGGCTACCCTTGATCAGCACTCCCCTATCAGGCACGGACGCCAACCATGCACACCCCCGACAACCCGGCACTCGACCTCAAACGCGTGCTCCAGGCCCTGCTCATGGACGAGCACCTGCACGCCAACGACACCCTGCAGGTACTCGAACACGCCGCCACCCACCCAACCACCCACCCGCTGGAGCAGATCGCCGCCTGCGCCCTGGAAGACCGCAGACAACCTGGTCAGCCCCTGGACCTGGACCGCCTCTGCCAATGGCTGGCCAACAAGGTCGGCCAGCCCTACCTGCGCATCGACCCGCTGCAACTGGACCTGCCCCAGGTCACCGGCCTGATGGCCCCGGCCTTCGCCCAGCGCCATGGCATCCTCATCGTCGCCGCCGACACCTCCAGCGTCACCGTCGCCAGCGCCCAGCCCTACCAGGATGACTGGCAGGCCGATCTCTCCCGCAGCCTGGGCCGGCCGATCCATCGCGTGCTGGCCAGCCCGCTGCAGATCCGCCAGGCAGGGCAGTCGTTCCACCGCCTGGCCCAATCGGTAAAGAGCGCGCAATCCCAGCAGTCAGCCAGCCTGGGCGAACTCCAACAGCTGCTGGAGCTGGGCAAGCGCCAGGCCGAGGCCAGCGCGGACGACGCGCACATCGTGCATATCGTCGACTGGCTGCTGCAGTACGCCATCGAGCAGCGCGCCAGTGATATCCACCTGGAGCCACGCCGCGAGCAAGGCCAGCTGCGCTACCGCATCGACGGCCTGCTGCACAGCATCTATGCCTTTCCCGTCGGGGTAACCCTGGCGCTGGTCAGCCGCCTGAAGCACCTGGGGCGCATGGATGTCGCAGAAAAACGCCGGCCGCAGGATGGCCGGCTGCAAAGCCGCCTGCCTGGCGGCGGTGAGGTAGAACTACGGCTGTCGACCCTGCCGACCCCGTACGGCGAAAAACTGGTGCTGCGCCTGTTCGACCCTCATCAGTTGCAGGAAGGCTTCGAACGGCTCGGCCTGGAAGGGCCACAACTGGACCAGTGGCAAGGCCTGCTGCGCCAGCGCCAGGGCATCATCCTGGTCACCGGCCCCACCGGTTCCGGCAAGACCAGCACGCTGTACGCCAGCCTCAAGCTGCTGGCCACGCCGCAAGTCAACCTGTGCACCATCGAAGACCCGATCGAGCGCCTGGAACCCGCCTTCAACCAGTTGCAGGTGCAGCCCGCCCTCGACCTGGGTTTTGCCAACGGGGTGCGGGCCATGCTGCGCCAGGACCCGGACATCATCATGATTGGCGAAATCCGCGACCGCGAAACTGCCCTGGTGGCGGTGCAGGCGGCCCTGACCGGGCACCTGGTGCTGTCGACCCTGCATACCAACGACGCCTGTGGTGCAATCACCCGCCTTCAGGAACTGGGTGTGGCCGACTACCTGATAAAGGCGACGCTGGTCGGGGTCATGGCCCAGCGGTTGGTGCGCACACTGTGCGCGGATTGCCGGGGTGAGGCAGCGGTGCCCGGTGGCCAGCCGTGCCGCACCTGTCGCGGCACCGGGTTCCACGGCCGCACGGGGTTGTTCGAGCTGCTGGTGCCCAGCGACAGCCTGCGCGCCCAGATAGGCCCGGGCAGCGACCTGGCCAGTTTGCGGCGTCAGGCCGTAGCTGATGGATTGCTTGATCTGCGCCGCTGCGGCGAGGCCAAAGTGGCCAGCGGGCAGACCTGTGCAGAGGAAGTGCTACGGGCTTGTTCCTGAGCAAAAATCCTTTGTATTCAAGGAACTTGCAGCCCTGTAGCAGGATCAAACCGCGCATCTTCAACCCTCACCCTTCGAGGTGTTTCAACATGCGTGTCAAAACCGCCATCGCTGCTGCTGCCTTGCTTTCGCTACCTATCGGCTCGGCCATGGCCGATACCTTCTGGCGTAACGTGATGACTACCGGTGCTACCACGGCATCGAGCTATCTGACCTCCGGGGATCACAAGCTGGTGATGGCGGCGCAGGATGACGCCGGCAGCTTCGTGGCCAGCGAAGGCGCAATCCGCGGGCCGTTCCTTGAAGCGGCGATTCGCCAGGCCCGCGCGGAGAACCCGGGGATGCAGGCTTCCGACATGGAACTGGCCAATGCCATCCTGGCCAAGAATGCGGTAGCCGAGTAACCGCGTCGCCTGCTTCGCGGGTGAACCCGCTCCCACAGGTATTGCGCAGTACTCAAAACTTGTACAAACCTTGTGGGAGCGGGTTTACCCGCGAAGAGGCCGGCAAAGGCAAATTACAATTAGCGATAAGCCTCCACCGGCACACAAGCACAGAAGAGATTCCTGTCCCCATACACGTTGTCGACCCGGTTCACCGCTGGCCAGTACTTGTGCTGGCGCACGTGAGCACTGGGCGCCACCGCCTGCTCCAGGCTGTAGGGCCTGTCCCACACCGCCAGCACATCGGCCAGGGTATGCGGCGCATGCTTGAGCGGATTGTTCTCCGCCGGCCAGTTGCCCTCCTGCACTTCGCCAATTTCCGCCCGAATCGCCAGCATTGCCTCGACGAAACGGTCCAGCTCGGCTTTCGATTCACTCTCGGTCGGCTCGACCATCAGCGTGCCCGGTACCGGGAACGACATGGTCGGCGCGTGGAAGCCATAGTCCATCAGGCGCTTGGCCACGTCCTCTTCGCTGATGCCGGTCAGCGCCTTCAGCGGCCGCAGGTCGAGGATGCACTCATGCGCCACCCGCTGGTTGCGCCCGCGGTACAGCACCGGGAAGGCCCCCCCCAGCTGGCTGGCCAGGTAGTTGGCCGAGAGGATCGCCACCTCGCTGGCATCGGCCAGCTGCGGGCCCATCATGGCAATGTACATCCAGCTGATCGGCAGGATGCTCGCACTGCCCCAGGGCGCGGCGCTGACCGCGCTGTTGTTCGGGTCCAGGCCGGGCACCGGCACCACCGGGTGGCTGGCGACGAACGGCTTGAGGTGCGCGCCGATACCGATCGGGCCCATGCCCGGGCCACCACCGCCGTGGGGGATGCAGAAGGTCTTGTGCAGGTTCATGTGCGAAACGTCGGCGCCGATATCCGCCGGCCGTGCCAGCCCCACCTGGGCATTGAGGTTGGCGCCGTCCATGTACACCTGGCCACCGTGCTGGTGGACCACTTCGCAGATTTCGCGAATACCCTCTTCATACACGCCATGGGTCGACGGGTAAGTGATCATCAGGCACGACAAACGGTCCCCGGCCGCGTGAGCCTTGGCCTTGAGGTCTGCCAGGTCAACGTTGCCATCATCGTCGCAATCGACAATCACCACCTCCATGCCGGCCATTTGCGCCGACGCCGGGTTGGTGCCGTGGGCCGACGACGGGATCAGGCACAGGGTACGTTGCGGCTGGTGGCGGCTGCGGTGGTAGCGGGTAATGGCCATCAGGCCGGCGTACTCACCCTGGGCACCAGAGTTGGGCTGCATGCAGATGGCATCGAAGCCGGTAATGGCGCACAGCCAGCTTTCCAGTTCGTCGATCATCGCCTTGTAGCCGGTGGCCTGGGCCGCCGGAGCAAACGGGTGCAGCTGGGCAAAGCCAGGCCAGGTGATAGGGATCATCTCGCTGGTGGCGTTGAGCTTCATGGTGCAGGAGCCCAGCGGGATCATCGACTGGTTCAGCGCCAGGTCCTTGTTCTCCAGCTGCTTGAGGTAGCGCAGCATCTCGGTTTCGCTGTGGTGCAGGTTGAACACCGGGTGGGCCAGGAACGGCGTGCGCCGCACCAGGCTGGCAGGGATGCCTTCGGGCAGGGCCAACTGGTCGAGTGCAGCGATATCCAGGCCGTGGTCCACCCCCAGGAAGATGTCGAACAGGCGCAGCACCGTCTGCTCCGAGCAGGTCTCGTCCAGGCTCACGCCCAGGTGCCCGCGGCCGAGGATGCGCAGGTTGATCTGCGCGGCTTCGGCACTTTCGATGATGGCCGCCTGGGTGCCGCCGACGTCCAGGGTGAGGGTGTCGAAGAAATGCTGGTTGAGGCGCTTGATGCCCTTGGCTTCGAGGCCGGCGGCCAGGATGAAGGTCAGCCGGTGCACACGCTGGGCAATGCGCTGCAGGCCTTCCGGGCCGTGGTACACCGCGTAGAAGCCGGCAATGTTGGCCAGCAGCACCTGAGCCGTGCAGATGTTGGAGTTGGCCTTCTCGCGGCGAATATGCTGCTCGCGGGTCTGCAGGGCCATGCGCAGCGCGGTGTTGCCACGGGCATCGCGCGACACGCCGATGATGCGCCCCGGCATGGCCCGCTTGTAGTCATCGCGGCAGGCGAAATAGGCCGCGTGGGGGCCGCCATAGCCCATCGGCACGCCAAAGCGCTGGGTCGAGCCCAGCACCACATCGGCGCCCAGCTCCCCGGGCGGTGCCAGCACCACCAGGCTGAGCAGGTCGGCGGCGACGCAGGCCAGGGCATGCTGGCTGTGCAAATGGTCGATCAGCGGGCGCAGGTCGCGTACCTCGCCGTGGGTGTCCGGGTACTGCAGCAAGGCACCGAAAACTGCGTGTTTGCCAAGGTTATCCACAGAGTCGACGATCAGCTCGAAGCCAAAGCCCTCGGCGCGGGTCTTGAGTACTGACAGGGTCTGCGGGTGACAGTGTTCGTCGGCGAAAAAAGCGTTGCTCTTGTTGCGCGCCACCCGCTTGGCCAAGGCCATGGCCTCGGCGGCGGCGGTGGCTTCGTCGAGTAGCGAGGCATTGGCCAGGGCCAGCCCGGTGAGGTCGATGACCATCTGCTGGAAGTTCAGCAGCGCCTCCAGCCGGCCTTGGGCAATTTCGGGCTGATAGGGGGTATAGGCGGTGTACCAGCCGGGGTTTTCCAGCACGTTGCGCAGAATGACCGTGGGGGTGATGGTGCCGTGGTAGCCCATGCCGATCAGGCTGGTCCAGACCTGGTTCTGCCCGGCGTAACCGGCGAGCTTGGCCAGGGCGGCCTGTTCGTCCAGCGCCGGCGGCAGGTCGAGGGGGCGATTGAGGCGGATGTCTGGCGGTACGGTCTGCTCGATCAGCTCACTGCGGCTGGCGACCCCCAGCGCGTTGAGCATGGCCTGCTGCTCCGCGGCATCGGGGCCCAGATGGCGACGCAGGAAAGGGTTGAGCTCTTGCAGTTGATGCAGGGATGGCGACTGGGACATGACGACGCTCTCTTCCTGGAACAGCTCTCATGGAGACTTACAAGTCTAGGAAGGGATTGCCGATTTTGCGGGGAAAGTTGCTTGCAGGCCCGGCCTCTTCGCGGCTAAAGCCGCTCCCACAGGGACCGCACAGGTATCAGATGCTATGCAGTACCTGTGGGAGCGGCTTTAGCCGCGAAGAAGGCGACGCGGTCTTACTCGCCGATCAAAGCCTTGTAGCCAGCAGCATCCAGCAGCTTGTCCAGCTCGGCCGGGTTGCTTGGCTTGAGCTTGAAGATCCACGACTCGTAAGGTTCTTCGTTGAGCAGTTCAGGGCTGTCGGCCAGCTCTTCGTTGACCGCGATCACTTCGCCGGCGACCGGGGCATAGATGTCCGAAGCGGCTTTGACCGACTCGACCACACCGGCAGCATCGCCAGCGCCAAACACCTTGCCGACTTCGGCCAGCTCGACGAACACCACGTCACCCAGGGCTTCCTGAGCGTGGTCGCTGATACCCACGGTCACGGTGCCATCGGCTTCCAGGCGAGCCCACTCGTGGCTTTCGGCAAAACGCAGGTCGGCGGGGATATTGCTCATGTCTTGAATTCCTCGATTGGCTCAGCGGTACGCCCGCCGGTTAAAAATTGTTCAGATCAGGATCTTGCCGTGGCGCACGAAGGTCGGTTTGACCACCCGCACCGGGTACCACTTGCCGCGGATTTCCACCTCGGCCCGGTCGCCGGTGGCCATGGGCACGCGGGCAAGGGCAATGGACTTGCTCAGCGTAGGCGAGAAACTACCACTGGTGATCTCTCCTTCGCCAATCCCGGCCACACGCACCACCTGATGGGCACGCAGCACGCCGCGCTCCTCCAGCACCAGGCCGACCAGTTTTTCCTGCACGCCCTGTTCGATTTCCGCCAGCAGACCGGCGCGACCGATGAAGTCACGCTCGGCCGGCTCCCAGGCGATGCTCCAGCCCAGGTTGGAGGTGAGCGGGGTGTGGGTTTCGTCGATGTCCTGGCCGTACAGGTTCATGCCAGCTTCCAGGCGCAAGGTGTCGCGGGCGCCCAGGCCGCTGGGGGCGATGCCTGCGCCGACCAGGTCGTTGAAGAAGGCCACGGCCTGCTCGCCCGGGAGCATGATTTCCAGGCCATCTTCACCGGTATAGCCGGTGCGGGCAATGAACCAGTCACCTTCGGCAACACCTTCGAACGGGCGCAGTTCGCGGATCAGCGCCGCGCGCGCGGGGCTGAGCAGGGCCGCGACCTTTTCGCGGGCATGCGGGCCCTGGATGGCAAGAATGGCCAGGTCGGAGCGGACCTGGAAGTCCACGGCAAAGCCCTCGCGCTGCAGTTGCAGCCAGTCGAGCACTTTGGTCCGGGTGGCAGCGTTGGTGACCAGGCGGTAGCCGAGTTCCGTGCGGTAGACGATCAGGTCGTCGATCACCCTGCCCTGTGCCTGCAACAGCAGGCTGTACAGCGCCTTGCCGGTGTCGTCGAGGCGGGCCACGTCGTTGGCCAGCAGACGCTGCAACCAGACAGTGGCGTCGCAGCCATCGACATCGATCACGGTCATGTGGGAAACATCGAACACCCCACAATCGCTGCGCACCTGATGGTGCTCCTCGACCTGCGAGCCATAGTGCAGGGGCATGTCCCAGCCACCGAAATCGACCGTTTTGGCGCCAAGCGCCAGGTGCAGGTCATACAAAAGCGTGCGCTGTCCCATGGGTTTCTCCTTCCGGGCGTGGCGAAGCGGCGGCGGTCGATGACATTGGGTCGTCAGCTTTTCTTATCAGCTTTTGTTGCAGACACCCGCCGCGCGAGTGCCGCGCATTGTAGCCGCAAGGGCGCCAGCTGGCACCCTCAGTGACTGTGACCGGGTCGACGTGCCGAACGGCGGATCAGGCCGATGACCGGCAGCAAGCCCACCAGCACCAGGGTCAGGGCCGGCAGCGATGCACGCGCCCACTCACCCTCGCTGGTCATCTCGAATACCCGTACCGCCAGGGTGTCCCAGCCGAACGGGCGCATCAGCAAGGTGGCCGGCATTTCCTTGAGCACGTCGACGAACACCAGCAAGGCGGCGCTGAGGGCGCCAGGCACCAGCAGCGGCAGATACACCTTGAAAAACAATCCCGCGCCACCGACGCCCAGGCTACGGGATGCCTCGGGCAATGACGGGCGGATACGCTCCAGGCTGCTCTCCAGCGGCCCGTAGGCCACTGCGATGAAACGCACCAGGTAGGCCAGCAGCAAGGCGGCCAGGCTGCCCAGCAGCAGCGGTTTGCCGGCACCACCCAGCCAGCTGGACAGCGGGATGACCAGATGATTGTCGAGGTAACTGAAGGCCAGCATGATCGACACCGCCAGCACCGAGCCGGGCAAGGCATAGCCCAGGTTGGCCAGGCCGACCCCGGCGCGGATCCCGCCCGTCGGCGCCTGGCGCCGGGCAAAGGCCAGCAGCAACGCCACGCACACCGTGACCAGCGCCGCCATGCCGCCCAGGTACAGGGTGTGCAGCACCAGGCCGACATAGCGCTCGTCCAGGTCATGCCGGCCGCGCTGCCAGAACCACGCCAGCAGTTGCAGCAACGGGATGACAAAGGCACAGGCAAACACCAGCAGGCACCAGCCACTGGCCAGCAATGCCTTTACCCCGCGCAGGTGATACAGCGCCTGCCCGCGCGGCCGCTCGTTGCCGCTGCGGCTGGCCCCCCTGGCGCGGCGCTCGCCATACAGCACCAGCATCACCGCCAGCAGCAACAGGCTGGCCAGCTGGGCCGCGCTGGACAGGCTGAAGAAGCCGTACCAGGTCTTGTAGATGGCCGTGGTGAAGGTGTCGAAGTTGAACACCGCCACCGCGCCGAAGTCGGCCAGGGTTTCCATCAGGGCCAGGGCAATACCGGCACCGACCGCAGGCCGAGCCATGGGCAGGGCCACGCGCCAGAACGCTTGCAGCGGGGACAGCCCCAGCACCCGCGCCGCTTCCATCAGGCCCTTGCCCTGGGCCAGGAATGCGGTGCGCGCCAGCAGGTAGACATACGGGTAGAACACCAGCACCAGGACGACGATCACCCCGCCGGTGGAGCGCACCCGCGGCAGGCGCATCGGCCCGAACACCTCGCGCAGGGCACTTTGTACCGGGCCGGCAAAATCGAGCAGGCCGACGAAGACGAACGCCAGCACGTACGCTGGGATGGCGAACGGCAGCATCAGCGCCCAGTCCAGCCAGCGCCGGCCGGGGAACTCGCAGAGGCTGGTGAGCCAGGCCAGGCTGACGCCCAGCACGGTGACGCCAATGCCCACGCCTGCTACCAGGGTCAGGGTATTGCCCAGCAGGCGGCTCATCTGGGTGTCGAGCAGGTGCGACCAGATCTGCAGGTCGATCGATTGCCAGGACAGCAGCAGTACGCTCAGGGGCAGGAGCACCAGGGCGGCGATCAGGGCGACCGGGAGGTACCAGCGGCGTTGGGGGGTGTGGGGCAAGGCTTGATTCTCGATTGCGATGGCGACCGCTGCGCGGTCGTTCGCGGGTAAACCCGCTCCCACAGGACCGGCGCAAGCTTTGAGCCTTGCGCCGGTCCTGTGGGAGCGGGTTTACCCGCGAAAGGGCCCTTGCAGGCCCCGGAAGGATAAAGCCTGGCGCTTAGTTCCAGCCAGCCCGATCCATCAAGCGAATCGCTTCAGCCTGGCGCTTGCCGGCAATTTCCACCGGAATGCTGTCAGCCTTGAAGCTGCCCCACGCCGCGACTTCGTCCGATGGCTTGACCTTCGGGTTGGCCGGGAACTCCTGGTTGATGTCGGCGAACAGCTTCTGTGCTTCCTCGCCTGTCATCCACTCCACCAGCTTTTTCGCCGCCTCCGGGTGTGGCGCATGCTTGGTCAGGCCGATGCCCGACAGGTTCACGTGCACGCCGCGGTCACCCTGGTTGGGCCAGAAGATCTTCACCGGCAGTTTCGGGTTCTGGTTGTGCAGGCGGCCGTAGTAGTAAGTGTTGACCACGCCCACGTCGCACTGGCCGGCTTCGATGGCCTGGATCACCGCGTTGTCGTCGGAGAATACGTCGGTGGACAGGTTGTTGACCCAGCCTTTGACGATCTGCTCGGTCTTCGCCTCGCCGTGGGTCTCGATCAGGGTGGCGGTCAGCGACTGGTTGTACACCTTCTTCGCCGTGCGCAGGCACAGGCGGCCTTCCCACTGCTTGTCAGCCAGGGCTTCGTAGGTGCTCAGCTCTTGCGGCTTGACCCGTTCGGTGGAGTAGATGATGGTGCGGGCGCGCAGGCTCAGACCGGTCCAGTCGTGGGACGAGGCACGGTACTGCGGCGGGATGTTCTGGTCGATGATGTCGGACTTGATCGGCTGCAGGATGCCCATTTGCTCGGCCTGCCACAGGTTGCCGGCATCGACGGTCAGCAGCAGGTCGGCCACACCGTTGTCGCCCTCGGCCTTGATGCGCTGCATCAGCGGGGCTTCCTTGTCGGTGATGAACTTGATCTTGACCCCGGTCTTGGCGGTATAGGCATCGAACACCGGCTTGATCAGCTCGTCGATGCGCGAGGAGTACACCACCACTTCGTCCGCTGCCTGGGCGGTGCCGCCGAACAGGGTCAGGGCCAGGGCGGCCAGTAGGGGCTTGCGTGGCAACATGGAAAGCACTCCTCGGATCGTATGAGAGGCGCAAATGGTAGTGAATCCCATTTTCCGACTCATCTACATAGGCGTTACCGGATGTTGCAGAGGGGGCTGCTTCGCAGCCCTGTCGCGACACAAGGCCGCTCCCACAAGAGATTGCATCCTCCTGTGGGAGCGGCCTTGTGTCGCGACAGGGCTGCAAAGCAGCCCCAGCAATATCAAGCCTTGGCCAGATCCGGCAGGTCACCGCTCAAACCCAGCGCCTGCCGCACGAACAGCGCCTTGGCCTCCGGCATCTGCTCCACCAGCTTCAACCCGCTGTTACGCAACCAGCGCAACGGCAACGGGTTGGCCTGGAACAACCGCTCGAACCCTTCCATCGCCGCCATCAGCGCCAGGTTGTGCGGCATGCGCCGCCGCTCGTAACGGCTCAGCACCTTCACATCCGCCAGCCGCTCGCCACGCTCGCAGGCGTTGACCAGCACTTCGGCCAGCACCGCCGCATCGAGGAAGCCCAGGTTGACGCCCTGCCCGGCCAGCGGGTGAATGGTGTGCGCAGCATCGCCAATCAATGCCAGGCCTTCATCCACATAGCGCTTGGCGTGGCGCTGGCGCAGCGGCACGCACACCCGCGGGTCGGCCTGCAGCACATCCCCCAGGCGCCCCTCGAAAGCCCGCTCCAGGGCCTTCAGGAAGGCCGCTTCATCCAGCGCCATCAACTGTTCTGCATGCTCCGGGGTGGTCGACCACACGATCGAGCACCAGTCTTGCTGGCCATCGCGGGTCAACGGCAGGAACGCCAACGGCCCGTCATCGGTGAAGCGCTGCCAGGCCGTGGCCTGGTGCCCCGCGCTGCAACGCACGCTGGTGACGATGGCGTGGTGCAGGTAATCCCACTCGCGGGTTTCACAGCCGGCCAGGCGCCGCACTGCCGAGTTGGCACCGTCGGCCGCGATCACCAGCGGCGCACGCAGCTGGCGGCCATCGGCGAGGGTCAGCAGCCACTCGTCGCCGGAGCGGCGCAGCTGTTCGAGCCGCGCGTTGGGCAACAGGCCGATGTCGCTGTCATGCAGGCGCTCCAGCAGGCCATCCTGCACCACCCGGTTCTCGACGATATGGCCGAGCACCTGGGCATGCACGCTGGCGGCCGAGAAGTGAATCTGCCCGGTGCCGCTGCCATCCCACACATGCATGTCCGAGTAGGGCGTGGCACGCCGCTGGGCAATACCGTCCCAGGCGCCAAGGCGCTCGAGGATGCGCTGGCTGGCTGCCGACAGCGCGCTGACGCGCGGCTCGAACGGGGCCTGGGCATCGAACGGCTTGACCGTCAGCGGGCCACCGTCGAGCAAGAGGATTTGCAAGCCACTGTGGCGTAATGCCAGGGCCAGGGCGCTGCCGACCATACCGGCACCGACAATCAACAGATCTGCGCGCATTTCCATGCCTTACGCCAGCCTCGCTTGCGGCTTGAGCCGCACATATAGGGTTTTATCGACCCGCGCCACCAGCTCGCCGGCACCGTCGCGGATATCGACCTGCAAACGCGGCAGGCACTTCTTGCCGGTGGCGGTCTGCTGGCGGATTTCGTCCAGCAGCGCGTCATCGACGTGGAGTTCGGCATACACCGGGCCTTTGCCCGGCGAAATGAAATCGATGCTGGCGGCCTTGTCCCAGACGATGTAGTCACGCCCCAGCTGCTCGATCAACAGCAGCATGTAGAACGGGTCGACCATCCCGTACAGGCTGCCGCCGCACTGGGTGCCGACATAATTGCGGTTCCAGCGGGTCAGCTTCATCGCCACCTTGACGCTGCGCAGGTCCGGGCTGATGTGCTGCACGTGGATACCAGCGCCGAGGTGCGGCGGGAACAGGTTCAGCCGCCAGCGCAACAGGCGCGCCCGGCGCGCCAGCCTGCGCGCGTCGTCACTCATGACTGACCTCGCGGATCGGGGCGGGTGCCCAGGCCCATGGCCTGGCGGGCGAACCAGCTTTTCGCCGGTGGCAGCAGGTCGAGCCCAAGCAGACCAAGGTTGCGCCCGGCAGCCAGCAACGGCTGGCTACTGCCGAACAGGCGGGTGACCTGGTCGGAAAAACCGATGGTCATCGCCTGGTCCAGGCGCTGGCGCTGGTGGTAGGCCTGCAATGTGGTCAGGTCGCCCGGCTGCTGCGGGCCGGCCAGCAACGCCTCGGCCAGCGCCTGCACGTCACGCAGCGACAGGTTGAAACCTTGGCCGGCAATGGGGTGCAGGCTGTGCGCAGCGTTGCCCAGCACCACCAGGTGCGGCCGCACCTGCTCCTGGGCCTCGATCAGCGACAGTGGGTAAAGGTGCCTTGCGCCCACCTGGCGCAAGGCGCCCAGGCGATAGCCGAACACGCCCTGCAGCTCGCGCAGGAAATTGCGCTCGTCGATGTCGGCCAGACGCCGCGCGTCCATACCCTGACGGGTCCAGACCAGCGCGCAGCGGTTATCCGGCAGCGGTAGCAGGGCCATGGGGCCGTCTTCGGTGAACCGCTCGAAGGCCTGGCCGCCGTGGGCCTCGCCCGGGGTGATATTGGCGATCAACGCGCTCTGCTGGTAAGGCGTGTGGCGCACGTGGATGCCGAGTTGTTCGCGCAGGCCGGAGCGGCCACCGTCGGCCAGTACCGCCAGGTCGCATTCCAGCTGGGTGTCGTCGTTCAGTTGCAGGCGGTAGCCGCCTTCGATGGCCTGCATCGCGGTCACTTCCGCCGGGCAGCGCCAGCTCACCACCTCGCTGTCCAGCCCTTGCCACAGGCATTGGCCCAGCCAGGCGTTTTCCACCACGTAGCCAAGCGCTGGCACGCCCTCTTCCAGGGCATCCAGGCGGGTGGCGCCGAAGCGGCCGCGGTCGGACACGTGAATCTGCCGGATCGGCTCGGCGCGATGGCCGATGGCCTGCCACAGGCCCAGCTGCTGGTAGATCTGCTGGGTACCGAACGACAGTGCCGACGAACGCGCATCGTAGCTGGGCTGGAAGCTGTCACCGGGGGCGAACGGCTCGATCAGCAGAATCTTCCAGCCTCGCGCCTTGGCCCCGGCCTGCAGGGCCAAGGCCAGGCTCGCGCCCACCAGGCCGCCACCGATGATCGCCAGGTTTACCCGATTCATGCGGCGTCCTTGCGGGCAGCCTGCATCAGCGCCTCAATTTCGGCGACCGTGCGCGGCACGCCCGAAGTCAGGATTTCACAGCCTTGCCTGGTCACTACCACGTCGTCCTCGATCCTTACACCAATGCCGCGCCATTTCTTCGCCACGGCCTGATTGTCGGCGCCTATGTAGATGCCTGGCTCGACGGTCAGCGCCATGCCGGGTTCAAGCACCCGCCACTCGCCGCCCACCTTGTACTCGCCCACATCGTGCACATCCATGCCCAGCCAGTGCCCGGCGCGGTGCATATAGAAGGCTCGATAGGCCTCGCTGTCGATCAGCGCCTGCACCTCGCCGGTCAGCAGGCCCAGTTCCACCAGGCCCGCGGTGATGACCCGCACGGTCGCCTCGTGGGCGTGGTTCCAGTGCTTGCCGGGGGCGATTTCGGCAAACGCCGCGGCCTGGGCCTTGAGCACCAGCTCGTAGATGGCCTTCTGCTCGGGGGAAAACCGCCCGCTGACCGGGAAGGTACGGGTGATGTCGCTGGCGTAGCAGTCGATCTCGCAGCCGGCATCGATCAGCACCAGGTCGCCATCCTTGAGCGGGGCGTCGTTCTGCTGATAGTGCAGGATGCAGCCATTGCGCCCGGCCGCGACGATCGAGCCGTAAGCCGGCATCTTCGCCCCGCCCTTGCGAAACTCGTAGTCCAGCTCGGCTTCCAGGCTGTACTCGTGCAACCCGGCCCGGCAGGCCTGCATGGCCCGCACGTGGGCCCGCGCCGAGATAGCTGCGGCAGCGCGCATCACCTTCACTTCCGCTGCCGATTTATACAGGCGCATGTCGTGCAGCAGATGATCCAGCGCAACGAACTCGTTCGGCGGCTGGGCCCCCAGGCGCGCCTTGGAGCGGATCACGTTGATCCAGTCCATCAGCCGGCGGTCGAACTCGGGGTTGCTGCCCATGGCGCTGTAGACCCGCTCGCGGCCTTCAATCAGGCCCGGCAGGATCTCGTCGATGTCGGTGATGGGGAAGGCATCGTCAGCGCCAAAATCGCGCACCGCGCCTTCCTGGCCGGCTCGCAGACCATCCCACAGCTCGCGCTCGGGGTTGCGCTCACGGCAGAACAACACGTATTCGCCATGCTCGCGCCCCGGGATCAGCGCAATCACCGCCTCCGGCTCGGGGAAGCCGCTGAGGTACTGGAAGTCGCTGTCCTGGCGGTACACGTGCTCGACGTCGCGGTTGCGGATGGCAACCGCGGCGGCGGGCAGGATGGCGATGCTGTTGGGGACCATCTGCGCCATCAGCGCCTTGCGCCGACGGGCATATTCGGCCTTGGGAATGTGGCTCATGGGCAGACTACCCCCGGTTGATCAGTGCAGCGATGGCTTGGGCGCGGGGGCGGCCGGCTTGGCCAGCTCGGAGAACAGCAGCAGGGGTGCCACGCGCAGGTATTCCATGACTTCCATGTAGTCGCTCTCGCCATCGTCGGACTCTTCGAGGGCTTCCTGAACCTGGGAAATGGCCACCAGGTCCTGCAGCACTTCCTTGGCTTCGTCGGACAGGTCCTTGCCACCGGCATTCAGGCCGAAGCCGGTAATGAAGCCTTGGCACCACTGGCCCAGCGCGGTGGCGCGGTCGCTCAGGGCGGCGTCGTCGGAAGGCAGCAGCAGGACGATCGCCATGTCGTCGCTGGTCAGCTCGCCCTTGACCATTTCCTGCAGGCCGACCAGGGCGTTGCGCACGCTGTCACCGGGTTCGGTTTCCAGCAACTGGGCGGCATCGGCCAGCCAGCCGTCGGCGTCGAAGCCGGCACCGGCGCAGCTGCGGCCGATCAGCAGGCCGTGCAGTTCGGCCGGGGTGACAGGATGACCATTGCTGGACAGCAGCATGGCGAAGGCGATGTAGGGCGATTGGGTATTGGGCATGGGCAGCTAGGCGCCAGACGGCGCAATGACTAGAATGGAGACCTTGTATCCTAGCACCGGCAGGCGCGCCAAGACCATCGGCACTGGCCGTCGCCGCCCAGGGAGAGGCATCATCGCCAGGTGACTGAACGACGGAGCGAATCGAGTGCAACCCACGCAAGAGAACGACCTGCAGGCACTGATGAGCCGATTCGAGTTGCTGATCGAACGTGTCGAGCAACTAAAACGGCAAAATGCACTCCTAGTAGCTCAGGAAAAATCCTGGCGCGAAGAGCGCGCCCACCTCATCGAAAAGAACGAGATCGCCAAGCGCAAGGTCGAGTCGATGATTTTACGCCTCAAGGCCCTGGAGCAAGACTCATGAGTTCAAGCAATAGCGTCACCGTGCAGATCCTCGACAAGGAATACTCGATCATCTGCCCGCCGGAAGAGCGCAACAACCTGGTCAGCGCCGCGCGCTACCTGGACGGCAAGATGCGCGAGATCCGCAGCAGCGGCAAGGTGATCGGCGCCGATCGCATCGCGGTCATGGCTGCGTTGAACATCACCCACGAAATGCTGCACCGCCAGGAAGACCGCAACGCTGCCCCGGCAGGCGGCACCACCCGCGAGCAGGTGCGCGACCTGCTGGAACGGGTCGACCAGGCACTGTCCGACGACACGGATACCAAAATCGGCTGAGATTGGTATACTGGCGCCACTCCCTGGGGGATGCGCCAGTCGGTTATGTCCCTGAGCCGATACGCACAACCACGGGGGTTGCACGCTGGGGCCGGTGTGCATGTCCGCCCGACGGAAAGCCTTAACGCCCCCTGCAATCTCCACCTTGAACTTTCGGGTTCAAGGGCTACACCGATAGCGGTCTTGTCGGGGAGCCTGAATTCTCTTGCCCGCCCCTGTGGCGGGCAATTCGTTTTGGCCGACCACGTTGGCCAGCACCTGGGATCGCCCGTGCCATGACCGACACCGCGCAGCTCACCCGCCCCCAGCTCCGTCGCCTGCTCCGCAATGCCCGCCGCGCCCTCACCCCTGCCCAGCAACGCCAGGCCGCCGTTGGCCTGTACCGCCAGCTGGCGCAGCACCCGCTGTTCCGCCGCGCCCGGCACATTGCCCTGTACCTGCCCAACGACGGCGAAATCGACCCTTGCCTGCTGCTGCGCGAAGCCCAGCGCCGCGGCAAGCGCACCTACCTGCCGGTACTGCACGCCTGGCCGCGCACGCGCATGGTGTTCCAGCGCTTCGAGCAGGGCGAGAAGCTCAAGCCCAACCGCTTTCGCATTCCCGAGCCGGTCACCGAGCGCAAGCGCCAGCGCCCGATCTGGTCGCTGGACCTGATCCTGCTACCGCTGGTGGGTTTCGACGAAGTGGGCGGGCGCCTGGGAATGGGCGGTGGTTTCTATGATCGCAGCCTGGCCTACCAGGCGCGTCGGCAGACCTGGAAAAAGCCGTTGCTGTTGGGGCTGGCACATGAATGCCAGAAGGTCGAGCGGCTTGCCCAGGCCAGTTGGGATGTACCGCTGCAGGGGACGGTCTCGGACCGGGGCTGGTACCTGGCGCCGCGTTGAGCGGCGCCGGCGGGGGCATCAACGTTGCGGCTGGCTGGCGTCGACCGGCATCTGATAGGCGTTGTCCAGCTTGCGCTCCCAGAACCCTTGCGCATAACCGGTAGTGACCACACCCAGGCCGAAAATGAACACCAGGATCCACAGCAGATCCGGCTTGTTACGTTGATTCATCGAAGATTGCCCCCCAGGCAAACTGTTCAGGCTCGGCGATTTTCTGGGTATCGCCGGAGCATCGCGCTTTAATCGGGGCGCATTTTCCGACAACCTGCGTCCGCACGCAAACCTTGACGTCAACCGGCTGTCGGTTTCGTGCAACAGGTTATTTCAAACCATTTCAGGAGCAGCACCCATGGCCTACTGGCTGATGAAATCCGAGCCCGACGAGCTCTCCATCGAAGCCCTCGGCCGCCTCGGCGAAGCGCGCTGGGACGGCGTGCGCAACTACCAGGCGCGCAATTTCCTGCGGGCCATGAGCGTTGGCGACGAGTTCTTCTTCTACCATTCCAGCTGCCCGCAGCCCGGCATCGCCGGCATTGCCAGGATCACCCGCGCGGCCTACCCGGACCCGACCGCCCTGGACCCGCAAAGCCACTACTACGATGCCAAGGCCACGACCGACAAGAACCCGTGGAGCGCGGTGGATGTGGCCCACGTGCAAACCCTGCCGCGGGTGCTGGAGCTGGGCTGGCTGAAGCAGCAGGCCGGCCTGGCCGAATTGCCGCTGGTGCAAAAGGGCAGCCGCCTGTCGGTGATGCCGGTGACGCCAGAGCAATGGGCAGTGATTGTCGCTTTGCGTTGAAACTGCGGCTAAGGTCAGTCTTTGCACAGTTGGCCGCTCCCACAGGCACCGCATAAGGACTTTGACCGGCATCAACACGTCGCTCATGACCGCAAGCCATGATGCAGTGTGCATGACCGCAAGGATGCAGACCGATGAACCGATACGCCCCCAGGATCTTCGCCACCGCGCTGATCGCCCTACTCGCAGCAGCCGGCGGGCTGGGATACTGGAAGTCGCTCCACGACCAGTTGCCCGAAGGCCTGAGCATGGGCAACGGCCGCCTCGAAGCCACCGAAGTGCAGATCGCCAGCAAGATCCCCGGGCGCCTGGCCGAGGTGCTGGTCGACGAAGGTGACAAGGTCACTCGCGGCCAGCTGCTGGCGCGTATCGACACCCGCACCATGCAGGCCCAGCGCAGCCAGGCCGAAGCCGAAGTACTGCGCGCCCGGGAAAACTACGCCGCCGCCCAGGCCAGCGTGCAGCTGCGCCAGAGCGAACTGCTGCTGGCCAGCCAGGAGCTCAAGCGCGTGCGCGAGATCTTCCAGCGCAAGTACGCCAGCCAGCAGCTGCTCGACCAACAGCAGGCGCGCTTCGACACGGCCAACGCCGCCGTGGTCGCCGCCCGCGCCCAACTGGCGGCGATCAAGGCCGCCATCGGCGCCGCCGAGGCCCAGGTGGCGCAACTCACCAGCGAAATAGACGACAGCAGCCTGCGCGCACCGATCGACGGCATTATCCAGCTGCGCCTGGCCGAACCCGGTGAAGTGCTGGGGGCCGGCGGCCGCGTACTGATGCTGATCGACCCCAGCGACCAGTACATGAACCTCTACCTGCCGGCTTCCACCAGCGGCCGGCTGACCGTCGGCGACCAGGCGCGGATCGTGCTCGACGCCCTGCCCGAGCGGGCGCTGCCGGCGAAGGTGGCCTTTGTCGCGGCCAAGGCCCAGTTCACCCCCAAACAGGTGGAAACCCGCGACGAGCGGCAGAAGCTGGTATTCCGGGTCAAGCTACGCCTGACCGACCCTGGCGCCGTGCCGCAGGCCAAGCCGGGCATGCCAGGCGCCGGCTATGTCCGCACGGCTGAGGTGGACTGGCCGGCCAACCTGCAATGAACGCCCCGGCACTGCTGGCCGAAGGTATCAGCCATCGCTATGGCGGCCTGCTGGCCCTGCACCCCCTTGGCTTCAGCCTGCCAGCGGGCACTCGCTGCGCGCTGATCGGCCCTGACGGGGCTGGCAAATCGACCCTGCTAGGGCTGATTGCCGGCGTCAAGCGCCTGCAACAGGGCGAGCTGCAGGTGCTGGGTGGCTCGATCCGCCAGCGCCGCCATCGCGCGGCACTGTACCCGAAAGTGGCGTTCATGCCGCAGGGGCTGGGCAACAACCTGTATCCGGAGCTGTCGATCCGCGAGAACATCCGCTTTTTCGCCACCCTGTTCGGCCTCGGCCGCCGCGAGTGCGAACAGCGCATGGCCAACCTGCTGCAGGCCACCGACCTGCAGCGCTTTGCAGAACGCCCGGCGGGCAAGCTGTCGGGCGGCATGAAGCAGAAGCTGGGCCTGTGCTGCGCACTGATCCACGAGCCGGACCTGCTGATCCTCGACGAGCCGACCACCGGCGTCGACCCGCTGTCACGGCGGCGCTTCTGGGAGCTGGTCGAACAGGTGCGCGCGCAGCGCCCGCAACTGACCCTGCTGGTGGCCACCGCCTACATGGAGGAAGCCGAACAGTTCGAGCATTGCCTGATGCTCGATGGCGGCCGCCTGCTGGCCGCAGGCCCCAGCCATGAACTGGCCGCAGTCACCCCCAGCGGCAAGCTGGACGACGCCTTCACCCACTACCAGGGCGCGGGCAAGGCGCAACACTCTCCGCTCATCATTCCACCGCGTCCGGCCACTGACAGCCCGGTCGCCATCGAGGCCCACGACCTGACCCTGCGCTTTGGCGATTTCACTGCAGTGAACAAGGTCAGCTTCGCCATTGGCCGCGGGGAGATCTTCGGCTTCCTCGGCTCCAACGGCTGTGGCAAGACCACCACCATGAAAGTGCTCACCGGCCTGATGCCGGCCAGCGAGGGCAGCGCCAGCCTGCTCGGCCGCCCGGTGGATGCCAGCGACCTGGCCACGCGCAAGCGGGTCGGTTTCATGTCACAGAGTTTCTCGCTGTATGGAGAGCTCAGCACCCGGCAGAACCTGACCCTGCATGCCCGCCTGTTCGACCTGCCCAAGGCCGAGAGCGCCCAGCGTATCGACGAACTGATCGAGCGCTTCGACCTGGGCGCCATCGCCGACCAGCCATCCGGCGCCCTGCCCCTCGGCCTGCGCCAGCGCCTGTCACTGGCGGTGGCGGTGCTGCACCGCCCGGAAGTGCTGATCCTCGACGAACCCACCTCCGGCGTCGACCCGGCCGCCCGCGACGACTTCTGGCGCTTGCTGGTGGAGCTGTCACGCGAGCAGGGCGTGACCATTTTCCTCTCCACTCACTTCATGAACGAAGCCCAGCGCTGCGACCGCATCTCGCTGATGCATGCCGGCCGGGTGCTGGCCTGCGACACGCCGGATGCCCTGCAGCGCCAGTATCAGGGCAACACCCTGGAAGACGCGTTCGTTCGCTGCCTGGAACAGGCCCAGGAACTGGCGCCACAAGCCACTGACAACGCCGTGCTGGAGCAGGCCGCCACGCCTGCGCCGGCGCTGCGCCAGGGCTTCAGCCTGCGTCGCCTGCTGGCCGTGGCCAGCCGTGAGGGCAAGGAGCTGCTGCGCGACAAGGTGCGCCTGGCCTTCGCCCTGCTGGGTGCGATGTTCATGATGGTGATCTTTGGCTATGGCATTTCCCTGGATGTGGAAAACCTCGCCTTCGCCGTGCACGACCAGGACCAGAGCCCGCAAAGCCGGGCCTACCTCGAAGCCTTCCGTGGCTCACGCTATTTCGCCGAACAGGCGCCCATCCGCGATACCCGCGAAATGCATCAGCGCCTGCAGCGCTCGGAAATCAAACTGGCGCTGGAAATTCCGCCCGGCTTTGGCCGCGACCTGTACGCCGGGCGCCAACCGGTAGTGGCCGCCTGGCTCGACGGCGGCATGCCGTTCCGCGCGGAAACCAGCCGCAACTACGTGGAAGCCGTGCACCAGGCCAACCTCGAGCAACTGGCCAAGGCCAGCCCGCAGCCGCAGCCGCGCCAGGACCTGGTGCGCCTGGAAACCCGTTTTCGCTACAACCAGGATGTGGTCAGCGTGAACGCCATCGGCCCGGGGGTGATGGCACTGATCCTGGCCTTCATCCCGGCCATGCTCACCGCGCTCGGCATCGTCCGCGAGAAAGAGCTCGGTTCCATCACCAACTTCTACGCCACGCCCCTTACCCGCCTGGAGTTCCTGCTCGGCAAGCAGGTGCCCTACCTGGCCGTGAGCCTGGTCAACCTGGCGCTGCTGGTGGCGATGAACCGCTGGCTGTTCGCCGTGCCGCTCAAGGGCAGCGTGCTGGCCCTGGCCTGTGGCGGCGTCGCCTACCTGCTGGCGACCACCAGCCTGGGCCTGCTGATCTCGGCCTTCACCCGCACCCAGATCGCCGCCATCCTGGGCACCATGATCATCACCAGCCTGCCGACCATCCAGTTTTCCGGGCTGATCGTGCCACGCTCGTCGCTGGACGGCGCGGCAGCGGTGATGGGCCAGCTGTTCCCGGCGGGCTACTTCCTCGACATCGCGGTCGGCACCTTCACCAAGGCACTGGGCCTGCGCGAACTGTGGCCGCAGTGCCTGATCCTGCTGAGCTTCTTTGCCGTGTTCACCGGCCTGAGCCTGGCCATGCTGAAGAAGCAGGAGGCCTGAGATGTCGCGCCTGAACCACACCCTGCGCCTGGGCCTGAAAGAGCTGACCAGCCTGCGCCATGACAGTGTGCTGCTGTTGTTCCTGCTGTATGCCTTCAGCGTGGCCATCTACATGCCCGCAGCCGGCTCGGTGATCGGCGTGCACAACGCCAGTGTCGCGATAGTGGACGAAGACCACAGCCAGCTGTCGCGCAAGCTTGGCGAAGCCCTGCAACCGCCCGAGTTCCAGCCCGCCGTGCCGCTGGCCCCGGGGCGCCTGGACCAGGCCATGGACAGCGGCCAGTACACCTTCGTGATCAACGTGCCGGTGAATTTCCAGAGCGACCTGCTGGCCGGGCGCTCGCCGGAACTGCAGATCAATGTCGACGCCACGGCCATGAGCCAGGCATTCATGGGTGCCGGCTACATCGGCCGCATCTTCGAGCGCGAGCTGCTCGACTACAGCCAGCGGATCAACACGCAGAGCCCGGTGGCAATCAACGCCAAGGCCCTGTTCAACCCCAACCTGGAGGGTGGCTGGTTCCTGGCGGTGATCCAGATCGTCAACAACATCACCATCCTGGCGATCATCCTTACCGGCACCGCGCTGCTGCGCGAGCGTGAGCACGGCACCCTCGACCACCTGTTGGTACTGCCGTTGACCGCGCTGGAAATCATGCTGGCGAAAATCGCCAGTAACGCGCTGGTGGTGGTGATCTGCACCTGGATTTCGCTGGTGGTGGTGGTCAAGGGCGCGCTGGGCGTGCCGCTGTCCGGTTCGATGGGACTGTTCCTGGCCGTGACCGCACTGTACCTGTTCGCCAGTACCGCGCTGGGCATTTTCCTCGCCACCCTGGCGCGCTCGACACCGCAGTTCGGCCTGTTGGCGATCCCGGTGATCATCCCGATGCTGTTGCTGTCCGGCGGCAGCACGCCGCTGGACAGCATGCCGCAGTGGCTGCAATGGGTGATGCAGGGATCGCCATCGACGCACTTCGTCAGCCTTGGCGCCGCAATCCTGTTCCGTGATGCCGGGTGGACGGTGGTGTGGCCAGACATCCTGGCGCTGGCCGTGATCGGCCTGGTGTTCTTCAGCGTGGCGCTGGCGCGGTTTCGCCGTAGCCTGGCGTCCTGAGCCGCGCATACCCGGCTCACAATCTGAAAGATTGCGCGATTCCTGTGGGAGCGGGTTTACCCGCGAACACCGGCGCAGCCGGTGCCATGCACCGCGTTGGATTCTTCGCGGCTAAAGCCGCTCCCACAGGGATCGCGCCACAGTCCGGATTGCGCTGTTCCTGAGAGAGCCGGCTTGCCGGTCACTGCACGATCAGGTTGTTGAACAGCAGGTCTTCGACGATCGGCTTGCCCTCTTCGGCTTCCATCACCTGTTGCACCTGCTTCAGCGCTTCCTGGCGAAGATGCTCCTTGGCCTCGACATTGCTCATGCTGTCCACCGACTGCTGGGTGAACAGCGCCACCAGCTGGTTGCGGATCAGCGGCTCGTGGTGCTTCACCGCCTTCGCGGCTTCGTCGCCGGTCACGCGCAGGGCCACGTCGGCCTTGTACACGCGCAGCCGCGGGCTGCCGTCGAGGGCATAGTTGCCGACAAAGGGCGGGCTCAGGCTGATGTAGGCTACCTTGGGCGCCCCTTCCTTGGCTTCCTCGGCCATGGCCGCAGCCGGCAGCAGCAGCGCCAGCACCATCAAGATCCACGCTTTCACGAATTCGCTCCTCAAATACAGTTGGCGCCAGCTTACCCAGCATGCCGCTCAAACCCAAGCCCGGGCTTGTGCCGCCACTTATGCCTGCACATCAGGGCAGGCCATGCTCGTTGACCGGGCAGGCGGCCCTCCTACACTTATCGGCCACGACCCGCAAAGGAATAGCCCCGATGAAAGCTGTGTTGTGCAAAACCCTGGGCCCGGCGCAAAACCTGGTGCTGGAAGAGGTGGCCAGCCCGGTGCCAAAGAAAAACGAGATCCTGCTGGATGTCCAGGCCGCCGGGGTCAATTTCCCCGACACCCTGATCATCGAAGGCAAGTACCAGTTCCAGCCACCATTGCCATTCTCCCCCGGCGGCGAGGCAGCGGGTGTGGTGGCCGCAGTCGGGGAAAAGGCCGGCGCGTTCAAGGTCGGCGACCGGGTCATGGCGCTGACCGGCTGGGGTGCGTTTGCCGAGCAAGTGGCGGTGCCGTTCTACAACGTGCTGCCGATCCCGGCGAGCATGGACTTCACCACTGCTGCGGCGTTCGGCATGACTTACGGCACCTCCATGCACGCCCTGCGCCAGCGCGGCCAGCTGCAGGCGGGCGAGACCCTGCTGGTGCTGGGCGCGTCCGGCGGGGTCGGCCTGGCAGCGGTGGAAATCGGCAAGGCCATGGGTGCGCGGGTAATCGCGGCCGCCAGCAGTGCGGAAAAACTGGCCGTGGCCAAGGCGGCCGGGGCGGACGAACTGATCGACTACCGCCAGGCCAGCCTGCGTGACGAGATCAAACGCCTGACCGGTGGCCAGGGGGTGGACGTGATCTACGACCCGGTGGGCGGCGAGCTGTTCGAGCAGGCGGTGCGCG